>NZ_RCCV01000004.1:0-600000 GCF_003664255.1 Micromonospora sp. M71_S20 | reverse complement strand
GGCCCGGGTGTCCAGCTCGGCGAAAGTCAGCCGCCGGCCGTCGAACTCCACCGCCACGACGTCCGGGTGCTGCCGGACCCGCCGGCCGAACAGCTCCACCACGCCGGCGCCGGCCAATCCGGCGTCGCCCAGCGGCCCGGCCGGCTCGCCGGCCCACGGCCCGACGAGGTACGCCCGCTCCGCGCCGGTGGGCAGGGTCAGGTCACGCAGGGCGGTTCCCGGCGCGGTCGCCACCTGGGCGAGCAGGTGCAGGTAGTGCCCGGCCATCCGCTCGACGGTGGAGCGGTCCCAGAGCGCGGTGGCGTACTCGAACCAGCAGCGCAGCCGGCCGTCCGGGTGCTGCTCCACGGAGAGGGTGAGGTCGAACTTGGCCACCGGGCAGGCGCTGTCGACGTGCTCGATGGTGGTCGAGCCGAGGGTCGGGGTCATCCGTTCCAGGTGTTGCAGTTCGAACATCACCTGGAACAGCGGGTTGCGGGACAGGTCCCGGTCCGGCCGCAGCGCGTCGACCAGCCGCTCGAAGGCGACGTCCTGATTGCGGAACGCGTCCGTCACGGTGCGGCGCACCTGGTCGAGCAGGACCGCGAAGGGCTGGTCGTCGACCAGCTCGGCGCGCATCACCAGGTTGTTGACGAAGAAGCCGAGCAGGTCCTCGGTCTCCTGCCGGGTCCGGCCGGCGACGGGGGTGCCGACGGCCACGTCGCGCTGCCGGGCGTACCGGCCGAGCATGATCTGGAAGGCCGCCAACAGCACCATGAACAGGGTGGCGCCCTCCCGGTTGCCCAGCTCGGCCAGCGCCCGCCCGACGTCGGTCGGCACGTCGACGACGACGTTGTCCCCGGCCGGGTCCCGCAGCGCCGGGCGGGGCCGGTCTGTGGGCAGCTCCAGCGGGGTCGACCCGGCCAGCTGCCGGGACCAGTAGGCGAGCTGCGCGTCCAGTTCCGGGCTGTCCTGGCGGGCCGCCTCCCAGGCCGCGAAGTCCGCGTACTGCACGGGCAGGTCGGGAAGGACGGCGGCGGCGCCGCCCCGCGCGTACCTGCGGTAGAGGGTGTCGAGTTCGCGCAGGAGGATCTCCATCGACCAGACGTCGAACGCGATGTGGTGCAGGGTCAGCGCGACCAGGTGCTCGTCGGCGGCGACCCGGATCACCTGGGCCCGGATCGGGCGTTCGGTGGCCAGGTCGAAGGGCCGGCTGGCCGCGACCCGCAGCAGCACCTCGGCACCCTCGACGACGTCCGGCGCGCCGCTGAGGTCGATCAGCTCCCACCCGACCGGTCCCGGCGGGTCGACCACCTGCGCCGGCTCGCCGCCGATCGAGCGGTAGCGGGTGCGCAGGATCTCGTGCCGGTCGATGACCTCGTCCACCGCCCGCCGGAACACCGCCACGTCGAACGGGCCGGTCAGCCGCATCGAGATCGGGATCAGGTATTCGAGGCTGCCCGGTTCGAGCTGGTCCAGGAACCACATCCGGCGCTGGCCGAGGGAGAGCGGCAGGTCCCCGTCCCGCGCCACCGGTCGGATCGCCGTGTCGGCCGGCTCGTCGGTGGACCCGCCGGCGCCGGGGCGGGCCTCGTCGACCAGGGCGGCGAGCGCGGCGACGGTGGGGGCGGTGAAGAGCTGCCCGACGGTCAGCTCCACGTCGAGTGCCCGGCGCACCCGGAGCACGCCCCGGATGGCGAGCATGGAATGGCCGCCGAGGGTGAAGAAGTTGTCGTCCCGGCCGATCCGTTCGACGCCGAGCAGCTCCGCCCAGATCCCGGCGACGACCCGTTCGGTGTCGGTGGCCGGCGGCAGGTACCTCCGGTCGGCACCGGGGCGGGGGCCGTCGGGCGCCGGCAGGGCCGCCCGGTCCAGCTTGCCGTTCGCGGTCAGCGGAAGGGTCTCCAGGCTGATCACGGTGGAGGGGACCATCGCGGCGGGCAGCCGGTCGGCGAGCGCGTCGCGCAGGCTGTCCGGATCGATCCGGGCACCGCCGGCGGGGACCACGTACGCGACCAGCTCGGCGTCGCCCGACGGCGGCCGGTGCAGGGTCACCACCGCCGCGTCGACGCTCGGGTGCCGCCGCAGGGCCGCCTCGACCTCGCCCGGCTCGATGCGTACCCCGTGCAGCTTGACCTGGTGGTCGAGGCGGCCCAGGTACTCCAGGCTGCCGTCGTCGCGCCACCGGGCCAGGTCCCCGGTCCGGTACAGGCGCTCGCCCGGTGTGGTGCCGTACGGGTTGGGGGTGAACCGCTCCCCGGTCAGGGCGGGCCGCCCCAGGTAGCCTCGCGCCAGGCCGACCCCGCCGAGGCAGAGCTGACCGGCCACCCCGACCGGCACCGGCCGGTCGCCGGCGTCGAGGACCAGGACGGTGCAGCCCGGCAGCGGCGCGCCGATCGGCACGGTCCCGGTTCCCTCGTCGCCGCGGTAACGCCAGGCGGTCGCGTCGATCGCGCACTCGGTGGGGCCGTAGGTGTTCCAGATCTCCACGGCCAGCAGGGCGTGAAGCTGCTCGCAGAGCGCCGCCGGCAACGGCTCCCCCGCGGAGCAGACCACCCGCAGCGCGGCACACCCGGACAGGTCGGATTCGTGCAGCAACACCCGCAGCACGGACGGCACCAGTTGCAGCACCGTGACGTCGTGTGCCCGCACCGCCCGCAGCATCGCGCCCGGGTCGCGGTGGGCGTCCGGGGCGGCCAGCACGACCGCGCCGCCGCTGACCAGTGGCGCCAGGAACTCCCACATGGAGGCGTCGAAGCCGAGGGCGGTCTTCTGGAGCACCCGGTCGGCGGCCGTGAGCCGGTACTGCTCGACCGACCACAGCACCCGGTTGCGGATACCGGCGTGGGTGACCACGACCCCCTTGGGCCGGCCGGTCGATCCGGAGGTGTACATGACGTAGGCGGCGGCGTCGGGGTCGGTGGCCGGCGGCGACCAGGCCGCGGCGCCGTCGCCGCGACCGGCGTCGGCCCCGGTGTCCTGGCCGGCGTCGGCCCCGGTGTCGTTGCCGGCGGCGGTTCCGGTGTCGTTGCCGGCGTCGACGAGCACCACCGGGGCGTCACCGGCCGACAGCAGGCCCCGCAGGGCCGATTCGGTGACCAGCACCGACACCCCGGCGTCGGCCGCCATGAACTCCAGCCGGCCCACCGGCTGGTCGGGGGCGAGGGGCACGTAGACGCCGCCGGCGAGCAGCACCCCGAGCAGCGCGGTCACCAGGTCCGGTCCACGGTGCACCGCGACCCCGACCGGGGTGCCGACGCGGACCCCGACGGTGTGCAGGTGCGCGGCGAGCTTCCGGGCGCGTCCGGCCAGCTCGGCGTAGCCGACCTCGGTGCCGTCGTCGGCGATCAGCGCGGTCGCGTCGGGGGTCGCCGCCGCCTGGGCGAGGAAGAGTTCCGGCAGCCGCGGACCCGCGGCCCGGTCGGCGCCCCGGCTCCACCCGCCGAGCACCTCCCGGCGCTCCCGGGGGGCCAGCAGGTCCAGCTCGTCCAGGGGGACCTGGCCGGCGGCGACGACGACGGTCAGCAGTTGCAGGTAGTTGGCGACCATGCGGTGCACCCGGGGGCCGTCGAACAGCGCGGTGGGAAAGACCACCTCCCCGTGGTACGAGCCGTCCGGTCGCCCCACCAGTTGCAGGGAGAGGTCGAACGCGGCCGAGGTCCACGAGGTGGGCTGCTCGGTGACGGCCAGGCCGGGCAGGGCGAAGGGTGCCCGGTCGGCGTT
Organism: Micromonospora sp. M71_S20; assembly: GCF_003664255.1. Classification (NCBI taxonomy): domain Bacteria; kingdom Bacillati; phylum Actinomycetota; class Actinomycetes; order Micromonosporales; family Micromonosporaceae; genus Micromonospora; species Micromonospora sp. M71_S20. The sequence continues at coordinate 596,298 of NZ_RCCV01000004.1, read as the reverse complement.
GTGCAGCCCGAACCCCACCTGGAACAGCGGGTTGCGGGACAGGTCCCGCTCCGGGGACAGCTCGGCGACGATCCGGTCGAACGGCACCTGCTGGTTGTCGTAGGCGTCCAGGGTGGTGCCGCGGACCTGGTCGAGCAGGTCGAGGAAGCACGCCGGGGCGGCCAGGTCGGCCCGGAGCACGACGGTGTTGACGAAGAGGCCGATCAGGTCCTCCAGCTCGACCTCGTGCCGCCCGGCCACCGACACCCCGACCGCCACGTCGGTCTGACCGGCGTAGCGGCCGAGCAGGAGCTGGAAGGCGGCGAGGAAGACCATGAAGGGGGTGGCGCCCCGGTCCGCGCCGAGCCGGGTCAGGGCGGTCGCCAGGTCCGCCGGCACGGTGAAGGTGAGGCCGTCGCCGGCGGCCTGCCAGTGCGCGGGCCGGGGCCGGTCGGTCGGCAGGTCCAGCGGAGCGAGCCCGGACAGCCGCTCCCGCCAGTAGCCGACCTGGGCGTCGACGTGCGGCCCCGACAGCCAGTTCTCGCGCTGCCAGGCGGCGAAGTCCGCGTACTGCACGGGCAGCGGCGGCAGCGGGCCGGGCCGGCCGGTGACGGACGCCCCGTAGAGGGCGTGCAGTTCCCTGGCGAGCACGCCCCAGGACCAGCCGTCGAAGGCGATGTGGTGCACCACGAACAGCAGGACGTGGTCGTCCGCCGCGAGACGGATCAGCCGGGCCCGCAGCGGTGCGTCCTTGCGCAGGTCGAACGGGGCGTCGAGGGCCGCCTCCAGTGCCTCGTCGAGGCGGCTGTCCCGGTCGCCGGCCGGCGGGTCGCCCAGGTCGACGAGGTCGATGTCGACCGGGCCGGGCGGGTCGATCACCTGCACGGCACGCCCGTCCACGGTGTCGTAGCGGGTCCGCAGGATCTCGTGCCGCGCGCCGATCCCGGTCAGCGCGGCCCGCAGCGCGGTGGTGTCGAGTGGGCCGCGCACCCGTACCGCCTGGTGCAGGAGATACTCGCTGGCACCGGAGCGCAGCTGGTCGACGAACCAGAGCTGTTCCTGCGCCGACGACACGGCATGGCCGTCCTCGTGATCGGGCAGCACCGCCCCGCCGGTGCCGACGTACCGGCTGTCGCCGTCTGCCATCAGTCTTCGCCTCCGTGTCCTGGCCGGGCATCGCTGCGATGCCGTGGGGAGTTGCCGTGGGCGGCGCCGGCCGCCGCGAGCGCCGCGCGGTACGGCTCGGCCATCGCCACGGCGATCCTGCGGTCGCCGGTGAACGGTTCCCGGGCGTGCGCGGCGAGCATGTTGTCCACCACCAGGACGTCGTCGCGCTGCCAGTCGAAGCGCCGCTGGGCCGCCCGGTAGCAGTCCCGCAGGTGGGCCACCACGTCGTCCGGGATCCGCCCGCCGTCGCCGTAGTAGGTGTTCGTGGGCAGCTCGGTCTCGTCGAACAGTTCCCGCAGCCCGGCGCAGACCTCCTCGGCCAGCGTGGTCACGTGGAAGAAGGTCACGTGGTTGAACCAGAGCAGCTCACCGGTCCCCGGGTGCCGGTGCACGGCATCGCGTCGGGCGCGGGTACGCAGCCCCGAGCCGGTCCACTCCACCTCGATGCCGCTGCGGCCGCAGTAGCGCGCCACCTCGTCGCGGTCGTCGGTGTTGAACGCCCGCTGCCAGGGCACACCGAAGCCCTCGTGGAAGTTGCGCACCACGAGCCAGCCCCGGGCGATGAACTCGGCGGACACCGCCGGGTCGATGCGCTGGCGCACCAGGCGGGTGTCGGCGAGCGGGGTGGCCCCCAGGGTGGCCGGCGTGCGCAGGCAGTAGAAGTAGAGCGTCATGGGCCAGTCGGCCTGGTAGGAGTTCTCGTTGTGCAGGAAGATCTCCTCGGCCGGCGGAAAGTCCGTCGAGGTGTAGACCCGCCCCTGGATGGTGCTGCGGGGCGACGAGCGCTCGGCGTAGTCCAACGGCTCACCGGAGAGCGCCCGGACCACCCCCTCGAAGCCGGCCACCCCGCCGACGTCGAACCCGCGCAGCAGGACGGCCCCGTGCTCACGCAGCCGGCCCCGGATCGCGGCCCGGTCGGCGGCCAGCCGCCCGCCGATCGGCTCCCCCGGCGTGCCGGCGGTCAGGACGAACGGAAGCGGTTTCTCGGCCGGCCCGCGCGGCAGCGGCGGCACCGTCATCCGGGGCGTACTCATCGCTTCTCCTGTCGGCCTCTGGGCTGCCGGTCACGCGGCACGGCTCAGCCTGTCCGCTGAGGCACGGGTCAGAAAGAGAATCCCCGGCAAGGCTCGTACGCGTTTTTCTGCCAGTTCTTCTCTACGTACGGCGATCGGCGTCCCGGCAGGGTGTGACCGGCAGTGGGACCAGTGTCGTGTCGTACGACACGGCTGCCCTTTCCCGAGGAGGAGCCGGCATGTCCGACGAGAACATCGATGAGCGCGCGTACCGGGTCGTGATGAACGACGAGGAGCAGTACTCGATCTGGCTGGGCGACCGGGAGCTGCCGCTGGGATGGCGCGCGGAGGGCACCGAGGGCACCCGCGAGGAGTGCCTGAAGCGGATCGACGAGGTGTGGACCGACATGCGCCCGCTCAGCCTGCGCCGGCGTATGGAGCAGGCGGCGGGCCGGTAGTCGTGACCGCCATGGCGAAGCTGACCGCGGCCGACGGGCACCGGGTCCCGGCAGGGTGGAACGACACCGAGGTCGGGTACCCGACCGACCCGTGCCTGCACGAGCTGGTCGAGGAGCAGGTACGGCGTACCCCGGACGCGATCGCCGTGGTGTCCGACGAGCGGACCGTCCGCTACGTCGAGCTGAACCGCGAGGCCAACCGGCTCGCGCGCCGGCTGCGGGCAGCCGGGGTGCGCGCGGAGTCGGTGGTGGGAGTGTGCCTGCACCGGGGGGTCGACCTGGTGGTGGCCCTGCTGGGGGTCCTCAAGGCGGGCGGCGCCTACCTGCCGGTGGACCCGGACCAGCCGGCGGACCGGATCCGCTACCTGCTGACCGACTCCGAGGCGACGACCGTCGTCACCGGCCCGGGTGTCGACCACGGGCCGCTGGCCGCCGCCACCGACGCCCCGATCCGGGTCGACGACGACCTCCGGGGGCTGCCGGACGGCGACCCGGAACCGGTCGTCGGCCCGGCCAACGCCGCCTACGTCATCTACACCTCCGGCTCCACCGGCCGCCCGAAGGGCGTGGTCGTGGAGCACCGGTCGATCGTCAACCGGGTGCGCTGGAGGCCGGACGCCCGGGGCGCCGACGGCGGCGTGGTGCTCCAGAAGACGCCGTTCGGCTTCGACGTCTCGGTGTGTGAGCTCTTCTCCCCGCTGACCACCGGGGCGACGCTGGTGATGGCCCGTCCCGGCGGGCACCGCGATCCGGCGTACCTGGCCCGGGTGGTGGCCGAACGGCAGGTCACCTCGATCCGGTTCGTGCCGTCGATGCTGCGCGCCTTTTTGGACGTGCTGCCCGCCAACCGGACCAGCCTGCCGTCGATCCGGCAGGTGCTGTGCAGCGGCGAGGCGCTCCCCGCGGACCTGGTGGCCGCGGCGCACGACCGGCTCGACTGCGAGGTGTTCAACCTCTACGGACCGACCGAGGCGGCGGTCGAGGTGACCAGCACCCGCTGCCTGCCCGGCGAGGCGGTGACCATCGGCCGGCCGGTGGCCAACACCCGCACGTACATCGTGGACGGCGAGCTGCGGCCGGTGCCGGCCGGCGAGCCCGGGGAGCTGGTGCTCGCCGGGATCCAGCTCGCCCGGGGCTATCTCGGCCGGCCGGGTCTGACCGCCGCCTGCTTCGTCCCCGACCCGTTCGCCGACCGGCCCGGACAGCGCATGTACCGCACCGGCGACCAGGCCCGGTACCTGCCGGACGGCAGCATCGAGTACCTGGGCCGGCGGGACCAGCAGGTGAAGATCAGGGGCTTCCGGATCGAACTGGGCGAGATCGAGTCGGTACTCGGCCGGCACCCCGCCGTCCGCGCCGCCGTCGTGGACGTGCGCCACGGCGCGGCCGGCGGCCCGCAGCTCGTCGCGTACCTGCTGCCGGCCGGCCCGGAGCCGGCCGACAATCGGGCGGTTCGCGCGTACCTGGCCGAGCGGCTTCCGGAGCACATGGTCCCGCAGAGCTGGGTGACGCTCGACGACCTGCCGCTGACCGGCAGCGGAAAGGTCGACCGCCGGCGGTTGCCGGAGCCCGCCCCGGCCGGCTCGGTGACCGGCGGACCGACGGTGGCGCCGCGTACCCCCACCGAACGGGCCGTCGCCGAGGTGTGGACCGAGGTGCTGGGCGTCGACCGCTGCGGGACACACGACGACTTCTTCGACCTCGGCGGTCACTCCCTGCTGGCCACCCAGGTCGTCGCGTTGCTGCACGAACGGTTCCCGGTCGACCTGCCGGTCAGTGCGGTCTTCGAGGCACCGACCGTGGCAGAACTGGCGACGGTGCTCCAGCGGGCCGTCGAGGAACGGGTGGCGGGAATGTCCGAGTCCGAATTGGAGACGATGTTGGCACAGGTGGGCGAGGAATGACGATTCCCGAGGACCCGTCCCCGACCACGACCGACGCCCGTCGTCGGGCGCTGGTGGAGGCGCTGTTGGCCGGGCGGGCCCCGGACCGGTCGCCGGCCACCCCGAGTTCGCCGCAGCGGCCGACCGGCCCGCTGCCGCTGTCCTACCCGCAGCAGGGGGTGTGGCTGCTCGACCAGATCCGGCCCGGCGGCGCGGAGTACGTCGTGCCGTTCAGCTGGCGGTTGACCGGCCTGCTGGACCCGGTGGCCCTCCGCGACGCCTGGCGGGAAGTGGTCCGGCGGCACGAGGTGCTGCGGACCCGCTACCAGGTCATGGACGGCCGGCCGAGCCAGGTGGTCGGTCCGGCCGTGCCGGTCGAGCTGCCCGTCGTCGACCTGACCGGGTGCGTCGCGGCGGAGCGGCGGGAGCGGCTGGACGCGCTGATCCGCAACGAGGCGAGCATCCCGTTCGACCTGGGTCGGGACGCGCCGCTGCGGGTCCGGCTGGTCCGGCTCGCCGAGGACGAGCACGTCATGGTGCTGGTCGCCCACCACATCGCGTTCGACGGCTGGTCGGTCGGCGTACTGGCCCGGGAACTCGGCGCGCTCTACCCGGCGCTGGTCGCCGGCGAGCCGTCCCCGCTCGCCCCGCTGCGGTTCCAGTACGCGGACTTCGCGGTGCGGCAGCGGGACCGGGCGGCCGGCCTGGCCGGGCAGCTCGACCACTGGCGCGACCGGCTGGCCGGCCTCGTGCCGCTGGAGCTGCCGACCGACCGGCCCCGCCCGCCGGTGCAGGATCCCCGGGGCGCGACGCTGCCGTTCACCGTGCCGGCCGACCTCGGTCGCACCCTCGCCTCGATCGGGCGGCAGCACCGGGCGACCCCGTTCATGGTGCTGCTGGCCGCGTTCCAGGTCCTGCTGACCCGCTACACCGGGCAGACCGACGTCGCGGTGGGCACCCCGGTCGCCGGGCGTACCCGCCCCGAGGTCCAGGACCTGATCGGGTACTTCGTCAACACGCTGGTGCTGCGGACCGACCTGTCCGGCGAGCCGAGCTTCGTCGAGGTGCTGGCCCGGGTCCGGGAGGCGGTGCTGGACGCGCAGTCGCACCAGGACGTGCCGTTCGAGCGGATCGTGGACGCGCTGTCCCCGCAGCGGGACCTGTCCCGCAACCCGCTGTTCCAGACCATGTTCGTCATGCAGAACGCCACGGCGGCCGACTTCGCCGGGGCGGGGCTGCGCGCGCGGCAGGTGCCGACGCTCTGGCACACCGCGAAGTTCGACCTGACCATGCAGATGACCGAGGAGGCGGACGGCTCCTTCTCCGGGGTCGTCGAGTACGCGACGGCGCTGTTCGACGACGCGACCGTGCGGCGGCTGGCCGGGCACTACCGGCAGCTGCTGAGCGCCGTCGTCACCGCCCCGGACGCCCCGGTCACCCGGCTGCCCATGCTCACCGACACCGAGACGGCCCAGCTCGCGGCCTGGAACGACACCGCCGTCGACCACCCCCGCCACACGCTGCTGCACCAGCTGATCGAGGCCCAGGCCGACGCCACCCCCGACGCGGTCGCCGTGGTCGACGAGCGCCACGAGCTGACGTACGCCCAGCTCGACGCCCGCGCCAACCAGCTCGCCCACCGGCTGATCGCCCTCGGCGCCGGCCCCGAGCGGATCGTCGCCGTCAGCGCGCGACGCCGCGTCGCCCTCGCCGTGGCCCTCGTCGCCGTGCTCAAGACCGGCGCGGCCTACCTCCCGCTCGACCCCACCCACCCCGTCGACCGGCTCCGCTGGACGCTCGCCGACGCCGGCGACCCCGTCACCCTGGTGGATGCCCCCGACCAGCACGACTGGCACCCCGGCCCGCTGGTCCACCTCGACGACCCGACGCTCGCCGACGAACCCGCCGCACGACCCGGCGCCACCGTCGACGACCGTAGCCCCGCCTACCTGATCTACACCTCGGGCTCCACCGGCCGCCCCAAGGGCGTCCTCGTCGACCACCGCGCGATCGTCAACCGGCTCCGCTGGATGCAGGGCACCTACCGCCTCGACCACACCGACCGGATCCTGCAGAAGACCCCGCACACCTTCGACGTCAGCGTCTGGGAGTTCTTCTGGCCCCTGACCACCGGCGCGACCCTCGTCATGGCCCGCCCCGACGGGCACCGCGACCCCACCTACCTCGCCGAGACCATCAACCGGCGGCACGTCACCACCGTCCACTTCGTTCCCTCGATGCTGCGCGCCTTCGCCGCCCACCTCGTCACCACCCGCACCGCCCTGCCCCACCTCCGCCGCATCGTCTGCTCCGGCGAGGCTCTCCCCGACGACCTCGCCACCACCGTGCACGCCCACCTCGACGTCGAGCTGCACAACCTCTACGGACCCACCGAGGCCGCCGTCGACGTGACGGCCACCCGCGTCCACCCCGGACAGAGCGTCACCATCGGCTCCCCCATCGCCAACACCGGTACCCACATCCACGACCCCTGGGGCAACCCGGTCCCCGTCGGCGTACCCGGAGAACTCCTCCTCACCGGCGTCCAACTGGCCCGCGGCTACCACCGCCGGCCCGCGCTCACCGCCGCCCGCTTCATCCCCACCGACGACGGGCATCGCGCATACCGCACCGGCGACCAGGCCCGCTGGCGTCCGGACGGCACCATCGAGTACCTCGGCCGCCTCGACCATCAGGTCAAGATCCGCGGCAACCGCATCGAACTCGGCGAGATCGAGACCACCCTCGCCGACCACCCCGCCGTCCAGGCCGCCGTCGTCCACCCGCACGGACCCGGCGACGACCGGCGACTCGCCGCCTACCTCGTCGCCGCCGACGGCCACACCGTCGACGCCGACACCCTGCGCGCCCACCTGCGCGCGCGGCTGCCCGAGTACATGGTCCCCACCCACTGGATCACCCTCACCGAACTCCCGCTCACCAGCAGCGGGAAGATCGACCGCAACGCGCTTCCCCCGCCTGACGCCCCCGTCGCCCGGAGCGCCGACCACACCCCGCCCGGCACCCCCACCCAGCACCTCATCGCCACCGCCTACGCTTACGCCCTCACCGACGGTCGTGGGGCCGACCCCGCCGACGCGGGCGGGCACGACCGACCGGTCGGCATCCACGACCGCTTCTTCGACATCGGCGGCGACAGCATCCGCGCCATCCGGGTCGTCGGACACCTCCGCGAGCAGGGGCTCGACCTCACCGTCACGGACCTCTTCCGGTACCGGACGGTCGCCGAACTCGCCGAGGCCGTCGACGCCCGGCAGTGCGGGCTGCCGGCCGAGGCCACCCGCCTGGTGGACCGGTTCGCGCTGATCGGCGAGGAGGACCGGGCCCGACTTCCCGAGGGCGTCGTCGACGCGTACCCGCTGTCGATGGTGCAGGCCGGCATGGCGTACGAGACGCTCGCCGACCCGACCGGCGACCTCTACCTGAACAGCCTCTGCTACCCGGTCGAGGGCGACGCGTTCTCGCTGCCCGCCCTGCACGCCGCCGCCCAACTGCTCGCCGCCCGGCACGAGATCCTGCGGGCCTCGATCGACCTGACCGGGTACCGCGAGCCGCTCCAGCTCATCCACCCGACCGCGGAGATCCGGGTCGGCCACACCGACCTGCGGGGCGTACCGGCCGCCGAGCAGGAGAGCACGGTGGCCCGGCTGGTCGCCGAGGAGCGGCGGGGCCGGTTCGACCTGGGCACGCCGTCGCTGCTGCGGCTGCACGCCTACCAGCTGGGCGACGACCGGTGGCGGCTGCTGGTCAGCTACAGCCACGCCATCCTGGACGGCTGGAGCCAGAACTCGCTGGTCCCGGAGCTGCTGGCCTACTACCGCCGGATCCGGGACGGGCAGGATCCGCGGCCCGCCCCCGTACCGGCCGTCCGGTTCGCCGACGCGGTGGCGCTCGAACGCCGGGCGGTGGCCGCCGGGGTGGACCGGGAGTTCTGGGGGTCCCGGGTACGGACCCATGAGCGGCTCGGCATCCCGGCGGCGTGGGCGGGCGAGGGGGCCCGGTACCGGGCGGTGCGGTTGCCGTTCGCCGACCTGGTGCCGGGCCTGCGCGAGCTGGCTCGGACGGCGGACGTACCGCTGAAGAGCCTGCTGTTCACCGCGCACCTGACCGTGCTGGGCATCCTGACGGGGCAGCGGCGCTTCCACACCGGACTGGTCTGCAACGGACGACCCGAGCTGACCGACGGCGACCAGGTGCGCGGGATGTTCCTCAACACCGTGCCGTTCGCGGTGGAGCTGACCGCGTCGACGTGGGCCGAGCAGGCCCGCCTGGTCTTCGCCGGGGAGGTCGCGCTCTGGCCGCACCGGCACTACCCGCTGCCGGCGATGCAGCGCGAGTGGGGCGACCAGAAGCCCCTGGTGGACGTCTTCTTCAACTACACCGACATGCACGTGCTCGACCTCGACGGCATCGACCGGTCGGCCATCACCGACACCACCCCGAACGAGTTCGGCCTCTCCGTGTCCAGCGAGCCCGGTCAGCTGATCATCGAGGCCGGCACCGACCGGATCTCCGACGGCCACCTGGACCTGGTCACCCGCAGCTACCGGTGGGTGCTGGAGGCGATGGTCGCCGACCCGTCGGGTGACCCGCGCCGGTGCGGACTGCCGGAGCCCGACCGGCGCGCCCTGCTCGACCTCGGCGCCGGCGGAGCGCTGCCGGTCCCGGACGGAACGCTGCCCGAGCTGGTCGCCCGGCAGGTGGCGGCCACCCCGGACGCGGACGCGGTGGTCTTCGGCGACGACGTGCTCAGCTACGCCGAGCTCGAGCGGCGGACCAACCGCCTCGCCCACCACCTGCGGGAGCTGGGCGTCCGGCCGGGGACGCTGGTCGGGGTGCACCTGAACCGGAGCGCGGACCTGGTCGTGGTGTTCCTCGCCGTGCTGGCCGCCGGTGGCGCGTACCTGCCGCTGGACCCGGACCACCCGGCACAGCGGACCGCCTTCATGCTGGCCGACGCCGGTGCGCGGGTGATGGTGACGGAGACCGCGCTGGCCGGGCGGCTCGACGCCGCCGGAATCCGGACGGTACTGCTGGACGCCGAGCGCGCGGCGGTCGCCGCCCGTCCGGAGCAGCGGCTGCCCGACCGGCCGGCCGCCGACGACCTGGCGTACGTCATGTACACCTCGGGGTCGACCGGTACCCCGAAGGGGGTGATGATCAGCCACCGGGGGCTGGGCAACTTCCTCGCCGCGATGCGGCACCGGCCGGGTCTGCCGGCGGGGGCCACCGTGGTCGGCCTGACCACCGTGTCGTTCGACCCCTCGGTGCTGGAGCTGTACCTGCCGCTGCTGGTCGGCGGCCGGGTGGTGATCGCCGACGCGGAGCAGACCCGCGACCCGCAGCGGATGGCCGAGCTGATCGACCGCGCCGGGCCGACGGTGCTCCAGGCCACCCCGGTCACGTACCGGATGCTGCTGGACTCCGGCTGGTCCGCACCGCCGGGTGCGACCGTGCTCTGCGGCGGCGAGAAGCTGCCGATCGAGCTGGCGGTCCGGCTCGCGTCGACCGGGGCCACCGTGTGGGACATCTACGGGCCGACCGAGACCACGGTCTGGTCGACCACGACCCGGCTGGCCCCCGACGGCCGACCCGTCGACTTCGGCATGGCCCCGAACGCCGGGCTCCACATCCTGGACGAGCGGCTGGAGCCGGTCCCGGTCGGCGTCCCCGGTGAGGTCCACATCGGCGGGGACGGGGTGTCCTGGGGCTACCGGGGCCGGCCCGCCCTCACGGCGGAGAAGTTCGTTCCCGACCCGCACTCCACGGCGCCGGGCGCGCGCATGTACCGCACCGGCGACCTGGCCCGCTGGCACGCCGACGGGCACCTGGAGATCCTCGGCCGCGTCGACCACCAGGTGAAGATCCGGGGGCACCGGATCGAACCGGCCGAGGTCGAGGCGGCGCTGCTGGCCCACGAGCACGTCCGGGCCGCCGTGGTGCACCCGCAGCGGTACGGCGGGGAGCAGGAGCTGGTCGCGTACCTGGTCGGCGGGGGGCGGCACCCGGTGCCGACCGGCGAACAGCTGCGCGAGTTCCTGCTCCGTACGCTGCCGGACTACCTGTGCCCGGCCGCCTACGTGACGCTGGACGCCTTCCCGCTCACCCCGACCGGCAAGGTCGACCGCAACGCCCTGCCGGTGCCGCGACCCGGTGCCGGCAGCCGGCGGGAACCCGTGCGGGTGGCGCCGCGTACCGCCGACGAGCGGACCGTCGCGCAGGTGTGGGGCGAGGTGCTCGGCACCGGCGAGGTGGGCGTGCACGATAACTTCTTCCAGGTCGGCGGGCATTCGCTGCTGGCCACCCGGGTCGCGGTCCGGCTGCGGGACCTGCTCCGCGTCGACGTGCCGGTCCGGGCCCTGTTCGACCACCCGACCGTCGCCCGGCTGGTCGGGGCGCTGCCCGGCTACCCGAAGCTGGACGACCGGCCGGCGGTCCCCAGGCTGACCGCCCGGAGCCGGCTGGCCGACGTCGCCGCCCGCCGGGGTGCCCGGTGACCGCGCGCGGGGGCACCGCCGGTCGCCGCCGGATCGGTGGCGACCGGTGAGCCGGGTCGACGCTCCGGTCGTCGGGGAGCGGATCCCGCCGCTGCACCGCAACCGGGACTTCCTGCTGCTGTGGAGCGGCTCGGCGGTCTCCATGCTCGGCTCGACCGCGTCGCTGGTGGCGTACCCGCTGCTGGTGCTGGCGCTGACCGGCTCGCCGGGCGCCGCCGGCCTGGCCGGTTTCGTGGCGCTGCTGCCGACGCTGCTGTTCCAGCTGCCGGCCGGGGCGCTGGTGGACCGGTGGGACCGCAAGCGGGTGATGATCTGGTGCGACGTGCTGCGGGCCCTGGGGGTGGGCAGCATCGTGGCGGCGATCGCCGTCGACGAGCTGCACCTGTGGCACGTGCTGGCCGTCGGTTTCGTCGAGGGGACGCTGTCGGTCGGGTACGAGCTGGCGGCCGGCGCCGCGATCCCGAACGTGGTGCACCCGAGCCAGGTGACCACGGCGCTGTCGCGCAACGAGGCCCGTGAGCGGGCCGCGGTGATGGCCGGCACCCCGCTCGGCGGCGCGCTGTTCGGGCTGGGGCGGATCTGGCCGTTCGTGCTGGACACCGTCTCCTACCTGGTCTCCCTGCTGACGCTGCTGTTCATCCGCCGCGACTTCCAGGCCACGCCGGGTGACGCGACCGACCCCGACGCCCGTCCCGGGAAGCTGGCCGCCGAACTCACGCACGGGCTGCGGTGGTTGTGGGGGCAGCCGTTCCTGCGCACGGCCACCCTGCTGGTCGCCGGCAGCAACCTGCTGTTCCGCGTCCTGTTCCTGATCATCATCGTGGCGTTCGAGGCCGCCGGGGCGGCCCCGGCCGCCATCGGCCTGCTGCTCGGTGTGGCCGGCACCAGCGGGGTGCTCGGCTCGCTGGTGGCGACGTGGTGCGCCGGGCGGTTCCCGATGCGCGCGATCGTCATCGCCGCGAACTGGGTGTGGGCGCTGATGACCTGCGTCATCGCCCTCACCGACGACCGCTACCTGATCGGCGCCGCGTACGCCCTGATGTGGTTCGTGGGGCCGATCTGGAACGTGGCGGTCGCCGGATACCAGATGGCCCTGACCCCCGACCACATCCAGGGCCGGGTGCTCAGCGCGGTCAGCCTGCTGGCCAACGGCGCGGTCGCGCTCGGTTCCCTGGCCGGGGGCTACCTGCTGGAGTCGCTCGGGCCGGCACACGCCGCGTGGTCGATGGCCGTCTGGATGGTCCTGCTCGCCGCCCTGGCGACGCTGAGCCGCTCGATACGTCGAGCGAGCTTTCTGCCGATCGAGCCCCCAAGGAGGAGCTGAAGGTGTTGCGCACCATACTCAAATCGAAGATCCACCGCGCGGTGGTCACCCAGGCCGACCTGCACTACGTCGGCTCGCTGACCATCGACGAGGACCTGATGGACGCCGCCGACCTGCTCGCCGGCGAGCAGGTGCACGTGGTGGACATCAACAACGGCGCCCGCCTGGAGACGTACGTGATCCCCGGCAGACGCGGCAGCGGGGTCATCGGGATCAACGGGGCCGCCGCCCGGCTGATCCACCCCGGCGACCTGGTCATCATCATCAGCTACGCGGCGATGATCGACCCGGACGCCAAGGGGTACTCGCCCCGGGTGGTGATGGTGGACGAGGCCAACCGGATGCTCGGCACCACCGACGACCCGGCCGAGGCGATCCCCGGCACCGCGACCGTTCCCGGTGACACCCTGCGGGCCGCTGCGGATCCCCGTAGCGGGAGTGAACATGCGGGCCGATGAGACCGACGTCGGCGGGGTGCTGAACACGATCGGCGGCTCCCCGCTGGTCCGGCTGGACAAGCTCATGCCGGACGCCCCGTTCACCCTCTGGGCGAAGTTGGAGGCGCACAACCCGGGCGGCAGCATCAAGGACCGCTCGGCGCTGGGCATGCTGATCGACCGGCTCCGGGCCGGGGAGCTGCGACCCGGCCGATCGGTGGTGGTCGAGTCCAGTTCGGGCAATCTCGGCATCGGGCTGGCCCAGGTGTGCCGCTACTTCGGCATCCGGTTCATCTGCGTGGTGGACCCCCGGACGAACGCGCAGAACATCGCGGTCATGCGCGCGTTCGACGCCGAGGTGGAGGTGGTGACCCGTCCCGACCCGGCCACGGGTGAGTACCTGCCGCAACGGATCCGCCGGGTCCAGGAACTGGTCGACACCATCCCGAACGCCTGGTGGCCGGACCAGTACGCCAACCCGCTGAACCCCCGCGCCCACGAGACCACCATGCGGGAGATCGTCGAGGGGGTGCCCGCCCCGTTGGACTTCCTGTTCTGCGCGACCAGTTCCTGCGGCACGTTGCGCGGCTGTGCCGACTACGCGCGCCGGCACGAGCTGGCGCTGACCATCGTCGCGGTGGACGCCGCGGGCAGCGCGATCTTCGGTGACCACCCCCCGCGCAAGCGGCTCATCCCCGGCCACGGCGCGGGGGTCCGACCGAAGCTCTACCGGGACGGGCTGGCCGACAAGGTGATGCACGTCGACGACCTGGACTGCGTGGTCGGGTGCCGCCGGCTGGCCCGCCGGGAGGCCATCCTCGCCGGTGGTTCGTCCGGCGCGGTGGTGGCCGCCCTGGAGCAGTTGCGCGACCTGATCCCGGCCGGCGCGACCTGCGCGCTGATCTTCCCCGACCGGGGTGAGCGCTACCTGAACACGATCTACGACGACGACTGGGTGACCGGGCACTTCGGCGACGTCACCCACCTGTGGAGGGACCGGACCATGGAAGTGCCGCCATGCTGATCGTATCCGCCGGCGAGGTCCGGCAGATCCTGGCCGACCGGGAGGACGCCGTCCTGGACGCGGTCCGCCGCGCCTACGTCCTGCACGCGCGGGGGCGTACGGTGCTGCCGCACTCGGTGTTCCTGCGGTTCCCGGAGGACGCCCGCAACCGGATCATCGGACTGCCCGCGTACCTGGGCGACGACTCCCCGGTCGCCGGCATGAAGTGGATCTCGTCGTTCCCCGGCAACATCGACCGCGGGCTGGCCCGCGCCTCCGCCGCGATCGTCGTGAACTCGATGGCGGACGGTCACCCGGTCGCGCTGATCGAGGGCTCCACGATCTCCGCCCGCCGGACGGCCGCCAGCGCCGCCCTGGCCGCCGGCGCCCTCGCCCCGCCGGCCGTCGGCGTCTCCCTGATCGGCTGCGGCGTGATCAACTTCGAGGTGCTGCGGTTCCTCCGCGCGGCACTGCCCGGCCTGACGGAGGTGACCCTCTTCGACCTGGACGCCGGGCGGGCCGCCGCGTTCGCCCGGCGCTGCGCGCGGTGGGACCTGAAGGTGAGCGTCGCCGCCGACGTCGAGGAGGCGCTCGGCGCCCACCCGCTGGTCTGCCTGGCGACGACGGCGGGCGTACCGCACCTGGGGCTGGCGCACTGCCGGCCGGGGGCGCTCGTGCTGCACCTGTCGCTGCGCGACATCTTCCCGGCGGACATCCGCACCGCGGTGAACGTGGTCGACGACGCCGACCACGTCTGCCGGGCGGCCACCTCGCTGCACCTGGCGGAGCAGGAGAGCGGCGACCGGGACTTCATCGCCGCCGGCATCGGCGAGATCCTGGGCGGGGCCGGCTGGCGGCACGACCCGGAACGGGTCACCGTCTACTCGCCGTTCGGGCTGGGCGTGCTCGACCTCGCCGTGGCCGAGCTGGTGCGGCGGGCCGCGGAGCGGGACGGCGTCGGCACCCGGCTGCCGGACTTCCTGACCCTGCCGCCGGAGGACCCGGATGCCGACTGAGCCGGGCGTCGCGCCGTGGAACGACACGGCCAGGAGCTGTTCGGGACGACCGGCCCTGCACGAGCTGGTGCGCGAGCAGGCGGCGCGCACCCCGGACGCCGTGGCGGTGGCCGCCGAGCGCGGACGGCTCAGCTACGCCGAACTGGTGGGGCGGGCCGACCGGCTCGCCGACGTGCTGGTCGCCCGGGGCATCGGTCCGGAGTCCCGGGTCGGGGTGTGCCTGCACCGGGGCGGCGACATGGTGGTGGCCCTGCTCGGCGTCCTCACCGCCGGAGCCGCCTACGTGCCGCTGGACCCGGACCACCCGGCCCGGCGGCTCGCCTTCCTGGTCACCGACGCGGGGCTGGACACCGTGGTGGCCGACCCGGACCTGCCGGTGCTCGCCGAGCTGGGCCGGAGCGTCGCCACCGTGTCGGTGAGCCGGGACACCACCGGTCGGCCGGCCCGGGGACCGCGGGTCACCGTCGACCCGGAACACCCGGCGTACGTCATCTACACCTCCGGGTCCACCGGCCGGCCCAAGGGCGTGGTGATCCCCCACCGGGCCATCGTCAACCGGGTCCGCTGGGGGCTGGACGCGCATCCGCTGGGCCCCGACGACCGGGTGCTCCAGAAGACCCCGTACGGCTTCGACGTCTCGGTGCCGGAGGTCTTCGGCACCCTGGCCGCCGGCGCGCGGCTGGTGATGGCCCGCCCGGGCGGACACCGCGACCCGGCCTACCTGATCGACACGATCGGCCGGTACGGGATCACCGCGATCCACTTCGTACCGTCGATGCTGCGGGTGTTCCTCGCCGAGGTCCGCGACACCGGCGCCCGCTTCCCCACCCTGCGCCGGATCGTCTGCAGCGGCGAGCAGCTCACCGACGACCTGGTCACCGAAGCCGACGAGCTGATCGGCTGCGAGCTGCTCAACCTCTACGGCCCGACCGAGGCGGCGGTGGAGGTGACCGGGTCGCGCTGCCGGGCGGGTGAGCCGGTCAGCATCGGCCACGCGGTGGCGAACACCCGCACCCACGTCCTGGACAAGCGTGGCGAACCGGCGGAGGTCGGCGAACTCTGCCTGGCCGGCGTGCAGCTCGCCCGGGGCTACCTCGGCCGGCCCGGGCTGACGGCCGAGCGGTTCGTCCCTGACCCGTTCGGCCCGCCCGGCTCCCGGCTGTACCGCACGGGAGACCTGGCCCGGCGGCTGCCCGACGGGGCGGTCGACTACCTGGGCCGGATCGACCACCAGGTCAAGATCCGGGGCCACCGGGTCGAGCTGGGTGAGATCGACGCCGCGCTGCGTACCGTGCCGGGGATGCGGGCCGCCGCCACGGCCGTGCACGCCGGGCAGCTCGTCGGGTACGTGGTGGCCGACACCGTGCCCGGCGTCCGGGTGCTCCGGGCCCACCTCGCCGAACGGCTGCCCGGGCACATGGTCCCGTCGGTGTTCGTGGCCGTACCGGCGTTGCCGGTCGGCCCGAGCGGCAAACTGGACCGGGCGGCCCTGCCCGCGCCCGACGGCCACCGGCTCGTGGGCGGCGGGGAGCGGGTCGACCCGCGTACCGACGACGAGCGCCGGCTCGCCGGCATCTGGGCCGAGGTGCTCGGCGGCGGACCGGTCGGGGTGCACGACACCTTCGTCGAGCTGGGCGGCGACTCGCTGGCGGCCACCCGGGTCTGCTCCCGCGTCCGGCACCTGTGGGGCCGGACGCTCTCCCCCGCCGACGTGCTCACCGCCACCGTGGCCGAACTCGTCGGGTTGACTGCCGAGGGTGGAACGGCGGCCGGCGGGGGTGCCGCAGCCGGCCGGCCCCGGTCGGCTGCGCGGGACGTCGACGCCGACCGGCCGGCCACCGGCTCGCTCAGCGCCGCCCAGCACCGGATCTGGTTCGCCGACCAGCTCGACCCGGGGTCGACCACCTACACGATCACCGAGTCCTACCGGCTGCGCGGACCGGTCGACGTCGACGCGCTGCGCGCCGCCCTGGCGGACACGGTGCGCCGGCACCCGGCCCTGCGGACCACCTTCCGGTCCCGGCGCGGCGTGCCGTACGCGGAGACCGGGCCGGACGCCCGGGTGCCGATCGAGGTGCGCACCGTCGCCGACCTCGCCGAGGCGCGGGTGGCCGTCGACCGGCTCGCCGCCGAGCCGTTCGCGCTCGCCGAGGGGCCGCTGCTCCGGGTCGCCCTGCTGCGGCTGGCCCCCGAGGAGCACGTCCTGGCCGCCACCATCCACCACATCGTCGCCGACGACTGGTCGATGGACGTGCTGTGGAGCGACCTCTGCCAGGCGTACGCGCGGCGCCGCCAGGGCGACACGGCGGCCGGCGACCCGCTGCCGCCGGCCCCGCCGCCGCCGACCGACCCGGCCGACCTGGACTACTGGCGTCGGCACCTCGCCGGGGCGCCGCCCACCCTGGAGCTCCCGACCGACCTGCCCCGACCGGCGCGGCTGCGGCAGACCGGGGCCACCGTCCGGTTCGGCCTGTCGGCGGAGACGACCGCCGGGGTGCGGACGCTGGCCCGGGCCACCGGCGCGACCCCGTTCATGGTGCTGCTCACCGCGTTCACCGTCCTGGTCGGACGACTCGCCGGCCGCGAGGACCTGGTGGTCGGCACGTTCGCCGCGAACCGCGACACGGAGCAGGCCGAGAACGGAATCGGGATGTTCGCCAACACCCTCGCCCTGCGGCTGCCTTGCCCGTCCGAGGCGGCCTTCACCGACCTGCTGTTCCGGGTACGGGACGTGGCGCTGGCCGGGTACCGGCACCAGGGACTGCCCTTCGACCGGCTGGTGACGGCGCTGCGTCCGAAGCGCGACCTGCGCCACAACCCGGTGGTCCAGGTCGCCTTCCAACTCCTCGGCGACCTGACCGGCCGGCTCCGGCTGCCCGGGGTCGCCGCCGAGCCGTTCGGGCACGGCCAGGGCGGTTCCCCGTTCGACCTGCTGCTCACCGTGCGGGAGGAAGGGCCGCGGCTGGCCGGGTGGTTGCAGTACCACGACGACCTGTTCGCCGCCGACCGGGCGGCTTCGTTCGCCGACGGCTTCAGCGCGATCCTCGCCGCGGCGGTGCGTCGTCCCGAGCAGCCGGTCGGGCGGCTGGCCCGGCAGTGGGTCGGGGACCCCGGCGTGGACAATGCGGGGGCGGCGGCCGGCAATCTGGGGGAAGCGGCCCGATGAGCGGGCGACGAGCCGTTTCTAGCCTGGGTCGGTAGGCCACCCCACACCGCCCAGGAGACGATCATGAGGAACGCGTCGAAGCCCGTGCTCACCGCCCAGCAGCTCCGGGTGCTCGAACTCGTCGCCGAGGGGTACGACAACGCGGGCATCGCGCGGGAGCTGCGCTGCTCACCACACAGCGTGAAGAACATGATCTACGACCTCATGGCCCGGTTGCAGGTCTCCAACCGGGTCCATGCGACCGCGTACGCCATCCGGCACGGGCTGATCTGACCCGGCTCAGATCAGCCCTTCGCGCAGGGCGCAGGCCACGGCTTGCGCCCGGTTGCGCACCTGCCAGCGGCGGGTGATCGTGTGCACGATGCCGGTCACCGTACGGACCGAGTAGGCCAGCGAGCGCGCGATCTCCTCGGTCTCGTGCCCGTCGGCGAGCATGAGCAGCACCGCCCGCTCCCGCTTGGTGAGCTGCCGGGCCGCCGGCCGTTCCGGCACCCGGTCGGCGGCGCGGGTGAGCAGGTCCGACGGCACGGTGAAGCTGCCGTCCGCCGTCGCCCGGATCGCCGGACGCAGCCGGTCCGGGCTGACCTCGCACCGGCGCAGCAGCCCGCCGGCCCCCGCCTCCACGGCCTCGACCACGTCCGACTCCCGCAACCTGTCGGCCACCAGCAGCACCCGCCGGCCGGCGCGGGACAGCGAACGCACCAGGACCAGCACCGCGTCGCCGACCTCGTCGGTCACCATCAGCACCACGTCCGGCCGGTCGACCACCACGGTCAGCTCGGGGCACACCTGCACCATGTCGTCGACACCGACCCGTACCGCCGGGTCGACGGCGACGACCTGCACCCGTATCCGCTCGTCCATGCACCACTCCAGAGACTCGTCGCTGACGGACGGCAACGAGAATGTCACCGGGGCTGCGGCGAGCGGTACGGGGAACGGCCCCCATATTCCTCATCGGCCGGCGCCCCGGCCGCCCCTAGGCATGGTCGACACTGCCGTGTCACTTGCGCTTGCGGATCTCCTCCGCGGCCTGCGGGACGATCTTGAACAGGTCGCCCACCACACCGAAGTCAGCCAGCTCGAAGATCGGCGCCTCGCCGTCCTTGTTGACCGCGACGATCGTCTTCGAGGTCTGCATACCGGCCCGGTGCTGGATCGCACCCGAGATACCGAGCGCGACGTAAAGCTGCGGAGACACCGTCTTACCGGTCTGACCCACCTGGAACTGGTGCGGGTAGTAACCGGAGTCGACCGCCGCGCGCGACGCCCCGACAGCACCACCGAGCAGGTCGGCCAACTCCTCGACCAGCTTGAAGTTGTCGGCGTTACCGACACCACGACCACCCGAGACCACGATGCCGGCCTCGGTCAGCTCCGGACGCGAGCCCTTCTGCTCGGCAACCCGCTCGACGACCCTCGCCAGCTTGTCGGTGTCGGCGACCGCGACGGTGAGCTGCTCCACCGCCGGGCTGGCCGCCGCCGGGGTCGGGTTGACCGAGTTCGGCCGCACCGTGACCAACGGCAGACCCCGGGTGACCTTCGACTTGACGATCGCGGAACCGGCGAACGCCACCTGCGTGGCGGTGCCGTCGGCGGCCAGACCGACCACGTCGGTCAGGATGCCGTTGTCCAACTTCACCGCCAGCCGGGCGGCGATCTCCTTGCCCTCCTGCGACGACGCCAGCAGCACAGCGGCCGGCTGCACCCGCGACACCAACTCGGCCACCACGGTCGCCTTCGGCGCCACCAGGTAGCCGTCGATCTCCTCGCTCTCGGCCGCGTAGACCTTCTCCGCACCGTACTCGCCCAGCCTGGCGCTCAACGCCTCGGCAGCGCCGGGGCCGCCGAGCACGACCGCGCTCGGGCTGCCCAGCTCGCGGGCGAGGGTGAGCATCTCCAGGGTGACCTTCTTGACGCCGAACTCCCGGGTGGCTTCGACGACGACGAGAACCTCAGACATGTCCAGACCCCTCACACGAACTTCTCGGCAGCGAGGAACTCGACCAGCTTCACGCCGCCGTCGCCCTCGTCGGTGACCTTCGCGCCGCCGGAGCGCGGCGGACGCTTCGAATGCTCCAGCACGGCGCTGGTCGCGCCCTCGAAACCCACCTCCGCCGCAGCCACCCCGAGATCGGCCAGGGACAGCGTCTGCACCGGCTTCTTCTTCGCGGCCATGATGCCCTTGAACGACGGATACCGCGGCTCGTTGATGGTGTCCCAGACGGAGACCACGGCGGGCGTGGTGGCGGTGACCACCTCGTAGCCCTCCTCGGTCTGCCGCTCGACGGTCAGGGTCGCACCGTCGACGGTGAGCTTGCGGGCGCCGGTCAGCGCCGCGATGCCCAACCGCTCGGCGAGCATGTGCGGCATCACCTGCACCCGGCCATCGGTCGACTCGCTGCCACACAACACCAGATCGGCGTTCAACTGACCGAGCGCGGCGGCGAGGACCTTCGACGTGGCCACGGCGCAGGAGCCGTGCAGGGCGTCGTCCAGCACGTGCACCGCCTTGTCCGGGCCCATCGACAGCGCCTTACGGATCGACTCGGTCGCCCGGTCCGGACCCATCGTCAGGACCGTCACCTCACCCCCGTGCGCCTCCTTGATCTTCAACGCCTCCTCGATGGCGTACTCGTCCATCTCGTTGATCACGTTGTTCGCCGAACCGCGGTCGACGGTGTTGTCGTCAGTACGCAGGCTGCGGTCCGCGCCCGAATCAGGCACCTGCTTGACGAGTACGACGATGTTCATCGCTCACCCTTCCCTTCTCGCGGCGTCACGCATGCTCCGGGCGTCCTGGCCGCCGAGGGGATCATTGCCCACCTCGGCGTTGTGCGCGTGGGCCGCGTGGTGCAGCCCGAACACCGAATCCATCCCGTCCCGCAGGCCCATGAGGTCCTCGGCCTGGTTGACCGCCCTCTTGGTCAGCGCGAGACCCAGCCGCGGCATCTGTGCGATCCGGGCGGCGAGCCCCATGACCTCCGCCTCGAGATCGTCCCTGGCGACAACGCGGTTGACCATGCCGAGCTCGGCCGCGCGGGCCGCCGCCATCCGGTCACCGGTGAAGAGGAACTCCTTGGCGAACCGCGGACCCAGCACCCACGGGTGGGCGAAGTACTCGACCCCGGGGATTCCCATGCGCACGACCGGGTCGGCGAAGAACGCGTCGTCCGAGGCAACGATCAGGTCGCACGCCCAGGCGAGCATGAGGCCACCGGCGACACACGCTCCCTGCACCATGGCGATCATCGGCTTGGGCAGCTCACGCCAGCGGCGGCACATCCCGAGGTACACCTCGGACTCGCGGGCGAACCGGCTGTCCACCCCGGCCTTTCCGACGTGGTCCCACCACAGGCCGGCGCGCCGGTCGAACGACGAGTCGACGTCGCGACCCGGCGTGCCGATGTCGTGGCCGGCCGAGAAGTGCTTGCCCGCACCTGCCAGGACGATGACCTTCACCTCGTCGTCGGCGGCTGCCCGGTAGAACGCGTCGTCGAGGGCGTAGGTCATCGCCGAGTTCTGCGCGTTGCGGTACTCCGGCCGGTTCATCGTCACGACGGCCACCGGCCCCCGCGTCTCGTACCGGACGACCTCCACCGCCGCGCCGCTGGTCTCGCTCATCTGCATCTCCTTCTCGCCCGGGTCGGGTGCACGTCGTGAGGGTCATGGGCCGGCCGGCGGGGCACCGTCGAGTGCCTGCGGGGCCAGCGGTCAGGACGCGGGTCGCGCGCCGGTCAGGCCGACACCGAGGTCCTCCAGCAGGGCCGCCCGGTGCCAGGCGGAGCTGCCCCACGACGACTCCAGCGCCCACGACCGCTTGAGGAACAGTTGCAGGTCGTACTCGGTCGTGTACCCGATCGCGCCGTGGCACTGCAGAGCGGCCCGGCCCACGACGTGCGCCGCCTCGGACGCCAACGCCTTGGCCGTCGCCAGTGAGCGCAGCCGGCCCGGGACGCCCGCGGCCAGCTCGAACCCGGCCGTCGCCACCACCGGCGCGGCGAACTCCAGTTGCAGCAGCGCCGTGGCGAGGTGGTGCTTGACCGCCTGGAAGCTGCCGATCGGCACCCCGAACTGCTCTCTGGTGCGCACGTGCTCCACCGTGAGGTCGAGCATCCGTCGGGACAGCCCGATGAGCTCGGCCGAGGCCGCCAGCACTCCCCGCTCCCAGGCCAGCCGTACCACCCGCGGGTCGTCCACGGTCGCCACGAGCCGCGCGCCCGCGTACCCGGTCAGGTCCAGCGCGAAGTCCACCGACGGCGACGCCGAGGCCGTCGCCTCCGACACGTCGAGAACCTCGACGCGCCCGGTCCCGCCGAAGCCGCCGCTCAGCACCAGGTCGACACCCGAACCGAACGCGACCCGCCCGGTCGCCGCAGGGTCGGCACCTACCGTGAGAGACCCCTCGACAAGGCTCGCCAGCAGGTCCGGGGCGCCCGCGACAAGCACCGCCGGAGCGACCGCGAGGGTCGCCGCGAGCGGCAGCGGCGCGGCGGCGTACCCGATCTGCGCGAAGACCGACACGAGATGGTTCTCGTCCAGGCCCAGCCCGCCGTCGTCCTCGGCCACGAGCAGCCCCGCCACGCCGAGGCCGGCCAGGCTCTCGGCCAGCGAGGCCACCCGCGCCGACCCGGCTCCGGCGCGCACCGTCTCCGGCGGGCACCGTTCGGTGAGCACCTGACGGACGACCGCCTCGAGCTCACGCTGCTCGTCACTCGGAGCGAAACGCACGCCTGGTCACCTCCTCGGCAGACCGAGCAGGCGCTCGGCGATGATGTTGCGCTGGATCTCGTTGGTGCCCGCATAGATCGGGCCCGACAGCGAGAACTGGTAGCCGCGGGTCCAGGGGCCGTCGACGAGCGCGTCCGGACCGAGCAGTTCCAGCGCCGTCTCGTGCAACGCGATGTCCAGCTCGGACCAGAAGACCTTGTTGAGGCTCGACCGCGCGCCGGCCGGGCGACCCTCGACGATGTTGGTGACCTGCGCGAGCGTGAACTGCTGGTAGGCGTGCGCCCGCATCCACGAGCGCGCCACCCGGTCGCGGAGCAGATCGGTCGCCGCCTCGGCCCGCTCGCCCGCGAGCGCCACGAGCGCGTCGGCCGCCTTGAGGAAGCGACCCGGTGAGCGCAGCGTCAGTCCCCGCTCCGACCCGGTCGTCGACATCGCGACCGACCAGCCCTGGTGGACGCCGCCGAGAAGCGCCGAGTCCGGCACGAACGCGTCCTCGAAGAACACGTCGGCGAAGCCCTCGTCACCGTCGAGCCGGTCGAACCCGCGCACCGTCACGCCCGGGGTGTCCAGCGGCACGAGGAAGTACGTCAGTCCCCGATGCCGCTCGGTCTGCGGGTCGGTGCGGAACAACCCGAACAGGTGGGTGCAGAACGCGCCCCGGGTCGACCACGTCTTCTGCCCGCTCAGGCGCCACCCGCCGGCCTGCTCGTCCCGCACCGCCTGGGACCGGATCCCCGCCAGGTCGCTGCCCGCGCCCGGCTCCGACCAGCCCTGGGCCCACAGGTCCTGCGCCGCCGCCATCCGCGGCAACAGCTCGTCCTGCTGCTCCTTCGTGCCGAACTCGAAGATCGTCGGGGCCAGCAGGAAGATGCCGTTCTGCGTCACCCGCTGCGGCGCACCGGCCCGGTGGTACTCCTCCTCGAAGATGAGCCACTGCCATATCGAGGCCTCCCGGCCGCCGTACTCCCTGGGCCACGACACGACCGACCACTGGTCCGCGTGCAGCGTCCGTTCCCACTCCAGGTGTGCGGCGAAGCCCTCCGCGGTGTCCCCGGAGGGCAGCGGCTGCCGCGGCACATTCGCGGCGAGCCACTCGCGGGCCTCCGCACGGAACTGCTCGTCCTGCGCCGACCAGGTCAGGTCCATCTCAGCCCCGTTCCGTCTCGACGGCGCCCGTCGGCGCCGTGTCCCGGTAGCGGCGTAGTTGCGTGCGCGCCACCGTGCGCAGGTGCACCTCGTCCGGGCCGTCGGCGATGCCGAGGATCCGGGCGCTGGCCCACATCCGGGCGATCGGGAAGTCGTCGGTGACCCCACCGCCGCCGTGTGCCTGGATCGAACGGTCCAGCACGTTGCGGGCGACCCGCGGCGCGACGACCTTAATCGCGGCGACCTCGGTCGCGGCGCCCCGGGCCCCGACCCGGTCGATGAGCCACGCCGCCTTGAGCACGAGCAGGCGGGCCTGCTCGATCTCCATGCGGGACTCGGCGATCCAGTTGCGCACCACGCCCTGCTCGGAGATCGGGCCGCCGAACGCCTCGCGGGCCGTCGTCCGGCGCACCATGAGCTCGAGGCCCCGCTCGGCCATGCCGAGGCAGCGCATCGCGTGGTGGACGCGACCCGGGCCGAGGCGGGCCTGGGCGATCGCGAAACCGTCGCCCTCGGCGCCGAGCAGGTTCGTCGCCGGCACCCGTACGTCGTCGAACCGGATCTCGCAGTGGCCGTGCTGGTCGTGGTAGCCGAAGATCGGCAGCGAGCGCACGATCGTCACCCCGGGGGTGTCGACCGGCACGAGAACCATGGACTGCTGCCGGTGGACGGCCGCCTGCGGGTCCGTCTTGCCCATCAGCACGAGGACGTCGCAGCGCGGGTCCGCCGCGCCGGTCGTCCACCACTTGCGTCCGTTGATGACGTACCCGTCGCCGTCGCGCACGATCGAGGTGGAGATGTTGCGTGCGTCGGAGGAGGCCACGTCCGGCTCGGTCATCGCGAAGCCGGAGCGCGTCGTGCCCTCGAGCAACGGTGTGAGCCACCGCTGCTTCTGCTCGGCCGTGCCGAACATGTGCAGCAGCTCCATGTTGCCCGTGTCCGGCGCGGCACAGTTGAGCGCCTCGGGAGCGAGGTAGGGCGAGCGTCCGGTCTCCTCAGCCAGGTAGGCGTACTCGACATTGGTGAGGCCCGACAGGTCAGGCAGGAAGAGGTTCCACAGGCCCAGCTTGCGCGCCGTGTCCTTCAGCTCCTCGACGACCGGCGGCAGGACGTGGGACACTCCCCCGTTCTCGCGGGCCGCGGCGCCGAGCTCGGCGGCGTACACCTTCTCGGCGGGATAGACGTGCTCGGCCATGAACGTGCGCAACGTCGCGAGCAGCCCGCTCGAACGCGGGCCGGGGCCGAGATCCATCCGGGTCAGCTCGGTGGCGTCGGACACCGTCACTCCTTGCCTGATGTCGTGCGGAGGGCGATCTTGCCGCGGGCGCCACGGTTCATCACCGTGCCGAGCGCGCGGGCGGCCTCCTCCAGCGGGAGGACCTCGCTGACGTGTGGCCTCAGCCGGCCAGCGGCGATCCACTCGAGCAGCGTCGTCATGTTCGCGGCGTTCGCCGCCGGGTTGCGCCTGGCCCAGGCGCCCCAGAGGACCCCCAGCACCGCGCCCTCGGTGAGCAGCAGCCGGTTGAGCTTGACCTGCGGGATCTCGCCCGCCGCGTAGCCGACGGTGAGGAACCTCCCGGCCCACGAGAGGGTACGCAGCGCCGCGGTGGCGGCGTCGCCGCCGACGGGGTCGTGGACGACGTCGGCACCGGCGCCGCCGGTCAGCTCGCGCACCGTCGCCGTCAGGTCGTCGTAACCGATGGCGTGGTCGGCCCCGTGCGCCAGGCACAGCTCACGCTTGTCCTCGCTCGAGGCGGCCGCGATCACGGTCGCGCCGAGGGCCTTGCCGATCTGCACGGCGGTGAGGCCGACGCCGCCGGAGGCGCCGAGCACGAGCAGCGTCTCGCCGGCGGCGAGGCCGGCCCGGTCGACGAGCCCGTGGTAGGACGTGCCGTAGACGACGGGAATCGTGCTGGCCTCGACGAGGTCGATGCCCGCGGGCAACGGGTGGACCATGGGGGCGTCGACGAGCACCTGCGTGGCGTAGCCGCCGACGCCGCAGAAGCCGATGACGCGGGTGCCGACGGGCGGGCCGGTCACCCCGTCGCCGAGCGCCGCGACCGTGCCGGCGACCTCGCAGCCGGGCACGAACGGCAGCTCCGGCCTGGTCTGGTAGGTGCCGGCGACGATGAGGCCGTCGGGAAAGTTCACCCCGGCGCCGACGACGTCGACGAGCACCTGCCCAGGGCCGGGCCGCGGCTGCGGCCCGTCCGTGAGCGTGAGCACCTCGGGACCCCCGAGCTCACGGACCACCATCGCACGCACGGCTCAGCCCTCGCTGCCCGGGCGCGCCGCCTTGTCGGTGCCGGCGAACTCGTCGCGGATCCGGTCGGCGACCCCGGTGAGGTTGAGCTCGAAGGTGAAGCCCTGCTCGAAGCGGTAGCTGCGGTTGACGTCCCACAGGTCGATGCCGTTGAGCGAGGCCTTCGCGGACCGGATGACGGTGGGGTCCTTCCCGGCGATCTGGGTCGCGACGGCGAACGCCGCCTCGCGCAGCCGCTCGCGGGGTACGACGCTGTGGACCGATCCGTACGCGTGCAGCTCCTGGGCGGTGGCCGTGGCCGAGGTGTAGACCATGGCGCGCATCCGGTGCTGGGGCACCATCCGGGACAGGTGGGTCGCGGCGCCGAGAGCGCCGCGGTCGACCTCGGGCAGGCCGAAGGTGGCGTCGTCGGAGGCGACGATGATGTCGGAGTTGCCCACCAGGCCGATGCCGCCCCCGAGGCAGAAGCCGTTGACGGCGGTGACGACCGGGACGGGGCACTCGTAGACGGCCTTGAACGCGGCGTAGCAGCCGCGGTTGGCGCCGAGCAGCGCGGTGAAGCCGTCGGTGTGCTGCATCTCCTTGATGTCGACGCCGGCGTTGAAGCCGCGGCCCTCGGCGCGCAGCACGACGACCCGCACCGACTCGTCGGCGCCGGCGGCGTCGAGGGCGGAGGCGAGTGCGAACCAGCCGGCCACGGGCAGCGCGTTGACCGGCGGGTTGTCCACGACGACCTCGGCGATCCCGTCGGGGTGCACGGTCGTCGTCACCGACGCGTGGGTCGTGGGGCTCATCCCTGCTCCTCGGTGGTCTCGGGCTGCTCGCCGGCCCCGGGTGCCGGGCCCCCGACGGCGGCGTCGAGGGCGGCCTCGGGCAGCACGAACGTCGCCCACGCGGTGACGGCCGTGTCGCCGGTCTGCCGCCGGCAGGTCAGCTCGACGTCGACGCGGCCCTCAGGACCGTCCGTACCCTCGACCACGTAGGTGCGCAGCGGTGCGCCCCCGAGCGTGAGGGTGTCGCCCGGCCACACCTGGGCCAGGAACCGGATGCGGAAGTCACGCACGTTCCGGCCGCCGAGCCAGTCGGTGGCGTAGGTGCCGAGCAGGCTGGCCTGCCACATGCCCACCGAGAAGGGGCTCGGGAACCCGGCGGCCCTGGCGAAGACCTCGTCGTGGTGGATCGGGTTCATGTCACCCGAGGCGCCCTGGTAGCGGACGAAGTCGGTGCGGGTCACCGGGCCGTGGGTGCGCGCTGGCGGGGTCGCCGGGACGGGCAGGCTGACCTCGGTCGTGCCGGGCCCGGTGGTGGCGGTCGTGTCGCTCATGCGGAAGCTCCGTCCTGCGTCGCGGCCCCGGTGTCCGGCGGGTGTGCCGTCTCGACACCGGTGAGCTTGGCCCGGGCGACGAGACGCCCGGTCTCGTCGCGGAAGTCGGTGTACATCACGGCGAAGGTCATCTCACCGCCGCGGCGCCCCACCTTGGTGTAGATCTCGCCGATGCGCGACTGGCAGGTGAGCCTGGTCCCGGCGCGAGGCGGCTCACCGAAGAAGGTGTACTGCTGCTCGGCGTGCAGGCCGCGCTGCTGGTCCAGCTCGACCGCGGGCCACGGGTTGGCGTCCTCGCCCTGCCAGAAGAAGGTCGTCGTGAGGAACGTCGGCTGTACGACCGGGTCCTCCTCCCGCAGGTAGGCCGCGTCGGCCGCTCCGGTGGCCAGCGCGAACTCGCGGATCTTGCCGCGCTCGACGTCGAGCCGGAAGGGGGCGCCGGTGACGCCCTGCGCGTCGGGGTTGGCCACGACGAGCTCCTTTCGTTCATCGGTACGCGCCAGCGCGGGTCGCCGGCACGCACCGGACGGTCACGGGTGCTGGCTCGAGACGGACACGACCTCGCCGGTCATGTATGAGGAGTAGTCGCTGGCGAGGAAGACGATCACGTTGGCGATCTCCCACGGCGTCGCGGCCCGGCCGAAGGCCTCCTGGGCCGAGAGCTGGGCGAGCACCTCGTCACTGGTCACCTTGGCCAGGTGGGCGTGCATCGCGATGCTCGGGGACACCGCGTTGACCCGGATGCCGTGCTCGGCGACGTCGAGGGCCGCGCACCGGGTCAGCGCCATGACGCCGGCCTTGGCCGCAGCGTAGTGCGCCTGCCCCTTCTGCGCGCGCCAGCCGATGACGGAGGCGTTGTTGACGATGACCCCCCTGCCGGCCGGGATCATGTGCCGCAGCACCGACCGGGTCGCCTTGAACGTCGAGGTCAGCGTCACCGACAGGACGGAGTCCCACTGGTCGTCGGTCATGTCCTGCACCGCCGCGGTGCCGCCGAGGCCGGCGTTGTTGACGAGCACGTCGATGCCGCCGAACTCGGCGGCGACGGTGTCCATGAGGCGGTCGAGCTGGATCTGGTCGGTGACGTCGCAGGGCACCCCGAGCGGCCGGGTCCCGGTGAGGCGCTCGATCTCGTCGACCGACTCGGCGAGGCGGCGCTCGTGCCGGTCGCTGACGGCGACACGCGCGCCTTCCTCCGCGGCGCGGCGCGCCGTCGAGAAGCCGATGCCGGTGCCGGCCGCGGCGGTGACGAGCACCGCCCGCCCGGAGAGCAGCCCGTGGGCGGGGCCGGCCCAGTCGGCGGCGTTGGTGTGACCGGTGTCAGACACGGGCGGCCATCTCCTTCGCGATCTCCTCGACGCTCCAGCGGGCACCCTTGTCGATGGTCCAGTCGTAGCTCCACGGCGCGAAGCGACGGATCTCGCCACCCTTGGCGTAGTACACCTCGCCGGTCACCGGCGCGTCGGCGGTGAGCAGCCAGGCGACGAGCGGGGAGACGTTGCCCGGGTGGTAGACGTCGAACGCGGCGGGGTCGGCCGGGGCGGCGACCAGCTCGCCGATGCCGGGCAGGTCCTGGGTCATCCGGGTGCGCGCGACCGGGACGATCGCGTTGACGCGTACGCCGTAGCGGCCGATCTCCTCGGCGAGGATGACGGTGAGGGCGGCGATCCCGGCCTTGCCCGCGCCGTAGTTCGTCTGCCCGACGGCGCCGATGAGCCCCGAGGTCGAGGAGACGTTGACGATGGAGGCGACCGGCCGGTTGCCGGCCTTGAACTCGGTGCGCCAGTGGTCGGCGAACACCCGGCTCGGTGCGAACGTCGAGCGCAGCTGGCCGCGGATCACCGCGTCCCAGTCGTCCTCGCTCATGTTCACGAACATCCGGTCCCGCAGGATGCCGGCGTTGTTGACGAGGCCGTCGACGCGCCCGTAGGAGTCGCGGGCGAGCGCGAGCAGCTCGCGGGCGCCCTCGGTGGTGGCGACGTCCGCGGTGCTGGCCACGGCCCGCCCGCCGGCGGTCGTGATCTCGGCGGCGACGGCCTCGATGACCGAGGGGTCGCTGCCGGTGCCGTCGGCGGCGGCGCCGGTGTCGGCGACGACGACCGAGGCACCTTCGGCGGCGGCGAGCAGCGCGTGCTCACGGCCGAGGCCGCGGCCGGCGCCGGTGACGACGACGACCCGTCCCTGCAGTGCTCCCATGACTAGTCCTCCTCGGGCAGGGCCGGGGCCGACGCGACCGGCGCGGGCACGCCGAGCCGGTCGAGGGTCCGGGTGGCCTCGTCGATGATGCGGTCGATGAGCTCGGCGACGCTCGGGACATCGTCGATGAGTCCGACGACCTGGCCGGTGGCCATGACGCCGACGTCGGTCCTGCCCTCGATCAGGGCCGACCGGTAGAGCATCGGAGCGTTGGCCGCCATGACGACCTGGCTCCACGTCAGGGCGTGAGCCTTGCGCATGGCCAGGCCCTCTCGGACCATGTCGCCCCACGGGGTGCCGGACAGCTTCTGGAAGGCGACGGCGTTGCGCACGGCCCGCAGCAGTCGGCCGGGGGCGGAGGTGCGCTCCAGCTCCGCTATCGTGCCGGCGCGCAGCACACGCTGCGGCACGCCGTCGACCTGCAGGGTCAGGACGGTGTCGTTGACCGTCTTGGACAGGTAGACGTCCTTGACCGCCGGCTGGACCGGCGAGTCGCTGGTGAGCAGGAAGCGGGTGCCCATGGCGACGCCCTCGGCACCGTAGGCGAGCGCGGCGACGAGGCCCCGGCCGTCGAAGAAGCCACCGGCGCCGATGACCGGGATGTCGACGGCGTCGACGACCTGGGGCAGCAGCAGGCTGGTGGGGACCCCGCCGGTGTGGCCGCCGCCCTCACCGCCCTGGACGATGACGGCGTCGGCGCCCCACGCGGCGACCTTCTCGGCGTGGCGGCGCGCGCCGATCGACGGTACGACGACGAGGCCGGCGTCCTTGCACCTGGCGATGAGCTCCCGCTTGGGCGCCAGGGCGAAGGAGGCGACCCTGACGCCGGCGGAGATGAGCAGGTCGATGCGCTTGACGACGTCGGGCTGGTCGGCGCGGATGTTGACGCCGAACGGCGCGTCCGTGCCGGCCTGGATCTGTTCGACGGCCACGACGAGCTCGTCGTAGGAGAGCAGGCCGGCCGCGAGGATGCCCAGCCCGCCGGCGTTGGCCGTCGCGGTGGTCAGGTGCACGTCGGAGACGTAGCCCATGCCGGTCTGGACGATCGGGTACCGCACCCCGAACAGGTCGGTCGCCCGGGTGCGCAGCCTCGGGTGCGGCCCGGGGGCCCGGCTCATGCGGGGATCTCGCGGTCGCGCAGCGAGCGGGGGTCGATGACCTCGCGGATGAGGCGCAGCTCCTCGGCGCTCGGCTCGCGGGTGGCCGGGACCTCACCCTCAACGTGCAGGTCACAGGCGGTGGCCGCACGGACCTCCTCGAGCGTGACGCCGGGGTGCAGGCTGAGCAGGCGCATCGCGCCGTCGGGGCCGCCGAAGTCGAGGACCGCGAGGTTGGAGACGACCCGGCGCAGATCGTGGTACGCGCTCGCGGCCGGGCCGGCGGCGCGGGCGCTGTCGGTGCCGACGCCCGAGACCATGTCGACGGTCCGGACGAAGCTGCGCGTGGAGTGGTGGGGCACCCAGTAGCTGGTCGGGTGGTAGACGCTGTTGCCGGGGGCGCCGCGCACGCCGAGCAGCTGGACCTTGGGCCGGGCGTAGTCGCCGATGGCCGAGATGTTGGTGTTGCCGTGCCCGTCGATCTGGGCCGGAATCATCATGACGTGCCGCTTGCCGTGCCAGACGAGGTCGAAGATCGTGCGGAACGGGCTCCAGCCCTCGACGACGACGCCCTCGGTGGCGTGCGGGTCCGCGCCGATCTGCCAGGTGCCGGAGACGAAGTGGGCCTCACCGTCGGTGAGCAGCAAGTCGGGGGCGACGGTGAGCCGGGCGAGGCGGACGCCGATGGCCGGGATCGTGCCGAAGGCGCTGGCGATGGACTCGCCGTCGCCGGCGAACGCGTCCGCCACGGCGACCGCGCAGTACTCGGCGCGGGTCACCGGCGCGTCGGCAGTGGTGGCGCTACCCGTGGGCTGGTCCGCGGGCTCGGTGACGGTGCTGCTCATGCGACCTCCTCGGCTCGGGCGACGACGGCCGCCTGGTAGTCATCTTCCGTACCGGACAGGTACCGCTTCTCGAACTTGGCCCAGGCCTGTGGGTCGCCGGCGGCCTTGACGTACTCGCGCTGGAAGGCCTCGTCGCGCTCGTAGTCGGGGACGCAGGAGGTGAAGTGCGCGCCGTTCGGGGTCTCGACGACGCCGGCGACGAGCTGACGATTGATCTTGATGGTCGCCGAGTGCCCGGCGGCGCTGAGCTCGGCCGTGGGCACGATCCGCTCGCAGGACATGAAGGCCTGGTCGGCGGCGAGGCAGTAGAGGTCGTCGAAGTACGGGTCGGGCCCGAGGAACTGGCCGTTGCCCTGGGCGTCGGCGCGGTTCATGTGCACGAGGGCCGCGTCGAGGCGCAGCGGCGGCATGGCCACGAGCTGCTCCGTGCCGTACGGGTCCTGGACGAGCTTGAGGTCGGGATTGTGCTTCAAAACGTCCGACCCTAGCCCGGCGCGGGTCGGCAGGAAGGGCAGGCGGATGCCGGCGGCGTACAGCCCCCACTGGAGCATGCCCTCGTCGTACTCGGCGGTCTCGACGGCGCCCTTCTGCCGCGCGGCGCGGAAGTGCGGGTCGAGGGCGATGCTGTCGAGCGAGACGAAACCGAAGACGACCTTCCTGACCTTGCCCGCGGCACAGAGCAGGCCGACGTCCGGCCCGCCGTAGCTGACGACGGTCAGGTCCTTGAGGTCGGAGCGCAGGATCTCACGCACGAGGGCCATGGGCTTGCGCCGTGAGCCCCATCCCCCGATGCCGATGGTCATCCCGGATCCGAGCCGCGACACGACGTCGCGGGTTGTCAGAGTCTTGTCGGCCATGTGTCCCTCATCGTTCCGTCTCGGGGCACTGCTCGAGCGCGGTGGCGAGCGGTGCGATAGGCGAGTCGCATGCCGACCGTCCGTGGCCGGGCCACCATGTAGCAAGCGCTTGGTTGGTAGACTAACAGCCCTCGGGAGAGGGTCAAGTCCCTGATGCGAAGGAGGTGGGCGATGGACACGGTCGTGTGCGAGCGCGTCGACGCGGTGGGTGTCATCAGGGTCAACCGGCCGCAGGTGCGTAACGCCCTCGACCCCGACACCCTCCTGGCGATGACCGACGCCCTGCTCGGGTACGACGCGGACCCGGGCGTGCGCGCCGTCGTGCTGACCGGCACCGGCGAGCTGGCCTTCAGCGCCGGGATGGACCTGCGCGCCGCGGCCGAGGGGCGCCTGGTCGACGTGGCCCGCAGTCCGCTCACGCTACTGCGCGGCGGCTACCGCAAGCCGGTCATCGCCGCGGTCAACGGGCCCGCCGTCGGCGGCGGCTTCGAGCTCGCCCTCGCCTGCGACCTCGTCGTCGCGGCAGCGCACGCCTACTTCGCACTGCCCGAGGTGGGACGCGGCATCGCCGCCTCCGAGGGCGGCACCGAGCTGCCCCGCCGCCTGCCGGTCGCCGTCGCCCTCGAACTCGGGCTGACGGCCGCGCCGCTCACGGCGGCCCGGGCCCACGAGCTGGGCCTGGTCAACGCCGTGGTCCCCGCCGACGAGGTCCTCCCGCGCGCGCTCGGGCTCGGCGCCCGGATCGCGACCCACTCTCCGGCGGCGGTGCTGGCGACCAAGCGGCTCATGCACCTGAGCCTGGACACCCGCGGGCGCGACCTCGCCACGGCCAACCGACTCGCGACCCTCGAGCTGCTCGCCGGGCCGGATGCCGCCGAGGGCGCGGCCGCGTTCGTCGCCAGGCGCGCGCCGCGATGGGCGGACGTGCCCTGAGCACTCAGGGACGCGCCGCCGCGATCTGCTCGCGCATCCACGTGATCGAGCGGGTCACCGCCGACTCGGCCCCCTCGGCCTCGATGACCGGGCCGAGCAGTTCCACGTCGACGATGCCGGTGTAGCCGGCCCGCAGCACGCCCCCCAGCAGGTTGGCCATCGGCAGGTCGGCGTCCCCGGGCACCCAGCGGTTCGGGAAGGTCGAGGTGCCGACCCGGAAGTCGGACACCTGGAGGATCTCGATCTGCGCGACCCGCTCGCGGACCAGGGCGGTCAGGCCCCGCTCCTGCCAGCAGCAGTAGAGGTCGAGGCAGACGCCGATGCCGCAGAGGTCGGCCAGGGCGAGGGCGTCCCGCGCGGTGTGCGTGAAGCTGAGGTCGCACCTGACCGGCAGGGTGTTCTCCACGCCGAGGCGCACCCCGTGCTCACGGGCGGTGGCCACGACCGGGGCGATCCGCTCGGCGAACCGGTCGGCCGCCTCCTCCCACGTCAGGTGAGCCGAGGGGCCCGACGTGAGATAGACGAGGTCGGCCCCGAGCGTACGAGCGTCGACGACGCCGGCCTGCAGGGCCGCGACCTGCCGCGCCCAGCCCGACTCGTCGTCCGGATGAGCGGTGAAGCCGTGCACGAGGTAGCCGAGCCGTACGTCGTGCTCGGCGAGCAGGTCGCCGAGGGCCGGTACGCCGAAGGCGGCGGCCTTGCCGCACTGCAGACCGACCAGGTCGGTGCCGGTACGCCGGTACATCGCGATCTCCTCGGGGAGGGCCCAGGACATCGCGGCCATGCCGCTGACGCAGAGCCGGTTGATCGTGGCGGACATCGGGCCCCCTGCCGGTTCGGGATCGTTCGGGTGTCGGACGCCGGGTCAGTCGAGGTATTCGGTGCGCACCCGGCGTACCCCGAGGGGCGCCAGGTGCGGCCGCAGCCGCGTCGTGACGGCCTCGGCGATCCGCTCCGGGGTCCACGCCGCGTGCCGCAGCACGGGGTCGGCCAGCGCCGGGTGGGTCGTCAGCATGAGTTCGGGACCGTTGGAGCGCAGCACCTGGCCGGTCAGCTCGGCGCTGAGGTCCGAGAGCAGGTAGATCAGCAGTGGCACGTTGGCCTCGGGGACGATCCCCGCGTTCTGCCCGCTCGGGGCACCGCGGAACCGCTCGAGCACCTCGGCCATCCGGGTCTGCGCGTTCGGGGAGATCGCGTTGACGCGGATCCCGGCCTCGGCGAGCTCGGCTGCCCACGCGTAGGTGAGCGTGGCGATCGCCGCCTTCGTCGCCCCGTACACGGCCGTCTCGGCACGGCCCATCTGCTCGCCCGAGGTGACGTTGACCAGGACCCCGTGGCCCTGGGTGCGCATCGCCGCGATCGCGGCGTCGCCCCAGGCGATGGCGCCGAGCACGTTGACCTCCAGCATCCGGCGCACCGTGGCCTCGGACTCGGTGCCGGCGTGCGCCATGGCGAAGACGCCGGCGTTGTTGACGAGACCGTCGAGCCGGCCATGCCCGGCGAGGCAGTCCCTCACGAGGTCGTGCGCGGTCGCCCAGTCCGCGACGTCGCCGACCCTGCTCGAGCCACGGCCGCCAGCCGCGGCGAGCTGTCCGCCGAGCCGCTCGAGGCCCTGCTCGTCGACGTCGACGGCGACCACGTGGGCCCCGGCCGCGGCGATGCCGCGCGCGTATGCCGCCCCCAACCCGTTGGCGGCGCCGGTGACGATGACGACGCGGCCGGCGAGCAGGCCGGCCCCCTCGTCGGGCCTGGGGGCGGGTGGACGACCGGGCCCGTCGCCGGTCAGGGCGGTGGGGATCGGGTCGGGCATGCGGGCAGCCCCTCTCGGCGATCGGGGTCGGAGCGCAACCCCCCGCGCAACCGAACGAGCGCTTGGTTGACGGTACGGTAGGCGAGGCCACCTGCCCGGTCAAGGAAGATCCTCACCTATACGTACGCGGGAGGTGTCGGGTGGTATAACAAGCGCTTGACCGACAACGCTCGAGGAACCGGGAGCATCCCAGATGTCGACCACCCAGGACCGCCGCTCGGTCATCCTCGACAACGCCGCGCACCTGTTCGCCGCCAAGGGGATCGGCGCCACGACCGTCCGCGAGATCGCCGACTCGGTCGGCATCCTCTCGGGCAGCCTCTACCACCACTTCAAGTCGAAGGACGAGATGGTCGACGCGATCATCTCGGACTACCTGACCGACCTGACCGACCGCTACGCCAAGGTGCTGGCGTCCGGGGAGAACCCGGCCACCCAGCTACGCGAGCTGGTGACGAGCTCGCTGGCCAACATCGAGGCCCACCCGCACGCGACTGAGATCTACCAGAACTCGAGCACCTACCTGCCCACGATCGAGGGCTACGAGCACATCCGCGAGTCGGCCACTTCGATCCAGCGTGCCTGGATCCAGGTGCTCGAGGCCGGCATCGCCAGCGGCGACTTCCGCAACGACATCCCGGTGCGCGTGCTGCACGGCATGCTGCGCGACTCGCTGTGGCTCTCGGTCCGCTGGTTCAAGCCGACCCGGTCGTACTCCATGGCCACCTTCGCCGACGACCTCGTCTCGGTGTACCTCGACGGGATTCTCGCCCGCGACTGAGCGCGGTCGGTCCGCCGCCTGGGGCGTCCACGTCCGGCGTGCGACACCGAGTCGGCCAAGCGCTTGATAGGGTCGTTTCGACGGTGAGGAGGCGCTCCCATGACGGCAGCAGGTCATGCCCGGACCGGTCCGGCCCCGAGCGGCGCCACCCGACACCCCGGGCTCCCGGCGGGGGTCGACGCCTGGCTCAGGCGCGCGGTGCCCGAGCTGCGGGGGAACCTGCGACACGAGCTCATCGCCGGGGGCCGCTCCAACCTCACCTACCGGACCACCGACGCGGTCGGCCACGTCGTCGTGCTGCGACGCCCACCGCTCGGGGACCACCCGGCCACCGCGCACGACGTGCTGCGCGAGGCGCGGATCCTGCGTGGGCTGCATGGCCACCTCCCGGCGCCACGAGTGCTCGCCGTCGAGGAGACGGGCGAGGTGGCCGCCGCCCCTCTCGTCGTGCTCGAGCACCTCGACGGCACGATCCTGCGCAGCCCCGCCGACGTCGAGCGGCTCACCACCGAGGCCGACCGCGCGCTCATCGGCCCCACGATCGTCGACGCCCTCGTGGCCCTGCACGGGCTCGAGCCGGAGGTCATCGGGCTCGGGGGCCTCGCCCGTCGCCGTGACTACGTCACCCGCCAGCTCGGGCGCTGGCACGAGAACTGGCGCCGGACCAGAATCCGCGACCTGCCCGATCTGCAGACCGCGTACGAGCATCTCGTGACCGCGGCTCCCGAGCAGTCCCGCTCGGGGATCGTGCACGGGGACTTCCGCCTCGACAACTGCATGCTCGACTCCCGGTGGCGGGTGCAGGGCGTGCTCGACTGGGAGCTGACCACGGTCGGAGACCCCTTGGCCGACGTCGGCCAGCTGCTCGTCTACTGGGCGCAGGCCGACGACTCGGCCCGTGCGCTGCACGACCCGGCCACGGTCCTGCCCGGCTTCTCGACCCGGGACGAGCTGCTCGCCCGGTACTGCCTCGCCACCGGCACCGACCTGGCCCGGATCGACTACTTCGTCGCCTACAACTGGTGGAAGACCGCGTGCATCGTCGAGGGCGTGCACACCAGGGTCGCGCAGGGCGCGATGAGCGGTGGCGACCGCACCGCGGCCTCGTTCGCCGAGCAGTCGGCCGCCGTCGCCGGCCGGGCTGCGACCCTCGCGGCAGCGCTGCGCCGGCACTGACCCTGGCCCGGCCGCGGACCCCCGCTCCCCGACACCTCCGACCCGGCGCAGGAACCCCCGGTCGCGTTCGCACCGGGGCCCCTGCCGAGGATCGACGACCGCGCACCTGCCGGCCGCCGGTGAGAGTCGACGGGGATGCGGGTCATTGCCGGTGTCGAGGTGGCGCGGTGCCGGGTGTCGGCGTACGGGTTGCACAGAAATCACGACTACCCACGGTGACATTCGCCAAGCCCTGGTGATGTCCGGAACTGGCGACGTGCGGACACGGGTCGCAGGCGACCTGTGTCATCGTCCTTCCATGGCGATCGGCTTGCGCGTGGCAGACAATCGGGATGTGTCGTTCCTCGTCCAGGCGGATCTTCACGTCGACCGGATGGAGCTCCACAGGGTCATCGAGGTCGGTCGAGTCACCGTTGCCGTGGAAGACACGTCCATCCAGGGATGGCTCAGGTGGGGCCTCTTCTGGGACGAAATCCCCTTCATGAACATGTTGTTCGTTCTCGAGCAGCACCGCGGCAAAGGCCTCGGCACGCGGCTGATCCAGCACTGGGAGAACCAGCAGCGGACAGCGGGCCATGGCTCGGTGATGACATCAACCCTGGCGAGCGAAGAAGCCCAGCATCTATACCGCCGCCTGGGTTACGTCGACCGCGGATGCCTCCTGCTACCGGGCGAACCACTGGAGATCCTTCTCGCCAAATCTCTTGAAGAGTGACGCACTCATTTGCTGCGATCCGGGCGCCAGCGGGTGCCAGCTCACGTCCACCGATCACTCATCGTGAGTAGCGGACGTGGGTCGTCGGGTCGGCCGCCGTCGTAGCGTCCCGAATGCATCGCGCCCCACCTCTGCACGTCCGGTACCCGACTCTGCACCGGAACCCGTACGCCGACACCAGTTCAGGCGCGCTGTCGAGCTGCCCCTACGGACGGGGCAGGGGCTTGGCACCGGTTGATCGCATGCGTGGGGCAGCTCGACACCGTCGTTCCGGCCCCACGGACGCTGGTCCCGTCACCCCCAGCGGACCGACGACCTGGGCATCCTGCCGCCTGACCCGGCAGCCGGATTCTGCTCGGCGGGCAACTGCCGGCGAGGCGGTCCTCCCGTGTCCGGGGCAAGGCCGGCAGCAGGCGGTCGAAAGTGGGCTCGCGTTGGTCCGGCTTGACATCGACCCGACCGGAGATGGCCTGCCGATCAAACGATTGACCGGGCGCTGGTCAGGGTCCCTGTGCCCGGTGGGCGCGGGGCTCTAGGAGAGCCGTTCGACGACCATCGCCATGCCCTGGCCACCGGCCGTGCACATCGTCTCGAGACCGAGCTGGCCGTCGCGGGCCCGCAGCCCGTTGATGAGCGTCGTCGTCATCCGCGCTCCGGTCTGGCCGAACGGGTGGCCCAGGGCGATCGCGCCGCCGTGGACGTTGACCCGCTCGGGAGCGACCTTGAGGTCCCAGATCGAGGGGACGACCTGCGCGGCGAACGCCTCGTTCAGCTCGACGAGATCGATGTCGGTCATCGAGAGCCCGGCCAGCGCGAGGGCCCGCTTCGAGGCCTCAACCGGGCCGAGACCCATGATCTCCGGCGAGATCGCCGAGACGCCCGTGGACAGGATCCGGGCCAACGGCGTGATGCCGAGTTCGGCGGCCTTGCGGGCGGACATGACGACGAGGGCGGCCGCGCCGTCGTTGAGCGGGCAGCAGTTGCCCGCGGTCACCGTGCCGTCGGGCCGGAAGACCGGCTTGAGGCCGGAGAGCGACTCGACGGTCACCCCGGCGCGGGGGCCGTCGTCGGTGGCTACGACGGTGCCGTCGGCGAGGGTCACCGGCGTGATGTCGGTGGCGAAGAAGCCCGACTCGATCGCGGCCTGGGCCCGCTGCTGGCTCGTGGCGGCCCACTCGTCCTGCTCGGCGCGGCTCACACCACGGTGGCTCGCGACGTTCTCGGCGGTCTCGCCCATCGCGATGTAGACGTCGGGCAGCTCACCCGCGTCGCGCGGGTCGGTCCACGGGCCGGCGCCACCCTGGGCGCGGGCGGCGGTGCGCTCCCCCGCCGGGGCGAAGATCGGGTTCTTCGTGTCCGGCATGCCGTCGGACTTGCCGGCGGCGAAGCGCGAGACGACCTCGACCCCGGCGGAGACGAGCACGTCCGCCTCGCCGGCACGGATCGCGTGCAGCGCCATCCGGGTCGTCTGCAGGCTCGAGGCGCAGTAGCGCTGCACCGTGGTCCCGGGGAGCCGGTCGAGCCCGAGCTCGACAGCGACGACGCGCCCGAGGCCCCAGCCCTGCTCGCCGGCCGGCTGCGCGCAGCCGAGCATGAGGTCGTCGATCCGGGTCGGGTCGAGCGACGGCACCTGGGCCAGGGCCGCCCGGACCATCTGGGTGGCCAGGTCGTCGGCCCGCATCGAGGCCAACGACCCCTTGAAGGCCCGGCCGATCGGCGAGCGCGCCGCGGCGACGATGACTACGTCCTGCATGGTGTCCTCCGATTTTCGGGCTGGTGCCCGCGACGGCGGTGCCGTCGGTGTCAGGTCTGGTCGGGGGTGTCGGGTCTGCGGGCCGCGGGAGACCGGTCCGGTACACCCCCGCACAAGCGCCTCGGGGGGCAGCACCTCGGCGGCGGGGACCCGCTCACCCGGTGAGCTTGAATTTCTGGATCTTTCCGCTCGGGGTCCGTGGCAGGGCCGGGACGACGCTGAAGCTGCGGGGGCGCTTGAAGTTGGCCAGCCGGTCCCGGCACCACGCCTCGAGTTCGTCGACGAGCGCCGACTCGTCGCCACTCCAGCCGGGAACGGTCTGCACGAAGGCGCTGCCGACCTCGCCCATCCGCGCGTCGGGCACCCCGACCACGGCGGCGTCGGACACCGCGGGGTGCTCGCACAGGACGCGCTCGACCTCGGCGGGATAGACGTTGAAGCCCCCGACCATGTAGACGTCCTTGATCCGGTCGGTGATGCGCAGGTAGCCGTCCTCGTCGACCCAGCCGACGTCACCGGTGTGCAACCAGCCGTCCTCGTCGATGGCCTGTGCGGTGGCTACCGGGTCCTCGAAGTAGCCCAGCATCACGTTGTAGCCGCGCACGAGGACCTCGCCGGACTCACCGGCCGGCAGCGACTGTCCGTCGAGACCGGCGATCCGCAGCTCGGTGCCCGGGATCGCCCGTCCGCAACTGGTCGAGATCCGCTCGATGTCGGCGTCGGGCGGACACACGGTCGCGGTGCCGCACGTCTCGGTCAGGCCGTAGGCGGTGATGACGTCGCGGAAGCCGAGTTCCTCGCGCATCCGGTGCAGCAGCGGCACCGGCACGATCGTGGCCCCGGTGACGGCCAGGCGCACCGAGCTGACGTCGTAGGCGCCGAAGTCGGGGTGCTCGAGCAGGGAGGTGTAGACGGTGGGCGCGCCGGGGAAGACGGTGACGCGTTCCCGCTCGACGAGACGCAGCACGGTCTCGACGTCGAACACGGCGACCGGGATGATCGTGGCGCGCATGAGCAGGCAGGCCAGGATGCCGGCCCGGTAGCCGAAGCTGTGGAAGAACGGGTTGACCATGAGGTAGCGGTCGCCGCGCCGCAGCCCGACGAGCCGGGCCCACGCCAGGTCGACGCGCAGGTTCGAGGCGTGCGAGACCATCGCGCCCTTGGGGTAGCCGGTGGTGCCTGAGGTGAACAGGATGTCGGCCATGCCCTCGGAGTCGAGGGCGGCGATCCGTCCGTCGATGACGGCGGGGTCGACCTGGTCGGCCAGCGCGGTGAAGC
Source organism: Micromonospora sp. M71_S20 (assembly GCF_003664255.1). Lineage (NCBI taxonomy): Bacteria > Bacillati > Actinomycetota > Actinomycetes > Micromonosporales > Micromonosporaceae > Micromonospora > Micromonospora sp. M71_S20. Next base: position 555,429 of record NZ_RCCV01000004.1, on the reverse strand, counting down.
CGGCCAGCGACCACACGCCGTCACCGGCCTGCTCGCGGCCGGCGGCGGACAGGTCGACGACGGTGCGCACCGAGGGCAGCAGCGGCACAGGGCGCCCGATGGCCGGTGGTGGCCCGTCGCCGCGCAGCGCTGCCAGGTAGTTGGCGCTCAGGAAGGTGTCGTCGAGGATGACCATCGTGGCCCGGACCTTGGCGATGGCGTACCGCGCCTCCGCTCCGCGGAAGCGGGTGTTGACGGGGCAGAGCACGCCCCCGGCGGCCAGCACGCCGAGGGCGCTGACGACCCAGTCGGCGCTGTTCGGGGCCCAGACGACGACGCGGTCCCCCGGCTCGAGACCGTGCGCGACCGCGGCCCGGGCGAACCGGGTCACGGCCGCGTCGAGCTCGACGAAGGTCATCCGTACGTCACCGTCGACGAGTGCCTCGAGTTCGGCGGCGTCCTGCGCGGCCTGCCGCAGCAGGGCGGGGATCGTGGTCAACACGTCACTCACGCACATCTCCTCACGCGGAGCCGGTCACTTGTCTGGCACGGGCCACAGACTACCAACCAAGCGCTTGCTAGACTAGCGGTGGCGACGCCGGCCACGCCGTCAGCGAGCCACGCAGACTCAACCGATCCGACGTCCGGCACCGACCGGCGAGGCATCCGCAGGAAGGGAACCCGGTGGCAGAGGCATACATCGTGGACGCCGTCCGCACCCCCGTCACGCGACGCGGTGGCGCGCTCGCGGGCATCCACTCCGCTGACCTGGGCGCCGCCGCGCTCACCAGCCTCATGAGCTCTTCGGGGGTCGACCCCGACGCCGTCGAGGACGTCGTGTTCGGCTGCGTCGACACCATCGGCCCGCAGGCCGGCGACATCGCCCGCACCGCGTGGCTCGCCGGCGGCCTTCCGCAGCACGTACCCGGGGTCACCGTGGACCGGCAGTGCGGTTCGAGCCAGCAGGCGGTGCACTTCGCGGCCCAGGCTGTCATGGCCGGAGTCAACGACGTCGTCGTCGCCGGGGGCGTGCAGAACATGAGCGTCATCCCCATCTCGGCCGCGATGCTCACCGGCCGGCAGTACGGCTTCGACGACCCCTTCTCCGGGTCCACCGGCTGGCGCGAGCGCTACGGCGACGAGGAGATCTCGCAGTTCCGCTCGGCCGAGATGATCGCCGAGAAGTGGGACATCAGCCGGGAGGACATGGAGCGCTTCGCCCTGCGCAGCCACGAGCGGGCCCTGCGGGCCATCGCCGAGGGCCGCTTCACCCGCGAGATCCGCGCCGTCGGCGACGTCGACACCGACACCTGTCCGCGCGCCGACACGAGCCTGGAGAAGATGGCCGGTCTCAATCCGCTCACCCCGGGCGGCCGGGTCACCGCCGCCGCCGCGAGCCAGATCTGCGACGGCGCCGCCGCCCTGCTCGTGATGAGCGAGCGGGCCGTGGCCGAGCACGGGGTGACCCCGCGCGCCCGGATCCACCACCTGTCGGTGCGCGCCGACGACCCGGTGTGGATGCTCACCGCCCCGATCCCGGCCACCGCCCACGCGCTCGGGCGCACCGGGCTGTCGATCGGGGACATCGACCTGTTCGAGGTCAACGAGGCGTTCGCCTCGGTCGTGCTCGCCTGGATCAGGGAGACGGGGGCCGACCCGGAGCGGGTCAACGTCAACGGCGGCGCGATCGCCCTGGGCCACCCCCTCGGCGCCACCGGCGCCCGGCTCATGACCACCCTGCTGCACGAGCTCGAGCGCACCGGTGGCCGCTACGGCCTGCAGGTGATGTGTGAGGGTGGCGGTCAGGCCAACGTGACGATCATCGAGAGGCTCTGATGACCCATTCCCCCGCCACGCCCGAGGGCGTCGACCTGACCGGCCAAGTCGCCATCGTCACCGGAGGCACCCGTGGCATCGGCGCCGAGATCACCCGCACCTTCCTCAAGGCCGGGGCGCGGGTGCTCGTGTGCGGCCGCAGCGAGCCCGAGCGGTTGCCCGAGGTCGACGGACGCACGCCCGCCTTCGTCCAGTCGGACGTGCGCGACCCCGAGCAGGCCAAGGCCCTCGTCGCCGCGGCGGTGGACCGGTTCGGCCGGCTCGACATCCTGGTCAACAACGCCGGTGGCGCGCCGAGCGCCGACACCGCCACGGTCTCCCCCCGCTTCGTCTCGGCGATCGTCACGCTCAACCTGCTCGCTCCGTTCTACGTCGCCCAGCAGGCCAACGAGGTCATGCAGCGTCAGGGCGGCGGGACGATCATCAACATCGGCTCGGTCGCCGGAGCCAACCCGGCCCCGGACACCGCCGCGTACGCGGCGGCCAAGGCGGGCCTGACGATGCTGACCCGGTGCCTCGGGCTCGACTTCGCGCCAGCCGTACGGGTCAACCAGGTGACGGTGGGTCTCGTGCAGACCGAACTGTCGCACCTCTACTACGGCGACGAGGCGGGACAGGAGCGCGTGGCCCGGACGATCCCCATGCGGCGGATGGCGACCCCTGCCGACATCGCCGCGGCCTGCCTGTTGCTCACCTCGCCGCTGGCCGGCTACGTCACCGGCACGGAGATCGTCGTCGCCGGTGGCGGTGAGATCCCGTCGCGGCACCTGGCCGCCCAGTCCCCCGGCACCGGTCCGCTCGGCTGAGCCCGCGGGACAGCGCACGACGGAGGGGACGCGGACCCCCCTCTCTGTCGTGCGCTGTCGCCTGCCGTGGATGTCGGCAGCCGGCTCAGAGACCGGCGAGCGCTGCCACCTCGGCGCGAACCGCCGCCGGGGAACCGGCCAGCAGCTGGGCCGACTTGCCGCGCTTGAAGAACAGGTGCGCGTCGTGCTCGAAGGTGAACCCGATGCCGCCGTGCAGCTGGATCGCCTCGGCGGCGACGGTCATCAGCGTGTCGGTGCACACGAGCTTGGCCAGTGCCGCGTCGTGCGAGCGGGTGGCGGCCCCGGTGCGCAGCGTCGCGACGAGGTGGTCGGCCGTGGCCCGCGCCCCGGCGACCGCGACGGCGAGGTCCGCGCAGCGGTGCTTGAGGGCCTGGAACGACCCGATCGGGCGGCCGAACTGCTCGCGGACCTTGAGGTATCCGACGGTGCGGTCGAGGCAGGCGCGGGCGGCGGCAGCCGACTCCAGCGCGAGCATGGCGCGCACGTGGTCGAGCAGCACCCGGGCCCCCTCGCCGCCGGGGGCGTCGACCCGGGTGGCGGCGGCCTGGCGGAGGTGCACCGTGCTCAGCCGCCGGGTCTGGTCGAGCGTCATGTGCGTGCGCACGTCCACCCCGCCGGCGGCCACGTCCACGGCGTAGACGCCGAGCCCACCGCAGGTGTCCCGGGCGGTGACGAGGACGACCCGGGCGGCTTCGACTCCGGCGACGAGGGTCTTGGTCCCGGTCAGCGCCCACTCGTCCCCGGCGCCGGTGGCCCGGGTGACGGTCTGCTCGAGGTCCCAGCCCGCGCCGTCCTCGGCGAGGGCACTGGCCAGGGTCAGCTGCTCGTCCACGACGCGCGCCAGCAGGGGCTCGGCGCTCGGGCCGAGGGCGCGGGCGGCAAGGATCGCGGTGAGGCTCGTCGCGAGCGCGCCGGGCACGAGCCGCGCCCCGAGCTCCTCGATCACGGCGGTCGCGGCGGACACGTCGAGGCCGAGCCCGCCGAGGTGCTCCGGCACGACGAGGCCGAGCAGGCCCAGCTCGGCCGTGAGCAGCTCGTGCAGCCGCGGGTCGTGGCCCTGCGCCCCGACCATGAGCTCGTGGGTCCGGCGCAGGTCGGCCTGCTCGTCGAGCACCTCGACGACAGAGGCGCGGACCTGGGCCACCTCCTCGGCCGCCTCGGGACGCAACGCCTCGGCCACAGGCCGGGGGTCGGCGCTCGCTTCGGTCATCGTCCTCACCTCATCGGGGCAGACCGAGCAGGCGCTCGGCGATGATGTTGCGCTGGATCTCGTTGGAGCCGCCGTAGATCGTGTTGGCGCGGCTGAAGAGGAAGTGGGTCTGGGCGTCGTCCAGCTCGTACCCGGGCCCGGTGAGCAGCGCCCCGGCCCCCTCGACGTCGACCGCGAGCTCGCCGAGCGAGCGGTTCCACGTGGCCCACTGCAGCTTGGAGATCGACGCCTCCAGGCCGGACAGCCCTTCACCGGCGGACGCGAGCAGCCGCACCGCCGAGTGCCGCATCACCTCGAGCCCGATGTACGCCTCGACGAGGCGGTCACGCAGCGCCGGCTCCTGCCAGGCGCCGTTCTCGCGGGCCCGGGCGATGACGGCGTCGAGGCGCCGGCGGAAACCGATCTGCTGGCCGAGGGTGGACACGCCGCGCTCGAAGCCCAGGGTGCCCATGGCGACCTTCCAGCCCTCGCCCTCGGCGCCGACGCGGTGCTCGACGGCGGCGACGGCCCCGTCGAAGAAGACCTCGTTGAACTCGCTCGTGCCGGTCAGCTGGGTGATCGGGCGCACCGTGACGCCGGGCTGGTGCATCGGCACGAGCAGGTAGGACAGGCCCGCGTGCCGGGTCGAGCCGGGGTCGGTGCGGCACAGCACGAAGCACCAGTCGGCCAGGTGCGCGAGCGAGGTCCACACCTTCTGCCCGGTGACGACGTAGCTGTCGCCCCGGCGCTCGGCGCGGGTACGCACCCCGGCGAGGTCCGAGCCGGCGTCGGGCTCGGAGTAGCCCTGGCACCAGATGTCCTCGCCGCTGGTGATGCCGGGCAGGAACCGCGCCTTCTGCTCCGGCGTGCCGAACGCGAGCAGCGTCGGGCCGAGCAGTTGCTCGGACATGTGCCCGAGCCGGCCGGGGGCGCCGGCGCGGGCGTACTCCTCGTGGTAGATGACCTGCTGGGCCAGGGTCGCGGGGCGACCGCCGTACTCGGTGGGCCAGCCGAGGCCGATCCAGCCGGCCCGGCCCAGGTGGCGCTCCCACTCGCGGCGCAGCTCGTGCGCCTCGTGCTCGCGTCCCTCACCGCCGGTGCCGACGGCCTCGGCGAACGGCCCGGTGAGGGCCTCGTGGAGCCAGCCGCGGATCTCGGCCCGGAACTGCTCGTCGCTCACTGGTGCACCGGTGGCCCGCGCCGCGTCCGTACCCATGTCAGGCACCGTAGACGGGGGTCGGCGGCTCGGAGCGGGCGATGAGGTCGGCGATCGCGTCGGTGAGTTCCTCCGGCTTCCACCGCTCGCCCTTGGTGGCGGCCGGCCCGTGGCGCCAGCCGTCGGCGAGCGAGACCTCGCCGCCGGCGACCTCGAAGACGGCTCCGGTGACGGCCTGCGCGGCGTCGGATCCGAGCCAGACCACGAGGGGGGAGACGTTGGCCGGGTCCATCGCGTCGAAGCCCGTCTCGGGGGCGGCCATCGCCTCGGCGAAGACGGCCTCGGTCATCGGGGTACGGGCCGAGGGGGCGATCGCGTTGACGACGATGCCGTAGCGGGCCCACTCGACGGCCGCGATCCGGGTCAGGGCGGCGATCCCGGCCTTGGCGGCGCCGTAGTTGCCCTGCCCGACGCTGCCCATGAGCCCCGCGCCGGAGGACGTGTTGACCACGCGCGCGGCGACCTGTCGGCCGGCCTTGGCCTCGTCCCGCCAGTGGGCGGCGGCGTGGCGCATCGGGACGAAGTGGCCCTTGAGGTCGACCCGCAGGACGAAGTCCCACTCCTGCTCGCTCATGTTGACCAGCATCCGGTCGCGGTTGATGCCGGCGTTGTTGACGAGGGTGTGCAGCCCGCCGAAGGTCTCGACGGTCTCGCGCACGAGGCGCTCACCGTAGGCCCAGTCGCTGACGTCGCCGGTGCTGACGACCGCGCGACCTCCCGCTGCGCGGATCTCGTCGACGACGGCCTGGGCGGCCTCCCGGCTGTTCTCGACGTCGTTGACGACGACGTCGGCGCCCTGCCGGGCGTACTCGAGGGCGTGCGCCCGGCCCAGCCCCTGTCCCGCACCGGTCACGATCACCGTTCGTCCTACGCAGAAGCCGCTCACGACACGCCCCTTCACTCGTGGTGCGGCCAGAGAACCACATCCGACGCTAGCGATGCAAGCAAGCGCTTGGTAGGGTGCCGAAAATGACAAGAGGACGGCGGACGACGTGACGATGTTCTCGGCCCTGCGATTCCGAGACTTCCGCTTCGTGCTCCTGACGCTGGTGCTGTCCCAGGGGGGCTACTGGGGCTGCAACATCGCCTTCCAGTCGGTGCTCACCGAGGTCGACGGCACCCCGGCGACGATGGGCGCGCTCTTCTTCTGCCTGCTCGTGCCGTTCACGCTCTTCTCGATTCCGGCCGGGGTGCTGGCCGACGCCTTCGACCGGCGGCGGCTGCAGATCGGCGTGCTCCTGGCGACCAGCGCCCTGGCCGGGGTCTGCGCGGCGACGGTCGCGGCCAGGGTCGTCGACCTGCCTGTGCTGCTGGTGCTCGCCTTCCTCGCCGGCACCGGGATCAGCTTCCTGTCCCCGGTGACCCAGGCCCTCGTGGCCAACACCGTCCCGGCCGAGGCGCTCGGCAACGCCGTCCCGATCCAGGCCGCCGGGCTCAACCTCGCCCGCTCGATCGGCCCCGCGGTCGCCGGTCTGATCCTCGTGGCCTGGGGACCGCTGGGCACGTTCGTGATGTACGCGACGCTCAGCCTCGCCGCGGTCGCCGCCGCGGTCGCGGTCCGCACCCGTCGCGTCCCGCCGGTCACCCCGGTGGTCCGCGAGGGCCTGGCCGCGCAGGTCCGCGCCGGCGTCCGGCACGCCCGGGAGCGGCCCCCGGCCGCGCTCTGCCTGGTCATCGTGGGGGTCAACGCGTTCTTCGGGTGCACCTTCACGACCCAGCTCGCCGTCCGGGCGGCCTCGACCTCGGACCATCCGGAAACGGTCTTCCCCGTTCTCGTGGCCCTGACCGGGGTGGGCTCGTTCCTCGGGGTCCTCGTCGTGGCCCGGCTCTCGGGGCGCGTCGCCACCGTGTGGCATGCCGCGGCCACCCTCGGCCTGCTCGCCGTGAGCACCGCGCTGCTCGGCGTGGCGGCGACAGTTTCCGTGCTCGCGGTGGCCGCGCTGCTGTGCGGCTCGTTCAGCATCGGCGCGATGGTGATCCTGCAGACGGTCATCCAGCGGGTCGTCGACGACGCGCAGCGGGGCCGGGCGATGAGCCTCTACTTCCTCGGCTGGGGCGGCATGCCGTTCGGCGCCCTCCTGCTCGGCGGGCTGAGCACGTGGTTCGGCTCCGCGACCGCCTTCCTGCTGTACGCCGCCGCGTGCCTGGCGACGGCGATCACGGTGCTCGTGCGGTTGCGTCGCGAGGGCGGCGGCCTCCTGCCCGCGACGTGACCGCCCCGGCCCGTCCCGCCCCCTCCTGACCCCCACCGGCCGCTCCCGTTGTCCACCGTCCCCCTCCAGGAGTTCGTCGTGACCGATCAGTCTCCCCCGACCACACCCGCGGCGGCGCTGCCCGTGCCCGCCGACTTCGCCCACCGCACCGGTGTCGCGCTCGTCACCGGCGGCAGCGGCGGCATCGGCCGGGTCATCGCCCGCGAGCTGGCCCGCCGGGGGTCGGCGGTGGCGATCACCTACCGCGGCAACGCCGAGGCGGCCCGGCAGGTGCTCGACGCACTGCCGCCCGTCGCGTCCGGCACGCACTCGGCGCACCGCCTCGACCTCACCGACGCCGAGGCCACCGCCGCGCTCGTGACCGAGCTCGCCGGAAGCCACGGTCCGCTGCACACGATCGTGCACGCGGCCGGGCCGCACGTGCCCATGCGGCACCTGTCGACGGTGAGCCCCGGGCAGTTCGCCACGCAGGTGGCCAACGACACGACCGCCTTCTTCACCCTGGTGTCGGCCTGCCTGCCGGCCCTGCGGGAGAGCCGCGGCAACGTCGTGGCGATCACGACCGCGGCGACGGCGCGCTACCCCGTCCGGGACGGCCTCTCCTGCGCACCGAAGGCGGCGGTCGAGGCGCTCGTACGGGCCTTCGCCAACGAGGAGGGCCGCTTCGGCATCCGGTTCAACTGCGTCGGGCCGGGCATGCTCACCGACGGGATGGCCGAGCGGCTCATCGCCTCGGGAGACCTCGACGAACGCGCCCTGGCCGTCGCCCGGTCCTCGACCCCGCTGCGGCGTTTCGGTGACGCCCTCGACGTCGCCGAGGCCGCCTGCTTCCTGGCCAGCGACCGGGCCGACTTCGTCACCGGGCAGAAGCTCGACGTCGACGGCGGCTTCGGTGTCTGAACAACCCTGGTCCTTCCCGTCCGGCCCGGTCGGGCTGGACGTGCTGCTCGCCGAGCGGGCCATCGAGCAGGCCCTGCTGCGCTACGCGCGCGGGGTCGACCGGATGGACCGGGAGCTCGCCGCGAGCGCCTTCCACCCGGACGCCCGGATCACCCTCGGCGGCACCGTGGCCGACCGGGACACGACGCTGGACGTGGTCTTCGCGCTCGTGTCGCGGCGCACCATGACGATGCACTACCTGACGAACGTCCTGGTCGAGCTCGACCCGGCCGACCCGGACCGGGCCCGGGCCGAGACGTACGGCATCGCGTTCCAGCGCAGCACGTCCGAGCCGCCGCGCGGCAACATCGTCAGCGGGTTCCGCTACGTCGACCTCGTCACCCGGCGCGCGGGTGAGTGGCGGGTGCGGGAACGTCTCACCGTCTCGGAGTGGCAGCGGGTCGACGACCTCGCCGGACAGTGGCCGATCCCCGAGGCCTCGCTGCGCGGAGCCCGCGACGGGTCCGACCCGGTCAACCGCCCGTGGCCGCCCGACGGCCCGGGGGCCTAGCCACCGGCCCGGGCCGTCAGCCCGGGCCGGGGCGCGACCCGCCGAGCATCGCGTGCATCCCGCCCTGGTTGCCGGCGACGAGGGCGGCCCGGTCCGGGCCGGAGCGCCGCGCGGCGACCTCGACCTGCTGGCGCACGACGTGTACCGGGCCCGCACCCAGGGCTGCCAGTCCCTGGGCGGCGACGTCGGCCGGGTCGGCCGCCTCGGTCAGGTCGAGGCCGGCCCGCTCCATGGCGGGAGTGGCCGTGAGCCCGAGCACGAGGTGCAGGACGTCGACGCCGACCTGCCCGAGTTCGAGCCACAGCCCCTCGGTGAAGATCCGGGCGAAGGCCTTGGCCGCGGCGTAGACGCCGATGTCGGCGTGGCCGAGGTAGCCGGCCGAGGAGCCGACGACGAGGATGCCGCCGCGGCCGCGTGCGGCGAGCCGGGCACCGAGCTCCCGGCAGAGTTCGAGCGGGCGGGTGACGTTGAGGTCGATGACGGCCCGGACCCGGGCGAGGTCCGCCTCGACGAAGCGGCTGCGGTAGGTGTTCGCGCCGGCGTTGAGGACGAGCAGGCCGAGGTCGAGGTCGGCGACGGCCTCGACGATCCGGGCGGTCGTGTCCGCGTCGAGCAGGTCCAGTGCGAGCACGCGGCACGGGGCCCCGTGGGCCCGGACCCGGCCGGCGACCTCCTTCAGGGCCTCGGGCTTGCGGGCGACGAGCACGATGCCGAGGCCGGCCCGGGCCAGCTGCTCGGCGAACGCGGCGCCGACCCCCTCGGAACCGCCGACGACCAGGGCCCAGGGCCCGTAGCGCTCGCGCAGGCCGGTCACGCCGGTGGCCTCGCTCATGCCGCCGCCCCGCTGCCCGACGCGGCGGCGGGCTCGTCGAACCAGTCCCACTCCCAGGGGGTGATGGTGGCCATGGGCCCGGTGAGCAGCGGCGTGGCCGTGTCGGCGAGCGCTGCGGGCGGGGCCGGCAGCGGGTTCGCGGCCAGGGCCCGCGCGAACTCGACCGGGTCGGCCTCGAGGTAGGTGAGACGGATCCGCGCGACCGGTCCGTCGGGGTTGCTGCGGCTCGGGGCGCTACGGAAGGTCCACACGCCCGCAACGCCGTCGCGCGCGAGCAGGTCGGGCACCTGGGTCTCGTGCTCGAACCGGGACAGGTCGGCCACCTCGGGGCGCAGGGAGGCCTCGACGCGGCTCACCTCGACGTGCACCCCGCGGTGGGGCCGGAACGGCAGCGCGGCGAGGGTGACGAGAGCCCGGCGGGCCACGTAGCCCTGGACGGGGCGGAACATCCGGGTCATCGGCCGTTCGGTCCAGGCCAGCTCCGGACGCCGGCCCTGATGGATCGCCCGGTCGCCGAGGTCCTTCCACTCGCCGATCGAGTCGGCGGCCGGCTCGGCGAACCAGTACATCGCCAGGTACTGGCTGCCGGCGAGGGCGAGGTCGGGGTAGCTGCCGAGCCGCTCGCACGCGGGGGTACGCACCCAACGGTCGCCGTGGACGACGCCGGGCAGGGCGAGGTTCTCGGGGCGGTGGTCGAGCTGGTGCCACGCGTTGTAGTCGCGATGGCGGGCGGGGTCGGTCACCTTCGGGAACGAGAAGAAGGCGCGGGTGGCGGTCTCCGGGGTGCTCGGGATCATCTACGGCCCTCTCCACGGGCGGGGCGCTGACCCTTGACCCTAGGGGCGCGCCACCATTACCGTCAAGCAAGCGCTTGGTTGATGACGTTGTCCGCGAAGGAGTCCCATGACCGCCAGCGACGCGGACTTCCGTGCCCGGCTCGACGCCCTGATCGGCCTCACCGACCCGCCGCGCCGGGCCAAGGACCCGGTCACCGAGGCAGCCATCCGCATCTGGTGCGACGCCGTCGGCGACGAGAACCCCGCCTATCAGGACGCGCAGTGGGCCGACCGCTCCGCCTGGGGCGGCATCGTGGCCCCGGCGACCTCGCTGAACATGTGGACCCTGCCGGGCAACCGCCGCAGCCACCGCCACGCCGAGAGCCTCGACCGGGTCAACGAGGTCCTCGCCGAGCGCGGCTTCACCTCGGTGGCCGCGGTGCAGACCGAGCACACCTACGTGCGCCCGCTGCGTCCCGGCGACCACCTCGCGCAGTTTCCCTCCATCGGCGCGGTCTCCCCGGAGAAGTCCACCCGCCTCGGCCGGGGCCACTTCGTCGACCTCGTCAGCGACTACCGCACCCTCGACGGCGAACCGGTCGGACGCGTCGTCCTGCGGATGCTCCGCTGGAACCCGGCGACCCGGGCCAAGGTCCCGGCGACGCCCGGGGACCGCCTCGCCCGGCCGGTGCGCCCGGCCGGTGCCGCCCCGGCCGACCTGCCGCCCGCCGGCGCCACCGGCACCCTGACCGCGCACCTGCAACCCGGCTACGCCGCCGACCCCCTCGACGAGCGCCCCTACCTCGTCGGCACCGCCGAGCTCGCCGACGGGACCCACCTCAGCGGCGACGTCGTGGACCTGCGCCCCGACCTCGTGTACGACGGCATGCCGGTCGTCGTGGCCCACCGGCGCACCCGCGACGGCCAGACCCTGCCGGTCCTCACCGCCCCGCGACCCGTACGCCGCACGAGCACCCGCACCGGGGCCGAGGTGAGCACCGGTCAACGCCTCGCCCCCTGGCCGGTCCCCGTCACCCAGCTGTCCATCGCGGCGCTGGCGACCGCGACCTTCGACTTCAACGACGTGCACCTCGACCGCGACGCGGCCCTCGAGCGGGGCGCCCGCGACGTCTACATGAACATCCTCGGCTCGAGCGCGCTGGTCAACTGCTACCTCACCGACTGGGCCGGACCGGAGGCCCGCGTCGTCGACTTCCGCACCCGCCTCGCCGCGCAGAACCACCCCGGCGACACCTTCACCCTCGACGGTGTCGTCACCGGCCTGGCGCCGGCGCCCGGGGCCACCGGGGGAACGCACGTCACCGTCGACGTCCGCGGCACCAACAGCCTCGGCGACCACGTCATCGCCTCCGCCACCCTCGCCCTGCCCTGAGAGGAACCCCGTGCTGGCCAGCTACGTCGTCGACTCCGGCTCCCCCGACAGCCTGCGTCTCGGCCAGCTCGAGGCCCCGACGCCCGGCCCCGGTCAGGTGCTCGTGCGGGTCCAGGCGGCGAGTCTGGACCGGGTCGACACCTACATCCGTCGCGGCACCCACGGGATGGCGGTCACCGGGCCGGCGATCCTCGGCCGGGACGTCGCCGGCACCGTCGTGCGGACCGGCCCCGGCGTCACCGGCCTCACGCCCGGCGACGCGGTCGTCGGGCTGACCACCGGCACCCACGCCGAGCTCGCCGTCGTCCCGGCCACCCACTGCTTTGCGCGGCCGGCCGGGCTCGACGCCGTCCACGCCGCGGCGGTGCCCACCGCCGGACGCACCGCCTACGACGCGGTCGTCAACCTCGCCGGCGTGCGCCCCGGCGACCGGGTCCTCGTCGTCGCCGCCGCGGGCGCCGTCGGCACCTTCGCCGTCCAGTACGCCCACCACCTGGGCGCGCGCGTCGTCGGCACCAGCGCCCCGGCGAAGGCCGACGCCGTACGCGCCCTCGGCGCCCTCGACGTCGTGGACCACTACCGCCCCGACGTCGTCGGGTCCCTGCGTGCCGCCCTGCCCGGCGGCGAGGCCGACGTCGTCGTCGAGTCGGTCGGCGGCACCCTGTGGTCCGACGTGCTCAAGGTCCTCGCCCCCGGCGGGCGGCTGGTCACCTGCGGCGTCACCGCCGACAGCCACGCCCACCTGCACCTGGGTCGGCTCATGGTCAAGGGCTGGACGCTGCGTGGCATCGGCCGGCCCGGGCCCGAGGCGGTGGCCCGCCAGCTGCGCGAGGCCCTCACCCTCTCGGCCGTCGCCGCCGCCCCCGCGGTCGCCGCCACGTACCCGCTCGAGCAGGCCGCAGCCGCGCACGACCGGCTGGAGGCCTCCGACTTCGTCGGGCGGATCGTCCTCACCACCGGCTGAGCGGGCCACGGCGACAGGAGTTCCTAGGTGAGCGACTCCCCCGACACGGCGGACAGGACGACGAGCGGGATCTGCCGCCCGAAGCCCGCAGCCCGGTCGGCGTAGCGTCCCACGTTCGGCTTGTGCGCCACGACGTGCGCGAACAGCTCCGGGTCGCGCTCCCCGTCGGTCACCCGCGCCCGTACCGCGATCGTCCTGCGCCGCAGGACGATCCAGCAGAGTTCGTGGTGACGCGCGTTGACCACCCAGGCCGGGTCCGTGGGGCCGCCCCCCTTGGAGCCGACGACCACCAGGTCCGGCCCGTGCGGCACGTACGGCAACGCCGCCTCGCGCAGTTGCCCGGACCGACGGCCCACCGTCGTCAGCAGCAGCGTGGGGTGGTACGGGAACCTGCCCGCCAGCGCGTACTGCAACGACACGAGCGAGAACCCGGTCCGCCGCACCAGGAACCGGTCGAACGCCATCCCGCGCGGCCCACGGATGACGATCAGCCATGACCGGCCGTACGAGGCGAACGACCTCGTCTGCGCACCGATCCTGTCCCCCCGGCTCATCGCGCGCCGGCCAGCAACGGTGACAGCGTCTCGGCGACGTCGGCGACGTCCTCGATGCCCCGGACCACCTCGACGAGCTGCTCCTGCGTGCCCGCGTCGAGGATCCCGTCGCAGAACGTGGCCAGCTTGCCGACCACGAAGTCCCAGTCCGCCCGCGTCGCGGCGTCCCACGGGTCGCCCTGGGCGAAGTCCGACTCGACGACGTACTCCCGGCCGCCGGCCCGGATCGTCAGCGCGCCCCGCGTCCGGCGGATCTGACCACCCGGGTGCTCCCTGAGGTCGGCCTCCCACTCGGCGTCGAGCACCGGATCGGGCGCCGTCGTGATCCGCCGCGCCAGGTCCCACACCTCGGGGTCGGCCAGCCGCTGCGGGTCGTACCACTGCGGCCCCGGGGCGTGCCCGAGCAGCGCCAGCGCCGCGGCGTACGGCATGTTGAAGGCACCGTCCAGCGGCGCGACGAGCGTGTCCGGGATCTGCGGGGCCGGCTCCCGGAACTGCAACGTCCGGTAGGCCGCCGGGCTCAGCCGGATCTCCATGGACTCGATCTGCGACACCGGCACCCCGTGGGTGCCCGGGAACGCGCGGATCGCGTCGAGCGCGGCGTGGGTGAAGCGGCACGTCGGGTACGGCTTGAGCGACGTCTCGCTGATCCACCACGTCGACCCCAGGCCGGCGACCATCTCGTGCCGCTCACCGCCGAGGAAGCCCATCGCCTCGATGAAGCCCGGGGTGCGGTCCAGCACGTCCAGGTCGCCGGTGTAGCCCTCCTCGGCGAGCGCCGCGCCGAGCATCCCGGCGTGCGCGATCGCGCCGTACGGGCCGTACTTGAACGCGTTGAACGAGCGCCGCTCGGCCATGTAGGAGTTCTTCGCCGGCGGGGCCAGCCAGGCGACCAGGCCGAGCGCGTGGGTCAGGCGCTCCGGCTCCCAGCCGCCGACGACGGCACACGCCGCGGCGGTGCCCATCGAGGCGTACCCGTGCGACGACAGCGGCGACCAGCGGAACTGCCCGTCGGCGAAGGCCATGAGCGAGGTCGACAGGTTCAGCCGCGCGTTGATCTCGAAGGCGAGGATGCTCGCGCGCAACAGGCTCGCCCCGTCGGCGTGCAGCCGCTCGGCCTCGGCCAGTCCTGCCGCGACCCCGAACACCGCGAAGTGCGCCGAGTTGAAGAAGGTGTCGTCCGCGTCCAACGCGTTCATCATGTCCGCGTTGGCGTGCGCGGCGTTGATCGCCGCGACCCGCTGCCCCAGCCCGAACACCGTCGCCTCGGCCGGGCCGCCGAACCGGGCGGCGACCCGCTGGACCATGCGGCTGCGCCGCAACCGCACCGCCGCCAGACCGCAGACGAGCGAGTCGAGCACGACGAGCTTGCCGTAGTCGCGCACCGACTCGGGGACGTCCTCGTCGCGGGTCGTCGTCGCGAACCGCGCGAGCAGTTGCGTCCGGGTCGGTCCCGTCGCGTCAGTCACCGCTCAGCCCCACCTTTCCCGGCGCGACGAGCCGGTTGCCCTGCGTGTCGCGCGGCAGCGGCACGGGGATCGCTGCGAGCAGCTTCTGTGTGTACTCGTGCCGCGGGCTGGCGAAGATCTGCTCCGTGGTGTCGGTCTCCACGACCTCACCGGCGGCCATCACCATGACCCGATCGGCGATGACCTCGACGAGAGCCAGGTCGTGGCAGACGAACAGGTACGCCAGGCCCAGCTCGTCCTGCAGGTCCCGGAGCAGGTTGAGCACCTGCGCCCGCACCGACACGTCCAGCGCCGCGACCGGCTCGTCGCACACGATGAGGCTCGGCTTCATCGTCAGCGCCCGGGCGATCGCGACCCGCTGCAACTGCCCGCCGGACAGCTCGGCCGGGTAGCGCTCCAGGTAGCGCGAGCCGATGCCGACCCTGTCGAGCAGCTCGACGGCCTCCCGCTCCCGCGTGGCCCGGTCCTTGTCGGTGTGCACGAGGATCGGCTCGGCGACCGCGTCCTTGATCGTCATCCGCGGGTCGAGCGAGCTGTACGGGTCCTGGAAGATCATCTGCATCCGCTGGCGCAGCTCGCGCATCCGCTTCGTGGCCAGCACGTCGATCCCGTCGAAGGCCACCGACCCGGAGTCCGGCTCGATGAGGCGCAGCACCATGCGCCCTACCGTGGACTTGCCCGCGCCGGACTCACCGACGACCGCGAGGCACTCACCGCGCTCCAGGGTGAAGCTCACCCCCTTCACCGCGTGCGACCACTTCGTACGCCGGCCGAGCCAGTCCCGACCGGAGCTGAACGACTTCGTGAGGCCGTCGACCTCGAGCAGGCTCATCAGACCGTCACTCCATCCAGGGAGAGTTCCGCGACGCGTACGCACCGCGCGTCGTGCCCGGCGGCGCCGTCGACCCGGACCATGCCGGGGTGGGTCACGTCGCACCGGCCCGGCTCGGCGAACTCGCACCGGCTGCTGAACCGGCACCCGTGCGGCCACGCGCCCGGGGCCGGGATGCCACCGGGAATCGAGCGCAGCCGACGGCCGGTGCTCAGACCCGGCCTCGGGATCGACCCGATCAGGCCGGAGGTGTAGGGGTGCCGCGGGTTGAAGAAGATCTGCTCCGAGGGCGCGTTCTCGGCCACCTCGCCGGCATACATGACCACGACCTGCTGGCACAGCTCGGCCACCACCGCGAGGTCGTGGCTGACGAACAGCAGCGCCACACCGGTCTGCTCCTGCAGGTCGCGCAGGAGTTCGAGGATCCGCTCCTGCACCGTCACGTCGAGCGCCGTCGTCGGCTCGTCGGCGATGAGCAGGCGCGGGTTGCACGCCATGACCATCGCGATCATGACGCGCTGGCACATGCCGCCGGAGAACGCGTGCGGGTACTCGTCGACCCGCTGCGCCGCCCGCGGGATCTGCACCAGCTCCAGCATCTCGACGGCGCGGGCCCGGGCCTGCCTGCGGTTCATGCCCAGGTGCCTGCGCACCGACTCCGCGATCTGGTCCCCGACGGTGTAGGCCGGGTTCAGGCTGCGGATCGGCTGCTGGAAGATCATGCCCATACCGGGGCCACGCAGGTTCCGCCACTGCTTCTGGCTGCCCGCGGTGAGGTCCGTGCCGTCGAAGACGATCCGGCCCGAGGCGATCCGTCCGCCGGTCGCCTCGGTCAGACCCATCACCGCGACCGAGGTCACCGTCTTGCCCGATCCGGACTCGCCGACGAGAGCCACCGACGCTCCCGGCTTGAGGGAGAACGAGACGTCCTGGACGGTCGTCTGCCACCCACCGGAGGGTGCGGGGAACTCGACGGTGAGGTTCTCCACGCGCAGCAGGTCCGCCGCCGGTCCGGTGGCGGCGTCGGTCCTGGTGCCGGCGATCACGCCGGGTGCCGTTTCACGTGCCATGTCAGCTCCTGGTGGAGGCCGGGCCGGTCAGTTGCCCGACCGGGTGCGCACGAGGGCGCGACGGACACCGTCACCGACGTAGGTGAAGGCGAGGACGGCGAGGAAGATCATCACGCCGGGCGGCCAGACGAGGTACGGCGCGAGACGCATGTTCGACGAGGCCGTCGAGAGCATCGAGCCCCAACTGGCCGTGGGGGCCGTGACGCCCAGCCCGAGGAAGCTCAGGCTCGCCTCGGCCGCGACGGCGCTGCCCAACGACACCGAGATGACGAGGATGATCGGCGGCAGCACGTTGGGCAGCACGTGCCGCACCGCGGTACGCAGGGTGCTGCAGCCCAGGGCGATCGAGGCCTCGATGTAGGTCTCGTGCCGCACGTCCATCGTGCCGGCGCGGGCCACCCGGAAGAAGCGCGGTGCCATGACCAGGCCGATGGCGAGCATCGCGTTGGTGATGCCGGAGCCGAGGACGGCGACGATGGTGATGGCCAGCACGAGCGACGGAGCGCTCATGAGCGCGTCCATGACGCGGGTGAGGATCGTGTCGACCCAGCCGCCGCGGTAGCCCGCGATCATGCCGAGGGGCAGGCCGAGCACGAGCGCGACGGCCGCGGCCTGCAGCGCCGCCCAGAGCGAGACCCGCGCCCCGAAGATGAGCCGGCTCAGCACGTCCCGGCCGTAGTCGTCGGTCCCCAGCCAGTGCTCGGCACTCGGCGGCTTGAGCCGCTGCAACAGGTCCTGCACGTCGGGGTCGTACGGCGCCAGGGCCGGTGCGAAGATCGCGATGAGGGTCAGCACGAGCAGGAAGGCACCGGCCACGATCGTCGTGGGGCGACGCACGATGCTCTTGAGGATGCCGGGGGCGGCGACCGGCTCCGGGGCACCCGTACCGATGGCCGCCGTGGGCACCTCGGTGAGGACGGTCTCGGTGAGGCCGTCGCCGGGCACGCCGACGTCGGGTGATTCGCTCCCCGGCACCGGGGACGCGGGGGGCCGGTTCGTGCTCATGACCGCACCTTCGGGTTGAAGTAGCCGTAGGAGATGTCGACGATGAGGTTGACGAGCACGACGATCGTGGTGCTGAACAGGACGAAGCCGAGCAGCACCGGCACGTCGCGCCCCTGCACGGCCTCGACGGCGGTGCGCCCGAGGCCCGGCATGTTGTAGATCATCTCGATGGTCACCGATCCGGCGAGGACCTCCGCGACGCGGAAGCCGAGGACGGTGATGACGGGGATGCACGCGTTCTTCAGGGAGTGCTTGAACACGACGCTGGCGCGCGACAGACCCTTGGCCTCGGCGTTGAGGATGTAGTCGGTCCTCATGACCTGCCCGAGCGCCGAGCGCAGCTGCAGGGTCACCTCGGCGGCGGGAAGCAGACCGAGAGCGATGCCGGGCAGGATGAGGTGCGAGAGCCACGGCCAGAAGCCGTCGGAGAGCGGTTGGTAGCCGAACGCCGGAAACATCTGCAGCCCCACCGCGAAGACCGAGGCGAGCACCAGGCCGAACCAGAAGCCCGGGATGGCGATCGAGATCGAGGCGAACCAGTTGACGACCCGGTCGACGATGCCGCCGGAGCGCAGCGTGGCCACGAGCGCCAGGGTGGCCCCGAGCACGATGGCGAAGATCATCGCGACGAGCACCAGCGACATCGTCGTGGCCATCCGCCGCGTCAGCAGCTCGGTCACGGTCTGGTCCGAGAGGAAGGACGTGCCGAGGTCGCCGCGGACGACGTCGCCGATCCACATGAGGTAGCGCAGGAGGACCGGATCGTTGAGGTTGAGTTCCTCGCGGATCGCCTCGACGCGTTCCGGGGTCGGTTCGTCACCGGCGAGGACGGCGGCCGGGTCCCCCGGGGCGAACTCGATCAGGACGAACACGAGCAGCGGGACGACGAACAGCAGGGGTATTGCCGCGAGTAGTCGCCTGCCGGCGTAGCGGAGCATGTCCTACCTCGACTCTGGGCGTGGTGCCTGGGACTGGCCGGTCGCCCGGTTCGGTGCCGGGCGGGGCCGGTGAGGTGTCGCCGCCGGCCCCGCCGCAGCGGGTGGGTCCGGCGGCGACACCACCGGGTGGTCAGGAGCGGACGGTCACTTCCTGACCGCGATGTTGCGCAGGTCCCAGATGCCGATGTTCGACATCGGGATGTTGTCGAAGCCGACGACGTTCCCCTTCGCGACGGTCGCGTTGGTCTGGTTGCACAGCGGCACGTACCAGGCCTGCTCGAGGGTCGTCTTCCAGATGTCGTGGTACAGCGGGGCGCGCTTGTCCATCAACAACGCGGGGTTGCCGGCCTCGGCTGCCTTGGCCGCGACGAGCGAGGGGTCCGCGGCGAGCTTGTAGGTGTTCAGCAGGTACGTGTTCACCGTCGCCGCCGGGTCGGCCTTCGGGCTCCACGACGTGGCGACCATCAGCTCGAAGTCACCGGCGATGAAGCGCGGCTCGTTCTCGGTGTTGGGCACGGGGTTGAGCGTCGCGTCGATGCCGATGGCCTTCAGCGACGCCTGCACCACGTTCGCCGGCTGCTCGGCGTTCGTGCCCGCGGCGAAGGTGATGGACACCTTGGCGCCGCCGGCCTGCTGCACCAGGGCCTTGGCCTTGTCGACGCTGAACTCGTACGGGTAGGTGTAGTTCGGGATGCGGCTCGGGTCCGTCTCGCCGACGAGCTGGCGCGTCGGCGTGCAGTAGCCGCTGAAGAGCGCGCTGATCGCCGCCGGGTCGACCGCGTGGGCGATCGCCTGGCGGACCTCGGGCTTGGCGACGTCGCCCTTCGTGGCGCGCAGGTAGACGCCGACGAGGTTCTTGAACTTGACCTGGTGCTGCTGCAGGCCGCTGCCCGGGGTGACGATCTTCTCGACCGTGGCGATCTCACCGGCCGAGCTGAGCGGGGCCAGGTCGACCTGGCCGCTCTGCAGGCCGTTGAGGCGGGCGGCGGCGTCGGGCACGCGCTGAAGCTCGATGCCGCCGAGGCGTCCGACGTTCGGGTCCCAGTAGCTGTCGGCCCGCTTGAGGACGAGCTTCTCCTGGGGCACGAGCTCGGTGGCGATGTACGGGCCGGAGCCGGCGGTGCCGGGCTTGTTCTTGATGTCGACGCCGTCGGTGATGGCCTTCGGGCTGACCATCATGCCGGCCGTGCCGGTGAAGGAGGCGGGGAGCTGGACGCCCTTGCCCTTGATGAGCTTGAGGCGCACGGTCGTCTTGTCGACGACCTCGACCGACTCGATGTCGGCGAGTTCGCTCTTCAGGGTCGAGGCCGCGAGGGTCTTGCCGCGCTCGATGTTGACCTTGACGGCCTCGGCGTCGAACGGTGTGCCGTCGTGGAACTTCACGTCGTCACGCAGCTTGAGCTCGAGGACGCTGCCGTCCTCGACGAAGTTCCACTCCTTGGCCAGGCCCGGGACGATCTTGTCGTCCTTGTCGAGCATGGTCAGCCGGTCCCAGACGAGGAACAGGTAGCCCCAGGCGCCGTAGCTCGTCTGGACGGCCGGGTCGAGGTCGCGCAGCGGACCCGCCGACGCGAACTTGAGCACGGCCGAGGTGTCGATCTCGCCCTGGCCAGCGCCGTTGGTGCCGGAGCTCTCCGGTGAGCTGCAGCCGGCCACGGCGAGGGCCCCGACGGCGATCAGCGCGACCACGCGTCGCCTGGCCTTGTTCTTGACGCCCATTCTCATCCTTCCAAACACGAGCCGAATCGCTCGGCCGATCGAGAGGTGGTGTTGTCCCCCGACGGCTGCCCGGCGGGATCGGTGGGATTGGTGGGTCGATGCGCTGGCCTTCAGGGCGTGTGGCGGCGGGTCAGCCCTCCGCGGAGAGGATCAGTGCGCTGGTCGGGACCCCGACGCCCGCCGTCACGAGGACGTTGCGTACGCCGTCGGGCTGGTTGGTCGAGGTCCCCCGGACGAGGCGGACGCCCTCCGCGACGCCGTTCGTGCCGTGCAGGTAGGCCTCACCGATCTGGCCACCGTGGGTGTTGGTCGGCAGCGAGCCGGTGACCTCGAGGTTGCCGTCGGCGATGAAGTCCTTGGCCTCACCGCGACCGCAGAAGCCGTACTCCTCGAGCTGGTTGAGCACGTACGGGGTGAAGTGGTCGTAGAGGATCGCCGCGTCCATGTCGGCGGGTCCGAGGCCCGACTGGGCCCACAGCTGCCGGGCGCAGAGCTCGACCTCGGGAATCCGGGTCAGGTCCTCGCGGTAGTAGCTGACCATCTGGTACTGGTCCGGTCCCATGCCCTGGGCCGCCCCGACGATGTAGGCCGGGGTGGCGGGCAGGTCCTTGGCGCGCTCGGCGCTGACGACGACCATCGCCTGGCCGCCGTCGGTCTCCTGGCAGCAGTCGAACAGGTGCAGTGGCTCGGCGATCCAGCGGGAGGCCTGGTGCTCCTCGAGGGTGAGCGGCTTGCCGTGGAACCACGCCCTGGGGTTGTTCGCGGCGTGCTTGCGGGCGAGCACGGCGACGCGACCGTAGTCCTCGCTGGTCGCGCCGTACTCGTGCATGTAGCGACGGGCGAACATCGCGGTGTGCTGGGCCGGGGTGAGCAGGCCGTACGGGTTGACCCAGGAGCGGTACTCGTTGTCCGAGGTGGCCTGGGTCTTCGCCGGCGGCGGCCCCAGCCCGAAGCGGACGCCGGAGCGCTCGTTGAAGGCGCGGTAGGCCACGACGACGTCGGCGACGCCGCTCGCGACGGCCATGGCGGCCTGCTGGACGGGGGCGCAGGCGCCGCCACCGCCGTAGGGGATCCGGGAGAAGAACTTCAGTTCGGGGATGCCCAGGCTGCGGGCGACCAGGTTCTCCGGGTTGGTCTCCATGGTGAAGGTCGTCATGCCGTCGACGTCGGCGGGGCTCAGGCCCGCGTCGGCCAGGGCGGCCGAGACGGCCTCGCCGGCCAACTGCAGCTCGCTGCGGCCGGAGTCCTTGGAGAACTCCGTCGCGCCGATGCCGACGATCGCGGTGCGCCCCGACAGGAAGTTGGACGTCACGTCACTGCTCCGTTCCGCGGGGCAGGCGCACGGTCACCTCGGAGACGGCGTGCGCGCCCTTGCTGTTCGTGCCACGCACCGCGACGCGCACGGTGTCCTCTTCGACGCCGACGACCTCTCCGGTCAGCCGCATCGCGTCACCCGGGAAGTTCGGCACCCCGAGGCGGGTGCTCAGGCGCACCATGCGCGCGGCGGGGCCGGCCCAGTCGGTGACGTAGCGGCCGACGAGCCCGTTGGTGTTGTTGATGCTCATGTAGGTGTCGGGGGTGCCGCGACGCTCGGCCTGGGCCGGGTCGTGGTGCACGTCCTCGTAGTCGCGGGTCGCGAGGGCGCCGGCGACGATGAGGGTCCGGGTCAGCGGGATCTCGAGCTCCGGCAGCGTGTCGCCGACGCTCACCTGCCCGATGGTGATCTGCGTGCCGCTCACAGCTGCTCCCCCGCGTCGACGAGGTCCGCGAGCTGCTGCAGGTGCCAGGCTCCCGAGCCGGCGGTGTTGGCCAGCTGGGTGGTCCAGAGCATGTAGCGGTGGATCGGATAGGTGACGTCGGCACCGATGCCGCCGTGCACGTGCTGCACGGTGCGCGCGACGCGGTCGCCCGCCTCGGCGGCCCAGTACTTCGCGACGTGTACGGCCGCGCGGGGCGGCCGGGCGGTCGTCTCGCGCCAGAGGGCGTTGAGGTAGGTGACCTCCATCGCCTCGGTGTCGATGTGGCAGTCGGCGATCTGGTGGGCGACGGCCTGGAAGGTCGCGATCGGCACACCGAACTGCTCGCGCCCGGAGGTGTAGTCGGCGGCCTGCCGCACGGCGGCCTGGCTGATGCCGCTCTGCAGGGCGGCCACGGCGATCCAGACCTGGCGCAGCAGCCAGTCGATCCGGTCCTCCCCCGGACCTTCGGCGAGCAGCTCCGCGGCGGCGCCGTCGAGGTGCACGTCGGAGGCGAGCCCCCGGTCGGTGCGCTCGAAGGTGTCGCGGCGCGCCCCCGCGCCGGCGGTCGGCACGAGGTAGAGCCCGACCGTACCCTCCTCGTCGGTGGCCGGGACGACGATCGCGTCGGCGAGGTGCGCCGAGCGGACGCCGACCGCGGTGCCGCTCAGGGTGATCCCCCCACCGCCGGGCCCGGCGCCGGACCGCGCGCGGACGCGGGCGCCGTACGGCCGGGCGTCGGCCAGGTCGTCGACGGCCACGGTGAGGACCGTGTCCCCGGCGGCGACGCGGGGCAGCCACTCGGCCTGCTGCTTGGCGTCGCCGTAGCGCACCAACGGCAGGACGCCGCCGACGAGGGTCTCCCACAGCGGTACGGTGCCCAGCGTGCGCCCCTGCTCGACGAAGATCCCGGCGACCTCCCACAGGCCCAGCCCGGCGCCGCCGTGTTCCTCGGGTACGAGCAGCCCGAGGACGCCGGACTCGGCCAGGTCGCGGTGCAGGACGCGGTCGAAGCGGTCCTGCCCGGCCTCGACCTCGAAGAGGCGCTGCGGGTCGCCGTTGCGCGAGAAGACGTCGCGCGCCAGGTCGTTGACTGTGACCTGGTCCTCGGCGAGCTGGAAGTCCATCAGTTCTCCTCCTCTTCGGCGGGCTCCGATGCGGAGGTCGCGGCCCGGAAACGCGGCAGGGTGAGGTTCTCGTCGTAGTCGAGCCAGTCGACCCGCACGGGCATGCCGATCTCGACCTCGTCGGCGGCCCCGACGAAGTCGGCGACGAGGCGCGTGCCCTCCTCGAGGTCGACGAGCACGACGGTGAGCGGGTAGTCGTACCCGGGAGCCTTCGGGTGGTGGCTGACGACGTAGCTGTGCACCGTGCCCCGTCCGCTCGCCTCGACCTCGTGCCACGCGTACGAGTGGCAGGAAGGGCAGGTCGGGCCGGGTGGGTGGCGCAGCGTGCCGCAGTCGGTGCAGGCCTGGATGACGAGGCGACGCTGTGCGGCGGCCTCGAACCAGAAGGCGTTGTCGCGCAGGATGAACGGCTTGTGCCGCAGCGCCGGGTCGGCGGCGGCCGGAGCGGCGGGCCTGACGCCGGACGGGTCGAAGCGCAGGATGCGGAAGCGCTGGCGAGCCACGACCTCGTCGTCCTGGTCGGTGTAGGTGCGCAGCGTCGTGATGAAGTGGCCGGTGCCCAGGCCCGTGGTCTTGCGCGGGGAGACGTCCTCGATGACCGTCGCCATCTTGATCTCGTCGCCCGGGCGCAGCTCGCGCACGTACTCGTGCTCGTCGTTGGTCGCGACGACCCCGACGAAACCGGCCTCGGCGAGGATCGCGAGCAGCCGGGCCATGGGGGTGTCCGGCGCGGCGCCCGCGGCGGCGGCCATGTGGGCCCTGTAGCCGACCATGAGCCAGGTGGACAGCATCGGCGGCGGGGCGACGACACCCTCGCGGCCGGTGGCACGGGCGGCCTGCTCGTCGACGTAGACGGGGTTCTCGTCGCCCATCGCCTCGACGAAGTGGCGGATCATCGCCTGGTTGACGGCGTCCTGCGCGTGGCGGGTGGGCGTGGCCTCGAGGCCGACGAACTCGCGCAGCCGGGCGAGGAAGGCATCCTCGTCGGTGGTCCCGGGGGCCGGGGTCCGCGTCGTGGTGCTCATGCGGACCGTCCCTTCCTCGGCATGCCGAGGCCGGCGACCGCGATCATGTCGCGCAGCACCTCGTTGGTGCCGCCGCCGAAGGTGTTGATGTAGGAGCCGCGGGTGTATGCCTCGAGCTGTCCGCCGAGGACGGCGTCCGGGGCGCCGGGGCGCCGGGTCGCGCGGGGCCCGACGACGGAGACGAGGTTGCGGCAGACCCGGTCGTGGGTCTCCGTGCCGTAGACCTTCGCGACCGACGCGGCGGCGGGGGCCGGGTTCTGGCCCTCCGCGACGACGGCGATCTTCCAGTTGAGCAGGCGCATCGCGGTCAGCTCGGCGTAGTCGCGGGCCAGCTCCGTGCGCACCCACGGCTTGTCGAGGACGCGGATCCCGTCGGCGTCGGGCTCGGCGGCCCACGCGGCGACGTCGGTCCACAGCTGCTCGGTGCGCCCACCCATGGCGGCCAGGCCCACCCGCTCGTGACCGAGCTGGCCGGTGATGAGGCGCCAGCCGCCGTTGACCTCGCCGACGAGGGCCTCGGGGCCGACGCGCACGTCCTCGTAGTAGGAGGCGTTGGTGTGGGTGATGCCGCTGGTGGCGATCGGCGTGCAGCTGAAGCCGGGGTCCGAGGTCGGCACGATGAGAATGGTGATGCCCTTGTGCTTCGGGGCGTCGGGGTCGGTGCGCACGGCCATCCAGACGAAGTCGGCCTGGCTGACGCCGCTGGTGAAGACCTTCTGGCCGTTGACGACCCAGCCGCCCTCGGGCGTGGCCTCGGCCTTGGCGCTCAGCGAGGCGAGGTCGGTGCCGGAGCCCGGCTCGCTGTAGCCGATGGCGAAGATGACGTCGCCGGTGAGCATGCCCGGCAGGTAGGTGCGCTTCTGCTCCTCGGTGCCGTAGCGCATGAGCATCGGGCCGATGTTGTTGATGGTGACGAAGGGGAACGGCGCCTGGGCGCGGTTGATCTCGTCGAAGAGGATGTACTGGTCGATCGCCGGGCGACCCTGGCCGCCGAACTCCTTGGGCCAACCGAGCCCGAGCAGGCCGTCCCTGCCGATCTGACGGATGATCTCGCGGTAGGCCGGGCGGTCCTCGTTGGTGCCGCCGAGCGCCTCGCGGACCTCGGGCGTGAGCAGGCGCGCGAAGTAGGCGCGCAGCTCCCGGCTCAGCTCTCGATGCTCCGGGGTGTACTCCAGGTACATGGATGTCCTCTTCTCGGGGCGTGGGGCACCCGTCGGTGTGCCGGGCGGGCCGGCGGGTCAGGTGGCCGGCAGGAGCGCGGTGCGCCCGTTGTCGGCGAACTGTTTCTCGAGTTCCTGGACGTCCGCCGTCGTGAGCGGGCGGTACGCGGTGGACGCGCCGTCCCGGACGTAGACGGGGTCGGTCGTGACCCAGGCGGCACGGCGCAGGACCTGCTTGGCGACCTTGCTGTTGCCCGTGGTGGGGATTTCGGTGACGATCCGCACGAAGCGGGGCCGCCACTTGGTGCCGAGGTCGGCCTGCTCGTCGAGGAAGGCGGTGAACGCCTCGGGGTCGAAGCTGGCGCCGCCACGCAGTTGGAGCGCGCACATGACCTGGTCGCCGGTGCGCGGGTCGGGCACGGCGAAGACGGGGGCGACCGCCACCCGGTCCCAGCGCTCGATGATCCGTTCGGCGGGTCCGGCGGCGAAGTTCTCGCTGTCGACGCGGATCCAGTCCGAGGAGCGGCCGGCGAAGTAGAAGTAGCCGTCGGCGTCGCGGTAGGCCAGGTCCCCGGACCAGAAGTCCTCGCCGCGGACCCGCTCGGCGGCGGCCTCGGGATTCTTGTAGTAGCCCTCGAACCGGGCAGCCATGCCGACTCCGACGAGCTGGCCGATGGCCTCCTCGGCGTTGACGAGCCGTCCGGTCCCGTCGAGCCTGGCCGGCGGGCACTCCAGCCCGGTGGCCTCGTTCATGACCTTGATCTCGGCGCCGGCGACGGCCACGCCGAGCGCCTCGTCGGGCGTCTCGGGGGTGCGGTTGATCCGCATGACGCCCTCGCTGGAGCCGTAGCCCTCGGAGATGACGGCGCCGAAGCGCCGGGTGAAGCGGGCGATGTCGGCGGCCGAGGCTTCGGTGCCGACGGCGCGACGCAGCGTGCTCGTCGCGTCGCGCGGGTCGACCGGCTGGGCCAGCACGTAGGCGAGGGCCCGGCCGACGTAGTTGAAGTAGGTGACGCCGTGCTCGTGCACGTCGCGCACGAAGCCGGACGCGGAGAACCTGCGGACCATGCAGATCGTCGCGCCGCAGACCATGGCGGGCCCGAGGTTGAGCATGACGGCGTTGCCGTGGAACAGCGGCATCGACAGGTAGCTGACCGAGTCGCGGGTCAGCTCGGTGCGGGCCAGCAGCGCCTCGGAGACCGCGGCGAGGCGCCTGTGCGAGCAGATGACCGCCTTGGGGGCCCCGGTCGAGCCCGAGGAGAACAGGAGCAGCAGGTTGGCGCCGGGGTCGACCTCGTCGGTGGGCACCGGCGCGCCGGCGTGCCGGGCCAGCCAGGCGGCGTACTCCGGGGAGTCGATGTTGCGTACCTGCCCGGCGGGGATGCCCAGGTCGAGCCCGTCGACGAGGCCGGCGAGGCGGTCCTCGGTGATGAGCAGGTCGCAGTCGGTGTGCCGCACGTCGTGGGCCAGCTCGGCGCCGCGTCGGGTCGGGTTGATCCCGACGACGGTGGCGCCGGACAGCGCGGCCGCGCAGATCCAGTACACGTGGTCGGGGGTGTTCTCCAGGAGCACCCCCAGGTGCAGCGGCCTGTCCTCGGGCCGGGGCACGTCGGCCAGGGCGGCGGCCCGGTCGGCGGCTTCCTGCACGACCTGGCCCCACGAGATGGTGCGGCCCTCGAAGAGGAGCCCCGGATGATCGTCACCCGTGCGCCCGCGTACGACGTCGCCGAAGACGGCGGGTCCCGAGATTCGGGCTACCGAAGTCTGAGTCGTCATTGACGTCGCTCCGTCTCGTTCGTCGTCGGATGCGGACCAGCAATAACAAGCAAGCGCTTGGTCGAGATCGTAGGGTGGGGTGTGATGCAGGTCAAGGCCTTGACAAGGCTTCCCACGGGTTGTGTCCGGCGAGCGCGGAGCGCACCCGGTCGGTGTCCTCACCACGGCGCCGCGGGGCCCGCGGGGTCGCGGCGGGCGTCCGCGAGAAGCGGGGCACCGGGGCCGGCTGGGCGACCCCCTCGACCTCGACGACGGCGCGGCGGGCACGCACCTGCGGGTGCCCGGCCGACTCGGAGACGTCCAGCACCGGATGCACGCACGCGTCGACGCTCTCGAAGACGCTCGTCCACTCCTGCCGGGTGCGTCCGGCGAAGACCGGGGCGATCCGCTCGGCCCAGCCGGCCCACCCCGACTCGTCGAACTGCCCCGGCCCGTCCTCCGGCTCGATGCCGAGGGTGAGCAGGAACGTGCGGTAGAACTTCGCCTCGATGGCCGCGACGGACATGAACCTGTCGTCGGCGGTGCGGTACACCCGGTAGAAGTGCGCCCCGCCGTCGAGGTAGTTCGTCCCGCGGGTGAGGTTCCACGCGCCCCGCGCGAGCATCGAGTGGATGACGACGGTGAGCAGCCCGCTGCCCTCGAGCATCGAGGAGTCCACGACCTGCCCACGCCCGGAGGAGACGCGCTCGTGCAGGGCGGCCAGGACGCCGAAGGCCAGCACCATGCCGCCGCCGGCGAAGTCGGCCAGGTACATCGGCGGCACGACGGGGCCGTGCCCGGGCAGGCCGATCGTGTCGAGCACCCCGGAGACGGCGATGTAGTTGAGATCGTGGCCGGCGGCCGCGGCGAGGGGACCGTCCTGGCCCCAGCCGGTCATCCGCGCCACGACGAGGCGCGGGTACCGCTCGGTGAGTGCGACCGGGTCCAGGCCGAGACGTTCGAGCACCCCGGGACGGAACGGGTCGAGCAGCACGTCCGCGTCGGCGAGCAGCCGGTGCACGAGCGACCGGTCGGCCTCCGACTTCAGGTCGAGCGTGACGGTCGTACGGCCGCGGTCGATCGCGTTGACCTGCGCGCGCGCCCGCCGGTCGGGCTCGCCGGGAGGGTCGACCCGCACGACCTGGGCACCGAGGTCGGCGAGCATCATCGTCGCGAACGGCACCGGCCCCTGCCCACCGAGCTCGAGGATGCGCAGGCCGGCCAGCGGCCCCTCGCAGCGCTGGCCGGCGACCGAACCGGGGGCGTCGCTCACGCCTGCTCCCCGGCGCCGGCCGGGACCGGGGTGCCGGTCACGGCGCGGGGGTCCGTGCTCCACGTCTGCGGGGTCACGCCCTCCTCGCGCAGGACCCGCTTGAGGATCCGCCCGACGGCGTTCTTGGGCAGCTCGGCGCGGACCTCGATGTGGGAGGGGACGGCGTACCGCGGGATCCGCGGGTGCAGCCACTCGAAGAGCTCCGCGGGGTCGATCCGCGCGCCGGGCACGGGCACGACGGTCACCTTGAGGTCGTCCTCGGCCAGCGGGGAGGGGACCGCGTGGACGGCGACCTCGCCGACGGCCGGGTGGGCCGCGACGATGCCCTCGATCTCGAAGCTGGAGATGTTCTCGCCGCCGCGGCGGAGGTAGTCCTTGCCGCGGTCGACGAAGTAGAGGTAGCCGTCCTCGTCGAGACGGCCGTAGTCACCGCAGTGGAACCACAGGCCCCGGAAGACCTCCAGGGTCTTCTCCGGCTGACGCCAGTAGCCGTTGAACATGATCGCCGGGCGGGTGGGGCGGGCGACGATCTCGCCGACCGCGCCGACGGGCAGCGGGTTGTCGTGCTCGTCGACGATGCGCACCTCGAAGGATTCGTTGATCTTGCCGGCGGCCCCGGCGCGGTAACCCCCCGGCGGGGTGAGCGTGATCAGGCTGGCCTCGGTCAGGCCGTAGGCGCCCGAGCCGACCCGTGCGACGCCGAACCGCTCGGTCCAGCGGGCAGCGAGGTCGGCGGTGACCGGCGAGCCGGACACGACGCGCAGCTGGCCGAAGGCCTTGCGGGCGGCCTCGGAGTCGGGGGCGCCGACGATCATCGGCAGCATCGAGCCCATGAGCGCGGCCATCGTCGCGCGGGAGCGCAGGATCTCGTCCCAGAAGCCACTGACCGAGAAGCGCCGCGCGATGTCCATGGCCGAGCCGAGCTGGAGCGAGCCCATGACGTGCCCGACGGCGGCCATGTGGAACAGCGGCATCGCCGACCACAGGACGTCACCGCAGTGGCGCTCGAGGTTCTCGTGCATCTGGCGGGCCATGTTCGCCACGTAGCCGTGGCTGACCATGCACGCCTTGGACGGTCCGGTCGTGCCGGCCGTGTAGATGAGGTGGCTGGTGGCGTACGCGTCGAGGTCCGGGGTGGTCGTCACCGCCGAGCCCCCGGCGACGGCGGCGTCGAAGTCGACGACCTCGGTGGCCCAGGCGGGCACCGGGCCCGTGGAGGGCCGGCCGCCCTGGACAGCGCCGACGAGGACCGGCGCCCGTAGCCCCGTGCCGACGAGGGCGTCGTCCAGGACGGACACGAACTCGTCCTCGACGATCATCGCGACCGGGTCGGCGTCGAGCACCTGGTGGGCCAGTACGGGGCCACGGTTGCTCGTGTTGAGCGGAACGACGAAACCGCCGCAGAGCGTCGTCGCCCACCAGGCGATCAGGGCCAGGCGGCCGTTGCGGGCGAGGATGACGACGCGGTCGCCGGGAGCGACGCGGTCGGCGAGGAACCCGGCGAGGCGACGCGACGCGGCATCGAGCTCGGCCACGGTGAACGGGGTGCCGGCGAGGGTGAGGGCGAGGTCCGGCTGCTCGTCGAGCACGCGGGACAGGGTGGGCAGGAGGGTGGTGGCTGCGGTGGGACGGGGCACTGGCTCTGGCTGCCTTTCTTCGGGCCTGTCGGTCGGGGTGGGCGACCGGTCGGCCGACGGGTGGGGACCTGGCGCTCAGCCCTTCGTCATGGCGACGGTGCGCAGATCGAACAGGCCGAGGTTGGTCCACGGCAGTTGCTCGGCGCCGACGACCTTCGGAGAGGCGACGGTGGCGCTGGTGAGGTTGCAGATCGGGATGAACCACGCCTCGTTGAACAGCCGCTCCCACAGCTGGTGGTACTGCTTAGCGCGCTCCCCGACGCTGGAGCGGGGGTCGGCGGCCCTGGCCGCGATCGGGGCGATCGCCCCGGGGTCGGTGGCGAGCTTGTAGGTGCCGGTGAAGTAGTTGTCCACCGTGCCCGCCGGGTCGAGGCGCGGGTTGAAGGTGTTGGACACCTCGAGCTCGAAGTCGCCGGCGATGAAGCGGGCCTCGGTCTCGGAGTTCGGCGTCGGGTTGAGCTTCGCGTCGATGCCGGCCTGGGACATGGCGGCGTGGATGGCGGTGGCGGGCTGCTCGGTGTTGGTGCCGGCGGAGAAGCTGATCGACACCTTGGCCCCGCCGACCTCGGCGATCAGCGCCTTGGCCCTGGCCAGGTCGAACTCGTACGGGTAGGTCGCCGCCGGGTCCGCCCACGGGCTGTCCGGGTAGATGCTGCGGGTGGGCGTGCAGGTGTCGGCGAAGAGCGCGCGGATGGCGGCAGGGTCGACCGAGCGTGCGATGGCCTCACGGACCCGATTGTCCTTGAGGTCGCCCATGTCGGCGCGCAGCAGGATGCCGAGGACGTTGCGGAACGGACGGGTGGTGACCTTGAGCTGGCCGGCCTCGCCGAGCTGGCGGGCCTGGACGACCTCGTTGGCCGAGGAGACGAAGCTGAGGTCGGTCTGACCGCTGATGACGCCGTTGAGGCGGGTGGCGCCCTCGGGGACGCGGGTGATCTCCATCCCGGCGAGGCGCCCGGCGTTCGGGTCCCAGTAGGTGCCTTCGGCACGCTTGACGACGTACTTCTCGTTGGGCACGAACTCGGTGGCGACGTACGGGCCCGAGCCGGCGTTGCCGGGCGCGAGCTTGAGGTCGACGCCGTCGGCGATCGCCTTGGGCGAGACCATCATGCCGGCGGCGGTGGCCAGGGCCGAGGGGAGCACCGCGCCGGTGCCCGGCGTGAGGTTGAGCCGCACGGTGTGCGCGTCGACGACGGTGACGCCGGTGACGGCGGCGAGGTCCTGCTTGATGGTGCTCGTCGGCAGCGTCTGGCCGCGCTCGATGTTGACCTTGACGGCGGTGGCGTCGAAGGGCGTCCCGTCGTGGAAGGTGACGTCGTCGCGCAGGGCGAGCTCGAGGTAGGAGCCGTCCTTGGCGTAGGCCCACGAGACCGCCAGGCCGGGGACGATCTCGTCCCTGGAGTCGACCATGGTGAGCCGGTCGTAGATCAGCGTGAGGTAGGGGTACCCGCCGGGAGCCGGCTGGGCCGGGTCGAGGTTCTGGAAGGGGGACGAGGCCGTGACCTGCAGGACGGCGTCGGGGTCGATCTCCCCTGTGCCGGCGCCGGTGGCGCCGGGGTCGCTCGTCGGGGCGCCGGAGCAGGCTCCGACGGCGAGGGTGGCAAGCAGGCTGACGGCGACGGCGAGGCGTCGTCGGTACGGGAGGCGAGACACGGGTGCTCCTTTTCTGACCTGCGGTCCGAGCCGGAAGCGGCTCCGGGATCCGGGCGCCCGGGGCGGCGGGGGTGCCGGCGGGTCGTTCGGCAGTGGCCGTGCGGGCGCGGCGGTCACGGTGGGTGGTGGAGGGCGTCGGCGGAGTCGTGCGCGCCTGGAGCTGATCGGCCACGGCGTTCCCGAGGCTGCCGGCGTACGGCGTCCCGCAACGCCAACCAAGCGCTCGCTTGGGACGGTAGGGGCAGGGCGCGGGCGCGTCAATGGGCGGACGCCGCTCCGCCCCGCGAACGCCACCGCGACCCACGGGCGGACGCCGACCCGCGGACGGACGCCACCCCGACCCACGGGCGGACGCCGACCCGCGACCCAGGGGGGCGGCGCCGGGGAGCAGCCGTTGCCAGCG
Organism: Micromonospora sp. M71_S20; assembly: GCF_003664255.1. NCBI lineage: Bacteria > Bacillati > Actinomycetota > Actinomycetes > Micromonosporales > Micromonosporaceae > Micromonospora > Micromonospora sp. M71_S20. The sequence goes on along the minus strand of NZ_RCCV01000004.1, from coordinate 523,398 downwards.
CGCCGCCGGGTCGCTAAGGTGCGGTCAAGCAAGCGCTTGGTTGCCCTGACCGGCCAAAGGAGTCCGCCCGGTGGAAGCCACCCTCGCCACGGCACAGCCCCGCGACACGGGCATCGACGCCGTCGCCTCAGCCACCCGGCGGCTCGTCGACGCGATCATCCGCGCGGGCGCGGCCATCGACGCTGACGCCGACCGGATCGTGGCCGACCTCGACGTGCTCACCGCCCGGATCGACGCCCACGCCCCGGACCTTCCCGAGCGGATCGCGACGATGTGGCGCCAGCCCGGCCCGGGCCGTTTCGACCCCGCCGGCGGCACCGAGAACCCGCTGTCGCCGCCGGTGAGTCTCTGGGTGGAGCCAGACGGCTCACTGCGCGGCGAGGTCACCCTGAGGCTGGCCTTCCAGGGACCCCCGGGGCACGTGCACGGCGGCACCTCGGCGATGCTCATGGACCACGCCCTCGGCATCGCCAACGCCCGCGCCGGGTATGCCGCGGTGACCGTCGGGCTCGACATCTCCTTCCGCGCGGCCATCCCGATCGGCTCGACGATCACGATCCTGGCCCGGCACGACGGGCGCGACGGGCGCAAGGTGCGCAGTTCCGGCGAGCTGCGTGTCGGGGAACTGACCTGCGTCACCGCCACGGGCACCTTCGTGCTCATGGACGACCCGTCGACGCGGGAGAAGTTCCGACGGGACTCGAGGGAGCAGGGATGAGCACGGGTCCCGACCACCCGCCACGGACACGACCCGACAGCGGGCGGCACCCGACCAGCGCCGCACCCGGTCCGCTCGCCGGCCGCGGTGCGCTCGTCATCGGCGGGGGCGGCGGCTTCGGCCGCGCCATCGCCGCCGCGCTGGCCGCCGACGGGGCCGCCGTGACGATCATGGGACGCACCGGGGCGACGCTGCGGGCGGCGGCCACGACGATCGCCGCAGCCGCTCCCGGGGCGCTGCCGGTGCGGGTCAGCGTCGGCGACGCCGCCCTCGAGCAGGACGTGGCCGCCGCGGTGCGCGTCGCCGACGAGACCCCGTTGGCGGCCGTCGTCACGACGGTCGGCGGCGGCACCTTCCGTCCCGTGCTCGCCCTCGACGCCGAGACCCTGGAGCACGACTTCCGGCGCAACGTCACGACGGCGCTGCACGCGATCCGGCACGGCGGACAGGCCCTGGCCGCGCGCGGTGGGGGCTCGATCGTGTGCACCTCCTCTAGCGCGGGCGGGCACTCCTTCCCGTTCATGCCGTCGTACTCGGTGAGCAAGGCCGCGCTCGAGGCGCTCGTGCGGGTCGCCGCCGACGAGCTCGGCCACCTCGCGGTGCGGGTCAACGTCGTGCGCCCCGGCATCGTGGCCACCGACGGGAAGAACCCGGGCCTGCTGCTGGCCGACCCCGAGCTGGCCGCCGCGACCGTCGCCGAGAAGCCCCTGTCGCGGGTCGGACGCGCCGAGGACGTCGCTGCCGCGGTCCGCTTCCTGTGCGGTCCCGAGTCCTCGTGGGTCACCGGCGCGTGCCTGCCGGTCGAGGGCGGGGCGCACCTGCGCCGCGCGCCCCGGCTGGAGAGGCTCGCCCGGATCGTCAGTGGCGACGAGGTCGTCGACGCCGCCCTGGCGGGCCGCATCCCGTGACGGCAGCACAGGCGTACGCCACCCGGATGGAGCTGGCCACGACGCTGCCGGCGACGACGGCGCTGCGCGAGGTGCCCGCGGTCGTGGCGCGCATCGAGCGGCTCGGCTTCGACACCGTGCACGTCCCCGAGACGACGCACGACTCGCTGGCGGTCGCCCTGCTCGCGGCGGAGCACACCAGCCGGATCACCGTGCGTACCAGCATGACGCTGGCCTTCCCCCGCAGCCCGATGGTGACCGCGTACGCCGCGTGGGACCTCGCGCGGTTCTCCGAGGGGCGCTTCCAGCTCGGTCTGGCCACCCAGGTGCGCGGCAACATCGTCGGCCGTTTCTCGGTGCCGTGGGACCGGCCGGCCGAGAACCTGCGCGACTACCTTGCCTCGATCCGGGCGATCTTCGCGGCGTTCACCACGGGCGGGCCCTTGGCGCACGAGGGCAGCCACTACCGCTTCACCCGGCTCCAGCCCTACTTCAACCCCGGCCCGCTGTCGACCGCGGCCCCGGCGCTCTACACCGGCGGGGTCAACCGGCGCGTCTGCGAGGTGGCCGGCGAACTCGCCGACGGCTTCGTCACGCACGCGACGAACTCGCACCCGAGTCACCTGCGCACGGTCGTGCTCCCCGCACTCCGCGCCGGGGCCGAGCGGGCCGGACGCGCCGGAATCCCGCGGGTCGTCGTCGTGTCCAAGTCGATCACCGGTCCGACGCAGGCCGCACTCGCCGTGAGCCGCGACTCCGCCCGCCAGGAGCTGGCGTTCCTCTTCTCCACCCCGGCCTACCGCACCACCCTGGACCGGCTCGGCCTGGGCCGGGTCGGCGAACGGCTCGCCGAGATGGCCGCCTGCGGGCGTTGGGCGGGACTCGCCGACACCCTCGACGACGAGACCCTGGCCACGCTCATCCCGCACGGCACCTATGCCGAACTGCCGGACGTGCTCGAACAGGCCTACGGCGGGCTCGCCGACGGGCTCGGACTCGGGCTGCCGCTCGACCCGGACGACGACGAGGAGTTCGGAGCGCTGCTCGTACGCCTCCGGCACATCCCCACGAGTACCGCGGCCTGCGGCCCGCCCGCGACCGGCGGCCCCAGCGACGGGGCCGCCAGCGCGACGCGCGGCGGCGCCGGATCGGAGACCCCGCCATGACCGCACGAATCGGGCTGCTCACCCCGGTCGTCGTCCAGCACCCGCGCACCGCGGCCGCCTGGGAGCGGGACGTCCTGGCCTGCCCCGACGTCGGCGGCGCGCTGCTGGCCATCGCCCGTGCCGCCGACGACCTGGGCTACCACCACCTGACGTGCAGCGAGCATGTCGCAGTGCCCGCCCCGATCGCCGCCGAGCGGGGCGCGACGTACTTCGACCCCGTGGCCACGCTGTCGTTTCTCGCCTCGGCGACGCGCCGCGTCCGGCTCGCGACGAACGTCGTCGTCATCGGCTACCACCACCCGTTGGCCCTCGCCAAGACCTACGGCACCCTCGACCTGCTCAGCGGCGGGCGCGTCATCCTCGGCATCGGGGTCGGCAGCCTCGAAGAGGAGTTCGACCTGCTCGGCGCCGAGTTCGCCGAGCGCGGCGCGGTCGCGGACGAGGCGATCGCGGCCCTGCGTGCCGCATGGGGCCGGGCCGTGCCGCGCCACGAGGGGCCCCGGTTCGCGTTCACCGACTTCGTCGTCGAACCGCACGCGCCGCGCACGACGGTGCCGCTGTGGATCGGTGGGCGCACCCGCCGCTCGCTGCGCCGCGCCGTGGCGCACGGCACCGGATGGGCGCCGTTCGGCCTCGGCCCACAGGAGCTGACCCGCCTGTGGACCTCCGTGGAGCGCCCGGACGACCTCGACCTCGTGTTGCAGATCCCGCCGCTGGACCCACTCGGGGACCCGGACGGTTCCCGCGCGCACCTGCGCACGGCCGATGCCGTCGGGGCGACCGCGGTCAACGCGAGCCTCGTGGCCACCTCGGCGGCCCACCACCTCGCGCAGATGGCCGCGCTGCGTGAGCTCACCCCGGAACGCTTCGAGACGACCGTCCACGACCTGACCGGCCACCGGCCGGATCGGCCCGCGAGAAGCCCGCTCGAGAGGAACCCACCATGACCGACCCGCAGCCCGACCGGCTCGCACTGCTGGAGGCGCGCCTCGAGCAGGCCGAACGGCGCCTCGCCGCCGCCGAGGACCAGCTCGCCCTGTGGCAGGTCGTCGCCGGCTACGGTCCCGCCGTGGACAGCGGCTCAGCCGAGGTCACCGCCCGGATGTGGACCGAGGAGGGCGTGTACGACACCTACCCCGTCGTGCTCAACGGCCGGGACGCGCTGCGCGCCATGGTGACCGGTGAGCGGCACCAGGCGCTGATCCACTCCGGCGCCGCCCACCTGATGGGCCTGCCGCACATCGTCGTCGACGGCGACCGGGCCGTCGTGACGAACTACTCGCAGCTCGTGCTCAACGCTCCCGACGAGAACGGCTACCGGATCTGGCGCACCGGCTCCAACCGTTGGGAGTTCATTCGCACCGACGAGGGCTGGAAGGTGACCCACCGCTGGAACCGCCAGCTCGACGGCACCGACGAGGGCCGCGACATTCTCGCCCGCGCCGTCGACTCCGAGTCGTGCGGCACCGCGGCTGCCGAGCTCTTCGGCCTCGACCGTAGCGACTGAGCACGGCCGGGTGCGCCGGAACCCCTGCGTGGGTCCCGGCGCCCACGGTCAGGCCTCGTTGGGCATGTTCGACCAGCCCTTGCGGTCGGCCCGCGCGTACCAGCCCGAGGCGGCCAGGGTCCCTCCGTCGACGGGGATCGTGTGCCCGGTGACGAAGCGGGCGTCGTCACTGGCGAGGAACTCGACGACGGCGGCGTAGTCGTCGGGCTCGCCGAAGCGCCCGACGGGGATCCACGTGCGGACGAGTTCCGGGTCACGTCCGCGCAGCATCGCCGCGGCCGGCGTCTGGGGCGTGTCGGCGAGGTCGGGCGCGATCGCGTTGACCCGTACCCCGTGGCCGGCGACCTCGACGGCGAGGCTCCTGGTGAAGGCGCTGACCCCGGCGTTGTAGGCGGAGTACGGGGCGCACGCCGGGATGCCCCGGAAGGCCTCGACGGTCGAGTTGTTGACGATGGCGCCACGGCCTCGCTCGACCATGCCGGGCAGCAGCGCGTGGGTCATCGCGAGCACGTGCCACAGGTTGACCTCGTAGAGCGCCTGCCACTGCTGCGGGGTCGAGTGCAGGAAGGTCCTGGCGGCCGGGCGGAAGTCGCCGACGTTGTTGACGAGCACGTCGACCCGCCCGGAGTCGAGGGTCGACGCGGCGGCGACCGCGGTGGCGACACCGTCAGCGGTGCGTACGTCGGCGAGGACGACCTCGACCTCGCCGCCGGCGCCACGGATGTCGGCGGCGGTGTCGACGGCCGCCGCCCCGTCGATGTCGACGAGGACGACGTGGGCACCGGCGGCGGCGAGACGGCGGGAGATGCCGCCGCCGATCCCGAGGGCGCCGCCGGTGACGACCGCGATCTGGTCCTCGAGCCTGCGGGTGGCGCTCATCTGCCGGCCTCTTCCTCGTCGGCCCTGATCGCGGAGACGCGGTGGCGCTCGATCCAGTTGACGGTCACGGCGCGACGTGTGAAGGCCCATCCGTCGTCGGTGCGCGCGTACTCGTCGTCGTAGTGCAGGAACCAGACGAGGTCCGAGGGCCCTTCGCGACCGGGCAGCAGGTGGTGGGCCATGCCGCGGACCCGGCCACGGGCCCCGGTCGGCGTCGGCAGGTAGCGTGCCCCGGCCACGACGTGGGTCGTCGCCAGGGTGCCGGCGAGTGCCCCGAGCGCGGCCACGACAGCGGGACGACCGACGTGGGACGAGCGGGCGCCGAGGTGAGCCGGCGGCTCGGGGACGACGAGGACGCCGTCCGGGACGAAGAGCGCGCCGACCGCGGCTGCGTCACGGTCGTCGGCGGCCGCCGCGTACGTCTCGGAGAGCACGCGCAGCGCGGTGAGGTCGGCCGCGTCGAGGCCGGTCACGACGCGGGAGCGGTCGCCGCGCGCACGACCTCGACGAGTTCGGAGGCGGCACGCTCGCAGTCACCGCGGGTGTAGCCGAGCAGTGCGGTCTCGGCCGGATCCGGTTCGTAGGCGAGGACGGTCCCGCGGCCCTGGACGATCATCGAGTCGGGCATGAAGGGGTGCGGCTCGTCGAGCTCGGCGATGGTGCGGTTGCCCCCGGCCGCGTCGACGAGCAGCTGGAAGAACTGCGCGAACGTGAGGTTGGCGTCACCGATGAGGTACGCCGCGCCCGCCGTGCCGCGGTCGAGCGCGCCGCCGATCGCCTCGGCCAGGGACCGGGCCGACATGTAGTTCGTGCCGCCGGCCGGTGCGTGGTCGGGGATCTGCGGCTCGTTGCCGGCTGCCCAGGACACCATGCGGCGGTAGCGCTTGGCCGTGATGCCGGGGATGGCACCGATGATCGAGGGCGGGTTGAGGGTGCAGACCGTGAAGGAGGCGTCAGCCAGCGCCCGGGCTCCCTCGTCGGCGTGGCGGCGGGCGGCGACGTAGGCGTTCGAGTCGGCCAGGGCGGGTCGCAGGTGGTGGTAGTAGCTGCCGACCTGGACGAAGCGCGAGACACCCGCGCTCTTGGCGAGCGCGGCGAAGGCCGGCACCCCCGCGCTCTGGGTCTCCTTCCAGAACTGGGTTTCGTCCACGTCGCGGGGCAGATGGCGCACGTCCTGCCCCGCGGCGAAGACGACCGCGTCGAAGGGGGCCAGGTCCTTGCGGGTGAAGGTCTGGCGGGTGTAGTCCCCGCGGAGGACGGGCAGATCGGCGACGGGCGAGCCCGCATCGACCGCCCCCCGGGCGGCGACGGTGACGTCGTCTCCCCGGTCCCGCAGGTGGAGGGCAGTGTGGGCCCCGATCATGCCGGTTCCACCGACCACGAGCACCTTCATCGTGAGGTCTCCTTGCGTAGTGAGGCGACTCCCCCGCGCGGATCCGGGAGCCAGCAGGCTGCCGAGCCTACCAATCAAGCGATAGGTTGTTTAGTGCGAGAGTGCGCTTCGGCCTGGCGTCACATCAGGGCAACCTCCGACGCCGCAGTGCGGGCGCCCACGCGACAGCCCACCCGGGCCGCCCACTTCAGCACGGCGTTCCGATCGGCGTACGGGGTCTCGCCCCGGCGGCACCGGAGTGTGCGCGCTGACGCAACAGGTGTGCACTCGCCCGTAAGGACAGCCCCTTGCCGCGGCGAGCATGCTCGTTCCACAACGTCCGCAACAGACGGAGGAACCCATGCGAGATCTACGGAAAATCCGGGTCCTGGCGACGGCCGCCGCGGTCGTCGCGCTGCTCACCGCCGCCGCGTCCCCGGCGCGGGCGGACACCACGCTGGAGGTGAGACCGGGTCTCAGCCCGTTCTTCTCCGACGGCAAGAACGGCAGCGGACCCCGGGAGTACGTGACCCGCAACCTGAGCACGGAGGCCCGCAACCAGTACCTGCGCAGCTGCAGGTTGGGCTACTCCTGCTACGCCGTGGGAGAGGGCGACGGTCAGCACACCTTCTTCGAGCTCTACTACTGCGACGATCGGAACCTCACGAACTTCCTGGGCCGCGGCGCCGCCGTCAACCACCAGAGGGACGGCGCGGTCGCGCACCTCAGCGACAGAGAAAGCGTGACGCAACAGGCGATCAACCCGGACAACATCCCGGTCTCCGTCGACTGGGACCCGATCTGGTACATCCACCCATGCTGATCCGGTGAGCGGGCCTGCGCCGTCGTGATCCGGGGGCGACGGCGCGGGCCCGCGGTCGTACGCGCACCTCTCCCCCCGGGGTGCGCCCACCGGCCGCCGGCCGGCGACTCACCCCGGCACCCCGAGCACGTGCGTGCTGCCGGTGCGCGCCGGCCACGGCAGCGCCGCGCGGTCGAGCTTGCCGTTGCCGGTGGCGGGAAAGCCGTCCACGAACACCACCGCGGCTGGCACCATGTAGTCCGGCAGCGCGGCGGCCACGTGCCGGCGCAGCTCCCGTACGGTCGGGCGGCAGCCGGGTGCCGGCACGACGTAGGCCACCAGCGCGCGGTCGCCGTCGGGGGCCGGCCGGGCCAGCGCCACCACGTCCTTCACGCCGGCGTGCCCGCGCAGGCGGTGCTCGACCTCGGCCAGCTCCACCCGGGCGCCGCGGATCTTGACCTGCCCGTCGACCCGGCCGAGGAAGGTCAGCACCCCGTCAGGGCCGAAGCTCGCCCGGTCGCCGGTGCGGTAGAGCCGGCCCCGCGGGTCGGGCCCGAGCGTGTCCGGGACGAACCGCTGCCGGGTCAGCTCCGGCTGACGGTGGTAGCCGAGGGCGAGGACGTCGCCGCCGATGAGCAGGTCGCCCGGCACGCCCGCCGGGCACGGCCGCAGGTCCTCGTCGACCACCCAGTACTGCGCGTTGTCGATCGGCCGCCCGTACGGGATGCTGCGCCAGGCCGGGTCGACCACGCCGACCTCGAACCAGTTCGACCAGACGGTCGCCTCGGTGGCGCCGCCGAGGCTGACGATCGTCGCCCCGGTGAAGACCGACCGCACCTCGTCGGGCAGCGTCAACGGCGTGTAGTCGCCGCTGAGGTAGACCAGCCGCAGGTCGCCGGTGCCGGCGGCACCCCGGTGCCCGCCGAGCAGCGGCGCGAGGTGGGCCAGCGTGGTCGGCGCGGAGTTCCAGTACGTCACCGGCTCACGCAGCAGCACGTCGAGCAGCAGTTCCGGGTCGCGCCGCTGCGCGTCGTCGGCGAGGTAGACGCCCGCCCCGTACGCGGGCAGGCCGAGCAGGTCGAAGACGGACAGGTCGAAGCCGAGCGAGGTGACCGACAGCCCCAGGTCGTGCGGGCCGAAGCCGTGCGTGCGGCGACACCAGGCGAGGAGGTTGTGCAGCGACCGGTGCGCCACGGCGACGCCGTTGGGCCGGCCGGTGCTGCCGGAGGTGAAGACCACGTAGGCGGTGGAGTCCACGCCGGTGCCGGGTTCCGGAGGGTGCTCCTCGCGGGGGTCCGCGACCGGGGCGTCGGCGCCCACCGGGCGCACCCCCGGCGGCAGCGGCCAGCCGTCCTCGCCCTCGGCGACGACGAGCAGCCCCACACCGGCCTCGGCCAGCAGGGTGTGCGCCCGCTCGGCGGGCAGCGTCGGCTCGACCGGCACGTAGCAGCCGCCCGCCTTCAGCACCCCGTACACGGCGACCGCCAGCAGCGGCCCGCGCGGCACCCGGATGCCCACCGGCGTCTCGGGTCCCACCCCGTGGTCGCGCAGCGCCCACGCCAGCCGGTTGGCGCGCCGGTCCAGCTCGGCGAAGGTCAGCGCGCCGCCGGCCCAGCGCACCGCCACGGCGTCCGGGCGAAGCCGGGCCTGCGCCTCGAACAGCCGGTGCACCGGGCCGTCCGCGGCGTACGCGCGGGCGGTGGCGTTCCACGCCCGCTGCTGCGCGGCCGGGTCGGGCGTCGCCCGCCCGGGTGCGGCCGGATCGGCCGACGGGCGGCGCGGCGCGGTGGTCATCGGGTGCCGGCCAGCACGGCGCTGATCACGTCGGTCAGGTGCACCAGGAGCGGCGGCTTCATGATCCCGATGTGGTCCCCGGGCACCCGGTGCAGCTCGATCCCCCCGCCGATCAGCTCCTCCCACCGTTCGAGGTAGTCGGCGAACGTCTGGCCGCTGGACACCACGTGCTGGCCGTTGGCGAGCGCGTCGCTGGCGATGAGGTGCAGCCTGCCGGCGTAGCGGGGGTTCGGGTATTCGATGAGCGCCTGCAACGACTCCCGCCAGACCCGGACCATCCGCGGCCAGGCGGCGCCGACGCCGCGCTCGGGCAGCGCCATGCCCTCCTTCTCGTCGATGTCGTTGGCCACCCGCTCGTAGAGGTCCATGATCTCGGCGCGCCGCTCGGGTGTGTCCGCCTCCGGCCCGCCCCGGTCGATCTCCAGCACCAGCTTCTCCAGCCGGCGCACGAAGCCCATCTGCTCGTAGAACTTCGGCCGGGTCTGCGCGTCCAGCACCGGGTCGAGGAGCATGAAGGTCACCTCCTCACCGGCGTCCAGCAGCAGGGTGGCCAGCTCCGCCGCGATCGTGCTGCCGCCGCACCAGCTGAACAGCCGGTACGGCCCGTGCGGCTGGGCGGCCCGCAGCTCGTCGAGGTGCCGGCGGGCCATCTCGGCGGCGGTGGGGATCGTGGCGTGGTCGCCGTGCGGCTTCGGCCACTCGAACGCGGCCAGCGGTAGCTGCGGGTCCAGGTACGGCAGGAAGCGCTGGAACCAGTGGGCACTGCCGCCGCCGGGGTGGATGCAGAACAGCGGCGTGGCGCTGCCGCGCCGCAGCCACAGCAGCGCCCGGTTGCGGCTGCCGGGCGCGGCCGGCGCCTCGGGGCCGCCGACCGCGCCGTCGGTGATCGCGGCGGCCAGCCGCGCGACGGTCTGGTGCTCCAGGAAGGCCCGGAACGTCAGCTCCACGCCGTGCGACTCCCGCAGCAGCGAGATGATCCGCATCATCGCCATCGAGTGCCCGCCGAGGTCGAAGAAGTCGTCGTCGATGCCGACCCGGTCCAGCCGCAGCACCTGCGCCCAGGCGTCGGCGATGGTCCGCTCCAGCGGCGTGCGCGGCGCCACCGGCGTGACCTGCGCGGCGGCGGGCTTCGGCTCGGCCGCGATCAGCGCGCGGCGGTCGACCTTGCCCGAGGCGGTGACCGGGAACTGCCCGACGACGTGGCAGCGGGTCGGCACCATGTGCGCCGGCAGCCGGCGGCGTACGTGCTCGCGCAGCTCGGCCGGGGACGGGGCGGCGCCGCAACTGCCGGCGGTGGGCCGGACGAACGCCACGAGCGTCGCCTCCTCGGTGCCCGCCGCGGCGACCGCGACGGCCGCGGCCTCGACGGCCGGGTGCGCCTGCAGCGCGTGCTCGACCTCGCCGAGCTCGATGCGGAAGCCGCGGACGCTGACCTGCTGGTCGCCGCGCCCGTGGAAGCGCAGCGAGCCGTCGTCGGCGCGGGAGACCACGTCGCCGGTGCGGTACATCCGGCTGCCGGGCGGTCCGAACGGGTCCGGGACGAACCGGTCCGCGGTCAGCGCCGGACGGCCGAGGTAGCCGCGGGCCAGGCCCGCCCCGGCGACGTACAGCTCGCCGCGCACCCCGGCGGGCAGCGGTCGCCCGTTGACGTCGAGGACGTGGCACCGCACGTTCGCCAGCGGGGTGCCGATCGACGGCATCCGGTCCGGCGCGCCGGCGGCCACCGGTGCGTACGTGGCGGCGACGCACGCCTCGGTGGGGCCGTAGAGGTTGACGAACGCGGCGTGCCGCGCCCACCGGTCGGCCTGTACGGCGGGGCACGCCTCGCCGCCGACCAGGGTGATCCGCAGCTGCGGGAAGTCCGCCGGATCCAGCCGGCTCAGCATCGACGGCGGCAGGAAGAGGTGGGTCAGGGTGGCCGCCTCGCCGCGCAGGTCGCCCGGGTCGCGGTCGGGCGCGGGCAGCACCAGCTCGGCGCCGGCGGTGAGCGCGGCGACCAGCTCGGACACCGACGCGTCGAAGCCCACCGAGAAGAACTGGAGCATCCGGTCGCCCGGTCGGACGTCGAAGACCTCCTGCTGGGCGTGCCGGAGGTTGAGCAGCGCCCGGTGCGGTACGGCGACCCCCTTGGGCCGCCCGGTCGAGCCGGACGTGAAGGTGACGTACGCCAGGTCCTCCGGCGCCACCGCCACCTCCGGCGCGGTGACCGGCATGTCGAGCTGGGCGGACTCGTCGGTCACGTCGACCGTCGGCACGCCCGCCGGACCGGCCTGGACGAGGCCGGCCGGCAGCCGCCCGGCGGCGAGCAGCACCGCGGCGCCCGTGTCGTCGAGCATGAACCGCAGCCGCTCGACCGGGTACGCCGGATCCAGCGGCAGGAACGCGCCGCCCGCCTTCAGCACGGCCAGCACGCTGACGGCGAGGTCGGGCGTCCGCGGCAGGCAGATGCCGACGACCGTGCCCGGGCCGACGCCGAGCGTGCGCAGCCGGTGCGCCAGCCGGTTCGCGCGTAGCTCCAGCTCGGCGTAGTAGACCTTGACGACGCCCTGCCGCAGCGCGACGGCGGTCAGCGCGGACCGGGCCTGCCGCTCGATCAGCCGGTGCACCGGAAGATCGGTGGGGAAGGCCCGGTCGGTGCGGTTCGCCTCGACGAGGACCCGGTCGCGGTCGGCCGGCGCCAGCGTGACGGTCCGCGGCGACGACGTCGCGGCCAGGGTCAGGTCGGGACTGGCGCCGGGGTCGCGGGCGGCACCGGGGTCGGCCGTGCTGGCGGCCATCGACGCCAGCACCTGCCGGTAGGTCCGGCCGACCAGCTCCAGGTACGGCCGCCCGATCCTGCTGGGCCGACCGAGCAGGCGCAGGTACCCGGGGAACGACACCGCGGAGACCGGCTGCTCGCTCGGGCTGAAGTCGGCCTCCAGGTCGATGCCGGAGCTCCAGTCGAGCATGTGGAAATCCAGGTACGTGAAGCTGACGTCGACCAGCGCCGAGGCGTGCCGGCCGTCGCGCCGCATCGCGGCCATCGGGTAGCGCCGGTGCGGCCACATCCGCGCCTCCCGCGCGAAGACCGCCCGCACCAGTTCCGGCCAGCTCGCGGCGGTCAGGTCGGCGGGGAACGGCACCGTGTTCAGGTACATGCCGATCACCTCGTCGCCGCGCAGCCGCTCCGGCCGGCCGTTGCCGACCAGCCCGGTGAAGAAGCGCTGCCGCCCGGTGACCACGCCCCAGGCCGCGAGGTGGGCGGCGTGCAGCACGCTCTTGAGCGACGCCCCCGCGTCGGCCGCGAGCCGGCGCAGCGCCGGCTCCAGGTCGGCGTACCCGACGACGACCTGGCCCGGCGCGTCGTCGGTGCCGTCCGGCCCCTCGGCCCCGTCCATCCGGCCGCCCCACTCGGCCGGGATCTCCAGCTTGTCGGCGGCCGTGATGGTGGCGGTCCAGAAGTCCCGGTCGGCCGCCGAGCGCAGCGACGCCTGCTCGGCGGCGACGAAGTCGGCGAACCGGACGGCGGGCAGCGGCGCCGGCCGGGGCACGCCACCACGGCGCAGCGTCCGGTAGTGCGCGAGCAGCTCGGCGATCACCGACGTGTGGCTCCAGCCGTCGAGGATCGCGTGACACTCGACGTGGGTGAGCCACCACTCGCGCTCGCCGGTCCGGTGCACCGTGTAGCGCAGCAGCGGCGGCACGGCCAGGTCGAACGGCACGGCGCGCTGGGCGAGCAGGAACTCGTCGAGGACCTGGCGCTGCGCGGCCGGCGGCAAATCCCGCAGGTCGTCCAGGTCCACCGGCAGCTCGGCGGTGCGGTGCACCAACTGCAACGGCCGCGTGTAGCCGGCGAGCGCGAACGAGGTACGCAGGATCTCGTGCCGCCGCACCAGCAGTGCCGCCGCCGCGCGCAGGTCGGCCAGGTCGAACGGCGTCTCGTCCTCGATCCGGTAGCAGCTGACGTTCACGTAGACCGGCCGCTGCGCGGCCAGCATCTCGTACACCATCCCGGCCTGGATCTCGCCCATCGGGTACGCGTCGACCAGGCCCGGCGGCAGCAGCGCGCGGTCGGCGTCGGACAGCAGCGCGAACGGCGCCACGACCGGCTGCTCGGCGGGCCGCTCCCCCACGTCGGCCGGCCCCTCCGGCGCCCGGGTGCCGACCAGTTCGGCCAGCTCGGCCACCGTGGCGTGACCGAACAGGTCGTGCACCGACACCGGCAGACCGGCCGCCCGTAGCGCACCGACGGCACGGATCGCCCGGATCGAGTCGCCGCCGTGCGCGAAGAACGCGTCGTGCCGGCCCACCGCGTCGACGCCGAGCGCGTCGGCCACGGCCCGCGCGATCGTCCGCTCCACCGGGCTCTGCGGCGCTTCCGCCACCGGCCCGGCGCTGCTGGGCGGCGCGGGCAGCGCGCGATGGTCGACCTTGCCGGCGGCGGTCAGCGGCAGCGCGTCGAGCACCACCCAGCGTGCGGGCACCAGCTGCCGGGGCAGCCGGGCCCGGGCGTGCGCCGCGACCCCGTCCCGGTCGAGCGCCGGACCGGCCTGCCCGGCTCCCGAGCCGACGAGGTACGCGACGAGCCGGTCGTCGTGCACGGTGACCACGGCGGCGGCGACGTCCGGATGCGCGGTGAGCACCGCCTCGACCTCGCCCGGCTCGATCCGGTGGCCGTGCAGCTTCACCTGCCGGTCCAGCCGGCCCAGGTACTCGATCGTGCCGTCGGCGCGGTGCCGGGCCAGGTCGCCGGTGCGGTAGAGCCGGCCTCCCGGCTGCGTGCCGAACGGGTCCGGCACGAACCGGTCGGCCGTGTGCGCGGGGCGGCCGAGGTAGCCGCGGGCGAGCTGGACGCCGGCCACCACCAGCTCGCCGGGCACGCCGGCCGGCAGCAGCCGCAGGTCCGGGTCGACGACGTGGGCGCGGGTGTTGGCGACCGGCCGGCCGATCGTGACCGGCGCCCCGGGCAGGCACCGCGCGGCGGTCACGTCGATCGTCGCCTCGGTCGGGCCGTAGAGGTTGTGCAGCTCGCCGCCGAACCGCTCGTGCACGGCCGCCGCCAGCTCGGCCGCCAGCGGCTCGCCGCTGGCGAAGATCCGGCGTACCGAGGGCAGCTCGCCGGTCGGCGTGTCGAGGAAGGCGCGCAGCATCGACGGCACGAAGTGCAGGGTGGTGACGCCGTGCTCGACGATCGTCGCGGCCAGGTACGCCGGGTCGCGGTGCCCGCCGGGGCGGGCGACGACGAGCGTCGCGCCGGTGACCAGCGGCCAGAACAGCTCCCAGACCGAGACGTCGAAGCCGTACGGCGTCTTGTGCAGCACCCGGTCGGTGGCGTCGAGCGGGTACTCGCGCTGCATCCAGGCCAGCCGGTTGACCAACGCGCGGTGGGTGATCACGACGCCCTTGGGCCGGCCGGTCGAGCCGGAGGTGTGCAGCACGTACGCCGGGTGGTCCGGGTCGGGGTCGTCGGGCAGCGGCCCGTGCGGGGCGGCGCCGTCCGCGTCGGGCCGGACCACCGTGCGCGCGGCGGTGCCGACGGCGTCCCGGTCGGTCACCACGACCCGTACCGCGGCGTCGGTGAGCAGCTGCTCCAGCCGCTGCGGCGGGCTCTCGGTGTCCAGCGGCAGGTAGGCGCCGCCGGCGGTGAGCACGGCCAGCAGCGCGGTCACCAGGTCCGGGCCGCGCTCCAGGCACACCCCGACCACCGACTCGGGGCCGACCCCGGCCGCGCGCAGCCGGAGCGCCAGCGCGGTCACGCGGGCGTCGAGTTCGGCGTACGACAGGCTGCGGTCCGCCGCCCGCACGGCCACCGCGTCCGGGGTGGCCGCCGCCTGGGCGCGGAACAGGGCCGGCAGCGTGGTGGCCGGCACGTCGGTCGCGGTGTCGTTCCAGCCGTCGAGCAGCTGCTCGCGCTCGTCCGGCGGGAGCATGTCGATGTCGGCCAGCGGGGCGTCCGGGGCCGCCGCCACGCCGGCCAGCAGCTGCCCGACGTGTGCGGCGAACCGCTCGATCGTGCCGCGGTCGAACAGGCTGGTGGCGTAGACCACGGCGCCGGCGAGCGAACCGTCCGGGCACGGGGACACCGACAGGGTCAGGTCGAACTTGGCGTCGGCGAACGGGATCGGCACCGACAGGACGTCCGACCCGGGCACCTGGAAGCCCTCCGGCCCGGCCTCCTGCCAGACGAACATCGTCGAGAACAGCGCGGTCCGCGCGGGGTCGCGGACCGGCGCCAGCTCCTCTACCAGCTGCTCGAACGGCAGCTCCTGGTGGTCGAAGGCGTCCAACGAGGTACGGCGGACCCGCTCGACCAGCTCGCCGAACGTCGGATCGTCGGCCAGGTCGGCCCGCACCACGACGGTGTCCACGAAGAGCCCGATGAGGCCCTGCACGTCGTCGTGCCCACGCCCGGCGACCGGCGTGCCGACCGTGACGTCGGTCCGGCCGCTCCACCGCCCGAGCACGACCGCGTACGCCGCCAGCAGGACCATGAACGGCGTGGCGTGGTGGCGGCGGGCCAGCTGCCCCAGGGCCGCCGCCACCATGGCCGGCACGGTGAACGGCAAGACGTCGCCGGCGGAGTCCCGTACCGCCGGCCGCGGCCGGTCGGTCGGCAGGTCCACCGGCGTGGCGCCGGCGAGCTGGCGGCGCCAGTACGGCAGGTGGCTCTCGCGCAGCTCGGCGGTCCGCTGCCGCTGCCAGGCCGCCACGTCGGCGTACTGCACCCGCAGCGGGGGAAGGTCGGCCGGGCGGCCGTCGAGCGCGGCGGTGTAGCGGTGGCGCAGCTCGTCCAGCAGCAGGCCCTCCGACCAGAGGTCCATGGCGATGTGGTGGGTGGTGAGCAGCAGCAGGTGCTGGTCGGGCTCCCGCCGCACGAGCAGGGCGCGGAACACCGGCCCGGCGGCCAGGTCGATCGGTTCGCGGTCGACCGAGACGAGCCGGTTCAGCAACCGGCACTGGGTCTCGCTGTCCAGGTGGGTGAGGTCGCGGACCGGCAGCGGGACCGGGGCGGGCGGGTCGATCAGCTGCACCGGCTCGCCGTCGGGGCCGGCCGGGTAGCGGGTGCGCAGCACCTCGTGCCGGGCCACCAGCCCGTCGAGCGCGGCCCGCAGCGCGGGGACGGCCAACCGGCTGCCGGGCCGGTCGGTGATGTGCAGCGCGATCTGCACCAGGTACTCGACGCCGCCGGGGCGCAGCCGGTCGAGGATCCACAGCCGGCGCTGGGCGTGCGACAGCGGTGGCGGGTCCACCCGGGGCACCGGGGGGATGCCCGGCTCGGGGAGCGGTTCGAGGCCGAGCAGCCGGCGCTCCAGCAGCTTCTCGTGCGGGGTGGGCGACTCCAGCATCTCGGTCATCGGGTTCCTTCCCGGGCGGCTCGGGACAGCAGGTCCTGCACCTGGCTGTCGGAGAGTCGACTGACGTCGGCGCGGACCGCGGCGGTGACCACGGCCGCGAGTCCGGCCACCGAGGTGGCCTCGAACAGGACCTGCAGGGGGAGATCGACGGCGAACGCCTGCCGCAGCGCGGTACGCACCCGGGCGACCAGCAGCGAGTGGCCGCCGAGGTCGAAGAAGTCGTCGTCGGCGGCGATGTCGTCGACACCGAGCAGCCTCGACCAGATCCCGGCGACGGCCTGCTCGACCGGGTCGGCCGGCGGCGCCGGGTCGGCCGGCGGCGCCGGGGCTGGTGGCGGCGGATCCGCCGCAGCCGCCGGCACGGCCGGCGCGCCCGGCGCCGGGGCCAGCCGGACCGCCGGGGCCTCCGGTTCGCGGGCCAACCGCTCCAGCAGCGCCACGTAGTCCTCGGCGAGCCGCCGCATCGTCGTCCGGTCGAACAGGCCGCCGGCGTACTCGAGAACGCACCGCAGGTCGCCGGCCGCGGTGCGGCAGACCGTGAACACCAGGTCGAACTTGGCGTCGGTGGCGTTCATGGGCAGCGGTTCCACCGTGGCGCCGCCGAGCGTGCCGGGCGTCTCCGCCGTGTGCAGGACCTGGAACATGATCTCGAACAGCGGGTTGCGGGCGGGGTCGCGGCGGGGCCGGACCGCCGCGACGACGTCCTCGAACGGGACGTCGTTGTGCATGAGCGCGGCCAGTACCGTCGTGCGCACCCGGTCCAGCACCTCGGCGAACGACGGCCGGCCCGCCAGGTCGGTCCGCAGCACCAGGGTGTTGACGAAGAAGCCGATCAGGTCCTCGGTCTCCGGCGCGTCCCGCCCGGCGGCGGGCATCCCGACGGCGATGTCGGTGCGGCCGGTCCGGTGCGCCAGCAGCACCTGGAAGGCGGCCAGCAGGGTCATGAAGGCGCTCGTGCCGTACCGCTCGCCGGCGGCGGCGACCGACCGGGCGACGCGCCGCGGCACGTCCACGGCGAGCATGTCGCCGACGGGGTCGCGGCGGGCGCCGCGCGGGCGGTCGGTGGGCAGCAGGACCGGTTCGAGCCCGGCGAGCTGGTCCCGCCAGTAGCCGATGCCGGCCGCGCCGACGGCCTCGCGCCGGGCCCGCTGCCAGGCCGCGACGTCGGCGTACTGCATAGGTGGTGGCGCCGGCACGGGCCGGCCGGCCGCCAACGCGCGGTACGCGTGGTCCAGGTCGCGCAGCAGCACGTCGCACGACCAGGCGTCGGCGGCGATGTGGTGCAGGGTGAGGCCGACCAGGTGCTCCGTCGGCGCGAGCCGTACCACCACGACCCGCAGCGGGTGCTCCCGGCGCAGGTCGAACGGCCGACCCGCCGTCGTGTCGAGCAGCGCCGCCGCCCGGGTTCCGGCGTCCGGCCCGCCGGTCAGGTCCACGACCGTGACGTCGGCCGGACCGGGCGGGTCGACGACCTGCACCGGCTCGCCGTCGCTGTCCCGGTACCGGGTGCGCAGCACCTCGTGCCGGCCGACGACCGCGGTCACGGCGCCGGCGAACACGGCGGGATCCCACGGCCCGCGCAGGCGCAGCCGCAGCCAGACGAGGTATTCGGTGCCGTCGCCGTGCAGCCCGTCGAGAAACCACAGCCGCTCCTGCCCCGGCGACAGCCGCAGCGCGCCGGTGCGCGGCACCGGCCGGATCCGGGTGCCGCTCGGCGGCGGGGCGTTGGTCTGGGTGGGCATCCGGCTCGGCATCGGCGGTCTCCCCTTCACCGGCGGTCGGCGTCGGATCGAGACTGGTGGACGCAGGCAGGCCGGAACCAGAGAAGGACCGGCAACGCCTCTGCCGGTCCTTCTCTGTCCCGGCCCGAGCCGCGATCGGCACAGTGGCATCGAGTCGGCGGGCGGGACACCGCACGGAGGACCGGGTCCGGACGCCCGGGACGGGACACCGACGACGGCCTCTGCTACGAAAGGTGCGGCGACATGCCCGGGACGATCGCGGTACGGACGATGGCGTCGTTCCTGCCGGAACGGTCGGTCGCGGTGGCGGAGCTGCCGGAGCTGGCGTACCTGGGGCCGGCCGAGCGGGAACTCTGCGCCGGCCTCGGGATCGACCGGGTCCGTACCGACCCGGAGCTGGACGCGTTCGACCTGGCCGCGGGCGCCGCCACCCGGGCGCTGACCGCCGCCGGGCTGGCCCCGGCCCGGATCGGGGCGCTGGTCGTGGTGGAGTCCCGCGCGCCGGCCACGCTGATGAGTTCCGCCGAGACCCGGCTACAGGCGTACCTCGGCGCCGAGCGGGCCCTGACCTTCTCCGTCGGCGGGCTGGGCTGCGTGTCGAGCACGCCGGCGCTGCTGGTGGCGCGCGGCCTGCTGGCCGCCGACCCGGACCTGACGGACGTCCTCGTCGTGCACGGCAGTACGCCGGCCACGCCGCGACGCTACCGGCACCCCGTTACGGTCAGCGGCGACGGGGGCATGGCCGTGGTCGTCTCGCGGGACGGGCCGCTGCGGGTGCGCGACGTGCTTCAGGAGACCGACGGCCGCTACTGGGACCTGTTCCGGGTGGACTACCGCGACCGCCCGTCGGCCCGCTGGACCGAGCAGTGCCGCGACCCTCGGGAGTACTCCTTCCAGCTGGCGCTGGAGAGCCGCAACCGGCTGCGTGCGATGTACCGGCGCCTGCTGGACCGCAACGGGCTGACGCCGTCGGACGTCGCCCGGCACGTGAGCCACAACCTGTCGGCGGGCGCGTTCCGGTTCGTCGAGGAGACGCTCGGGGTGGCGGTCGCCTCGACCTGCCGCGACAACCTGCGCGACCTGGGCCACCTCGGCGCGAACGACGTGCTGCTCAACCTGGCGACCGAGATCGGCACCGGGCGGCTGCGGGGCGGCGAGCGGGCCGTGCTGGTCAGCTCCAGCCCCGTGGCCGCCTGGAGCATGGTGCTGGTCGAGTTCGACGGCGATCCCGCGGCCGTCGCGGGTGACTGAGATGGGAGTGGGGATGGGAGCACCGGACCGGTCCGCGGTGGCGCGGGTGCTGCACGACTTCATCGCCCCGGCGGTGTCCGGACCGATCGGCCCGGACGAGGACTACTTCGCGCTCGGCCTGCTCAACTCGCTGTTCGCGATCGAGCTGGTGGTGTTCGTGGAGCGGCGCTTCGACATCGAGGTCGAGGTGGCCGACCTCGACCTCGACCACTTCCGCACGATCTCCCGACTGACCGACTTCGTGCTGGCCAAGACCGCCGGCCGAGCCGGGATCCCGGCGTGACCGCCACGGTCGCGCCGCCGGCGCTCGACGAGCTCGGGGACGACCTCGCCGCGGCCGCGCGCGACGAGGCGTCCCGCTGGGACCGGGACGGCGCGCTGCCCGCCGGGGTACGCCGCGCCGCGGCCGCCGCCGGGCTGCTCACCGCGGACCTGCCGGTCGACCACGGCGGCCTCGGCGCCACGCCGGCGCAGGTCGGTGAGCTGTGCGCCCGGCTCGGCGGCGTGTGCGGCGCGCTGCGCGCGCTGGTCACCGTGCAGGGCATGGTCGCCGCGGCCGTACTGCGCTGGGGCACCGCCGAGCAGCGGACGCGCTGGCTGCCCGCGTTCGCCCGCGGTGAGCTGCTCGCCGGCTTCGCCGCCACCGAGGCCGGCGCGGGCAGCGACCTGACCGCCGTCGACACCCGCATCCGTGCCGTCGCCGGTGGCCGGCAGCCGACCCTGGAGCTGACCGGCGCCAAGCGCTGGGTGACCTTCGGCCAGGTCGCCGACGTGCTGCTGGTGCTCGGGGTGCTGGACGGCCGGCACACCACCGTGCTCGTCGAGACCGACCGGGCCGGCGTGACGCGGCAGCCGGTCGAGGGCCAGCTCGGCCTGCGGGCCGCCCAGCTGGCCCACATCCAGCTCGACGGCGTACGGGTCCCGGCGGCGAACCGCGTCGCACCGCCCGGGTTCGGCCTGTCGCACGTCGCGGCCACCGCACTCGACCACGGCCGGTTCACGGTCGGCTGGGGCTGCGTGGGTATGGCCGAGGCGTGCCTGCGGGACATGGCCGACCACGTCCTCACCCGCCGGCAGGGCGGCACCCCGCTCGCCGAGCACCAGACCGTGCGGGGGCTGCTGGGCCGGGCCGCGGTGGACACCGCCGCCGCCCGGGAGCTCGCCGCCCGGGCCGCCCGGTGGCGGGCCGCTGGTGCTCCCGACGCGATCGCCGGCACGGTCGCGGCGAAGTACGCGGCGGCGCGCACCGCCGCCCTGGTCGCCGGTGCGGCCGTGCAGGTCCTCGGGGCGGCCGGCTGCGCCCCGGACAGCCGGGCCGGCCGGTTCTACCGGGACGCCAAGGTCATGGAGATCATCGAGGGCTCCGCCCAGGTGGCCGAACTGCACATCGCCGACCACCTGCTGCGGCGCGCCCGAGCGACGCGACCGGGAGGGCGGCCGTGACCAGCATGGTGAAGTGCCTGGTCTGGGACCTCGACGACACGCTGTGGGACGGCGTCGTGCTGGAGGGCGACGAGCCGGTGCCGTTCCCCGCCGCCGTACGCACGCTGCACGCCCTGGACCGGCGCGGCGTCCTGCACGCCGTGGCCAGCCGGGGCGAGCGCGCCGCCGCCACCGCCCACCTGGCCGCGCACGGCCTGCTCGACCTGTTCACCCGGGTCGAGGTGGGCTGGGGCGCCAAGTCCCTCGCGGTCGCCCGGATCGCCGCCGACCTGGGCATCGGCCTGGACACCGTCGCGTTCGTCGACAACGACCCGGTGGAGCGCGCCGAGGTGGCCGCCGCGCTGCCGGTCGTGCGCTGTCACCCGGCCGACGCCGTCGCCGGGCTGCCGGCGCTGCCCGAGTTCACCCCTGACGTCGTCACCGAGGAGTCCCGGCAGCGCCGCCAGCTCTACCGCACCGACGAGCGACGCCGGGCCGCCGAGGCCACGCATGCCGGGCCGCCCGCGGACTTCCTCGCCTCGCTCGGCCTGGTGCTCCAGGTGCGTCGGGCCGGCCCGGCCGACCTCGCCCGGGCACACGAGCTGACCGTACGCACCCACCAGCTGAACACCACCGGCGTCACGTTCAGCCCGGCCGAGCTGCGCGCGCTGTGCGCGTCCCCCCGGCACGAGGTGCTGGTGGCGCGGCTGCGGGACAGGTTCGGCTCCTACGGCACGGTCGGGCTGGCCGTCACCGAGTTGCAGCCGGCCGCGACCGTACTGCGGCTGCTGCTGATGTCGTGCCGGGTGCTGTCCCGCGGTGCCGGCGCGGCCCTGCTGGACCACCTCGTGCACACCGCGCTCGCCGCGGGCCGGCGCCCGGTGGCGGAGTTCGTGCCCACCGCGGTCAACCGGCAGATGCTGGTCACCCTGCGGTTCGCCGGCTTCGCCGTCGAGGACGACGCGGGCGACCGGTGGACGCTCGCGATCGACCCGGCCCGGCCGCCGGCCGCGCGGGCGCACCCGGTGCGGGTGGTGGCGGCGTGAACGAGCGGATCATCGGACGCGGCGCGGCGGAGCCTCAGGCGTGCGCCGAGCGGAACGAGGGGGGCGCATGAGCGGCACCGTCGGGGTCATCGGCGCCGGCACGATGGGCCTCGGCATCGCCCAGTGCCTGGCCGAGGGCGGGTACGACGTGGTCGTGGTCGACCCGGCGGTCGGAACGGCGGCCGGGGCGGCGGCGGCGGTGGGCCGGCTGCGTACCGGACTGCGGCAGGCCCGGCTGCTGGCCCCGCACCGCGCGGGCGACCCGGCGGCCCGGGTGATCGAGCGGATCAGCTGGACCGACCGGACCGCCGGGCTCGACCGGGCCGGGTACGTGATCGAGTGCGCGCCGGAACGCATCCCCCTGAAGGAACGGATCTTCGGCGAGCTGGACGCCGTCTGTCCACCGACGACGGTGCTCGCGTCGGTCACCTCCGCCATCCCGATCGACCGGCTCGCCGCCAGCACCCGCCGGCCGGAGCGGGTGGTCGGGACGCACTTCATGAACCCCGCGCCGCTCAGGGAGAGCGTCGAGGTGGTGCGGGCGCCGCGGACCAGCGCGGACACCCTCCAGCGCACCCTCGACCTGCTCGCCGCGATCGGCAAGACCGGCATCGTGGTCGCCGACGGACCGGGCTTCGTGATCAACCGCGTGCTGATGCTCACCGTGAACGAGGCCGCCGAGGTCGTCGGCCGGGGAACCGCCGACGCCGCGACCGTCGACCGGGTCTTCCAGGACTGCCTCGGCCACTCGACGGGCCCGCTGCGTACCGCCGACCTGATCGGCCTGGACACCGTCGTCGACACGCTCCTGGTGCTGCTCGAATGCACCGGCGACCCCCGCTTCCGGCCCGGACGCACGCTGCGGGACCTGGTCGCCGCGGGCAGGTACGGGCGCAAGAGCGGCAGCGGTTTCCACCAGTACCCGCAGCCGGTCGCGACCGCCGCCACCTGACCACCGCCGAGTCCGCGTCCAGGCACCGCGCCGCTAGACGCCGGCCGGCAGGTCGCCGCAGGTCGTCCCACCTCGCCGACGGGTGCGGATCGACCGTCAGCGCTTCCCCTGCCAGGGTGCGGACGAGGCGAGCCGCTCGCGCATCACGTCGACCGGCAGGGCCGGGTTCCGCGCTGCGGACTCGGCCAGCTCGACGTCGTCGAGCAGGTCGACGATCCGGTCCACCGGCAGTCGGGGGCATGCCGCCATCGCCCGCCGCACCGCGGCGTCGGGGTCGCGGGTGAGCCGGTCGACGAGCGCCGGATCCGCCCACGGGTCGCGGGCGACGAGCCGCCGGACCGCGGGATCCTGGTCGTCGGCGTACCGGGCCAGCGCCGCCGTCGGGAAGTTCGGCAGGGCCGGCAGCCGCCCGCGGTCGCATCGACGGTACTCGTACCCACGTAACACCCGCAGGAGCAGTTCGGGCGGCGCGGCCGGATGGTGATGGGCGAGGAGGGCTCGCACGCCGGGATCGGCATCGTCCGAGAGCGCGGTGACGGTCCCGGCCGGCAACCGCGGGTCGAGCGCGGCCCGCCGGCGCAGCAGCGGGTTGACCGACGTGGCGAGCCGTACCGACGCCGCCAGTGGCGGCAGCGGGTCACGCGACACCGTCCCCCGCACGTGCCAGCACAGGTCGATCCGGCGGTCCCACGGCGCCGTGGTCACGTCGATGTCGATCGCCGCACGCTCCTCCTCGGTGAGCGCGGGATGCACGGAGACGGCGGTCCGTACCGACGCGTCGGGGTCGGCGGCGAGCCGCGCCAACTGGGCGCCGGTCAGGTCGTCACGCTCGGCGAGGCTGCGCCGCACGTCCGGCGACGGGTGGTCGAACAACGCCTCGACCACCTCCGGCGGCAGGGTCGGGTTGGTCGCCATCGCCTCGACGCCCTCCCTCCCGTCCTCCGCGGCGAGCACGTACTCGATCAGTGCGGGCGAGAGCCGCAGCTCGCTCAGCAGCCCTCGGTACGCGTACCCGTTGACGGGTAGGTCCGCCGGCTCCCGCACCCGTTCCCGCTCGGCGTGGAAGTGGGCGGTCGCCGCCCGCACCTCCGGGACGTCGTCGTGTAGCAGGACTTGGCGTAGTTCGTCGCGGGCCGCTTCGTCCAGGCCGCCGAGCAGTCCGACCGCGGCGGCACGTACGAGCGGCTCCGGATGGGTGGCCACGACACGCACCGCACGCCGGTCGCGCCACGCCAGCTCGATCACCTCGCCGCGCAGCTCGGCCGGCGTCAAGATGCCCCGCCGGAACTGCTCGACGAGCCGGTCCAGGCTCGGCACGAACGCGCGATCCGGCAAGGCCACGTCCGGATCCGCACGGACGAGCTCGACCACGCGACGCTCGGGGTCGTCCAGCAGGCCGAGCCGGAGCGCCGGATCGATGTGCGGGTTGGCGGCGAGCGCGCCCCGTACCCGGGCCAGGGGGTGACGCAGCGCCGCTGCGACGACTGCGGGCGGCAGGTCGGCGCGCCGGCGGATCGCTGCGGGAACGGCCTCGGCGTGGTCGTCGAGCAGACGCAGCAGCACATCGAGCGGTGCCGCCGGATTGCCCGCGAGGCCCCGCGCCACCGGATCTCCGGCAGGACCGTCCAACCAGAGGTCGCCTCGGAGGTGGACCACCCTGAAGGTGCCTGTCTGGCCGTCGGTCGTCGCGGTGCCGTCGGTCGTCCGGAGAGTCGTCCAAGGGTCGTCGTCAGTCACAAGCAGCGAGGGTATAGCGGCGAAATCGCAGCTCAACAGGGCTTATCACCCGAATGGCAGCGGTACGGGCCCGACGTAGGCTGTGGACGGTGCCATTCCGCGCACGCCGCCGGCACCACGGCTCCGGCTGCTGTCAGGCCGAGGCCGTCAAGGCCGCTTATGCGACAAGCGCGGCGGTCGTAGCACCCCGTCCCGGCAGAGTCGGCCGTCCGCACAGTTTGATGAGGGCGTACGAGTCCGAGGTACAGAGGTGGATACGTCGCGAGACCTCGGGGCTGAGCGGCAGCAACTCCAGCGGCATCCACTCGGTCCGGGGTGTCCGGGGACCGGCCTCGCCGGGTAGGTTGCAGGCTCCGACATCCGTTCTCGGGCGGGGTGGCTGGTACGTGTCGAGCATCGAAGAGATCACCGGCGAGCTGCACGCTCTGGCAGCGGGCGTCGAGCGGGCCCAGCACCTCGCGGCTGCGGCCGACAGTCAGGCGCAGGAGATCACCGTGCGGGCCGCCGGCGCCGGGTTCACTGCGGTCGCTGCCGGAATCGCCCGAGTACGCACCGCCCTCTCCACCATCCAGGGCGGGTTGGGCAGTCTCGCTACTGCGGTCGGCGAGGCCGTCAAGGCCGCCGCGAGCGTGCCGCGGCAGGCGACTCCGCAGGAGACCATCGCCGGGCTGACGCCGGTCCAGCAGGGCATCGCCAGCGCCCGCGAGATCACCACCGCGACAATGACGCAGGTCGACAACGCACGACAACTCGTCAGCGCGGCCCTGCACGGTGGGCAACCGGGGCCGCTCCTGCAGTCCCTCGACAGCATCAAGCAAGTGTTGGTACTCCTCGTACAGCGCAGCGGCACCGCCCAGCGGGCTGTCGAAGCGGCGACCAACCAGGCTCGGCAGTTGGGATCGTCGGGAAACTGATCGGGGCTGGCGGTCGCCCACCGGCCAGCCCCGCGCCGTTCCCCAACGAATCGTCGCGCGTCGCGCCTGGTCGAGGGCAGGAAAGCCACGACGTGTTCCCACCGTGGAGCAGGCAACCCACAGGGGTCCGGAACAACGCACCGACTGGGCCGCGTACCGGCATCGGGCCCAAAGTGGATGCCAGCACCCGACGAGCGCTGGAGTTGGAGAACGAGTGTGCCGACACCGTGGCCGGCAGGGGCTACCGGATTCACCAGAATCCCACGGCGCAGGAAGCCAGTGGTGCTCGCGTCCACACCGGCGACAGCGGCAACCCAGACAAAGATCCGGACTACCTCCTCGAAGGTTACGTCTTCGACTGCTACTCGCCGGCGGTTCGCACGTCGGTGCGCAACATCTGGAGCCAGGTCCGGGAGAAGGTCGATGACGAGCAGACCCAGCGCGTGATCGTGAACCTCAAAGACTGGAAAGGTGACATGACGGCTCTACGGCGCCAGTTCGACGACTGGCCCATCGACGGGCTGAAGGAACTGGTTGTGGTGAAACCCGACGGTACGATCCGACAGATCATCCGGCGAGATTGAGGAGGGGCAGACATGGCCGTCGAGTTCCGTCTGATCCTGGCCGGTGATCCTTCCGTGCACGCGATCGCCGCCCTGACTGCCACGGACCCCAGCGAGAAACCACAGCCGACGTCCAATCCGCGCCTGTTCACCGCCCGTCTGTACGACCAACGCGGCTACGCCGTCACCATTCGCTCCGGCACGCACGGCTACTACGAGGCCGAGACGGACGGCGACTCCTGCTGGGAGTGGGAGCCGGAGACGTACGTCAACGTCACCTTCTCCATGGGTGCCGACGATCTGGCCGACAAGGGAATCCCCAACATGGTGGCGGCGGTAGCCAGGGTGCTGGCCGGTCGGGACGAGGACGCGGCCCTGATCCAGGACGGCAACTACCTCCTCCTGACCCGCACCGACGGCGTCATCCGGACACACCGCACGAGCTGGTGGGACCACTACCATCTGGAGCACCTCGTCACCGGCTGAGCTCGCGTCGTCGATGATCAACGCGGTGGCCGTCCTCATGCTCGTTCCACCTCCGACACCGAAAACAGGTGGCGCCGCGTGATTCTTGGGACTGCCGCGTCGAGAGCAGGTGGCGCTGGAGTACCAGGGCGCGTCGCAAGGTCCGGGCTGGTAGCCGCGGTGGGCGGCAGACGAGGTTCGGGTCAGGCTGGGGTGAGGAGGCAGAACTCGTTGCCTTCCGGGTCGGCGAGGACGGTCCACGGGACATCGTCTTCCAGGTCGACGGCGGTGGCGCCGAGGGTCCGCAGTCTGGCCGCCTCGGCCGCCAGGTCGTCACCCGGGTACGGGCGGACGTCGAGATGGACGCGGTTCCACACGGTCTTGACGTCGGGTGTGCGAATGAACCGCAGATATGGGCCGACGCCCTTGGCGGAGCGCAGTACCGCCTGGTGGTCGGTCACCTCGTGCAGGTCCCAGTCCATGGCCTCGTCCCAGAAGCGGGCCATGGCTCGCGGATCCGCACAGTCGACCACCACCGCGGCGATCGGTCCGGTGTCCCGGTAGAGCGGTCGGGGGTCCAGCACGCAGAACTCGTTGCCCTCCGGGTCGGCCATGACCGTCCACGGCACGTCGCCCTGGCCCACGTCGGCAGGTGTTGCGCCGAGGTCCCGCAGGCGCGTGACCACCTCCGCCTGATGGGCCGCCGAGGTGGTGGCGAATCTGAACGAGCCGCGTTGCCACACCGGCAATGCTAGTGCCCGTCGAGTCGGCGGCCATCAACGAGTCGCGGTGGCCGACTTCGACCAGACACCAGTCGGACAGCGGCGCGGCCCGGGCACTGAGCCCTCGGCTGCTCACGGTCACCGTCCTCGCACGCTCGGCTGCGGGCAGGCCGTGAGTGCTGACGCACATCTCCCAAGGCGTCCTAGGACATTGGTTCCACAGCGGCCGGTCAGCCGCCGGCCGCCCGCCTGCCTTCCCGGTCCGGTGCGCGCGCTCGCCCCGTGCGGTCGGCCTGTCCGGGTGCCGGGCGCTGCCGCCACTGCTCCATGACCTGCCGGAAGGCCGCACTGACGAGGAGGAGCAGTTCGGCGGACGACTCGAAGCGGGCGCCGGCCGGGGTCGCCACCCCGAGGATCTCGGCTCCGCGCCGCGATGCGGCCGTCAGGGCGTCGTTCATCCGCAGAGACGCGAGGAGCGACCGGAGCCAGATCTCGTCGTCGATGACGTAGCGTTCGCGCCGCGCGCCGGGAGCCCGTTCCCGCCTGAGCATGCCCTGCTGTTCGAGGAAGGCGACGGCGTGCGACACCGACGCCGGGCTGACGCAAAGCCGCTGGACCAGGTCGGCGGCGGTGAGCGCGCCGGAGTCGGTGACGTAGAGGCAGGCCAGCACCCTGGCCTCCATCCGGGGCAGCCCCTGCTGCACGAGGAGAGCGGTGAAGGATTCGGTGAAGTCCTGGACCGCCCGGGGGTCGCGCCCGTGGCCGCTGTCGGGGACCGGCGGCGCCGGAGGCTGAGCCTGCTTGCGCCGGCGCGCACGGTGCCGGGTGGTCTCGTGGGCCCGGTCCGCCCCGTAACCGTCGGGTCCGCCGTTGCGGGTGACCTCCCGCATGACGGTCGAGGCGGGCCGCCCCAGCCGCCGGCCGATCTCTGCGTAGCCGAGTCCCTCGGCCAGCCCCGCGGCGATGTGCTGGCGGTCCTCGTTGGTGAGTCTTCCCCCGGGCATCGGTGTTCGCCTCCTCTCCGCCGACACTCGCGCCTGTCGACGCGTGCGGCGTCCAGGTGCATGCACACCTGGCTGCACAGTATGCATTCACCCGGAGTTCATTGCAATGCGGGCCTCGACCGCTTCATTGCGTTCGATGTCATGCTCATTGCAAGCAGGGTGCCGATATGGCTGATGGCAGGGCATGGCTCGCCGCAGCATTCGTTGACACTCTTCTAAACGCAACGTAGCGTCGCAGACGTTCGGTGATCTCCGAACGCTGACGAGGGTCGGCCGGGCATGCGACACCGGCTCCGGCCACCCGACGGATCCGACGTGCGGCAACTGCCCACGGAACGAAGGAGCACCCATGTCCGCCCCGAACCCGACCACCTCGACCTGGACCGGCATGGTGCCGGTCGACGACACCGCGCTGGCCGTCACCGACACCGGCGGCCCCGGCCGTCCCGTCGTCTATCTGAACGGCGCCTACGCCTCCCAGCGGCACTGGCGGCCCGTGATCGCCGAGCTCGGCGCCGGCTGGCGGCACATCACCTACGACGAGCGGGCCCGCGGCCGGTCGAAGCGGTCGGCGGACTACTCCTTCGAGGCGTGCGTCCGTGACCTCGACGCCGTCCTCGACGCGACCGGGGCGCAGCGGCCGCTGCTGGTGGGCTGGTCCTACGGCGCGGCAGTCGCGGTGCACTGGGCCGACCGGAATCCGGACCGCGTCCGGGGGGTGGTGTGCGCGGACGGCGCCATCCCCTACGGCCTGACCGGCGAGGAGGGCCGCGAGCGGATCCGCGGCCTGTTCCGCCGGATGCGGTTGCTGCTGCCGCTGGCGCGCCCGCTGGGCCTGGCCGCGCGGATGACCGCTGATCAGCACGCCGACGTCAACATCGAGGCCAACGAGATCGTCGCCGCCATCGCGCCGGTCCTGGACCGGGTGACCTGCCCGGTGCGGTACGTCCTGGCCACCGGCGGCAATCTCGGTGCGGGCGAGGAGGAGATGGAACAGGTGCGGACCGCCCTCGATCCGGTGCTCGCCGGCAACCCGAACATCCAGGTCAGCGCGAAGGTCGCGAGCAACCACTCCCACATCCTGCGCAAGGACTTCCGAGCCGTCGCCCAGGCCGTACGCGAGACCGCGGCCGCCCGCGACCAGGAGGTCCGCTGAGCCGATGGACGTACGCCTCAGGAACGGTGGTGGGCGTTGAGCCGGGCGGCCTGGCGCGTCAGGTGGTCGCGTTCGGCGAGGTTGGGCGCCTTCCGGGCCGCCTCGGCGTACAACCGTGCCGCCGTCGCCAGGTCGCCGTCGCGCTCGTGCAGGTACGCCGCCGCCGCCGCGTGGCGGGGCAGCGAGTCGTCCAGCGCCGCGAGCGCCGCCAGGCCGGCGCGCGGTCCGTCGGCCTCGCCGACGGCCACCGCGCGGTTGAGCCGGACGACCGGGCTGCCGGTCAGGCGCGCGAGCTCGTCGTACCATTCGACGATCTGCACCCAGTCGGTCTCCCCGGCGGTGGGCGCGTCGGCGTGGAGCGCCGCGATGGCGGCCTGGGCCTGGAACTCGCCCAGCCGGTCGCGGGCGAGGGCCGCCTGGAGGATCTCGACGCCCTCGGCGATCGACGTGGTGTCCCACCGGCCACGGTCCTGCTCGGCGAGCGGCACCAGACTGCCGTCGGGCGCGGTCCGGGCGGCGCGCCGGGCGTGGTGCAGCAGCATGAGGGCGAGCAGCCCCGCCACCTCGGGGTGGTCGATCGCTGCCGCGAGCTGCCGGGTGAGCCGGATGGCCTCGGCGGCGAGGTCGACATCGCCGGAGTAGCCCTCGTTGAAGACCAGGTAGAGGACGCGCAGTACGGTCGCGACATCGCCGGGCTGGTTGAACCGCACGCCGGAGACGGCGCGCTTGGCCCGGCTGATGCGTTGCGCCATGGTCGCCTCGGGCACCAGGTATGCCTGGGCGATCTGGCGGGTGGTCAGCCCGCCGACGGCACGCAGCGTCAGCGCGACCGCCGACGACGGCGTCAGCGACGGGTGGGCGCACAGGAAGTAGAGCTGGAGCGTGTCGTCCACCGCGGGCGCGGGCCCGGGCGCCGGCTCCTCGTCGACGAGGTCCTCGCGCCGACGCCGGGCGACGTCCGCGCGGGTCGCGTCGAGGAACCGGCGCCAGGCCACGGTGACCAGCCAGCCCTTCGGGTCCCGCGGCGGGTCGGCCGGCCAGGTGCGGACCGCCTCGACCAGCGCGTCCTGTACGGCGTCCTCGGCCGCCGCGAAGTCGGCTCCGCGGCGGACGAGGACCCCGAGCACGCGGGGTGTGAGGCTCCGGAGCAGGGCCTCCTCCATCAGGTCACTCCGTGATGGTGGGCGGCGCGGTCAGGAACGGGCGCAGCTCCAGCCACTCGTGGATCGGCTTCCCGCCCGCCCCGGGGGCGGCCGACAGCTCCCCGGCCAACTCCACGGCGCGCTCGTAGCTGTCGACGTCGATCACCATCCAGCCGGCGATGAGGTCCTTGGTCTCGGCGAACGGGCCGTCGGTGACCGGTGGGCGTCCCTCACCGTCGTACCGGACGAACGTCCCCTCGGGGGCGAGCGCCTGACCGTCGACGAACTCGCCGGTCCCCTCGAGCCGGGTCGCAAAGTCCTGCATGTACTGCATGTGCGCCGAGATCTCCTCCGGCGTCCACTGCTCCATGGGTACGTCGTTGACCGCAGCCGGGGCGCCCCGGTAGTGCTTGAGCAGCAGGTACTTGGCCATCGTGTTTCCTCTCGGTGCTGGTGCGAACCCATTCTGGTCGCGTTCACCACGGGGACGGAGCCGGTCGCGGATTCTCGACATCGCCGTCCGAGTCTTCCTGGGTCTCGCACCCGAGCCGGGGTGAGCCGTCTCTCGGTGTCCGCGTCACAGGTTCGGACATCCCCAGGATCCGGTGTGCGCCGACTCCCGCCCTCCGGGCTGTGCGCATCGACCGAACGGACCGGCATTCCACGCCTGGCAGTTTTCCGTGCCCGCCACGCCGCTGGCACCGGCCATGCCGCCGGGGACACCGGGGCAGGCCATGAGCAATTCGCACATTGTCGCAAGCCAGCGCACCGCGATCCGGTATCCGCTATGACGGGCGTCAACGGCTGATGAGCCCTCCACGAGGCGGTCGACGTCGATAGACATTGACGTCGATATGGCGAATGTCACAGCGTGTTCCGGGTCTCGTCGCCCCTGAGCTAGATTCCGGGGAATTCGCAGCCCCGCACTGCGAGAAACTGCTCGACGCGCCACGGGGAGGTGTCGCCGGTGCGCCGTGTCCCGACTCGGGATCGCTCAGGTACGCACGCTCACCGGTGCGCGATGACGACGCCGGCCGACCAGCGCGAACCGCATTCCCGTCGGTGTCCCCGCCGCCCGCACCGCGCCGGCAGCGTGATTTCCTGCGCCCCGCTTTCCGACCTGCGGGTCGGTGCTCGACCCGGCGAACCGGCCCGGGCGTCGATCCTGTTCACCCGTGGGCAGGCGGCGGCCGAGCCGGAAGACGCGGAATCACCCTGGAGAGGTACCGACCGACATGGCTGGAACCGAGAGCCCGCACCGGACCGACGTGGCGATCATCGGCATGGCCTGCCGATTCCCCGGCGCCGCCGACATCGAGGAGTTCGCCCGGCTCGCCTTCGCGGGCGAGATCGCGACCACCACGCTCGACACGGCGGGCCAGGCCGAACGCGGTGTCGCCGAGTCGCTGCGTAGGCATCCCGAGTACGTGCCGACCGCCGGTCTGCTGGACGGGATCGATCAATTCGACGCCGCGTACTTCGGCATCGCCCCCGCCGACGCGGCGTCCATGGATCCGCAACACCGGGTGTTTCTGCAAGAAGCGGTACGGGCGTTGGACGATGCCGGGTGGTCCGGCGCCGACACCCGGTCCGTCGGGGTCTTCGCCGGGGCGGGCGAGAACCGCTACGCCGCCCGGCGCCCCGTGGGCGCCGCCGAGCCCCGGCTGCCCTGGGACCTGCCCGCCGCGCTGCCCCTGCTCGTCTCCTACCACCTCGACCTACACGGTCCCAGCGTCTACGTCAGCTCCATGTGCTCCACCTCGCTGGCCGCGGTGCACGTGGCCCGGCGCGCCCTGCAGGCCGGCGACTGCGACCTGGCCGTCGCCGGCGCCGTCTCCATCACCTTGCCGGACAGCCACGGCTACCTTCGCCGCAACGGGGGTGTCATGTCCCCCTCCGGGCGGTGCCGGCCCTTCGACGCGGCCGCCGACGGCACGGTGCCCGGCAGCGGGGCCGGCGTGGTCGTCCTCAAGCGCCTCGCCGACGCCCGGCGTGACGGCGACAGGGTCTACGCCGTGATCCGCGGTTCAGCGCTCAACAACGACGGTGGCGACCGGCTCAGCTTCGCCGCGCCCAGCGTGCGGGGGCAGCGTGACGTCATCCTCGCCGCGCTGGCTGACGCGGCGGTCGACGCCGCGTCGGTCTCCTACGTGGAGGCCCACGGCACCGGCACCCCGCTGGGCGATCCGGTGGAAATGGCGGCGCTGGCCGAGGCACGGGCCAGCCTCGGCGCAACGGGTCCGTGCGCTGTCGGAGGCGTGAAGTCGGCCATCGGGCATCTCGACGAGGCGGCCGGCGCCGCCGGGCTCATCCGGGCCGTCCTCGCGGTGCGCGACGGGATCGTCCCCCCGACTCCCGGCCACCGCGACCTCAACCCGGCCATCCGGCTCGAAGACACCGGGCTGTACGTGACTGGCAGCGCCCATCCCTGGCCCGCTGTGCCCGGCCCGCGCCGGGCGGCGGTCACCTCGCTCGGCGTCGGCGGCACCAACGCACATGTCGTCATCGAGGAGGCACCGGAGTTCGGCGAACAGACGCGCGTCGACGAGGACGGCGTCTGGGTACTGCCCGTGTCGGCGCACACCGAGGCCGCCTTCACCGCGCTTCGGACCGCCGTCGCCACGTCGGACGCCACCCCTGCGGCGTTGGCGGTCACCCTCGCCCGCCGCAGGACGTTCCCGCAGTTCCGGCAGGCGGCCGTGCTGGCCACCAGGGACGAGGTCGCGGCCGCCTTCGGCGCGGCTCAGCCCGCGCCGCCCGCCAAGGGCATCGTGTTCGCCCTGCCCGACACGCTGGACCCGGCCGACACGGTGCTCGAGCGTCTCGGGGCCGCCCCGTCGGCTGCTCCCGCTGCGCTGCGGCTGATCGAGGCGCTCGCCCGCCTCGGTGTGCGGGCGGACACCCTGACCGGGGCCGGCGCGGGAGCGTTCCACGCCCTCGCCGCGGCCGGCTCGGTGTCCCCGGCGGTGGCGGCCGAGTGCACTCGCCTGCACGTCGACGGCATGCGCGTGGTCGCCGAGGGCGGCGACCTCACCCGCTGCGACGACATCGCCGAGGCGATCGCGGCAGCTCTCGCCGCCGCCGCGCCGGGCCCGCTGCGCTGCGACGTCGTGCTGCGTCACAGCGGGATCGTGCTCCATGCGGGGAGCACGCCGTCACCCGACGACCTGGCCGAGGAGGCCCGCTGCGGGTTCATGGGGCTGCTCGACGAACCCGACGGTCCGGCGGCGCTGCCGCTGGCCGACGCGCTTGCCAGCTGGGAGTGCCTGCTGCGGATGCTCGCGTCCTGTTGGGAAGCCGGCGCCGACGTCGACTGGGCCGCACTGCGGCCGCGGCCGGAGGGGCCGCGTGCCCACCTGCCGGTGGCGTTCGATCCGCGCAGGCACTGGCTGCTCGACCGGAGCGCCCCGGCGCCGGCGGAGCCCGTGCCCGGGACGACCGACGCGGCGCAGGTGGACCTGGCCGGTGTCGACGTCGCCGCCGAACTGGCGGAGATCTGGTGCGAGGTGCTCGGCGTCGACCGGGTCTCGCCCGATGACCGGTTCTTCGAGCTCGGCGGCCACTCGATCCTCGCCGCCCGGATGCTCGCCCGCATCCTGGACCGCCTCCACGTCCGGTGCACCCTGGTAGACCTGCTCGAGCCCGAGACCCTGGCCGAGATGACCGAGCGGGTGGCCGCCCGGGTGCGGCTGTCGTCGCTGTACAGCCAGATGCGCTCCGACCACGCCCAGGACGACGCCGAGACGGTCGAGCTGTGACGGCGGACCACGCCGACCTCTCGACCGAGGAGGAGGACCTGTCGGCGGTCGCCGTGGTCGGCATGGCCTGCCGCGTACCCGGTGCCGACTCGGTCGAGGAGTTCTGGCGTCTTCTCCGCGACGGTGTCGACCCGGTCGAGGACGTCCCCGCCGACGAGGTCACGGGCGGCGGTCCCGGCCATGTGGCGCGTCGCAAGCGGTTCGCCGATCCGGCGCTGTTCGACGGCGAGTACTTCGGGATGACACCGGCCGAGTGCGCGGCCACCGACCCGCAGCAGCGCTTCCTGCTGGAGACCTCGGTACGCGCGCTCGAGGATGCCGCGATCGACCCCGCACGCTTCAGGGGCGACATCGGCGTCTTCGTCGGCATGAACCACTCCGACTACCTGCTGCACCACGTGTGGCCGGAGGGCTCTTCGGTACGGCGTCTGGGCTGGCACCGGGTCCTCATGGGCAACGACCGGGGGTTCGCCGCGACGCAGGTGTCCTACCGGCTGGGCCTGACCGGGCCGAGCATCGCCGTCGACTGCGCGTGCTCGTCCGGCCTGGCGGCCATCCATCAGGCATGCCGGGCGCTGGTCGACTACGAGGCCGACGCCGCGATCGCGGGCGGGGTGAGCATCAGGCCCACCGACTCCGGCTACACGTACGTCGAGGGCGGCATCGCCTCGCCCGACGGGGTGTGCCGGCCGTTCTCCGCCGACGCGAACGGCACCGTCTTCGGCAGCGGCGTCGTGCTGTTCGTACTCAGGCGGCTCGAGGATGCGCTGTCGGAGGGCGACCGGGTGCTCGCCGTGATCCGCGGCAGTGGGATCAACAACGACGGTGGCGCCAAGACCGGTTACACCGCGCCCAGCGTCGCCGGGCAGGCGGCACTGATCCGCCGGGTGCACCGGCTCGCCGGGATCGACGCGGGCGAGATCGGTTACGTGGAGGCGCACGGCACCGGCACGGCCCTGGGCGACCCGATCGAGATCGCCGGCCTGACCGAGGCGTTCCGCGGCAGCACCGCCGGCACCGGGACCTGCCTGGTCGGTTCGGTGAAGTCGAACATCGGCCACCTCGACTCCGCCTCGGGGGCGGCCGGCCTGGCCAAGGCGCTCCTGGCCGTCCGTCACGGGTTCATCCCGGCATCGCTGCACGCGAAGCGGACCAACCCGCACATCGACTTCGCCACCACCCCGTTCCGCGTCTGCGCGGTCGGCACCCCGTGGCCCGCCGCGCGCCGCATCGCGGCGGTGAGCTCGTTCGGGGTCGGAGGCACCAACGTCCACCTGCTGGTGGAGTCCCCACCGGCCCAGGCCGCGGTGCCACCGGCCACCGCCGCGCCGATCGTGCTGCCCTTCACCGCGCGCCGGAGCGAGGATCTGGACGCGGTCGAGGCGCAGCTGCGTGCCACGCTCGCCGGGGCCGACGCCGAGGCGGCTCGCGACATCGCCCACACCCTGCGGCGCGGCCACCTGCGGCACGGTCTGCGCCGCGTGCTCGTCCGGTACCCGGGCGGCGAGCTGGAGTCCTTCGATGCCGCGACGGGGACGCGCGGAGCGGCGGCGCGGGTGCGCAGCGCTCGCGCGGACGGTGCGGCGTCGGACGCTCTGCTCGAGCGGCTGTCCGTGGCGGCACAGGTGCGTGACCTGGCCGCACTCGGCACGCCCGCCGCGGTCGCCCTGGCGTTCGCACACGTCTGGCGGCAGCACGACCTCGCGATCAGCGCCGTCGTGTCCGACCGGGACACCACGGCGGCTGCGGCGGTGCTGGCCGGGGTGCTGTCGTACCCGGACGGCATCGAGGCCGTCAGCCGCCTGGCCCGCGGTGCCACACCTGCCGCCGCCGCAGCGGGCCTGACCGTCCGCCCCTGCGCCGTCGCCTGGTACGACGCCGACGGCAACCAGTTCCACGCCGAGGGCCAGACGCCCGACCTCGTCGCACTGCTGGCCGGTGCCCCGCCGGCCCCCGGGCGTCGCACCCTGCCGCCACGGGTGGACGCGGTGGTCGATCTCGTGCCCGGCCCCGGTGCCGACCCGCTACCGGAAGCGCTCTTTCCGTACGCCGCATCCGTGCGCGCGGCCGAGCCGGATCCCGACGGCCTGCGGGTCGCCATGGCCGCCGCCTGGGTGGCCGGTGTCCTCGACGAACCCGGCCCGGCCGAGCCCGGCGCGGTCGTCACCGTGCCCGGACATCCGTTCCGCCGCGAGCGGCACTGGATCTCGGCGCCCGGGGCCGGCGGCGCGGTGCCCGCGGCCGAGGCGCCGGCGCCCGACACCGGTGGCCCGGTCCAGCCGGCGGCAGCCGCCGATCCACTCGACATCGCCCTGACGGTCTTCGCCGATGTGCTCGGCCGGCCCGACACCGGAGCCGACGACTCCCTGTTCGCCATCGGCGGTGACTCCCTCGCCGCGCTGCGGGTGGTCGCGCGCACCCGATCGCTCGCGGGCGTGGACGTCCGCGTCGGCTCGTTCATGGCCGCTCCCACGCCCCGTACGCTGGCAGCGCTCGTCCAGACCGCCGCCTCCGTGTCCGACGCGGCCGAGGCGGACACGCCCGCCGCCCCGGGACCGGTTCCGCTGACCGCCCTGCAGCGGCGGTTCCACTTCCTGTCCCAGCTGCCCGGCGCCGCCGAGGCCTACCACGTGCCGGTCCTGGCCGACCTGCGCGGTCCACTGGACGTCGAGGCCCTGCGCGCCGCCGTCGGCGACGTGGTTCGTCGGCACGAGAGCCTGCGCCTGTCCGTGACGGACACTCCGGACGGGCCCGTGCAGCAGGTGGCACCCGCCGGCCCGGTACCGGTGCCGGTGGTCGACTGCGGCAGCGAGCAGGAGTTGCAGGCCGAGATCAGGGCACTGCTCGACGCGCCCATCGCGCTGGACGGGTCGCCCCTGACCGCCCGCGTCCTGCGGATGGCCCCGCAGCGGCACGTACTGGCCGTGGCCGTGCACCACATGTTCGCCGACGCCCGCTCCACCGGCATCTTCCTGCACGACCTGTACGCGTACTACCAGCAGCGCACCGGTGGCGCGCCGGCCGGTCTGGCGCCGATCGACGGGGTCTTCCTCGAGTACGTGCGGGCCGAGAACCGCTGGCTCGGCTCGGCCGAGGCCGCCCGCCAGCTCGCCTACTGGACCGGGGAGCTGCGCGGCGCGCCCGAGGCGCTGGAGTTGCCCGCGGACCGCCCTCGCAGCGCCGAACCGTCGTTCCGGGGCGGCCGGCGCGGGTTCGCGCTCGCCGGTGCCGACGACGGACTGCGCCGGCTGGCCGGCGAGGAGGGCGCCACCCCCTTCGCGGTCATGTTGGCCGCGTTCGGGTTGTTCCTCAGCCGGGTCGGCGCGGTGCGCGAGGTCGTGGTGGGGGTGCCCGTCTCGGGCCGGCACCGGCCACGCACCGAGCACCTCATCGGCAACTTCGTCAACACCCTGCCGCTGCGGCTGCGAGTGGAGCCGGACGACGACTTCCGCTCGCTGGTACGTCGCACGGCGCGCGCCCAGCGCGACGGTCTGAACAACCAGGACATCCCGTTCGAGGTGCTGGTCAGGTCGGTGCGGGGCGCCCGCGAGATGTCCGCCGCGCCGTTGTGCCAGGTGCTGTTCAACATGCTCGACACCGCCTCGTCGCGGCCCGACGGTCCCGCCGGGCTCATCGTGGAAGCGGTGCCGTTCGACACCGGCGGCAGCCCGATGGAGCTCCAGCTGGACTGGTGGCTGACGGACGACGGCGTCAACGCCCGCCTGCTGCACTCCGACATCTTCGCGGAGCAGACCGTCGCCCGCTGGGTGCAGATGCT
Organism: Micromonospora sp. M71_S20; assembly: GCF_003664255.1. Taxonomy (NCBI): domain Bacteria; kingdom Bacillati; phylum Actinomycetota; class Actinomycetes; order Micromonosporales; family Micromonosporaceae; genus Micromonospora; species Micromonospora sp. M71_S20. The sequence goes on along the minus strand of NZ_RCCV01000004.1, from coordinate 485,287 downwards.
GCGCACCATCGTCCGGGAGGCACTGGCCAAGCCCGACACCCGGTTGCGCGACCTGCCCGTCGAGCCGCCGTCCGCGCGCGCCTGGTCAGCCGCGGCCCTCACCGGGCCCCGCACCGAGGTGCCTGCGGGGCCCGTTCACGCATGGTTCCTCGACGCCGCGGCGCGACACCCCGACAGCCTGGCAGTGACCGACGGGGCGAGGTCGTTGACCTATCGCGACCTGGCCGAGATCTCCGGCGGCATCGCCCAGGAGCTGCACCGGCGCGGGGTCGACGGGGGCGACGTGGTCGCGATCGCGATGCGCCGCGAGGTGTCGGCGGTCTGCGCCCTGCTCGGTGTGCTGCGCGCAGGTGCGACCCCGGCACCGGTCGACCTCAACCACCCGCCCCGGCGGACCGCGGCGATCCTGGCCGACTGCGGTGCGAGGGTGGTGTGCGTCGACTCCGGCGACACCCTCGACGTCACGGCGAGCCTGAACCGGTACGACCTGTCCGAACCGGCCGCGGTCGGCCGCTGGGCCGGACGCCTGCCCGGTGACGACGTGTCGGGCGACGTCGGCGCCTACCTGACCTACACGAGTGGCACCACCGGACGGCCGAAGGGAATCCACTTCCCGCACGCGGCGCTGGCCAACCTGATCAACTGGGAGACCGGCGGCCTGACCCGGCCCGTGCGTTTTCTCCAACTGGCGTCCTTCGGTTTCGACGCGGCCTTCCACGAGACCTTCGCCGCGCTCTGCGCCGGAGGCTCCCTGCACATCGCGACCGACGAGGTCAAGCACGACCATGACCTGCTGCTGCGCTTCGTCGCCGAACAGCGGGTGAGCAAGGCGATCCTGCCGGTGTCGCTGCTGCACGCGCTGGCGGCCCGCCCCGCGGCCGACCACGCCCTGCTGGCATCACTGCGCGAGATCGCCTCGACCGGGGAGCAGTTGCGCGTCGGCGAGTCCCTCGTCGCGTTCTTCACGGGGCTGCCCGGCTGCGCGCTGATCAACAACTACGGTCCGGCCGAGACCCACGTGGTCACGTCGTACCGTTTCGGCGCGACGCCCGAGGACTGGCCGCGGTACGCGCCGATCGGCCGCCCGATCGACAACGTGGTGCTGCGCGTCGTCGACGAGAACGGCGTGGACGTGCCGCGCGGCAGCGTCGGCGACCTGGTCATCGCCGGGCCGTGTGTGGCTACCGGCTACACCGACGACGCCGGCCCGGCCGGGCACCGGTTCGGCCACGAGGGGCCGGGCGGGGCGCGCAGCTACCGCAGCGGCGACCGGGCCCGACTACTTCCCTCCGGAGACCTGCTGTTCCTGGGCCGGGCCGACCAGCAGGTCAAGATCCGCGGTTTCCGGGTGGAGCTGGGTGAGCTGGAGGTGGTGCTCCGGCGGTCGCCGGAGGTGGCGGACGTCGCCATCGTCGCGCACGGCGACGAGGGCGACCGTGCGCTGCACGCGTACCTGGTCCTCGACGGCCCCACCGAACCGACTGTCGCCCGCCTGCGCGAGCGGCTACGCGAGGAACTGCCGTCGTACATGGTTCCGGCGTCGTTCACGGTCGTGCCCGCGCTGCCGGTCAACGCCAACGGCAAGGTGGACGTGGCCCGGCTGCCCCGACCGGCCGCACGGGTCGGCGTGCCGGCCGATCCCGCTGGCACCGGTCCCGGGCAGCGCGTCCTCGCGCTGTTCCGCGAGGTCCTGGAGCAGCCGGGGCTCGGTGGCGACGACGACTTCTTCGAGGCCGGCGGGCATTCGCTGCTGGCGACCACGCTGGTCCACCGCGTACGCACGGAGTTCCGCATCGCCCTGAGCGTGCCGGAGTTCTTCCGCGCCAGCACCCCGGCCGCCGTCGCGAAGCTGGTCGAGGCGCGCAGCGGTGGCGAGCGGACCCCGCCGACCGGGGTCGAGCTGCCCGCTCCCGTACTGCCGCAGGCGCCCCCGCCCGGACTGGCGTGGCTGCTGACGACGCCGCACCCGACGCACCAGAAGACCTTCGTCTACCAGGCGGACGGCCCGGTGGACCCGGTGCGCCTGCAACGGGCGCTCGACGCCGTGGTGCGCCGGCAGGCGGCGCTGCGACTGCGCCGGGTGGGTCAGCGGCTCGTGCTCGCCACCGATCCGGTCGAACTGCGCCAGGTGGACGGTCTCGACGACCCTCGTGCCCTCCACGACCTGCTCCAGGCCGACCCGCTGGACCTGAGCAGCAGCCACCCGGTCCGGCTGGTGCTGGCGAGGGCGTCGCAGGAGCGCAGCCTGCTCGGGCTCACCCTGCACAAGGCCGTGCTGGACGGGCGTGGCCTGGGCGTGTTCCTGGACGAGCTGGTCATGGCGTACGACGCCCCGGCCGCGCTGGGCCCCGAGGACGACGGTTTCCTGCGTCATCTGACCTGGCGCAACGGGCCGCAGGCGCCGATCGCCCGGGCTCGGGAGGTGCTGGTCCGGGGCGGCTGGACGTCGTCGCCGGGCGGATCGCTCCCGGCAGCCGCGACGGCGGCGGTCACGCGGTCCCGATGGGCGCCCAGCGCGGCGCTGCAGTCGGCGATCCGCCATGTCTGCGGCGAGCTGCGGACCACGCCGTTCACCGTCCACCTGGCCGCGTTCGCCGCCGCGCAGGCCCGCCTGGACGGTGGCGAGGCCGTGCTCGCCGTGCCCATGGACGGCAGGACGGGTCCTGAACTCGACGCCACCGTCGGCGGCTTCGCCAGCATCGTCCCGCTGCGCGTCGCGCTGCGGTCGCAGGTGCCCGCCGGCGAGCTGTTGGTCGACGTTCGCACCCGCGTCGAGGAGTTGTTCGAACTGCGGGCGCTGCCGTTGGCCGACGCGGCCGGTGCCACGACGCCGGGCGGCCACCTCGGACCGCCGGTGGTGTTCAACTACGCCCGCGCCGGGCGTGGTCCTGCCCGCCTCGGCGCGGCCACCCTGGTCCCGGTCGGTCCGGATCTGCTCGAACCCGAACTGCGCCTGCACTTCGCGGTGTACGACTCGGCGGAGTCGTTCCAGGTCGTCGCCCGGCAGGCCGGCGGCCCCGCCGTGCTCGACGCCTACCGCGAGGCGCTGTACGCGATCGTGTTCGACCCCCGCACCCCACTGCCGCAAGGAACCCCCTCATGAAGTTCAGCCTCTTCTTCTTCGCCAGCGGTGACGACGCCGCCGAGCAGCTCCGCCTGCTGCTGGAGGCGGCGAGGTTCGCCGACTCGCACGGATTCGAGGCGGTCTGGACGCCGGAGCGGCACTTCCACGAGTTCGGCGCGCCGTTCGCCAACCCGGCGGTCACCGGCGCCGCGGTCGCTGCGGCCACCCGGTCCGTTCACGTCCGCGCGGGCAGCGTGGTCCTGCCGCTGCACGACCCGCTCCGGGTGGCCGAGGAATGGTCCATGGTGGACCAGCTCTCCGGGGGTCGGGCCGGGCTCGCCTTCGCGTCCGGCTGGAACCCGCGCGACTTCGTGCTCGCGCCGCAGCGCTTCGCGGACCGCCGGGAGAACATGCGCGCCGCCATCGCCGAGTTCACCCGGCTGTGGGCCGGCGGGTCGGTCCCGCGTACCGACCCGGCCGGGCAGGTCGTCGAGGTCCGCAGCTACCCGCGGCCGGTGCAGCCGCTGCCGCCGTTGTGGCTGACCGCCGCCGGATCGCCGTCGACCTTCTCGCTCGCCGGCGAGTTCGGCGTCGGCGTGCTGACCCACCTGCTGGGCCAGTCGTTCGACCGCCTGGAGGCCAACCTCGCCGAGTACGGCGACGCGATGGAGCAGCACGGTCACGACGCCGGCAACGAGCGGGTGGCACTCATGGTGCACACCTTCCTGGCGCCATCGGTCGAGGAGGCGGTCGCCGTGTCACGGTCGCCCATGACGGCGTACATGCGCACCTCGATGGACCTGTTCGCGGTCAACCGGCCGGGGTCGCCCGCTGTCGACGAGTTGTCCCCGGCCGAACTCGACGAACTGCTGGAGCACGCCTTTCAGCAGTTCGTCGGCGAGCGCTGCCTGATCGGCTCGGTCGACAGCTGCGTGCCGCTGGTCGAGCGAGCCGCCGACCTGGGTGTGGACGAGCTCGCGTGCCTCATCGACTTCGGCGTCGGCGCGGATGAGGTGCTGCGTGCTCTGCACCACCTGGCCGAGCTCAAGAACCGCTGCGCCGAGCTGTGACCGGTCGCCTAGGCCGGGGCGCGGAGGTGGACCGTCGCCGCGTCGAGCTGCGCGCTGGTGCCCGCGGGCACCGTAGGGATGCCCGGGGCGATCGCGCGGCCGAGGTTGGTCAGCACACGGCCCGCGCCGACCTCGACGAACGTGCTGACCTCCTGCTCGGCGAGCGCGCGGACGACCTCGTGCCAGCGCACGGGCGCGCAGAGCTGACGTTGCAGTGCCGCGACGGCCGCCCGCCCGTCCATCAACGGCTGTGCGGTGACCGTGGAGACGACCGGAATCCTCGGCGTGGCGAAGGCGACCTCGGCCAGGGCCGACGCGAACTCCTGCTCGATGTCACGCATGAGGCTGCAGTGGAACGGTGCCGAGACCTTGAGCGCGACCACGTCGGCACCAAGTTCACGGGCGGCGGCGCTCGCCGCCGCGACCCCGGTCGTGGTGCCGGAGACGACCGTCTGGCGTTCGGAGTTGTAGTTGGCCACCTCGACGGTGCCGTCGCCCGTCCGCGTCACCCGGGCGCAGATCTCCTCGACGCGGGCGGCGTCGATGCCGAGCACCGCGGCCATCCCGCCGGGGGCCGCCTGCCCGACCCTGGACATCATCTGCCCGCGGCGGTGCACCAGCCGCAGCGCGTCGGTCCATTCCAGCACTCCTGCGGCGACCAGCGCGGTGAACTCGCCGAGGCTGTGTCCGGCCGTGACGGACGGCTCCAGGCCACGCTCGCGCAGCAGTTCGAGGGCGATCAGGCTGGTGAGCAGGATGGCCGGCTGGGCCACCGCCGTGTCGCGCAACTCGTCGGCCGAACCCTGCAGGCACAGTCGGCGCAGCGGCATGCCCAGCAGATCGTCGGCGATGTCGAGGTATGGCGTGCGCGATCGCGCGTCAGCAGCGGCGAGTTGGGCGGCCATCGCGGGCCTCTGCGAACCCTGGCCAGGAAATAGCGCGGCGAACCGATATGCGAGCATGTCTCCAGCTTGGGTCGCCGGCCGGACTGTAGTCAATTGATCAGCGACAATAGCCGAAGACCGGAGGACTCCGTGACCGAGCATGAACCGGCAGACCAGCGCGGCGACACGAGAAAGATCGTCGCAGTGGCCGCGCCGCTGTACCTTTCGATGATCGCGGCGTCCGTCAGCGCGCTGGTGAACACTGCCGCACTGGGCCGGTTCGGCACGGTGGCCCTCGCGGCGTTCGCGCTGACCGGCGCCGTCTACTTCCCGGCGACCGCCGCGGTCACCGGAGCGGTGCGCGGCGTCATGCCGTTCGTGTCGGCGTCGGCCGACGACCGTGACAGCGTGATCAGGGTGGTCCGTGACGGTACCTGGCTCGCCGTCACGATCGGCCTGCTCGGCGCGGCCGCCGTGTCCGGAGCGGGCCTGCTGGCGCGTTCCAGTGGCGTACCGGACGAGACGATCGCCGAGTTGGGCTACTTCCCGCTGCTGATGGCCGGGTCCGTGCTGCTGGGCTCGATCGCCGCGATGGCCTCCTCGAGCCTCGTCGGCCTGGGTCACAGCAAGATCGTGATGCGGGCCGGTCTGGTCGCGGCCGCGTGCACGGCCGTGCTGTCGTTGCTGCTGGTCAACGGAATCGGGCCGCTGCCGGCTCTCGGCCTGGTGGGTTCGGGCCTGGCCATGCTGGTGGCGAACCTGGCCACCTGTGTGATGACCATGCTCGGCCTGTGCGCCAAGCTCGACATCCCGTTGTCGGGCCTCGCCGTGGCCCGGCTGCACCCTGGCCGGGTGCTCGAGTTGGCCAAGGTCGGCATCCCCATGGCCGGCACCGTGCTGGTCAAGTTCGGCGTCCTCGGCGTGCTCGCGTTCGCCGCCGCCCGGATCAGCACGACCGCCGCCGCCGCGCACAGCATCGCCACGGCGCTGGTCGGTCTGACCTTCACTGCTGCCGTCGCGGTCGGTCAGGCGGGCATCCCGCTCGTCAGCAGCCGGGCCGCGACCGCCGACATCCCGGGGGTTCGCCGCAGCGTGCGGGCCGGACTGCTGGTCGCCGCCACCGTGGTCGGGACGCTGTGCGCACTGCTGGTCGTCCTGCGCCCCGTATTCCTCCCGCTGTTCACCGCGGATCCCGACGTCCGCGAGGTGATGGTCGTTCTGCTGCCGGTCGTGGCCCTGGCCATCCTCGGTGACGGTCTCCAGGCCGTCCTCGGCTTCGGCCTCACCGGCCTCAAGCGCACCGTGCCGAGCTTCCTCGTGTTCTCCGTCCTCTACGGCGTGCTCGCCGTGATCGCCCTGCCGGTCGCCTCCGCCACGGGCATCATCGGGCTCTGGACCGCGCTCGTGGTGATCAACGTGCTGGTCGGGATCGGCCAGGGCACCGCATTCCTGCGCGTCAGCGGCGGGCTGCGGAAGCCGGCGCCCGTGTGACGGGCCCGTCGCGCTCCACCGTGTCCGCAGCGGCCCGCTTCGGACACGGATGAGGCACCCGATCGCCTCGGCGGACGGCGACGGGTGCGTCGTCCGCCGATTCGCGCGGCGGCGGGCCCGGCATGCTGCCGGGCCCGCCAAGGCCCGGCGGCCCCGGGTCAGGCCGCGGGAAGCCGGCCCGGTTCGACGGCGGCCGGCGGCTTCAGGCGCTCGCCGCGACGAGGGTGAGGCGGTCGTCCGGGCCCGCGGTGATCGGCGTGGTGTCCCGCGACACCAGGAACTCCGGCCGCGTCGGGGCCGCCGGCGCGTTGTCGACCCTGTTGTACGTGATGAGCAGCAACGCGCGTCGGTCGGGCGAGTCGTTGTTGGACGACGAGTGCAGGATGCTGGGGTGGAACGCGTTGATCGTCCCGGCGGGACCGGTCATGCGCAGGCCGCCCTTGGCCGCCATCAGCTCGGCCGCGCGCTCGTCGCTCACCGTGTAGGTCAGCGTCGTCGACACGTGCTCACGCCAGTGCGTGCCCCGTTGCCCCTCCGCCCGGGGCAGTTCGTAGATGCCGTCGTTGTGCGACCCCGGCACGACCAGCAGCGGCCCGTTGCCGTCGTGCACGTCGTCCAGCGAGATGGCGATGTTCACGGCAGCGGGCCGGGGCATGCCGTCCTCGAGGTGCCAGAACGAGAAGTCCTGGTGCCACGGCCAGGCCGCCCCCTCTTCCGCCTGCTTGAGGTTGACCTTGAACTGGTAGACGTACACCTCGCCGCCGACCAGCGTCTCGGCCAGGCGCACCAACTCCGGCGTCCGCACCAGAGCCGCGCACAGGTCGTCGAATGCGTGGCACCCGTGGACCGCGCGCACCGTGGCGCCGTCGTCCTCGTGCACGACCTCGGGTCGCGCCGAGGCGCACAGCTCGTCGATGCGTTCGCGGACAGCCGAGACGGAGGCGGCGCTCAGCCGCGCTGCCGGCGAGCACCAGCCATGCTCCTCGTAGCGGGAGCGCAGTGCGGCAAGGTCGGTCGGGGAGAACATCATCTCTTTGCGACTCCGCTGGACGTGGGGGACGGTCATCGGTGGGACGGGGAGGCCGGTCGACCGCCGTGCTCGCGCACGAGCGCCAGCCGGTCGACCTTCCCGCTCGGCGTACGGGGGAACTCCGCCGGGAGGTGGACGAACCGCGACGGCAGCATGTAGTCGGGCACCCGGGCCGTGATCGCCCGGCGGAGCGTGTCGAGGTCGAGCTGCTCGCCCGAGGCGGTGCGGTAGAAGGCGGTGAGGCGGGTGTCGCCCACCCCGAGGGTCTCTGCGGTCACCACCGCCCCGACGACGCCGGGCGCCTGGCGCACCACGGCTTCGACCTCGCCCAGCTCGACGCGGTAACCGCGTATCTTCACCATCCCGTCGCGCCGGCCCAGGAACTCGATCCGCCCGTCGTGGAGGAACCGGGCGACGTCGCCGGTCCGGTACAGCCGCCCGATTCCGGGCAGCGGGCTGTCGACGAAGCGCTCCCGGGTCAGCTCGGGCTTGCGCCAGTAGCCGTCGGCCAGCGGCAGCCCGGAGACGCACAGCTCGCCGGCGACACCGACCGGCTGGGGTCGCAGCCGGTCGTCGAGGATGGTGACGCGGGCGCTGTTGATCGGATAGCCGATCGCCGGCAGCAGTGGCCACGTGGCCGGATCACCGTCGATCCGCAGCGATGTCACGCTGTGCGTCTCGCTCGGGCCGTACTGGTTGAACAGTGTCGCGTCGTCGAGTGCGGCGAAGAACTGCCGAATCGCCGGCGTGACGTGGATCTGCTCGCCCGCGCAGACGAACTCCCGAAGGGGCGGCGGCTCCAGCCCGAGTGCGGTCACGTACTGGGCGATGCTCTGCAACGCCGCGAACGGCAGGAACATCCGCCGTACGGCGTGCTTCCCGATCACCGCCAGCAGCAGGTCGTAGTCGGCCCGTTCCTCGGCGTCGACGAGCACCAACGTGCCGCCCGTCGACCAGGTGCTGAAGATCTCCAGGAACGACGCGTCGAAGCTGAGCGCCGAGTACTGCAGGGTCCGGTCACCGGGGCCACAGGCGGAGTCACCGCACTGCCAGGCGACCAGTCCGGCCAGCGGGCCGTGCGGCATCGCCACGCCCTTGGGCAGGCCGGTGGAGCCGGAGGTGTAGATCAGGTAGGCGAGGTCGGCCTCGGTCGCGACGGGCAGCGCGGACCCGGCTCCGTCCGGCAGGTCGTACCATCGATCCGGTTCGAGGACGGTGACGCCGTCGGGCATCGGCACCGCGTCGACCAGCCACGGCTGGGCGAGCAGGCACGCCACGTCGCTGTCGCCCAACATGTACGCCAGGCGCTCGCCTGGGTAGGTCGGGTCCAGCGGCACGTAGGCGGCGCCCGACTTGAGCACCGCCAGCACCGCGACGACCATGTCGACGGACCGCTCCAGGAGGATCCCGATCGGTCGCACCGGTCCCCCGTCGCGCTGCCGGTGCAGCACCTGGGCCAGCCGGTCGGCGGCGGCACCCACCTCGGCGTAGGTGACCTGCCGGTCCCGCCAGATGGCCGCGATCGCGTCGGGGGTGCGTTGCCGCTGCGCCTCGAACGCCTCGTGTGCCAGCGCTGGCCGGGTGGTGGGCGCCGGGGCCTGCGCGAAGACCCGCGTGACGAGGTCGAACTCGTCAGGGGCCAGCAGGTCGAGGTCGCCGATCGACCGACCCGGCTCGGAGAGCGCGCTCGCCAGCAGCGTCCGGAACCGGTCGACCAGGCGCCGCGCGGTCGCCGGGTGGTAGAGCTCGGTGGAGTAGTCGAGCATGCCCAGCACCGGGCCGTCGGATCCACTCAGCCGTAGCAGCAGGTCGAACTTGCTCGTGCCGGTGTGCACCTCCAGCGGCTCGACCCGCAGACCGGGCAGCCGCAGCTGGGTCGACTCGCCGTCGTCGATCCCGATGACCGCCTGGAACAGTGGGAAGCGATCCGGTTCGCCGGCGGTGACGGTCTGGCGGACGATCGTCGTGAGCGGTACGCCGCAATGCCGCTGCGCCGCCAGGCTCTCCTGCTTGACCGCCGCCACCAGGTCGGCGAACGACATCTCCGGCGTCACCGTGAGCCGCAGCGGCAGCAGATCCGCCAGGCACCCCACGACCCGGTCCAGTTCGGCGGCACCGCGGCGGGCCACCGGTGTGCCGACGACGAGGTCCTGCTGCCCGCCGTGGCGGTGCAGCAGGGCGGCGTACGCGGCCGTCAGCACGGTGAACGCGGTGGTGCGCCCGGCGCGCGCGACGGCCCGCACGGCCTGCGCGGTCGCGCCGTCGAGTACGAACTCGACCCGGTCCCCTGCGTGTCCGATCTCGGCCGGGCGCCGCCAGTCGGCCGGGACCGTCGTGAACTGTGGCGGCGACTGCAACCGGTCACGCCAGTAGGCCACGGCTGCGGCGTCGGCTTCCTGCGCCCGCTGCCGCCGCGCGTACTCACCCATGGTCAGCGCGGGCACCGGCGGCAGCGTCGGGTCGGCGTACCAGCGGGCGATGTCGTCGGCCATGACCTGGAGCGACCAACCGTCCATGGCGATGTGGTGCAGCAGGAGGGCGAGCACGTGGTCCTCGCGCCCGAGCCGGAGCAGGAAGGCCCGCATCGGGGCCTGGTCCAGGTCGAGATCGAGTTCGGCCAGCTCACGCAGCCGCCGCTCGACCGCCTCCGGCGGACAGTCTTCGCTCTCGAGCGCCGCTCCCGTGTCCTCGACGATCTGAGCCGGCTGCCCCTCGTGCAGCCCGTACCGGGTGCGCAACCCGGGGTGTGCGGATGTCAGGCGGTCGATCGCCAGGGCGAGCGCGCCGGTGTCGAGCGGGCCGTGGATGCGGTGCGTCCACAGCACGGTGTAGCGGGACCTGCTCTCCGCGAAGGCGTCGCTGAGCCAGATCGCCTCCTGCTCGTGGGTCATGGGGTGGACGGTCAACGCGTGCTCCGGGTTCGGGTCGTCGGGGTACGGGCCGCGTTCGCCAGCGCATCGCGGTCGAGCTTGCCGTTGGGGGTCAGTGGGAACCGGTCCAGGGCCCGCACGATCGTCGGGACGAGCGGCCGGGGCAGCCGGTTCAGCAGGTCGCGGCGCAGCGCCGCGGGTCCGCCCGGATCGTCGCCGGGCACGTAGAACAGCGCCAGGGCCTGGTCGACGACGGTCACCGTGCAGTCCCGTACGCCGGGTGACTGTCGGGCCGCCGCCTCGACCTCCGCGGGTTCGATGCGATGGCCGCCGACCTTCAACTGGCGGTCGCGCCGGCCCCGGAAGCGCAGGAGCCCGGCCGGATCGATCAGGCCGTAGTCGCCGGTGCGGTATGCCCGCACCGTCTCGCCGCCGATCTCCACCGGCACGAACGCGCCGGCGGTCAGCTCCGGCTCGCCCAGGTAGCAGGTGGCCAGGCCGTCGCCTGCGACACAGATCTCGCCGGTTTTCCCGGGCGGGCAGATCCGGCCCTGCCCGTCGAGCACCAGTACGGTCGTCGCCGGCACGGGTGAGCCCAGAGGGATGTCCGCACCGTCGGCGCAGTCTTCGAGCCGCACTCGGTGGGTGGTGGCGTGCATGCAGCTCTCGGTGGGGCCGTACCCGTTGAGCAGCTCGGTGCGCGGGTGGCGGCGCAGGAACCGGGCCGCGTGCGGCGCGGGCAGGCGTTCCCCGCCCACCAGCACCGTTCCCAGCCCGGCGAAGCTGTCGAGGTCCTCGTCGACGAAGAGCGCGAACAGCGAGGTCGTCAGGCGCAGCGTGGTCGCGCCGTGCTGCTCGACCATCCGGCGCAGTTCTCCGGGGGTGAGGTAGTCGCCGTCGACGAGCAGCGACGTGCCGCCGGTCATCAGCTGGCCGAACAGCTCGTAGCTGTACATGTCCCACCACGGCGGCGCCCCCTGGGGCATCGCGTGGCCGGGACCGAAACCTGGCGGCGGGGTGGCACGGAACATCCGCGTCAACGCCCGGTGCGGCAGCACCACGCCCTTGGGCCGGCCAGTGGTGCCCGAGGTGAAGACGACCGTCGCCGCCGCCTCCCCGTCGATCGCCGTCCCGGGCGCGGTGGGCGGGTGGGCCGTGCCGCCCGGTCCAGGGGCCGGGTCGGTGGCCGTCAGCGGCAGGACCGTGCGGCCGCCCCAGTCCTGACCCGGATCGGTGGTGAGCACCAGGGCGGCCCCGACAAGGTCGGTGATGGCGAGCCGGCGCGGCGTCGGCCACCGCGGGTCGATGGTCGTGTACGCCGCGCCGCACCACAGCACGCCGAGTTGGGCGGCGACCAGCTCCGGGCAGCGGTGTGCGCAGAGCGGGACGATCGCACCCGCACCGATCCCGTGTGCACCGAGGCGTGCGGCCACGGCGAGCGCGCGCCGGTGCAGCTCGGCGTACTCGACCGGTGACCCCTGGTGCACGAGGGCGGTGGCGTGCGGAAACTGCTCGGCCGACCGGGCAACCGCCTGGTGGACCAGTGCCTGCCCCGCACCGTCAGCCGGCGTCACCGGCGGACCTCGCCGACACGAGGGCGATGAAGTCGCCGAACACGTCGTTGTCCAGCAGGTCGACCGGGGTCAGCGCGACTCCGGTCGCACTCTCGATCCGCGCGCAGATCCGCAGCGCCTGCAGCGACGTGCCGTCGTGGTCGTAGAAGCTGTCGGCGGGATCGACCTCGTCCAGGCCGAGGACGTCGGCGATGACGTCCGCGACGACCTGCGCGGTGGACCGCGTCACCGGGCGGCCTCCGCACCGATCGCAGCGGCGAGCGCGACGACCGTACGGTTGCGCAGGATCAGCCGCATCGGCAGGCGGTTGCCGACGCGGTCGGTGAGTTCGACCATCACCTGCACGGCGGTCAGCGAGTTGCCTCCGGCGACCTCGAAGAAGGGGTCCTCGTCGCCGAAGTCGGCGTGGCCCAGCACCTTCTCCCACACCGCACGCACCTCGTCGACGAGGTGCTGCGGCGGATTCTGGGTGGCATTGGACATCGTCACTCCGTTCTCCACAGGCCGATGGTCAGTCGCGGCGGGCGGCGCGGTCGAGGCGCTCCGTCAGCGCGGCGGCGAGCGCCGCGACGGTCGGGTACTTGAACAGGTCGGTGACCGGCACCTCGACCGCGAACTCCCGGCGGATCTCGCGGTGCACCTGGATGAGCGTCATCGAGCTGGCGCCCAGCGCGAACAGGGGCACGTCGCGCGGCAGGCGCTCGGGCGCGGCGCCGAGCGCTCGGGCCCAGAGGTCGGCGAGTTTCCGCTCGACCACGCCGCGCGGCTGTGCGTCGGCGCCGACCGGGAGACCCACCTCCGGCACGGGCAGGCGGCGGGGATCGGCCTTGCCGGTGTTCCCGGTCGGGATCCGGTCGATCGCGACCAGGTAGGCGGGGACCAGTTCGGCGGGCAACTCCCCGGCGAGGTGCGCGCGCAGCCGCGCCGCGTCGAGACCGTCGAGGGTGACCGCGTACGCCACGAGCGCGTCGGGCCGTCGGGGATGGACCGCGACGAGGGCGTCGACGATCCCGGGAAAGCGCAGCACGACGCGCCGGACGCCCTCCAGCTCGACGCGCAGTCCGCGGACCTTGACCTGGCCGTCCTCGCGGCCCAGGAAGGCGATGTCGCCGTCGCCGCACCACCGGGCCAGGTCGCCCGTGCGGTACAGGCGGCCGCCGCCCTGGCGGCTGACGGTGTCGGGCACGAACACCTTCGCGGTCAGCTCGTCGCGGTTGACGTAGCCCAGCGCCAGTCCGACGCCCCCGACGTGGAGTTCGCCGGGGAACCCCGGCGGCAGCAGCTGTCCGCCCTGGCCGAGGACGTAGGCCCGCATCCCGGCCACGGGCCGACCGATGGGCGGGTCCGCGTCGGGCTCCAGCGGCCCGTCGGCGAGGACATGGAATGTCGCGTCGATGGTGGTTTCGCTCGGCCCGTAGAGGTTCACCACGCGGGCGCGGGTGGCGGCGGCCGCCGCGGCGGCCGTCTCACGGGTCAGCCGCTCCCCGCCGCAGAAGAGCCAGCGCAGGCGCGGACAGTCCCAGTCGGAGCGTTCCGCGAGCATCGCGCCGAGCAGGGTCGGCACGAACTGCGCCACGCTCACCTCGTGGGTGCGCAGTTCGGTGTGCATCAGGGCCGGGTCGCGGTGGGCGTGGGCGGGAGCGACGACGACAGCGGCGCCGATGACCAGCGGAGTCAGGTACTCCCAGACGGAGGCGTCGAACACCGGTGAGGTCTTGAAGTAGAACCGGTCGGTGCGGTCGAGGCCGAACTCGTGCTGCTTGAAACGCAGGTGGTTGAGGATGGCGCGGTGCGGGACGACCGCCGTCTTCGGCAGTCCCGTGGTGCCCGAGGTGGTGATCAGGTACGCCGGAGCGGCGGGGTCGGCGGCGACGTGCGTGAGCGGCGCCGCCGACCCGGCCGGCGGAGGCGCCTGTGCTGCGACGACCACCGGCAGCCCGGCCGGGGCGTCGGCGGTCGCCGTGACGACGGCGGCGCCGGCCGCGGCGTCGCTCAGCAGGAAGGAGCGTCGGTTGGCCGGTTGTTCCATGTCCACGGGCAGGAAGGCGTGGCCGCACCGCAGGACCGCGAGCACGGCCGCGACGAACGCCGCGGAGCGCGTCATGCACAGCGCCACCACCGAACCGGGCGGTAGGGACAGCGCGCCGATCTCCGCGGCCAGGAGGTTGGACCACCGGTCCAGCTCGGCGTAGCTCACGGTGCGATCGCCGGCGACGAGCGCGAGCGCGTCGGGCCGGTCGGCGGCGCACGCACGGAACGCCTCGACGATGCCGGGGCCGGTGTGGGCCGGCGGCCCCACGGACCAGTCGGTGAGGATGCGCTCCTCGGTCTCGGGGTCCGCCAGCCGCACCGTGAGCGGGGCGCCGGCGTCGGCATCGGCGAGGAGTTGGGCCAGCACTGTCTCGAATCCGCGGGCGATGGCGTCGGCCTCGGTGGCCTGGAACAGGTTCGTGCAGTAGTCGAGCCGCCCGGTGAGCACTCCCCCGCGCAGGTTGATGGACAGCAACAGCTCGGCCTTGCTGCCCCGGGTGGCGAACTCGACCGGCTCGCTGACGACGCCGGGCAGGGCGAGGAGGGGGAAGGACGCGTCGTTGAAGGAGAGCACCGCCGGCAGCGGAGGACGGCCCGGCTGGATCATGCGTCCGCCCGACCCTGCCGCGGCCAGTGCGACGCCCTGGTGCTCCACCCCGTCCATGACCCGGTCCTGCACCAGGCGCACGTACTCTGCGAGGCTGGGGGTGGCCAGGCAGGGCGCGCGAAGTCGAAGCATGTCGGAGAACAGGCCGACGACGTGCCGGTACCGTGGCCGTCGCCAGTCGACGCCGGGAAAGGCGACCACGACGTCATCGCTGCGGGTGTAGTGCTGCAACACCAACGTGTACGCGGCCATGCAGGCGGAGAACGGCGTCACCTCGATGCGGGCGGCCCGGGCGTCCAGGTCGGCGGGCAGCCGCACCGCGATCGACGCGACGCGGGGCTCGACGGCGGCCGACCCGACGGTGCTCGGGGCGATGCCGCAGCCCGGGTCGACCCCGTCCAGGGACTCCTGCCAGAACCGCTGCGCGGCCCGGCCGGCCGGGGAGGCGGCGAAGTCCTGCTGCCACCGCACGTAGGAGAAGTAGTCGGGGCCGTCGGTCTCCGGTTCGGCGACGCCCGCGTACGCACGCGACAACTGGTCCAGGAACACGGGCAGCGACGGCGCGTCCACCGCGAGGTGGTCGAAGACGATCAGCAGCAGTGCCGCCGCCTCGTGCTGACGCAGCAGGTGGGCCCGCAGCCGTACGGAGTCCTCGGCCACGAACGGCACCGCGCACAGTGCCGTCAGGTGCGCGTCGAGGTCGTCCGCCACCACGTCGGTGGTCCGCAGCAGCGACGCGGGTGCCGGCTGGAGCACCTGATAGGTGACGGACTGCTCCTCCTGAAGTTGGACGCGCAGTTGTGGCTGACGCCGGACCACCTCCGTGAGGGCCCGGTCCAGGCGCCCCTCGTCCAGGGCACCCGTCAGCCGGTACGCCACGGCGACGTTGTAACCCGCGCCGTCCGAGACGAACTGCTGTGCGACATGCACGGCGCGCTGCTGGACGCTGAGCGGCACGCGGGCGTGGTCCGGCCGCGATGGCTTCACATGCTCCCCCCGTCATGAGCGGCTCGGATGCGCCCCTCGCCAGCGGTCGTACGGCCCTACCGTCCCATCCATGCCGAAGTGAGCGGCCCGCCCGACCGGCGGTCGTGCGAAGTATTGGGCGATTGAAGCACGTCTTTCAATACAGTGTGAGTTGTTTCACACCGGTTGATCGTCCACGATTCCACCGATAGCTTGGCCGGAAGCGATTCACGTCAAAGTCGCATGCTGAATGACGGAATCGCCGACTGCCCCGGGCGGCAAATCCGCAGCGGCATCGCGCTCTGCCGGAGGGGCGTGCGTCGAATTTTGCGAAGTCAATTGAATAGCAAGCGTATTACCGGTGACGCCTGCGCTACCACGGCCGGTCTTGTTGCGCGCACAACAGGCAAAGGAGACCGAACCTGATGGCACTTATCGACCTGCTGTCCGAACTCGCGGGCCTGGGCATGCGCCTTTCCGCACAGGGTGACAAGCTGCGGATAACCGGCCCGCGCGAGCGGCTCACCGAGCCGCTGCGAGCCCGCCTCGCCGCGCACCGCGACGAGGTGCTGCAGTTCGTTCGCGAGCAGGAGCACGAAGAGCGGCGCCGCAGTGTCCGCATCGTCCCGGTCGACCGCACCCGACCGCTGCCGGCCTCCTACGCGCAGCGGCGCCTCTGGCTGATCGAGCAACTCGCGACCGACGTGCCGATCTACAACATGTACATGGCGCGCACCATCACCGGTCCGCTCGACACCGACGCGATGCGGCTTGCCGTCGAGACCATCACGGCCCGGCACGAGATCCTGCGCAGCGCGCTCGTGGAGGACGGCGACGACCTGTTCCAGGTGCCGGACCCGGCGGGACGCCCCGCGTACACCGAGCACGACCTGCGGGAAGCCGCCGACGAGACGGTCCGGCAACTGCTGTACGACATCGTCGCGACCCGCTTCGACCTGTCGCGGGCCCCGCTCATCCGCTTCGACCTCATCCGCACCGGCGCCACGGACTGGATCCTCGTCATCACCCAGCACCACGTCATCTCCGACGGCTGGTCGGCGGGCATCATCCGCAAGGAGATCTCGGAGCTGTACTCCGCCGCCGTCGAGGGCCGCGAGCCGGACCTGCCCGACCTGCCGGTGCAGTACGCCGACTTCGCCGCGTGGGAGCGGCAGTGGATCACCGGCGAAGTGGCCGCACAGCAGCGCGAGTTCTGGCGCGGCCAGTTGGCGCAGTTGCCGGCGGCGCTGGAGCTGATGCCCGGCCGGCCCCGGGCCGCGGTGCAGAGCTACCGCGGTGACGCGCTGGTGTTCACCTACGACGCGGAGCTGATGAAGCGGCTGCGGGAGCTGTGCGCCGAGTGCGGCACCACCCTCTACGGCGCCCTGGTCGCGGCGTACGGCCTGCTGCTGTCACGGATGACCCGCGCTGACGACCTCGCGATCGGCAGCCCGCTGGCCAGTCGGCCCTACCCCGTGCTGGAGAACACCCTCGGCCTGTTCTTCAACTCGATCACGGTACGGATGCGGCCCGATCCGCAGCAGACGGTCCGCGAGTACCTCGCCGCGGTCCGCCGCAGCGTCTTCGACGCCTTCGCCCACCAGGATCTCCCCTTCGACCAGGTGGTCCAGGCGGTCGCGCCGGATCGCAGCGTCTCGCACTCGCCGCTGTTCCAGGCCATCTTCATCCTGCAGAGCTACCCCGAGACCGGGCTGTCGCTGACGGGCCTGGAGACCGGGCAGGCCGTCGCGCCGGTCTACGCGACGCAGTACGACATCATGTTCAAGTTGCGCGAGGACGGCGATCTGGGCACGGGCTTCCTCGTCTACAACAGCGAGATGTTCGCCAAGTCCGACATGTCGCGCCTGGTGGACTGGTTCGCGCGCGTGGTCCGGCTGATGGCGGCCGACCCCGACGCCAGCCTCGGTGACCTGGTGCTGGCCGGCGCCGAAGACCTCGCCCACGTGGCCCGATGGAACGCCGCCACCGCCCGGGAGCTGCCCGCCCTTCCGGTGCACCGGCAGATCCTGGCCCAGCTGCACGCCGACCCCACCGCACCCGCGGTGACCTTTCGCGGCCACACCCTCACCAGCGCCGCGCTGGCCGAACGGGCCCAGGCCATCACGGCCGGTCTCGTCGCGGCGGGGCTACGCCCCGGCGACCGCGTCGGCGTCCTGGTCCCCCGATCCACCGATCTCGTCGCGACCCTGCTCGGCGTGCTCAGCGCCGGCATGGCGTACGTGCCTCTCGACGGCGCGGCACCGCAGCCTCGGTCGGCGGCCAGCCTGGCCATCGCCGAATGCGCCGCGCTGATCGTCGAACACCCCGCCGTGCCGTCACCGCCGTTCGACGGCCGGGTCCTGCCGCTGACCGAACTCACCGGTCACCCGCCGCTGAGCACTCTTCCCGAGGTCCCGGCGGACAGCACCGCATACGTCATCTTCACCTCGGGCTCGACCGGCGTGCCGAAGGGCGTCCGCATCGCACAGCGCAACCTGACCAACTTCTTCGCGGCGATGGACGAAACGGTCCCGCTTCCGCCACGGCCGGTATGGCTCGCGGTCACCAACGTCACCTTCGACATCGCGGTGCTCGAACTGCTGTGGACCCTCAGCCGCGGTGTCCACGTCGTCCTCGGCGAGAGCATGGAGACGCTGCACCGGTTGGCGGAAGCCGACACCGAGCCGGTCAAGGTCCCCGACCTGATCGAGACCGCCGGGGTCAACGCGCTGCAGGCGACACCCACGTTCGTCCGTACGGTGCTGCGGATGCCCGGCGGACCCCGGGCCCTCGCCCGGCTGCACACCCTGCTGGTCGGCGGTGAGCCGCTGGACCCGGCGCTTGCCACCACGCTGCGCGAGCTCGGCATTCCCAGGGTGCTGAACATGTACGGTCCGACCGAGACCACGGTATGGTCCACCGCCTGGCAGCTCGACTCCGGGCCGCCGCTGGTGGGCAGGCCGGTCGCCAACACCACGGTGCACATCGTCGATGCCTTCCTGCGTCCGGTGCCCGTCGGCATGTTCGGCGAGCTCGTCATCGGCGGCGCGGGGGTCAGCCAGGGCTATGTCGGGGACCCGGAACTGACCGCGCGACGCTTCGTCTCGGCGCCGCACCTCGACGACGGAGCCACCGTCTACCGCACCGGCGACCTCGCGCGGATGACGCCCGACGGCACGATCGAACTGGTCGGTCGCTTCGACAACCAGGTCAAGCTCAACGGCCACCGGATCGAGCTGGAGGAGATCGAGCGGGCGGTGGCCGCTCTGCCCGGTCTGCAGGACTGCGCCGTGGTCGTGCAGACCGACGGCGACCAGAGCCGCCTCGCCGCCCACTGCGTCACCGCCGACGGCGCAGCGGTGGACGAGGAATGGCTGCGGGTCGAGCTGGCGCGCACGCTGCCGCCCCAGATGATCCCCGGCCTGGTCGCCACCATCCCCGCGCTGCCGGTCTCTCCCAACGGGAAACTCGACCGCAAGGCGCTGCCCAGGATCGAGGCACGCGCCGTCGGGTCCGAGCCGGTCACGGCGGACGGCGACCTCGAAGAGGCACTGCTGGCGGCCTGGCGCCGGGTGTTGGGCGACGAGCGCATCGGGGTGACCGACGACTTCTTCCGCTCCGGCGGCAACTCCCTGCTGGTGGTCCGCCTGCTCAGTGAGGTGCGTGCGCAGGCCGCGCCCCAGGCGCGCATCGTCGACCTGTTCCGCTTTCCGACGGTACGCAACTTCGCGGCGCACCTGGCCGGTGGGGCCGCCGATGAGCCCGGCGTGGCAGCGGACCACGACGAGGCGCAGCGCGCCCGCCTGCGCCGGCAGCAGCAGGTGCGCCGCAAACGGCAGGCGCGCACCGGAGGCTAGCGACGCGCCGCACGCTCAGCGGTAGACGACGTTCAAGCGCTCGTTCAGCTCGGCCAGAGACGCCAGGACCGCCTCGTGCGTCGTCGCCGTACCGTGCACCAGACCGATGCTGTTGGCGGTGCCGTCGCGCCAGTCCAGCGCCCGGCCCGGCTTCGAGCGCAACTCGATGCTGCGGATACCGCCGACGTCGCGGGGCCGCACGTCGTTCCAGGACACCAGGGTCTTCGCTTCGACCGGCGGTGCCAGCAGGTAGGCGAACTCCATGCGCTTCCACACCAGGGTGGGCACCGTCACCGGCTCGCCTGTCGCGAGCCGCAGCACGGTCCGCACGAGGTCGAAGCCGGACGCTCGGCGGAGCAGCACCGGAACGTAGCCGCCCATCCGGCCGTTCACTTCGATCACGCTAGGGCCGGCCGGGGTCAGCTTGACCTCGGTGTGCGTCACGCCGTGCCGGACCCCCAGCGCCCGCAGTGCGGCACTGGCGACCTCGGCCACGGCTGCCTGGTCGCGCTCCGACAGCGTGCAGGGAAGCACGTGCCCTGTCTCACGGAACGGCGGCGCGAGCGGGAGCTTGGAGGTCACGCAGACGGTCTGGACGTCCTCGCCCTGCACCACGGATTCGACCGAGACGTAGTCACCCCAGCATTCCCCAGCGACCGACGGGTCTCCGGTCAGCAGCTCTTCCAGGACGAAGTCGCCGGTGCCACGTGCCACGAACTCGGCCACGTAGCCGCGGCACCGCTCCAGCGACTCGATGCGGGCGGTGTCCACACTGCCGGCACCGTTGCGCGGCTTCAGCACCGCCGGCAGTCCGATCTCGGCGAGGGCGACGACCGCATCGTCGACCGTACTCACCAGCCGCGCCTGCGGCGAGGGCACCGCCGCCGCGTTCAGCAGCGTGCGCTGCAGGAACTTGTCGGTCAGGGCGGGCACGGTCGCCGGGCTGTGGAACGACAGCCCGCAGCGCTGGGCGATGCGGGCAGCCAGGTGCAGCCAGGTGTCGTTGAACGCGGCCACCCCGTCCGGGCTCAGGCTCGCAGCCAGGTCGCAGATCTCGTCCTCGGACAGTCCGACAGCATCGACGACGCGAACGTTCTCGGGGATCACCCACATGTCCGAACCTGCCGCGTCCTCGTGCCTCATCCGCAGGAACACGACATCACAGACGTCGCGCGCGGCCGACAGGACGGTCACCGCACTGGCCGAGCCTCTGTCGTAGACGATGAGGCACGTCGGAAGACTCATCTGGCCGGCTCCTCCAACCTTCGGCCCCGGGTTCGACGGGCGCCCCGACCGCAGGCGGGGACGGACGCCGGCGTCGCCTGAACGGCCCGACCTCGACGTTCCGCGCCGCCGCCACCCGGGCGCAGAAAGCGCAACGCCCGATACGCCGAGCCCGAACGGACCGACCACGTGCCCGACCGTCCGCGCTGGGCACGGGGGCGAGACAGGACCTGCCCGATGGTAGCGGTAATCGCGGGGCGGCAGGGGTCCCGAGCCGTCGCCCCTCGGTCAGCGGCCGGCGGTGCGCCGGGTTCCCGACGAATCCGGTTGGCGACAGCCAAAATCCCTTCACCATCACCAGCGATTCTGACACTGTGCGGTCGGTAGGAAACCCTTCGGACTGGGTGGGAGAGCGATGGCGAAGCGTTGGTTGATCACGGGGTGTTCGAGCGGACTCGGTCGGGCCCTCGCGGCCCGGCTCGCCGCCGAGGGGGAACAGGTGGTGGCGACGGCCCGACGGCCGGAGACCCTCGGCGAACTGGTGGCCCAGCATCCGGGCAACGTGGTGGCCGCCGCGCTGGACGTACGGGATCCGGCGCAGTGCGTGGCGGCGGTCGAGCGGGCGGTGGACGCCTTCGGCGGTGTCGACGTCCTGGTCAACAACGCCGCCTACGGCCAGTTCGGCACCCTCGAGGAGGTCACCGACGCGGAACTCGCCGCGCAGTTCGACACCAACGTCTTCGGGCCTTGGCGGCTCACCCGGGCCGTACTGCCGGTGTGGCGGGCGCAGCGCTGCGGGCACGCGGTCTTCGTCAGCTCGGTCACCGGTGTGGTCCCCATCCCCGGGATGGCCGCGTACACGGCGAGCAAGTTCGCGATGGAGGGAGCGGCCGAGTCGCTGGCCGCCGAGGCCGGGCACCTCGGGGTGAAGGTCACCATCCTGCAGCCGGGCGGCTTCGCCACCGGTTACAGCGCCAACCTGGTCATGCCGGAACACCGGATCGCGGACTACACGCCGGTCAGCGACGGCATGCTCGGCGCGCTGCGCAGCATGAACACCTGGATCGAGGTGAACTCCCCCGAACTCTTCGCGGACGTGGTCTGGCGGCTCGGCCAGATGGAGTCGCCGCCGCTACGGCTGCCGGTGGGACCGGACTCGGAGAAGTTCCTGAAGGCCGCCTACGACGCCCGGCGCAATGAGTACGACCAGGTCGTCAAGGCGGGCCATCACATCCTGGCGTGAGCGCCCGGACTCGTGCCGGCGAGCAGTCGCGCCAGGCACCGGCAGTGCGGTGACGTGGCGCAGCGGAGAACGGAGCATCGCAAGTGGTACAGATGCCGGAGTAGCTCGGCTCGCAGGACGGGAACTCGGCGCCACCAGGCAGGGCGAAGACGGACGGTGAAGGGTCAACCATCGGGTAGGTCGAGAAACACCGCCCGGCCCCCCTGCACTACGCACAGCGTGACATCCGGGTAGTGGTCAACCAGCACCGGCCGGGCTTCGTCCGCATCGCCCTCGACACCGACGGTGACGCACCGGCCGATGTCCGGGCCGACACTGTTGATGATGATCCCGCGCCGCTCCCAGTAACGGGTGTCGGCGGCGATGACCGTCTTCCAGTGGTCGAGTTGAGCCTGCGTGTGCACGGCGTCGACCAGGCGCACGCGGGTACGGGGCACGAGAGCCCGCACCGCTTCGGCGAACCCCCGATCGCCGGGTACACCATGCACGAGCAGCACGTTGCCGGGCACATCCAACCCCACCCCGCCGAACGCGTGAGCCCAGCGCTGGCGGGCGATCTCCTCCACCCGCGTGGCCGCGTCCATCAGGTCGCTCTGGTGCGGCCAGTACGACGTGTCGGGTGACGGCGAGGCGGCCACCATCTGCGCTGGGGCCGCGATGCCGGGCAGTGTGGGGGCAGCGGTGGCCGCCAGGACGAGCACGGCCGGCACGGCGTACAGCATGGGGTGTCGCACCTCGGGGCCTCCTCGAAGTGGGATGCTCACCCTGTGAACGAGCCGGGCCCCGCCCCCGACACCACCGCAGCCGTGAACAGCCGCCGACGGGAAACCGTCCGGACTGGGTCAGCCCCAGGCGTGGTCGAGTGCCAGCGCCAGCCGCCTGGCCCACTGCTCGGCGGTGCCCGTGATTCCGGGGCACTCGTCGGTGAAGTTGGTCCAGTCGACCTGCCAGGACAGCACGGTCTCCGCCGTGAAGCCGTCGGCTTCGGCGCCGAGTTCCGGTCGCATGAGCTGACGGACGAGGGCCTGGTCGACGGTGGTGTGTTCGGCGAGCAGGACCGCGTCGTAGAGGTCCTTGCCTTGCGGGTACATGTCGGTGGCAAGCCACAACAGCTTCCACGCCAGCGCCAGCGAGGCGGGCGCGGCCAGTAGCGGCTCGTCGACGTCGGGCAGTATCAACACCTCTGGTGGTAGGGGCAGCCTTTCACCGAAGACAACGTCGACCTGCACGTGGCCGTCCGGTGCCTGCGGTGTGGTGAACGGGATGACGAGGCGGCGCCCGTCGGCGCGTTCGTACGTCCAGATGGCGGACTCGGTGATCCGGTCTGGTCGCAGGCCGGCGCCGGGTGCGGTGCGGACCGCGGTCTTGATGTCGTCGAGCAGCACACGGGCATCGGTGCTGTCGCTGGTGATGGTGTGCGGGGTGACGACGAAGTCGAGGTCGCCCGGCTCGCGGGCGGCGGCGCCGACCCAGGCCGCCATGGTGACACTGCCGCGCAGGACCAGATGCCGACCCCAGGTGGTTGCGGCGACGGCGGCCAGGACGTGACGCATGGCGGCGCGTCGGGCGTTGGTCCACAGCCGGTCGGTGGCCGCCACGAGGAAGTCGGGCTCGCCCGCCCGGTAGGCGTTCGGATACTGTTTGAGGGCGGGATCGAACGCCGCCCGCTGGCGGACGGTCGGACTGGCGGGTAGCGGCCGGTAGGTCGGCGGATAGTCCGGGGAGCCCGCTGGCGCGGACCTCATCCGGTTCTCGTGCTCCAGGTCCCACCCGCTCGCGACCGCAGTGGGCGAGTCGAGCCAGCCCTGGTCGTGGTGGAGGTCGCTGTCGAAGACGACGTACTCCTGCTCCATCGCCACGGGTTCGTGGTCCGCGGCGCGGAGGGTCTCGACGAGTTCGTCCAGCCGCTGCCTGGCCGTGGTGAGCCCGACACCGTGACAGCGCTGGTTGACGAACCGCTCCTGCGCGCCGTCGGTCAACTCCCGGCGGGCGTTGCGCGACAGCCGCGCCCCGTGCGGTGCGACCAGGTCGGTGAGGGCCACCAGATCGGCCACCGCCGTAGCGGGTAGCAGCAGTTTGACGTGATGCTCGAAATACCGGCCAACCGGCTCGGCCGCCGCCTGCTCATCCGACTGCGGTATCCAGACGCACCAGGGTGCCGCCTCGATCTTCGAACGGCAGGGATACACCCCTGCCTCGCGCAGTTCGCGTTGCCAATGCTGCGCCGTCGCGTGCTGTTCGGCCAGGGTGCCTCGACCGGTCAGGGTGAGCATCGGTTGAGAGACGTACGCGCCACGGTCGAGCACGATGTGGACGAACCTCAGACCATGCCGGGCGGCGAAAGCCGACAGCTTCTCGGCCTGGTGAGCATGAGCCGTGATGTGGATCTCAAAGTCCCCCGACACCTCAGACACCGGCGAAGTCTACGGCGCGGCCACCGGGCCGGGAAACGCGATTCTCGCGAACTCCGAGTTCCCTCGGATGAGATCCGTGGGGTGCCATCGTCCCGCCTAGGCACGCATTAGTCACCCGGCCTCAGCCTCCGCCCCGTCCGGGCCACCCGACGCACATGCTCCAGACGGCCAGCCAGCAGGGCCAGTCCGAGCCCGGGGGCAGCGGTGAAGATCAAGAACCCGGGAGCACGCTCAGGGAAGCCGTGAAATCCCGAGTCTTCCGCCTCGTACCAGTCCAGCACCTGCAAGCCGAAGAACCACAACAGAGCAGCAACGGCTGCGATCAATGCCAGGAGGGCCAGGAACCGTCCGATTCGGGCGAGTGCCAGGCTGTGCATGGACAGAACCAACATCAGCGGCACGACCGTGGCTGCGGCGACCACGAGGGCCAGCCACCCCAGTCTCCGAACGTGTGCAGTGGGGCGCGGTCGACAGCGATAACGGCCACGATCACGGCGGATGTCGCCCAGGCCGTCCATGCGAACGGCCCGAAACAGCGGATGATGAACGACTCGCACAGCTCTGCGACGGACTGCATGAGGGCAGGCCAAAGAGCGACCGGCCAGCGGGGAACCGATCAGCCGGCCAACTGACAGCGGAATCTCTCACCGGCGAGCAGAATCCCTGTCTCGACGTCGGGCGGTGGCCGGGCTTCCTGACCACCGATCGTCGCGCCCGTTCAGAACTGCCGCACGGCCAGCAGGCTGAGGGCGGCCACGAGCACGACGCCCGCCGTGACGGTGATCGTGCGGATCCGTACCCGCAGGTCGGCGTCCCACCTGTAGCCGGTGCCGGCGGCGCGGCGGGCCAGCGGGGTCATCGCGCGTCCGACACCGAAGCCGATCCCGGCGAGCATCGCGACGTGCAGGCGCTGACCGCCGAGGAGCAGGGCGACCGCCAGCACGTACGGAGCACTCGCCGAGACGTAGGTGCGGACCCCGGTGCCCATCTCGAAGCCGAACTGCAGCGCCCCGCGCCGCAGGCTGCGCTGAAGCACGTCCTGCGGCACCTGCCGGGCGTTCTGCGGCAGCCGGATCGGCACCAGGCCCACCTCGCGGAGCAGCCCCAGCACCGCCACCGCCACGATGCCCGCGTGCCGCCACGGGACGGGCAGGGGCGCGGACAGGCCGGAGAGCAACCCCAGCACCAACCCGCTGAGCAGGCCACCGGCGATCAACCCTACGACGAACAGGCTGAGGACGACGCCCTGCCGATCTCGATCCCGCCACCCGGGCGAGGCCAGCGCGTGCGCGCTGTTGTGCGTTCAAACGGAGCCGGAGAGCGTGTAACCCGCGAGCCCTCCGATCATCGCCCAGGTGAGCACGTGTCCGTACGCGGCGGCGGCGAGCGCACCGACGGCGAGCAGCACGAGGGGTACGAGGGGGTCGCCGACCCGGCGCAGTGCCGCCCGGGCGTGCCCCGGCAGCGTCCGGGTCATACGGCGGCGCCGGTCAGCGTCCGCCAGGAGTTGACCCCGATCACCCCGTCGACCGTCAGCCCGTTCTGCCGCTGGAAGTCGCGCGCCGCGCTGTCCGTCGCCGGGCCGAAGGACCCGTCGACCACCAGCGCGTAGCCGCGCCTGTTCAGCTGGCGCTGCGCGGCGCTGACGACCTGGCCGCTGTTCCCGGAGCGGACCGTGGTCACGAGCTTCGGCCAGGTGGTCGCGTCGACGACACCGGTGGCCCCGAGGCCGGCCGCCGTCTGGAAGCTCTTCACCTTCGCCTCGGTGTCGGCACCGAAGATCCCGTCGATGTCGGTCGCGTGCCCGCGGGCGGTCAACAGGTGCTGCACCGTGTAGACGTTGACCCCCGTGTTGCTCCGCCGGGTGGTGGGCCAGCTGGCCGCGCCCAGGCATCCGCACTTGGTGTTCCAGCGGCAGATCGACTTCACCCAGCCGGAGCTGGTCTTCTTGTACCCGTCGTGGCACCGGCGTTCGACCGAGCAGGCGCAGGCGCCGCACGCCCCGTTGTAGGCCCACAGCCAGCCGTCGTAGGTGCCGCCGTAGCACTGGTTCGGCCGCAGGATCCAGGTGACGCCGTCGTTCTTGTGGAATCCGGTGTACGTCCCGCTGGTGTTGCAGGAGTCGGCGAAGATCGTGCTCGGGCCGCACCCCGGCGAGCAGTTGTGGTCGCTGGCGTACGTCGGGCACCCGGCATAGATGGTGTAGCCGTCGGCGTACGCGCGGCGGGCCGCCGGGAACACACTGAGCGCGGCCATCCCCACCGCGGTGCCCGCCCGGAGCAGGGTGCGCCGCGACATCTCCCACCCGGCGCGCCTCCGGCCGCCCGGCTGGACCGGCACCCGCCGGACGGCGGGCCCGGTGCCCGGGTCGTCTCCGCGCAGCCAGGGCACGGTGTCGATACCGGTCATGCCCGATCTCCCTGATTCGTGGCGACCGCCGGTGCGGGGTCGCCGGGTGGGCTGTCGACTTCGTCGAGCAGGCGGTGCAGTGCCGCGCGGGAGCCGAGCGGCTCGGCGCGCAGCACCCGCCCGGCCCGGTCGACGACGGTGGCGAACGGGGTGGCGAGGGCGTCGTAGCGCTCGAACAGCTCCGCCTGTCCGCCGAGCACGGTGATCGGCAGCTCCGCGGCCCGCGCCGGCGGGTCCTCCCGGTAGAGGACCCGGAACTCCAGGCCGGGGCGGACGTGTTCGCTCGCCTCGGCCAGCACCTCGGTGCACGTCCCGCAGTCGGGTTCCAAAAAGAGCAGCACCAGCGGAACCGCCGGTGCCGCCGGTGCCAGCCGGGCGAATTCGGGGGCTGGTGCGCCCGGCCGCAGACCGACCGACTCGGGACGGCGCTGGACCGCCCCGCTCGACAGCGCGTGCACCTGGCGTACCAGGCCCGAGACCGTGAACGCCAGCAGGAGTATCGCGATCCAGCTCAGGATCAGTGCGCTGGTCTGGAAGCTCATCCGGGCAGGCCTCCCTCTGTCGTGCCGATGGACCGGCGGGTCGTGGGCCGCCGGGCTGTCGCCGTCGCCGGCTCGTACATCGCGGCGGGCAGGTGCCACAGCAGCACGGTGAACGTGGCGGAGGCCAGCAGCACGACGGCCAGTGGGGCGTCGGCGCGATCCGCCGGGATGATCGAGCCGGACAGGAGCAGCGCGACCAGTGCCAGCCCGGCGAGGACCGCCGCCCGCGCCACCACCCAGCCGGTCATCGGCAGTTCCACCCGGGAGCATCCGCACGAGCCGGCGCGCCCGGTCGACCTCACGTACAGGCCGTAGCCGGCGTACAGGGCGAGCAGCGCGACGCTGCCGACGAGGACGGCGGCGAGCAGGCCCTCGCCGGCGGGGTGGAGCAGCGCCACGATCCCGGCGCCGGCGAGCAGGCCTTCGCCGGCGATGGCGATGGCGGCGACCGCGCCCGGAGCCGGAAGCACCCGGTGCGCGGCCAGGGCCTCGGCGAGCGCCGCCGGCCGTGACAGGTGCTCGGCGGTGCTGACGAGCAGGGTGAACAGGACGGTGTACGTGGCCACGCCGGCCAGCAGTCCGGACATCCCGACCTACCGGGCGGTCCGGACGCGGAGCCGGTCGACCAGAGTGGGCACCTGCTCCATGTCCGTGTCGGCGAACGGCACCAGGCTGAGCCAGGCGTCCGCCGCAGCCAGTACGAAGTAGGGCTGCCCGTCGGGCAGGACGTCCCGGAAGAGTTCGCCCGCCTGCGTCTGGAGGCCACGCCAGGTGGGCAGTTGCCCGGCACGCTGCTTGGTGAGCGGTGCGATCTCCAGCAGGCCGAGCCCGGGAACCTCCTTGAGCACGGTGGCGGGTTCGACGAACTCGGCCCCGGTCTTCGAGGTCGGGCGCAGGGCCAGCCCGTCGTCGTGCTCCTCGACGCGCAGCGTCCGCAATGCCCCGAGCAGGTCGGTGGTCGCCGCGCCGTACATCTCGGTGAAGAAGCAGTGCCGCCGCCCCCGCCAGACCGCCACGAGCCGTTCCTCAGCCAACTGGATCTGCGGGTCGTACGACCGGATGCGCGCGGTCAGCAGCGTTCCGCCCTGGTAGGTGAGTTCCTCGTCGAACGTCTCGACGCCGAGCGTCCGGGCCACGTCGTCCGCGAGCCCGATCGCGCCGGCCGTGAACTCGTGCAGCCGGCCGCCGATCGTCACGTCGGCCACGGATGTGAACGGTGCGCTGAGGTCGAGTGAACCATCGAGCGAGAATCGGCCGTGGTCGATTGCCCGATGCGTCACCGGCGCGCCTCTGGCTGCCATGCGACCGCCCTTCGTCCGGGTCCGGAACTTACCAACGGCACCGTATACGGATCTGTAAATATCTGACAAGGTCGATCGCTGTCACGGTGCGGTGACAGCTCGGTGTCGGCGCGCTGACGCTGCGGGCGCGCGACGTCCGGCCCGAGCGGCACGGGCCGTGGAAGACGCCGACCGGCCGGTAGGGTTTTCCGCGTGGACCTGGCCGACACCGCCGCCCGGCTCGGCGTACCCGTCGAGGACGTCGACCGCGTGCACCGGCTCGCCGGCGACCGGCCGTCGGCTCCGCTGCCCGCGAAGGCCGACGCGCCCGCGATCCTCGACCGGCTCGCGGTGCGTCCGGACGACGCCGCCGAGATCCTGGCGGGCTGGCCCGAGCCCGGCTCTCCGCTGTGGACACCGGAGCTGCGCTGGCTGCTCGACCGCTCGATCGCCCTGGTCCGCGCCGATCTGGGGGGTTACGGCTGGCTGCCGCCCGGTCCGGCGCTGCCGCGCGAGCGGGGCCCCGCCTGGCGGCATCTCTACGTGTACGCGTACCTGGCCCTGGTCGACGTCGTCACGGCGTACCACCGCGACCACGGCATCGCCGACGCCGTGTCGTGGGTGACCCTCGCGGACCTGGGCCGCAACCTCGCGATCGACCGGCGGATGCACCGCGAGGGGTGGCCGGTCATGCAGAGCTGGCTCACGCTGCACGCGCGCGGCGGCATCTACGAGTTGGGCCGGCTGCAGCACCAGCGCGGCGACACCACCATCCACCTGCACATCCCCGAGTCGGGGCCGATGGGCCCGGAGGCGGTCGAGGCGTCGCTCGACGAGGCCCGTGCGTTCTTCCCGCGGCACTTTCCAGACGAGCGCCACACGGCGTTCTCCTGCGGCTCGTGGCTGCTCGACCCGCAGCTGCGGGAGTACCTGCCCGCGGACGCCAACATCGTCCGGTTCCAGCGGAGGTTCGAGCTGGAGCCCTACGAGGAGCCGGAAGGGCTGGACGCCGACGTCGAGGTGCTGCGGTTCGTGTTCCGCACCCTGACCACGCCGCTCGACCAACTGCCGCGCCGCACCCTCCTCCAGCGCGCGGTCGTCGACCACCTGCGGGCCGGCCGCCACTGGCAGTGGCGGCGCGGCACCTTCCCGATCTAGCCACACCCCCGGGTTCCGTACCGTTCAGCCGGATCGGCGGCACGGACGCGGACGTGGGGCGGGGCCACCGGTGTCCGGCGGCCCCGCTGGCGTGCCGTCGCTCAGACGATCTCCACTCCGTAGACGCTCAGCGCCTCGGTGACCGGCTGGAAGTAGGTGGTCCCGCCGGAGGAACAGTTACCGCTGCCACCCGAGGTCAGGCCCAGGGCGGTACTTCCGCTGAAGAGTGCGCCGCCGCTGTCGCCCGGCTCGGCACAGACCGTGGTGCGGATCAGGCCGCTGACGCTGCCCTCGGCGTAGTTCACCGTGGCGTCGGTCGCCTCGACCGTGCCGCCGTGCAGGCCGGTGGTGCTGCCGGAGCGCTGCACCGACTGCCCGACGAAGGCGTCAGCCGCGCCGGTGATGTCGCGGGTGGTGCCGTCGTACAGGTAGACGCTGCCGTCGGCGGCGGCCGGGTTGGTGTGCCGCACGATGCCGTAGTCGTCGCCGGGGAAGCTGCCGGTGCCGCCGGTGCCGAGCAGGTTGCCCTGCCCGGAGTCGGCGTACCAGTTGGCGGTGATGTCGGTGCAGTGTCCGGCGGTGAGGAAATAGTGGGTGTCACCGCTGCGGACGTTGAAGCCCAGCGAACAGCGGCCGCCACCCTCGGCGTAGATGGCCTCGCCGCCGGCGGCCCGGGTGCTGAGCGTGCCGGCCTCCCGCTGGATGCGGACGGTGCCGCCGAGCCGCTGCGCAACGGCCTCGACGCGCTCCAGCTTGGCGCCGGTCACCGTGCTGTCGACGGAGACCACGACCTGGTTGGTCGCCGGATCGGTCCACCACGCGGTGCCTGGCACCCGCGCGGCGCTGTTCAGCGTGCTGGTGGCGCGGGCGAGGTCGTCCGCACCGCGGGCGACGAGCTTCGGGGTCGCGCCGGCCGCGCGGACCTTGCGGGCAGCGGCGTCGTCGGTCACGGTGACGACCATGGCGCCGTCGGCACCGGCGTACGCCCCGCCGGAGCGGTCGCCGAGTGCGGCGGCGAGCGCGGAGGCTTGATCGGGGGAAGCGGGCGTAGCGGGCGCTGCCTGAGCGGGACTGCTGGTCAACGTGCCGACGACCAACGCGCCAGCCACCGACAGTGCGGTGACGCGGCGCAACGGAGACCCGGAGAGTCGCATGTGGTACCTCCATGGAGCTGAGCACGGGCTGCCTTTCAGGTAGCCCCGGGCACCCGATCGGTTGGTGAGGCTCACCCGACCGGAGGCGTCGATCTGTTCATAGATCTCGTATTGATTGCAAGAGTGACGGTTGGCCTGACTCGGCCGCTTCTCATACCTTGGGTCCGGACAGCCCGACGAGTGGCGCCTGCGGCGATTAGTGGCTATTCGCTGCGACTTGGCAGGTCAGCGAGCCCGGCCTGCGACCCGCCGGACGGCTCCCGCCACTCACCCCGACCGGATGGCGGGACGAGGTCGCAACATCGAAAAACCGACGGCGGCCGACGGCCGTCGGGCCGGCACCGGGCACGTCGACGCCTCACCTGCCGTCGTGGACCGGGGCGGACTCGGCCGTGCGCCGAGCCCGCCCCGCCAGTTCCACCCGGTCCTGATCGTGAGCTCCGACGACGCCTGCCGTTCGGCCCACCTCGTTGCCGCAGGCGTCAGGAGCACCCGAGCCGGACCGGTGTCACGCCGTCAGCGCTGCAGTGTCAGCAGACCCGGCCGGTAGGGCAGGCGGCCGTAGTCGCCGCCGGAGTCGGGGGCACGGCCCTGATAGAGCAGCCGCAGGTTGCAGGGATCGACGGTCATGGTCTGATCGGCGTTGCTGCGAATCAGTTCGCCGTGGCTGATGTCGTTGGTCCAGGTGGCGCCACTGTTGGCCTTGCCGGCGAAGGGGTTGCTCTCGGTCGCGGCCTGCGGCGTCCACGTACCGCCCAGACTGGTGGCCGTGAACGAGCGGAAGTAGCGACCCTGCGAGCCGATCGCCTCGACGAGCATGAGGTACCGGTCCTGGCCCTGGAGCTTGTAGACCTGAACGGCTTCGAACAGGTTGTTCGTCGTGTCGCTCATGATCACCGTCGAGGTCGAGCCGAAGCTGCCCGGGAAGTTGCCGATCGGCATGCTGGCCCGGTAGATCCTGCCGTTGTCCCCGGCGAAGAACAGGTACATGTTGGTGCCGTCCCCGATGACAGCCTGGTCGATGGGGCCGGTGCCGGAGTCGGAGATGCTTCCGGAGAAGAGCGTCTGCGGCGCCGACCAGCTGTTCACATTGGTCGGGTCACTCGACGTCCGGTAGGAGAAGGCGGGTCCGCCCCACTGGTAGGCGAGCACCCAGATGTTCCTGGGCGCGAAGTAGAACAGTGAGGGCGCGACGGCGGAGAAGGGCATCTGGTTCTGGCTGGCCGAGGCCATGTCGGACCAGTTCGTGAAGAGGCCGAAGTTCATCGAGCCCCACGTCGTTCCCGTGTCGTGCGTGGTCGCGTAGACGAGTTGCCGGCCGTTGTAGGGGGCGTGGGTGAAGTCCTTCAGTGACACCCACCCCGCCCTCGGTTGCGCCAGCGGCCCCGTCGACGACCACCGGTACGTCGACGGCAGGGCGCACGTGCCGGGCGGCGGCGTGGTGGGGTTGCCCCCGCCGTCGACGCGGACGAGTTGCCACTGCTGGTTGCTGCCGTTCCAGTCGTCGTACTGCACGATGCTCCCGCCGTCGGCGGTCGAGGCGCCCTGCACCTCCACCACCTTGCCGCTGTTCCGGTTGATCAGGCGGACGTAGCCACCGGCGGAGTCGGCCAGCCGGAACTGCTGGTTGGTCGAGTTGCCGTCGGCCCACTGCACGATGCCGGCACCGTTGGCGGTCGAGAAGTTGTAGACGTCGAGCACCTTGCCGGACAGCCGCGACCGCAACCGGTAGTAGCCACCGCCGGAGTCCACGAACTGCCACTGCTGCTGGTTGCCGTCGTTCCGCGCCCACTGCACGATCCGTGCGCCGTCGTTCGTGGCCAGGTTGTACACGTCCAGGGCCTTGCCGCTGTTGCGGTTGACCAGCACGTACCACGCGCTCGTGTCGACCGTCGCCGCGGCGGCGGGTGCCGACGACACCACCGCCGCGACGGCACCACCGAGCAACACGGCCATGCCGGCGGCGACGACCCGTAGCCACCAGCCACGCCCCCGCGACGGCGGCGCGACCGGTGGAGCTCCACCTGAAGCAGACATGATTCTCCTTGGATGAGAAGTGCCAACGGGATGCCCGGAGACGGGCGCACCGCGTTGCGTGACCGGAGCGCGAGCGCACGGAAGTTAGCGCTAACACGCCTGATGCGCCCTGGCGCGCGCCCGGTCCACGCCGACGAGCCCGGCCTGCCCGGTAAGCCACACTGTCGCCGCCCTTAGCCATCGACTGTGAGCGATAACATGCCGTTCGTCAAGCGGCAACCGTTCGGGCTCACCGGCCGGGCACGGCGCAGCGCGCGGCCGGTGGCTGCCGGCCGCGCGGCGACGGCTGGAGCCGCGGTCGCGCCCCGCTGCATCAGTTGAACGACATCTATCCCCGGACATAGATGTAGTGCTATTAATCGTTCACCAACCGGCGGACGATGGAGGGGTACATGACCAGAACCCGGATGCTGACCCTGCTCGCAGGCATTCTCTCCGCGACACTCGCGCTACTTGGGCTGGCCAATCCGGCGCAGGCCGCCGGCCACCACTACGTGGCGCTCGGCGACTCGTACGCCTCAGGTGTCGGCGCCGGCAGCTACACCTCGGAGAGCGGCACCTGCAAACGCAGCACCAACGCGTTCTCCGCCCGCTGGGCGGCGGCCAACGCGCCGGCCTCCTACACATCGGTGGCCTGCGCGGGCGCGAAGACGACCGACGTGATCAACTCACAGGTCGCCGCGCTCAGCTCGCAGACCACCCTCGTCAGCATCACCATCGGCGGCAACGACGCCGGCTTTGGCAACATCATGTCCACCTGCGCCCTCCGCGGCTCCAGCGCCTGCATCGCCGCGGTCGACGCGGCCCAGGCGCAGGCCCGGGCGAACCTTCCCGGCCTGCTCGACCGCGCGTACGCCGCGATCCGCGGCAAGGCCCCGAACGCCAGGGTCGTGGTGCTGAGCTACCCGGTCTTCTACCAGTTGGGCACGACCTGCATCGGCATCGGCGAGGCCGCCCGCGCCAAGGTCAACGAGGGCATCAACCTGGTCGACAGCCTGATCTCCGCCGCCGCGGCCCGCGCCGGGTTCACCTTCGCCGACGTCCGCAGCATCTTCGTGGGACACCAGATCTGCAGCGGCAACAAATGGATCCACTCCGTCGACATCCTGAACCTGTCGAACTCGTACCACCCGATGGTGACCGGGCAGACCAACGGCTACCTGCCGGTGTTCACCCAGGCAGTCGGCCAGTCCGCCACGGCCAAGAAGGCCGGCGCCAAGGTGTAGCCCGCTGGGCCTTGGCCCTGCGGTGGAGATCGACGGCGGCCACCGCCGGTTGTCGGTGCGGCCGGGTCCGGCCGTCAGGCAGCCGGTGTCCGGAGCTGAGCCGGCCGACGCCGTCTCGCGCTTCACGTACCGCGGGGATCTGTTCCACGGAACAGATCCCCGCAGTACGTCGTGCCGGCGCCCTCAGGCGGTTGGCGCGGTGTCGAAGCGGGCGAGTTCGGCGCGGGTGAACCGCACCCGGTCGGTGTCGGCGCCCCCGCCGCGGCGAGTTGGTCGGCCAGGCCGTGCGACCGGGCCAATCTGCCCACGCTCAGCCAGTTCACCAGGTGCGCCATCATGTAGCGATGCCGCATCGTCTGTCCTATGCCGACGCCGTCAAGATCTTGGGTGGCTCCGGCCCTCTCGCCAAGGCCGTCGACAACCTGCTCGGCGGCGCGCTCACCGTAGCGACCGCGGGCGGCAGCGATCTCGCGATCAGCCTCTTCGACGCCAAGACCGAGGTGGTCCGGCTCGGCGGCCTGCTCACGGCCAAGATCAGTGATTCCGTACGCGGGCTGGGGCGGCACGACCGCAGCGAACGGCTCCAGGCCGCGCACGCTGTCCTGGTGGTCACCGCGTTCTTCGAGGAGCTGGACGACTGCCTGACCGCGGCGGGCATCGGCGAGCCCGGATTCACCCGGGAGGACCAGCTCCGGTTCGCCGCCGACGGCGGCGATGAAGGGACGCTGGTCGACCGCTTCCTGCGCGCGCCGGTCCCCTTGCCGGCGCCCGATCTCCCGTACGCGGGCCTCCTGGCCGCTCTTGAGGACTGGTTCACCGAACAGTCGGTACGAATGGGACGCCATCTCACCGGGCTGGCCGGCTGGGACCGGGCCGACGAGCGCAAGCGTCGGATGCTGGCAGACCTGCTCGACCGGCAGCTGCCCGCTGCGGCCGTCACCCGCTACGACGAGATCCATCGCCGCCTCGCCGAGGAGATCCCCGAGTTCGCGCTCTGGACCGATCGTCTCGAGGCGCGCGCCGCCACCCGGGGCCTGGAACGTCTCGAGGCGCTGCTGCTGCGGGCCGGCTCGGGCCGCGACCCGGGCCGCCACCGGGCCGCGCTGTCCCTCTCCTATCGCGCCGAGCTCGACCGTCCCATCCTCGGCGGCGACGCGGGGGAACTGCTCCTGCCGACGCTCGGAGCCGCGTACCTCGATCCGCACTTCCGGGTCCGCGCGGCCGACCCGGGCGCCCGTCCCGCAGACGACCGGTGGTGGGCAGGCGCAAGCGTGCGCAACGACTTCGACACATTCCTCGCCGCCCACCTGACCACCACCCAGGCCACCGAGGCTCCGATGCTGCTGCTCGGCCAGCCGGGCGCCGGGAAGTCCTCGCTGACCCGGATCCTCGCCGCCCGCCTGCCCGCCGGTGACTTCTTCGTCTGCCGGGTCCCGCTGCGCGAGGTGCCCGCCGAGGCCGAGATCCAGGACCAGGTCGAACGGGCCTTGCGCCTCGCGATCGGCGAGACAGTGTCCTGGGCGGAACTCTCCCGCGACGCCGACGGCGCCCTGCCGGTCATCCTGCTCGACGGCTTCGACGAGCTTTTGCAAGCCACCGGCCTGCACCAGTCCGACTACCTGCACCGGGTCGCCAGGTTCCAGCAGCGGGAGGCAGCGTTGGGCCGTCCCGTCGCGGTCATAGTCACCACCCGGATCGCCGTCGCGGACCGCGCCCGTCTGCCTGTCGGTGCCCTCGCCGTGCGTCTCGAGCCGTTCGACGAGGCTCAGATCGAGCGCTGGCTGACCGTCTGGAACGAGCACGGTCGGCTCGTCAGACCCCTGACGCCGGATGTGGTCCTCCGCTTC
Source organism: Micromonospora sp. M71_S20 (assembly GCF_003664255.1). Lineage (NCBI taxonomy): Bacteria > Bacillati > Actinomycetota > Actinomycetes > Micromonosporales > Micromonosporaceae > Micromonospora > Micromonospora sp. M71_S20. The sequence goes on along the minus strand of NZ_RCCV01000004.1, from coordinate 449,309 downwards.
CGCGACCTCGCCGAACAGCCGTTGCTGCTGCTCATGCTCGCCCTCTACGACGCCACTGGCCACGGTTTGCGGGGCGACGCCGCGGCCCTCGACGACGGTCAGCTCTACGAGCGGTTGCTGGCCTCCTTCGCCAAGCGTGAGGTACGCCGGGTGCATGTGGGACAGCCCGACTCGGCCGTGCCGGGGCTGGTCGAGCAGGAGCTCCTGCGCCTGTCGGTGGTCGCCTTCGCGATGTTCCATCGCCTGCGGTTGTGGGTCACCGAACGCGAGCTGGACGACGACCTCACCAGCCTCGGCCTCGCCCCGTCGCGCCCGGGCCGCACCGAGGCGTTCCGCAGCCCGCTCACCGTCGGCCAGGAGATGGTCGGGCGCTTCTTCTTCATCCAGCGCGCCCAGGCCGTGCAGGACGACCAGACCCGGCAGACGTACGAGTTCCTGCACGCGACCTTCGGCGAGTACCTCGTGTCCCGGCTCGTCGTGCAGGCCGTCCGCGACACCGAGGCGCGCGAGTCGGCGGGCACGCTGGCCCTGCGCTTGGGGCCGTCGAACGACGACGACCTGCTGCGATCCCTGCTCGGCCTCACGCCACTGACCGCCCGCGCCACGGTCCTGCCGTTCATCGCCGGCCTGCTCGACGGCCCCGACCGCGACCGCATCCGCACCTGGCTGACCGGCCGCACCTCCCAGGCCATGACCCGCCCGCAGTACGCCGAAAGCCGCTACCGCCCGGTCGACAAGCGCATCGACCACTGGATGGCCACCTACTCGTTCAATCTCTTCCTGCTGACCCTGGCCTGCGGCGGCGCACTGCGTGCGTCGGAAGTGTTCACCCGGACCGACGACCCGGCGGCCTGGCTGCGCAACTCAGCCCTACAGTGGCAGGCCGCCGTGCCGGGCGGCATGTGGATGGACGCCATGGAGGTCCTCACGGTCACCCGCACCTGGCACCACGGCCGCCGCGACATCGTTATCGAGTACGCAGGCGGCTGGACGCCCGACCTCCCGGATCCGACAGACGTCTACTGGGCCAACGCACTGGCACCCGGCGAAAGCCGCGACAAGACATCCGAGGCCGCCTTCGAGACATCTCCCGCGCTCAGGTCCATGCACCTGAGCAACCGCCTGAGCGACGACATGCTGCTGCACGCCCTGGAACCGTTGATCCGCCGGATACCTGCGGCGTGGAACCAATTCGCGGAGGGAGAGGACGGCAGCGGCATCTCGGTCGCGCACGCTTTCATCCGGATGTGGCTGGCGGTCTCGCTGGACACCCCCTCGGAGGAACTGGTCGCCGCCTGCCGGGACGCCTCCGCCGCCGTGGCGGACCTGGCCCCGATCGACAGGAGGGACTCGCCGGCGATCGGGGACGCCACGGAGATTGTGTTGGGCACCATGCGGGCCGAAGCGCGCCGCCTGCCGCCGGAAAAGGTGTGCGAGATAGTCCATGAGCTGATCGACGAAGGCAAGGTCACTCCGCGCGCGGCCGTCAGCGCGGTTCAGTGCCTGGTTGCTTCGGGGGCCACGGAAGACCGGTACGGGGCCTCGCTCACCTCGGACCTGATCAACGCGCACGCGCGTAGCATCGACGGCCGCGTGCTCGTCGCGGCGTTACGCGCGATCGCCGCTGGGAAGGAAGCCGGGCTTGCGGAGTTCCCTCGCCTGGCCGCAGCCCTGATCGAGGCCGGACGCCAACCGGAACTCGAACGCGAGGCCCCGGACCTCACCGACGCCTTGTTCGCTCGCCCATGAGACAACACCCGACCGCAGGCGGGTCCGGGTGACGGCAACGGGATGGGCTGGGACATCGGTACCCCCCATCGAGGTACGCGGCGCCGCGCTCTCCCGCCCAGCGATCGTGGGCCCGGGCCTGCTGGGGAGAGCCGCTCGTCAGGTTCACCAGCACCTTGCCCGCGACCGCGGCGTCCACGGAACCGAGCACCTCGTAGACCGCCGCGCCGTCGAGCAGACACACCACGACGAGCGGGCTCGCTGCCGCCGCTTCCGCGGCGGTCGCGCTGGTCACCGCGGCAGTCCTCACTCCGCACCGTCCGCTGGTGGCCGGCCCGGCCACCGTCGCGCTGCTGGTGTTGCTCGTGGCCCGGACGAAGGCTCGCCCCGACGGCTTCCTGCCCGCCGCGGTGGCGCGTACGGCCGGTTCCGCACGGCGTGCGTGCTGGCTTTCGTGCTGGGTGTGGTGAACTTCGCCCTGCTCTACGCCGCGCCGGATCTGCTGCGCGAGCACGCGGGCTGGGACAGCACCCGGAGCGGGATCGTGCTGCTGGCGCCGTACCTGCTCGGCGGCTTCTGCTCGGGGTTCCTGGTCGCGGCGTCCGTGCGGGTGCCACACCACGTGACGGCCGCCGCGTTGCTCAGCGGCGCGGCCGCCGCGCCGCTGCTGGCGGCGGTCACCTCCGCCGTACCGCTACTGCTGGGGGCGATGGCGCTCGCCTCCCTGTCCGCCGCGACCGGCCAGGGCGTACTCGCCCTGCGAGCGACCGGCGTCGTGCCCGCCTCTCACCAAGCCGAAGCCCTGGGCCTGTTCAACCTCGCCTACCTGCTCAGCGTCGCGTTCGAACCAGCGATCGCCGTGACGCTCTCGCAGCCGACCGGCTGAGATCCGGCGGCGCCCGGCGCCGGCGGGCGTCGAGCCCGACGTCCGGGCCGGGGCGGCACGAATCTCGTCGGGAGCGCCGAACCGCCTTCTGTCCAGAGGTGCCGGATGGCGCCGGCCCCGGCCGGCGCCATCCGGCACGCAGCCGGACAACGGCGAGGAGGTGAGCGGTCCTACCTACCAGCTGCAGTTGGCGGCCGGGATCCAGCCGTCCTGCCCCGGTGCCTCGGCCCCGTGGCCGTAGTACCAGGTCTGGATGTCACTGCCGCCGTAGATCGAGTGGACGCGGAAGCCCCGCCCCGGGCTCAAGGTGCGGAGGACGTCGCCCCAGGGCTGGTCGCGCAGCCAGGTGGCCTGGTTGGTCACGCAGATGTCACCAGGGCCGTCGCTGGCGGCGGCCGGCGTGGACGCCACCGCCGATCCGGCCGCGACGACGGCCATGACCGCCAGCACGCGTACAACCTTGCGCTTCATACGTTTCCTCTCGGTCGGATGCCTTACGAGCCAGCCGATTATGCCCAACACCCCTGACGGCGAGTCGGTCAGTCTGAGCGGCATCAGGGCACGTGGCGGCGAGGCGACGATCGACAGAGGTGAAGCTCCAGGTTGGACGGCAGCGGAGCCCTGCCCGGCTCGCCCACCGGCCGCGTCACCGACCGGTGCGGCTCAGCGGGTCCGGTAGCGCGCGTAGATCAGTCCGCTGTCGAAGGCACGCTCCTCGACCAGCTCGAGATCGAGGCGCACACCGTCGGGGAAGAACCGCTTGCCGCCGCCGACCACGCTCGTGGTGATGAACAGGTGGTACTCGTCCACCAGGCCGGCCGCGATCGCCTGGGCCGCGAGGTTCGGGCCGTCGACGGTGAGGTCGTGATCAGCCTCGGCCTTGAGCTTGCGCACCGCGGCCGGGTCGAAGGTCCGCTCGATCCTGGTCTTCGCGCTGGACACCGACTCCAGCGTCGTGGAGTACACGATCTTCTCCGCGGCCTGCCAGTCGCGGGCGTACTGGAGGATGTGTGGCGGCTGGTCGGGCTCGGTGTGCGCGGTCTCCCAGTAGACCATCGTCTCGTACATCCGTCGGCCGTAGAGGTACGTGCCGACGGGGCGGAAGAGGTCGTTGATGAAGGTGTGCACCTCCTGATCGTCGGCCCCGGTGCCGAGGCCGCCCTCCGCCGCCTCGGCGTAGCCGTCGAGCGAGGTGACCATCGAGTAGATGAGCTTCGCCATGCGTCTCCTTCGGGTACGAGCGGGTCAGCCGGCCCGTCCCGCTGCCGACCCGGCCGACACGAACCCCGCCCGGATGAGCACCGCCTGCGAGGGGTCGCGCAGGATCGTCCCGTTCCGCCACGAGGGTGTCAAGCAGCCGCAGCCCCGCGCCACCCCGCGGTGCGCAGGCGGTCGGTCACTCCCCCAGAACCTCGTGTCGGTACCGGTCCACCGTCGCCGCGACCCGCTCGGGGTCGCGCGGGTCGACCCGGATGACCACCCGCGCCACGCCCAACTCCCGCAGGGCGTCAGCCTCGGCCCGGGTGGCCGGCGCCCGCGAGGTCACCGCCACCTCAACCGGATCCCGGCCGAGCACCGCGCACTCGACTCGGAGCAGTTCCAGCATCTCGGCCAGGCCGGCGGCGTCGACGCCGAGCGGGTAGAAGTCGGTGCCGTAGCGGGCGGCCCTGCGGACGGCCGCCCGGCTGTGCCCGCCGATCATGATCGGCACTCCTCCGGGCCGGGTGGGGCGTGGCGCGCTGTGCACCGCGTCGAAGTGCACGGTCGCGCCGTGGTGGGTGGCCGGCGCGTCGGACCAAAGCGTCCGCAGCGCGTCGAGGTACTCGTCGGCCCGCCGGCCCCGGTCGGAGAAGGGCACCCCGACGGCGTCGTACTCCTCGCGCAGCCAGCCGACTCCGACCCCGGCGATCAGCCGGCCGCCGCTGAGCACGTCGAGCGTGGCCAGGCGTTTGGCCAGGGCGACGGGGTGGTGCAACGGGAGGATCAGCATAGCGGTGCCGAGCACCAGCCGACTGGTGTGCGCCGCCGCGAAGGTCAACCAGTGCAGGGGGTCGGGGATGTCGTCGCCGGGCAGCAGGCTCATCCGGCCGCTCGCGTCGTAGGGATAGCTGGAGTGGTAGGCGTCGGGCACCAGCAGGTGCTCGACCGCCCACACCGACTCGCAGCCCAAGCTCTCCAGCTGTCGGACGAAGGCGGCGGTGACCCCGGGCTCGGCGGCGCCCGGCCCGCCGAGCACCGGCAGTACGCCGAGTTTCAACCCCATGCGACCCACTCAGCTCGCCGGGCGCAGTTCCCGAGGACGCTGCACACCCATCGCGGCGCGGTACGCGTCGTCCAGGGCCCGCCCGCCGCCCTCCTCGCAGGTCAGCACCTCGCCCCGGACGAGGACGTAGCCCCGGGAGACCATCCGACGCAGCACGCCCAGCGCCGGCTCGGCGAGCAGCACCGCCACCCCCTCGGCGGCCAGCGCGGTCACCGTCCGGCCGAGTTCCTGCACGACCAGCGGGGCCAGCCCGGTGGTCATCTCGTCCAGCAGCAGCACCCGGGGCGAGCCCATCAGCGCCCGCGCCACCACCAGCATCTGCTGCTCACCGCCCGACAGCACGCCGACCAGGCTGCGCCGGCGGGTCCGGAGGATCGGAAACCGGTCCAGCGCACCCTGCACCGCGCTACGGGGCAGGTGCAGCAGCTCCGCCATCACCTGGAGATTGTCGACGACGTCGAGATGCGGAAACAGCTGCCGCCCCTGCGGGACGATCGCGATCCCGGCCCGCGCCCGGGCCGCCGGCCGCAGCCGGCTGACATCGTCACCGTCCAGGAACACCCGCCCGGTGGCCGGCACCGAGCCGTAGGCGGCGAGCAGCAGGCTGCTCTTACCCGCGCCGTTCGGCCCGACCAGCGCCGTGACCGTGCCGCCCGGCACGGTCACCGCGGCGTCGGTGAGGGCGCTGGCGTGCCCGTACCGGACACTCAGCCCCTCCACCCTCAACTCATGAGCGGACATCCTCCACCCTCCCCTGGCGTGGCACGCTGCCGTCGGACGGCGCCGTGGCGTCGGCTCCGGCGGACGCGTCGTCGGCCACCGCAGCGGTCGCCGCGTCGGCATCCTCGTCCTCGTCGGCGTCGGTCGAGCCGAAGTAGACCTCCTGCATCTGCGGGCTCGCCAGGCACTCCGCGGGATCGCCGTCGAAGGCCACCCTGCCCCGGTCGAGCAGCAGCACCCGGTCGACCAGTCGGGCGACCAGGTCCACGTTGTGATCGACCAGGATCACCGCGTGCCCCCGCCGCTGGACCGTCCGGATCACGTCGGCGATACCGGCCACCCCCTGCGCGTCGGAGCCGGCGAAGGGCTCGTCGAGCAGCAGCACCACCGGGTTCTGGCCCAGCGCCCGGCCGACCTCGACGAGTCGTTGCTCGCCGAGGGTCAGGTCGCCCGCCTCGCGGTCGAGACCCTCGATGCCCAGCTCGTGCGCCAACTGGCGGACGCCCTCGCGGTCGGCCGCCCGCTCCGGCCGCAGCACGCCGGTGAACGCACCCGCGATCATCCGCCACGGCGTGTTGTGCCGTTGCGCGTGCCGACCGAGCAGCAGGTTGTCCCGGACGCTGAGGTGCAGCGCGAGCTGCGGGTACTGGAAGGTGCGGCCGAGCCCGGCGCGCGCCCGGCGGGAGGCCGGCCCGGTGAGCCGCTGCCCACGCAGCAGCAACTCACCGGCGGTGGCCGCCTGCGCACCGGAGATCAGGTCCACCAGCGTCGTCTTGCCGGCGCCGTTCGGGCCGACCAACCCGAGGATCTCCCCCGCCCGCAGCTCGAACGAGACGTCCGCCAACGCGGTCACCCCGCCGTACCGCTTGGTCAGGCCACGACCGACCAGAAGCTTCGTCTCATCCACCGGTACGCCTCCTCCGTGGCAGCGTCATCGCGCGCCGTCTCAACTTGTCGGCGTATCCGATCACGCCCTTCGGCGCGACCAGCATGATCACCAGGACCCCCAACGCGAGCAGCAGCGTGCCACTGGCCTGGATCGCCGGGAAGTTCAGGGTCAGCTCGACGGCGAGCACCGCACCCGCGACCGCGCCCCAGGGCGTGCCCGAGCCACCGATCAACGGCATGAAGATGGCCAGGAAGACGATGTTGAGCGTGAAGGTGTCCGGCGTGATGCTGCCGGCCGAGTAGGCGAAGAGGCCACCGCCGACCGCGGCGATGGCCGCGCCGAGCGCCAACGCGACCAGGTTCATCATCGGTACGCGGACGCCGGCCGCCTCCACCGCGCGGGGGGCGTCCCGCATGGTCCGCACGATCACGCCCCACGGCGACAGCCGCAACCGGTCCAGCAGGAAGGCGACCACACAGACCACGATCACCGAGCCGACCACCACCTGGTAGTGGCTCGGCATCCAGCCGAACAGGCGCAGCGGGCGCAGGTTGCCCACGCCGCCGGAGCCGCCGGTGAGCCGCTCGCCGTCGATGAGGAACGCGGTGAAGGCCATCCCGAAGAGCAGGGTCACCGCGGCCAGGAAGAACCCGGACAGCCGCCGGGTGGCCAGGCCCAGCAGGACGGCGATGACCGCCGCCACGATCGGGCCGGCGATCCAGGCGAGCAGCAGCGGCAGGTCGGTGCGGGTCGAGATCAGCCCGACCGCGTACCCGCCGATGCCCGCGTAGGCGCTGTACGCCATCGACAGCGAGCCCGCCATCAGGTACGGCACGTACATCCCGAGGGCGATCAGCGCGTAGGTGACGCTGGCGGTGACCAGCGTCTGCCGGTAACCGTCGGAGCCGACCCAGGTCAGGATCAGCACGGCGGCGGCAATCCCGAGGCCCAGGCCACCGATGCCCGGCACCTGCCGGATGTCCCACCGCGGGCGCGCGGCTGCGGCGTGGGGGGCGCTCACGTCGGTCATGCCCGCACCGTCCTGACGAAGAGGCCCTGCGGACGGAAGGCGAAGAACAGCAGCGCGATCAGGAGCATCCCGTAGACGTGCGACTGGCCACCGAAGTAGTAGGGCAGGAACACCTCGACCAGGCCGAGCAGCATGCCCCCGAAGAGCGGCGCCCAGACCGAGCCGGTGCCGCCGATCACCACCGCGAGGAAACCGGACAGTGACCAGTGCAGGCCGGAGAGCGAGTGCACCCCGGCCTTCGGCGCGAAGAGCAGACCCGCCACCGCGGCGAGGAAGCCGGCGGCCAGGAAGGCGACCAGTCGGATCCGGTTGACCGGCAGACCGAGCAGCGAGGCCGCCTGTTTGCTGTCACCCACCGCACGCAGCAGCCGGCCGGTCCGGGTGGCTCTGATCCAGACGGCGGTCACCCCGAAGGTCAGCACGGTCACCACGATCAGCAGTAGCGAGCTGGGTTGGACGACGATGCCGCCGATCGGCAGGGGATCGAAGGTGGCCAGGCTCTGGCCCGGCAGCGTCGGATGGCCGAAGAGGTACCCGGCGATCTGCTGGATGGTGAAGAGCACGGCGGCCACGGCCACCAGGGCGGGCAGCTCGCCGCCGCCGCTGCGCCGCTGCACCGGCCGGACCACGCCCAGCTCGGTGCCGGCTGCCAGCAGCAGGGTGACCGCCACCGCGATCCCGGCCGCGGGCCAGACGCCGAGGTCGTACTCGATGACCAACCAGCTCGTGCAGAGCCCGCCCATCATCGCGTAGGGGCCGATGGCGAAGTTGAAGAAACCTGCGCCGACCTGGACCAGGTAGTAGGCCAGAGCCAGCATGCCGAAGAAGCAGCCCATCTCCATCGCGGAGAGCCAGAGCTGGAGGTCTGTCATGTGGAAACTCCTCGGGAACTGCCGCAGGGGCCGGTCGCAGGACCGGCCCCTGCGCCGGTCAACCGGAACAGGGCGGTTGGAAGGTGGACCAGGGTCCCTTCGGCTTGTTGTCGTCGCCGAACTCGATCAGGGACAGCCCGCAGAGCCCGTCGGCGCCGAGGTGCTTGGTCGCCGAGAACGACAGGGTGAAGTTGCCCTGCCCGAAGGCGGCCTGGTAGCCGGTGATCCCCTGGATCGCCGCGTTGAGCTTGGCCGGGTCGTCCGGGCCGCCGGCCTTCTCGATGGCCAGCTTGAGCAGTTGCACCGAGTCCCACGCCTGCGCGTCGTACGCGGTCACCTCGTAGTCGTCGCCGTTCTTCTCCTTCAGCAACTTCGTCAGAGCCTGGGTGCGGGGATTCTCCGAGTTGATCGACCCCATGAAGATCAGGCCCTTGAGCGCACCGGCGTTGGCCAGTTTCCACGAGGACGGCTGGTTGCCGATCGAGGCCAGCGAGAAGCGCGGCTTGCCGGAGAACTGCCTGGCCAGGGTGTTCTGGGCGAGCACCTCGAAGGAGCCGCCGACGCTGGTCACCAGGACGGCGTCCGGATTGGCGTTCTTGAGTCGGGCCACCTGCGCGGAGAGGTCGGAGGCGTTGGCCGCCCCCTTCTCGGTGGCCACCACCGTGACACAGGAGAGCCCGCCGAGCAGCGACTTGTTGAGCGCGGCGATGGTGGTGGTGTCGTCGGTCAGCACACCCAGCTTGCTGATGTTCGCCGCCTTGAACGCGCCGCAGTAGACCTCGGCCCAGTCCGCCGTGGTGTTGGCGAGCATGTAGATGAGTTCGTTGTTGGGTGGTTCGACAAGCGTGGCGGTGACGCCCGTCGGCGCGATCGCCGGCAACTTGAGCTGGGTCAGCGTCGACTTGGCCTGCATGATCGCCGCGCTGCCGCTCTGCAGGAGCAGCGCCTTGGCACCCTGGCCGGAGAGCTTCTGCAACACCGCGGGCACCTTGGTCGGGTCGCTCTCGTCGTTCTCGACGACGAGGCGTAACGGCCGGCCGAGCACCCCGCCCTTGTCGTTGATGTCCTGCACCGCCAGCCTGATCGTCTTGCCGGCGATGGTGCTGTAGGACGCGCCAGGACCGGTGCTGTCCTCGTCCATCCCGATGATGATGGGCGCCCCTGATGCGGTGCCGTCGGTGGGCTTGTCACTGTCACCGCCGCCTCCACCACAGGCGGTGAGGGCCAGCAGGGCCGCCAGACCCGCCGCCAGACCGGTGGAACCAATTCTCGATACGACCACTGCTATCCCTGCCTTGCCGGTTGTCAGTGATAGGTAGTTGTGGACTGCGCGCGCCGGAGCCCGTTGACCGTCCCCGGCGCGCCGCCCGGTTACCGCCGTCGCGCCCGCGATGACGCCGACGTTTCCGGCGACATGTCACCCTCCGCGAGAAACCTAGCAAGCGCTTGGTTGCTTCTCATGATGGTGCCGGCATGGCCGTGTGTCAAGCACCACAATGCGACGCGCAAGTTACGAAGAAATCAAGAAGGGCGCTCGTCTGCGTCGGGGTTCCGCCGCAGGTCGGGGCCCGATCGGGCGGTATGGGCGCCAACTTCCCCTTCGGCCCGGCGGCCAGGCGGGCGGCTCCGGAATCCGGCCGAGCAGCCGGGTACCGGCCAGGTCGACGACGACCACCACCAGGCCGTCGTCCCGGCAGCGCCCACCGACCTGCCGGCGGTCGGTCATCCGCGCGCCGAGGGGCAACGCGCAGGCCAGCCACGACCCGGCCCGGGCGCCCGCTGTGGCGGGTACCCGGGCCGGTGGGATCTCGTGCCGGCGGAGTTCGCCGGTCAGCGGGTGACCGGGGTCAGTCGGTAGACGGAGAAGACGAAGTCGGGGCAGACCATCTGGCAGGCGGTGCAGCCGGTGCAGCCCGGGGTCAACTCGGGAAACCGGTAGCCCTTCTCGTTGACCTCGGCGGACATCACCAGCACCTGGGGCGGGCAGGCCAGGACGCAGAGGTCACAGCCCTTGCACTTCTCGGTGTCGATGATCAGGGTGCCCCGGCTGGCCCTGGCCGGGCCCTCCTGCGTCGTCACGGGCGGGCTCCTCCCCTCGTCGCCTGCACGATGCCGAGCAACCGGTCGCTCTCCCCGGCCGCGGGCGGTGGCGTCTCCGCCGTGAACACCCCGCGCCGGCGCAACGCCCGCACGGCGTTCTCGGCGGTCATGAGCACGTGGTCGAGGCTCGCCGCGGCAGCGGCCTCGGGATCCCCGGCGACCAGCGCGGCGTGTTCGCGACACAGCGCCGCCCGCTCGTCGTCCATCGCGTCCTCGATCGAGAACCTCGCCGCGACCGGCACCAGCCCGCTGAAGGTACGCAGCAGCGCGCGCAGGTGCGGGCCGGCGGCGGCGAGATTGACCACCTTGCGGAACTCACGAGCCAGCCGTTCGAACTCGTCCACCTGGCCGCAGTCGACCAGCGCCTCGATCAGCTTGTCGAGCGTCTCGCGTAGCCCGGCGTCCCCCGAGGCGGCGGCCCGACTGCTGGTCAGGGCGCTGAGCATGCCGTACAGCTCGAACGCCTCGCGCACCGTGCCGGCGTCGAACTCGGCCACGAACGCGCCCCGGTAGTGCGGCATGCTGACCAGGCCGTCCCGTTCCAGCTGCATCAGCCCCTCCCGGACCGGCACCCGGCTGACACCCAGCGTCGTGGCGATGCCGTCGAGGTCGATCCGGTCCCCGCTGCGCAGCGTGCCGTCGAACAGCAGCCCCAGGATGTAGCCGGCGACGGCCTCGCCCGCCTTCGCCCGTACCAGCGGCGTCATGTGACCAACTCCCCCAGTGGATAGGTCTGTTCCAGTGACCCGCCAAGGTAGCCGGGCCCCTCGGCGGTGGGGACGAACCACCCGGTGGGGCACATGGTGAGGATCTCCACCAGGCTGAACCCGGCACCGGCGAGCTGCGCCTCGAAGGCCTTACGCAGCATCCGCCTGGTCTGCGCCACCCCGCCGGCGGTGGAGACCGTGCCCCGGGCGACGTACGCCGTCCCCTGGAGGCTGGCGACCAGGTCGGCGACCGGGATCGGGTACCCGTGCGTCTCCGCCTCCCGACCGGCGAGGCTGGTCTTGGTCCGTTGACCGAGCACGGTGGTCGCGGTGAGCTGGCCACCGGTGTCGCCGAAGACGCCGTTGTTGAGCAGGACGCAGGTGATCCGTTCCCCCCGGGCGGCGGCGTGCAGCACCTCCTGCAACCCCTCGTTGGCCATGTCGCCGTCGCCCTGCATGGTGAAGACGGCGCATTCCGGGCGGACCCGCTTGATGCCGGTGGCGCAGGAGGGCGCCCGTCCGTGCAGGCACTGGAGCACGTCGACGTCCATGATCCGCACGAAGCTGCCGTAGCAGCCGTGCCCGACCACTCCGATCGTCCGCTGCACGATGTCGAGTTCCTGCAACACCTCCAGCAGCAGCCGCAGGGCGACCGGCTCGCCGCAGCCGGGACAGAGCGAGTGCTCGCCGAGCAGCAGCGACGGTTTCGGGTCAGCCACCTTGCGGGCGGGCCCGGCGGGCGGGCCGCTGGTGTCGATGATGATCTGTTCCCGGGTCATGCGGGGACACCTCCGGTGAGCGCGGCGAGGATCCGGTCGCGGATGACCGGGGCGTCCATCAGGTCGCCGTAGGCGAGGCCGGACTCGGCGATGCTGACCCCGCCGATGAACCGGACGACCGACCGGTCGGCGGCGTGGATGCGTACGTCGTCGAGCATCTGGCCGGCGTTGAGCTCGAACACCAGCACCCGGCGGGCGCCGGTGGTGGCGGCGGCCAGCGCCTCCCCCGGGAACGGCCAGAGCGACACCGGGCGGAACCAGCCGATCCGGTGCCCCTCGGCGCGCAGTTCCTCGACCACGTACTCGACGAAGAGCGCCGCCGTGCCGAAGGCCACCACGACCGTCTCGGCGTCGTCGACGTACGCCTGCTCGAACCGGGCCTCGACGCCGGCGATGGCGTCGAACTTGTCGGCGACGGCCCGCCAGTGCCGGTCCGGTCCGGGCCCGGGGTCGGTGGCCTTGCCCATGGCCCAGGTCCAGACCTGGCGGGAGCGGCCGGTGCCGCCACCGGTGCCGTCGAGCACCCAGTCCCGCGCCGGCAACGGCCCGTAGTCGCGAGGCGCCACGGTGACGGAGATCCGGGTCTGGGCGATCAACGGGTCGCCGTAGAGGATCACCGGCGCGCGGTGCAGCTCGGCGAGATGGAACAGCAACTGGGTGTGCTCGACCGCCTCGGTCACGTCCTTCGGCGCGAGGGTGATGGTCCGGTAGTCGCCCCAGCCGCCGCCCCGGGTGCACTGGAAGTAGTCCTGCTGGTTGCGGGCCATGTTGAAGACGACGAACGGGGTCTCGTTGAGCGCCGCCTCGGCGATCGTCTCCTGCATCAGCGCGATCCCCTGCCCGCAGGAGCCGGTGGCCGACCGGGTGCCGGCCGCGGCGGCGCCGAGCACCATGTTCGCGCCCTCGATCTCGCTCTCGGCGTTGACGCAGACCCCACCGACCGCCGGCAGTTCGCGCGACATGCTCTCCAGCAGCCCGGTGAACGGCGACATCGGGTAGCCGGCGAAGAAGCGGCAGCCGGCCGTGATCGCGGCGGCGGCGATGGCGGCGCTGCCCTCCAGCAGCTCCCGGGTCACGACGACACCCCCACCGTGGCGCCGACCGGCACGACCGGCACGGCGGCGCCGGCCGCGAGCGCGCGGGCGTTGGCCGGGGCGTGCTGGCGGCGGTACGGCGGCAGCAACTCGGTCATCGCCTCGACCAGGGCGGCCGGGTCGACCACTCCGGTCACCGCGTTGTACGCCCCGAGCAGGACGAAACCGATCGCCTGCGGCGCGTCGACCGACTTCGCCACGGCGGTGGCGTCCACCGGATGCACCGTCATCGCCGGCAGGCTGCCCGGGTCGACCAGCGGGACGTTGACGACGGCCGGTCCACCGGGGCGCAGCCGGGCCAGGGCCGGCCCGCTGAACCGGTGGTGCACGACGATCGCCGACCAGGCGGCGGCGAGCACCGGCAGGCTCCGCAGCGGCTCGTCACCGATCACCACACCGGCCCGGGACGGGCCGCCGCGCATCTCGCCGCCGTAGTCGGCGGTGAGCATGGCGTAGCGCCCCGCGCGGGTCGCGGCGAGGGCGAGGGTCTTGGCGAGCAACTGGATGCCCTGGCCACCGACCCCGGTGACCACGAGTTCCCGCTCCATGCGTCCTCCTGAGTTCGGCACTTGACCTGGTTTGGATATTGAATACAAAATCTAACCGCGAGACAAGGGCAGGGTACGAGCCGTCGAGAGGAACACGATGCGCGCCGCTGTTCTGCACGGCTTCGGAGACCTCCGGGTCGAGGAGGTGCCCGATCCGCAGGCCGGGCCGGGCGAGGTGCTGGTCGACATCTGCTGCGTACAGCCGAGCGTGACCGAGTGCATGCTGATCGCCGGCGAACCGGTCGCCCTGCACCGACGGCTGGCCGACGCGCTGGCCACCGGGCCGGTCCGCTTCGGCGGCCACGAGTTCTGCGGCGTGGTGCGGGCGGTCGGCCCCGGGGTGCGCCGGTACCGGCCGGGTGACCGGGTCACCGCCGTCGAGACCCTGGTCTGTGGACACTGCGCGGCCTGCCGCAACGGCCGCACCGACGCCTGCGTCCGGCCCGAGTTCATCGGGTTCACCCGGCCGGGTGCCCTGGCCGAACGACTGGTCGTACCTGAGACGGCCGTGGTGCCCGTCCCACCCGGGGTGAGTGCGGCGGCCGCGGCGGCGATCCAACCGCTGGCCGGGGCGCTGCACGCGCACGCGCTGGCCGCCGTCGCGCCGGGCGAGACGGTGCTGGTCCTCGGCGCCGGGGTGATGGGCCTGCTGGCGGTCCAGGTCGCCCGCCGGGGCAACGCCGGCCTGGTCGCGGTCAGCGGCCGGAGCCCCGCCAAACTCGCCCTGGCCCGGCGGTTCGGGGCCGATCTGGTCATCGACGCCGCGGCGGCCGGTGCCGCCGCAGCGGACCCGGTGCTGGCGGCGGTCCACGACGCGACCGACGGGATCGGCGCCGACGTGGTGATCGAGACGGCCGGCGGGTCGCCGGGGCTCGGGCTGTCCGGTGCGGACACCCTGGAGCTGGCCGCCCGCTGCGCCCGCCGGGGCGGTCGGGTCGTCGGCGTCTCGGTGCTGCCGGACGACGTGCCGGCGCCCCTCGGTCTGCTGCGCGAACGGTCGGTCTCCCTGCTGCACCCCCGCTCCGGAGCCGGCGGCTACTCCCCCTCCGGTAGCGTCTTCACACACGCCCTGCGCCTGGTCGCCCGGGGCGACGTCGAGGTGGAGCCGCTGATCACCCACTGGTCGACCGGGATCGAGGCGATACCCGAGGCGGTGCGGATCACCCGGGACAAGGCCGCGCACGGGGCGATCAATCCGGTCCAGGTCCGGCTCGACGTCGACTGGGGGCGGCCGTGAGCCTGCTGATCGGGGAGATCGTCCGGCTGACCGCCCGGATGACACCGACCGCCGTGGCGGCCACCCTGCGCGGGCGGCGGATCACCTTCGGCGAGCTGGACCGGCAGGCGAACCGGACCGCGAACGCGCTCGCCGGGCTGGGGGTGCGGGCCGGCGACCGGGTGGCCTGGTCGACCGCGCCGACCCTGCGTACCCTCGACGGTTTTTTGGGCTGCGCCCGCCTCGGCGCCGTCTTCGTGCCCGTCAACCCGGCCCTGTCCGCCACGGAGGCCGAGGCGGTGCTGGCCTACCTGGAGCCCCGGCTGTTCGTCAGCGACCGGCCCGACGGTCCGGCCGGGACGCTGTCCGGGGTGCCGTTCGCCCGGGTCGGTGCCACCTCGGGTGGGGGTAGCGATCTGGATGCGCTCACCGCGCGCGCCTCGGCCACCGCGCCGGCCGGCGCCGACCGGCTGGCGGACACCGACCCGCACATCATCTACCTGACCAGCGGCAGCACCGGCCAGCCGAAGGGCGCGCTGGTCAGCCACCGGGCGAGCTGGCTGCGGGCCTCCCCCGGCGGCGGCACCTTCACCACCGGGATCCAGGGCTCGGGCGGGGTGCTCTGCAGCTTCCCGCTCTACCACTACGGCGGCTGGCACTACGTGCTGGAGGCGTGGCAGAACCGGACGGCCGTGCACCTGGTACCCCGGGCCGACGCGGTCGCGCTCATCGACGTGGTCCGCACCGAACACCCGTCGGCGCTCTACTGCATCCCGGCGGTCTGGGAACGGCTGCTCGATCCAGAACACCACCGGGCGGACCTCTCCGCGCTGCGGCACGCCGACACCGGCACCTCGGCCGTGCCGGCCGAGCTGGTCGACCGGATCAAGCGCCGGCTGCCGGCAAGCACCACGACCATCCTGTACGGCTCCACCGAGGCCGGTCGGATGGCGGCGCTGCACGACACGGACCTCGCGCGCCGGCCGGGCAGTGTGGGACGGCCAGCCTTCCCGGGTGCGCTCTGGGTGGCGGCGGGGGGCGCCGGTCGGATCGGCGAGGTCCAGGTGACCGGGCCGGCGCTGATGTCCGGGTACCACCGGCTGCCCGTCGAGACCGCGGCGGCGCTGCCGGACGGCGCGTACCGCTCCGGCGACCTCGGCTGGCTCGACGAGGACGGATACCTCTACCTGACCGGCCGGGCCCGGGAGGTCATCCGGACCGGGGGCGAGTCGGTCTCCCCGGTCGAGGTGGAGGCGGCCCTGCACGGCCTGGCCGGCGTCGTCGACGTGGCCGTCATCGGATTGCCGGACGGTCGTTGGGGCGAGGTGGTCTGCGCGGTGCTGGTGCTGGCGCCGGGCGCCGCTGCGCCGGAGGTCGACGCGGTACGCCGCCACGTGGCCGGCCGGCTGGCCGGCTTCAAGCAGCCGCGCCGGGTGGTCGTGCTGCCCAGCATCCCGCGTACCCCGGCCACCGGGCAGGTGCAGCGGTCCCGGATCCGCGAGTCGCTGCGGAACGTGGCCGGCCAACTGCCGTAGCCGGGGCCAGGCGGGGCGCGCGGCGCGACCGGGGCGGGTCGCTCCGGGTCAAGGCGGTGGGCCCGGCTCCCGGGTGGTGTCAGCGCCCGGAGTGTCGCCGGTCAGCCGGCGCGCAGCCGCGCGCGCAGCTCGGCCTTGGCGATCTTGCCGCCGGAGCCGCGCGGCAGTTCGTCGACGAGTTCCAGCCGCTCCGGCCAGTTCTCCGGGGACACCCCCCGCTCGGCGAGGTGCGCCCGCAGCCCGTCCAGGTCCAGCGTGGCCCCGGGATGCGGCACCACCACCGCGCAGACCCGCTCGCCGTACGTCGGATCGGGCACCGCCACCGCCGCCACCAGGGCGACCGCCGGGTGGGTGCCGACCTGGTCCTCGACCGCCGCCGCGCTGACGTTCTTGCCGCCCCGGATGATGAAGTCCTGCTTGCGGTCGACCACCCGCAGGTAGCCCCGCTCGTCGGCGGTGCAGATGTCCCCCGTCAGCATCCAGCCGTCCGGGGTGAAGAGGCGCTCGTTGGCCTCCGGGTCGGCGAAGTAGCCCAGGCAGGTGGCCGGGCCGGCGCAGGCCGCCTGCCCGGGGCCACCCGTGGCGGTGACGTCGGTGCCGTCCTCGGCGAGGAGCCGTACCCGCATCTCGTCGATCACCCGGCCCGCCGTGCGCAGCCGGGCGTCGATCCAGTCGTCCACAGTGGTACGAGACAGCGCCCCGGTCTCGTTCGAGCCGAAGAACTGCAGCACCTGGGCACCGGTACGACGCTCGAAGTCGGCCGCCCGCTCGAACGGCACCGCCTCGCCACCGGTGAACATGCACCGCAGCGAGCTGAGGTCGTACCGGCCCGGGTCGGCGTTGAGCATCATGATGAACTGCGTGCTGACGCAGCAGAGCACGGTGACCCGTTCCCGCTCGATCAACTCCAGCGCGCCGGTGGCACTGAACCTGGGCATCACCACGGTCGGCGCGCCGAGCAGGGTGGGCGTGAAGTTGGCCGTCCACTGGGCGAAGCCGTACGGGGCGGGAATCAGGGTGAGGAAGACGTCGTCGCCGGTGAGCGCGCCCGCGTCGACGGCGAGGTGGTGGTAGTACATCCACCGGTTCTGGTTGTGCACGACGCACTTGGGCATGCCGGTGGTCCCGGAGGTGCCGTTGAGCAGGTGGATCTCGCCCAGGCCGAGGGTCCGCCCGGCGATCAGTCGACGCTCGGCGTCCGTCGGCGCCGGCCAACTTACGTCGGCCAGCGTCGCCGGCAACTCCAGCCGTACGGTCAACGGCAGCCCGTCCACCAGCTCGGCGGCCGGAATCCCGCGGTGCTCGGCGAGACTGACCAGCGCGGTGGCGCCGCTGACGGTGAGCAGGTGCCGGACCTCCAGCCGACCGGCGCGCGGCCCGACCGCCACCACCACGACGCCGGCCTTCAGCGCCGCCAGGTACGCGACGTGCACCAGCACCCCGTCGGGGAGCAGCACCCCGACCCGCTCGCCCCGGGCGAGGCCCTGGCGGAGCAGTACCGCGGCGAGCCGGTCGGAGAGGTCGTCGAGCTGCCGCCAACTGACCCGCTCGGTGCCGGCGACGAAGGCGGGCCGTTCGCCGATGGCGCCGGCGTGCCGGCGTACCCGGTCGACCAGGGTGTCGGCGCCCCAGCGACCCACCTCGGCCAGCCGGTCCGCGACGTAGCGCTCGTGGGCGCTGCCGGGGTCCGGGGCCGTCCCGGGTGGATAGAGAGCCGAGACCTGGTTCACCTGCACCACCCCTACCAAACAAGCGCTTGTTTATGGCATTCTGTGGCCGGACAGCGAGACGTGTCAAGGAGGCGGAATGCGGATCTGGCGGACCTCGGCGGCGGCCGACCTGTTGACCGTGGCGGTCGAGCCCGGCGACCGGACCCACCGGTCGTTCGAGGTCGGCGCGGGAATGCTCACCGACCACGTGCCCGGCGCCCCGTCGGTGCTCTCCACCCCGGCCCTGATCGGGCTGCTGGAGGACACCGCCGCCGACATCCTGCGTCCCCGCCTCACCCCCGGCGCCGCCTCGGTCGGCACCTGGATCGGGGTGCACCACCGTTCCCCGGCCCTGGCCGGGGAACGGGTGGACGTGGTGGCGACGGTCGCCGTCGTGGCCGGCCGACGAGTCACCTTCGACGTGACCGCGTCGGTCGGCGGACGAACCGTCGGCGACGGCCAGGTCACCCAGACCCTGATCCGGGCCGTCGGGCACTGAGCCGGCCCACGGCCGCCGTCCGTCGCGACCCGCGCCGTCGCCGACACCGCACCCGACGGGCCGGCCCGCCGTCGACCGCTCAGAGCAGCGCCCGCAGGGCCGACTTGTCGACCTTGCCACCGGCGCCCAGTGGCAGCACGGGCAGCCCGACCAGCCGCTCCGGCCAGTTGACCTTGGAAACGCCCGCCGCCTCCAGGTGGACCCGCAACTCGTCCAGGGTCAGCCCGACACCGTCGCGGGTGACCACGAAGGCACAGACCCGCTCCCCCAGCACGTCGTCGGGCATGCCGACCACCGCGACCTGGGCCACGCCCGGATGCCCGCCCACGGCCTCCTCGACCACCGGCGCGCTCACGTTGTGCCCGCCCCGGATGATGAAGTCCGCCGTCCGCCCGGTGATCGAGAGGTACCCGTCGGCGTCCAGCCGCCCCAGGTCCCCGGTGCGCAGCCAGCCGTCCGGCCGGAACAGCAGGTGGTTGGCCGGCTCGTCCCGGAAGTACCCGGAGGTGCAGCCGGGACCGTTCACCGCCACCTGGCCCGGCCCCTCGGTCACCGGGTCACCGTTTGGGTCGAGCAGGCGTAGCCGCATCGCCGGCACCGGCCGACCGGCCGTCCCCAGCCGCGCCGGACGAGGGTCGGCCACCCGGGTCACCGAGATCGGCCCGGCCTCGTTCGAGCCGTAGAACTGCAGGACCGCGCAGCCGGTCCGCTCCTCGAACTCCTCCGCCCGGTGCCGCGGCACCCGCTCTCCGCCGGTGAAGAGCACCCGCAGCGAGCCGAGGTCACGCCGGGCGAACGACTCGTGGTTCAACATCATGATGAACTGGCTGGTCACGGCGGCGAGAACGGTCACCCGGTGCCGTTCGAGCAGGTCCAGCGTCCCGGCCGGGTCGAACTCGGCGCTCAGCACCGTGGTGAACCCGTACCGGGCGGGCATGACGTGGGCACTCCAGAGCCCGAAGCCGTACGGTGCGGGCAGCGCGCTCAGCACCACCTCCTCCGAGCCGAACGCCCCGGCCTCGGCGGCCAGCGCGGCGAAGTACTTGCGCACGTTCATGCTCTGCCGCACGCACTTGGGCCGCCCGGTGGTGCCCGAGGTGGAGTTGAGGAAGAACAGGTCGTCCGGGCCGAGACCCCGGCCGGCGAGCAGCCCGACGGCCTGCGCCACCGTCGGCACCGTGAGCGGTACGCCGGCCCGGCGCAGCACCGGCACCGCGTCGACCAGGTCCAGTTCCAGGTGCTCGGGAGCCCCGGTGAGCCGGGCGATCTCCCCGGCGGGTCGTCCCCGGTGACGGGACCGGCTGACCAGCGCGACCGCGCCGGTGTGCCGCAGCAGATGGCTGATCTCGGCGTCCCCGGCGCGAGGGCTCAGCCCCACCGTCACCAGGCCGGCCCGCTGCGCGGCCAGGTACGCGACGTGGGTGAGCGCGCCACCGGTGAGCAGCACGGCCAGCGGCTGCCCCGGCGCCCAGCCGGCGAGCACGTACGCCCCGGCCAGCCGGGTCGCCGCCGCGTCGTACTCGCGCCAGGTCAGCGCCCCCTCCGGGGCGTGGAAGGCGATCCCGTCCGGCGCGGCGACGGCGTTGCGCGCCACCAGGTCGCCGATCGTGTCGGCGTCCCACGAACCGTCGGCGTAGTACCGCTCGATCGTCGCCGAGGAGAACTCAGACACCTGCCCCACCGTCCATTCGCAGCACCGCTCCGGTGGCGAACCTCGCCTCCGGTGAACCGAGATAGGCGACCGCGGCGGCGATCTCCTCCGGCTGGGACACCGGCGGGTCGACCAGTGCCCGGCCGTGTGCCAGCAGTCGTGGGTCGGCCCCCGGCACGGGCGTCAGGTTCCGGGTCAACGCCGTGTCGATCGACCCGGGGCAGACGCAGGTGACCCGGACCCCGGTGAGCGCGTACTCCACGGCGAGCGCCCGGGTCAACGCGACCACCCCGCCCTTGGCCGCCGAGTAGGCGGCGCTGTACCGGTAGCCCCGCACTCCGGCCAGGGACGCGACCGTGACCAGCGCGCCCCGCCGCGCGCTCAGGTGCGGCAGCGCCGCCCGCGCGGTCAGGAAGGTGCCGGTCAGGTTGACCGCCAGCAACCGGTCCCACTCGGCGAGCGCGACGTCGGTGGTGTGGCCGAAGGAGGCGACCCCGGCGGCGGTCACCACCAGGTCGATGCCACCGCCCCAGTCGACCGCCCGGTCGACCGCCTCGGCGATGCCCGCCTCGTCCCGGACGTCAACCGCGATCGCCAGGCCGGCCGGGCCGAGGTCGGCGTCGTCGGCGAGCAGGTCGAGGCAGGCGACCCGGGCACCCTCGGCCGCGAGTCGGCGGGCCGTGGCCCGGCCCAGCCCGCTGGCGGCGCCGGTGACCAGCGCGACCCTGCCCTCGTACCGGCCGTTCATCGGTCCACCGCACCGCCACGGGGCGGGCCGTCCACGGTCGTGCCGCCCCGGGTGGCGGCGTCGCGCACCGACCGGTTCGGCTGGACCAGTACCCCGCCACCGGTCGCGACGGTCGTTGCGGGGCGTAGCTCCGTCACGACGTCGTCCTGGGTCATCCGCTCGTCAGCCATCGCCGCCTTCTCGCCGCCGGTCCGCCCGGCCGTCCGCGGTCGCCCCCACCGGTCGGCGCACGTCAGCGCAACTCGATCCCCGGAGGCACGTGGAGCAACTTACCAAGCGCTTGGTTGGTTACGCTACCCTGTACGACGAGCGGCACGACCTGTCGATGCCGCCGGTACACTCCGGAGGCCGTCCGGCGGGAGGACCCGTCGGACGTCCAACGACCAAGGCCCCTGTTCCGTCGAGTCCGTCTGTGAGAAAACATGGCGCGAGAGCCTGGAGTCCGGCGCGAGGCGATCCTCGCCAGTGCCGCCGCACTGTTCGCCAGGAAGGGCGTGGCGGCGACCACGGTCCGGCAGATCGCCGACGACGTCGGCATCCTCTCCGGCAGCCTCTACCACCACTTCGACTCCAAGGAGACGATGGTCGACGAGATCGTCTCCTCCTTCCTCAAGGACCTCCAGCACCGGTACGAGCAGGTCCTGGCCGAGGAGATCGACGCCCGCCAGCGCCTGCACGACCTGATCGTCGCCTCCCTCGAGGTGGTCGAGGCGCACCCGCACGCCACCGAGATCTACCAGAACGACGTCAACTTCCTGCTCCAGTTCGACCGGTTCGACTACCTGCGCAACGCCGGCCGCCAGGTGCAGAACGTCTGGCTCACGGTGATCGAGGCGGGCATCGCGGAGGGCACCTTCCGGGCCGACGTCGATCCGAAGATCCTCTACCGCCTGATGCGGGACGCGGTGTGGTTGTCCGTCCGCTGGTTCAAGCCCAGCGCGGACCACCCGATCTCCAGCCTGGCCGAGGACTGCACGTCACTCTTCCTGGACGGCCTGATCAGCCGCCCCAAGGACTGACGGCTACCGGCGCCGGCCAGGCTTCGGGCAGCTCCGGCCAGACCTCACGGCTCCCGGCCGGACTCTCGGCTCCCGGCCGGGCCCGGTCACGGCTGCTGGCGCAGGTCACCGGCGAACGCCTCGGCCACCGCCGCGACCGTCCACTCCGGCAGCCGTACGGCGACGGCCGTGCGCGGCGGCTGCACCAGCGACAGTTCGTCGCCGTCGACCCGGACGATCCGGCCCGAGATCCCCGCCGCCGCGTCGGAGAGCAGGTGCACGACGGCCGGCGCGTTGCTCGCCGGCGACTTGCCCACGTTCTGCCCGCGGGCCCGGGCGCCCAGATGCCGCTCGAAGGCGTCCGCCATCCGGGTGTGCGCATTGGGCGAGACCGCGTTGACGCGTACCTCCGTGTCGGCCAGGTCCGCCGCCCAGCACCAGGTCAGCGAGGCGACGCCCCCCTTGCTGGCACCGTACGCGGCGAGGGCGGCAGTGCCGGACTGGGAGCCGGAGGTCACGTTCACCACCGAACCGGCGCCGCCCTGCTCCAGCATCGCGCGGATCGCGTGCAGTCCGCAGTAGGCGGTGCCGAGCAGGTTCACCTCCAGCACCCGGCGGAACTCCTCCGGGTCCTGCTCCCGGGGACCGGCCAGCCGGAACAGCCCGGCGTTGTTGACCAGTCCGTCCACCCGCCCGTACGCGCGACGACAGTTGTCGATCAACCGGCCGGCTCCGGTCCAGGTGGCGACGTCCGAGTCGTCGGCCAGCGCCCCGATCGCCCCGGCCACCGACGCGGCGGCCGCCGTGTCGACATCGTTGACCACCACCGAGGCGCCCTCGGCGGCGGCGAGCCGGGCGTAGGCCTCGCCGAGGCCACGCCCCGCGCCGGTGATCACGACGGCCTTGCCGGCCAGCACGCCCGGCATCACGAGAGCCGCTCGATGATCAGCGCCATTCCCTGTCCGCCGGCAGTGCACATGGTGACCAGCCCGAACTGCCGGTCGCGGAAGCGCAGCGCGTTGATCAGGGTGGTGGTCATCCGGGCCCCGGTCATGCCGAACGGGTGCCCGACCGCGATCGCTCCGCCGTGGACGTTGAGCCGGTCCAGGTCGATGCCGAGCATCCGGTAGCTCGGGATCACCTGGGCCGCGAACGCCTCGTTCATCTCCACCAGGTCGATGTCGCCGATGGTGAGCCCGGCGTTGGCCAGCGCCCGCTGGGTGGCCTGCACCGGGCCGAGGCCCATGATCTCCGGACTGAGCGCGGAGACTCCGGTGGCGACCACCCGGGCCAGGGGGGTCTGACCGAGCTCGCGGGCGCGGGTGTCGCTGAGCACCACCAGCGCGGCGGCGCCGTCGTTGAGCGGGCAACAGTTCGCCGCGGTGACCGTGCCGTCCGGCCGGAAGACCGGTTTCAGGGCGCCGACCTTCTCCAGGGTGACGCCCGCACGCGGGCCGTCGTCACGGTCGACGACCGTGCCGTCGGGCAGGGTCACCGGAGTGATGTCGGTGGCCCAGAAACCGTCCATGGTCGCCTTCTCGGCCAGGTTCTGGCTGCGGACGGCGAACTCGTCCTGCTCCCGGCGGCTGACCCCGCAGTGCTGGGCCACGTTCTCGGCGGTGTGTCCCATGGCGATGTAGACGTCCGGCTCGGCACCGGCGGACCGCGGGTCGGACCAGTCCGCGCCACCGCCCCGGGCACGGGCGGCGGTGCGCTCCTCGGCGACGGCGTAGCGGGGGTGGTGGGTGCCGGGCATGCCGTCGGCCTTGCCCCGGTCGTAGCGGGAGACCATCTCCACCCCGGCCGAGAGGAAGGCGTGCCCCTCCCCCGCCCTGATCGCGTGCAGAGCCATCCGGGTGGTCTGCACCGACGAGGCGCAGTAACGCTGCACCACGGCGCCGGGCACCCCGTCCAGGCCGAGCCGCAGGGCGAGCATCCGGGCCAGGTTGTAGCCCTGCTCGCCGGCCGGCTGGGCGCAACCGAGCAGTACGTCGTCCAGCGTCCGCGGGTCCAGCGCGGGAACCTGCGCCAGGGCCGCACGGGCGATGTCGGCGATCAGGTCGTCGGCGCGCACGCCGACCAGCGAGCCCTTGCCGGCCCGCCCGATCGGTGAGCGGGCCGCGGCGACGATGACGGCTTCTGGCATCGGTTGCCCCCTTACTGAGTGACCATCCAGCCGCCGTCGACCGGCAGCAGCACGCCGTTGAGGTAGCTGGCGAGCGGGGAGAGCAGGAAGAGCACCGCGCCGGCGACCTCCTCCGGCCGGCCGGCCCGCCCCATCGGGTTGCGGGCCACGAGGTCCCGGCCCAACCCGGAGGCGGCGAACCCGGCCGTACGCGGGGTGTCGATCAGACCGGGCGCGACGGTGTTGGCCCGCACCGCCGGGGCGAGCCGGGTGGCCAGGTGCCGGGTGTAGCCGGCGATGGCCGCCTTTCCCGCGCAGTACCAGGCGGAGTCGGTGCCGACCAGGTTGCCGGCGACCGACGCGATGTTGACCACCGCCGCTCCGTCACCCGGCCGGCTGGCCAGCCAGGCGTCGGTGACCGTCCGCACGCTGCCCACGGTGAGCGCGAGCGCCCGGTCGAAGCCGAGGTCGGCGCTGCTGGCCGGGCCGGCGTTGTTGACCAGGTACGTGGCCGGGCCGCCGGCGACGAACGCGCCTCGCACCGCCACCGGATCGGCCACGTCGACCACCCGCGCGACGGCGCTGCCGCCGGCGGCGGTGATCTCGTCGGCGGTGCCGGTCACCGCGTCGCCGGCCAGGTCCCAGGCCGCCACCCGCAGGCCGACCCGGGCGGCCAGCAGCGCGGTCGCCCGGCCGATCCCGCTGCCGGCACCGGTGACGACGACGGTGGCGCCGGCCGGGAAAGCGAACTCCATACCGTCAACCTAACAAGCGCTTGGTCAGATGACAACGGCCGCCCCGCGACCGCCGCAGGCCGCCGCCGCCCTGGTGACGGCGGCGGCCCGTCACGGGGTCAGCAGGGGCCGAGGTCGCGCCACTGCGCGGTGAGCCCCGGCTCGGAGCCGAGCGTCCACCAGTTCGCCTGCCAGAGCCGGCCGTTGTGCCGCACCCGCTGGCCGCCGAGGTACACCGTGCCCCGGTCCCAGTTCGGCGCGCCTGCACAGTTCACCGGCGGCGGCGACGAGGGGGGCGGGGACGACGGCGGCGGCGAGGACGGCACGCCGGTGGGCGACGGCGACGACGTGCTGGGCGGCGTCGTGGGGCAGGCGCCGCCCGCGCCGACGGTGTCGGTGTGGGTGGTGCCGGCGGACCGCTGGCCGGCCACCCGCGCCGCCACCTCGGCCGGCGTGAGCACCTGCCGGTCGGCAAAGTACAGCCAGTCGACCTGCTGATGGTAGGTGCTGCGCCCGCCGGTGTGGGTGGCCAGATCGATGAACCACAGGTTGAAGTTGATCGACATCGGCGTCTCCGGGTAGTACCGGTCGCCGTGATCGGCCACCTGCTGACCGTCGACGTAGTACTTCACCCGGCCCTGGGAGACGGTGAACAGCAGGTCGTGCCAGCCGTCGAAGCTGCGGCGCTGCGCGGTGTGGGTGTTGTCGGCCACCCAGGGCTCGTTCTGGTACGTCTCCCAGGTGGTCTGGTAGAAGATCGGGCCCTGTTCGCCCCACCCGCCGTTGGGTAGGTACTCGAAGTCGATCTCGCCGTAGTTCGGGTCCATCGGACGGTCGAGCGGGGTGATCGTGAAGAACGTCTCGACGAGCCGATCGCCGTCGTTGCCGGCGACCGGCGCGTCGGCGAAGCGCACCCGGGCCGCGTACGTGCCCTCGAAGAACGCCCGGCGCTGGAACAGTTCGGCGTGGCTGGTGCCGGCGGCCGTCCCGTCCGTGGAGGCGGCGAGCTGGAGCACCTTCTGCCCGCCGGAGGTCGGGAACGAGATGTTGGACGCCGGCCACGAGGCGCCCGGCACGCCGGGGCCGCCGGCGTTGGTGCGCACCGTCCAGTTGCGGGCGGGCAGCGCGGGGTCGGCCGACGACGCGTACGCGAAGTCGTCGAACAGCACGCCGCAGGCTTCGGCCGCGGCGGCGGCGCTGCCACCGGGGCCGAATGCGGCGAACGCGGCGACGGCGGTGAGTGCCGCCGACGCGGCGGCGATGGCCGCGCGGGATCTCCGTGACATGGGGGGTCTCCTCACGGTGGGAGGGAAAGGGGTACGCGCGGGCGGGCGACGACGACCACCCGCGCGGTGGAGCCGGACGGAAGGGCCTACCTGATCGCCCCCGCGGTGAGGCCCGTGCGGATCTGCCGTTGGAAGAGCACGTACGCGGCGAGCACCGGCAGCATCGCGATGGTGAGGCCGGCGAAGAGGCCGCTCCAGTCGCTGCGGTAGCCCTGGCTGACCGACAGCGCGGCCAGGCCCTGTGCGAGCACGTACCGGTCGGGGTCGGGGTTGAGCACCAGCGGGAGCAGGTACTGGTTCCACAGCCCCAGGAAGTTGAAGATGGCGATGCTCACCAGGCCGGGTCGGGCCAGCGGCAGCATCACGCGGACGAGGACACCCCAGTGCGAGCAGCCGTCGAGGAACGCCGCCTCGGCGAGCGCGGTCGGCAGCGAGCGGAAGAACGCGTGCAGGAAGAAGACCGTGAACGGCAGCGCGTACGCGGTGTAGACGAGGATCAGGCCCGGGTAGGTGCCGAGCAGGCCGAGCTGCTCGACCACGAAGAACAGCGGCACCAGGGCCAGGAACACGGGGAAGAGCAGCCCGGAGACGAACGTGTAGTAGACGATCCGGTTGCCCCGGAACGGGTAGCGGGCCAGGGCGTAGGCGACGGTCGAACCCAGGACCATGGTGAGGACGAGCGCCGCCCCGACGACGATCGCGCTGTTGCCGACGTACCGGCCGATGGCGGCCTGCTCCCAGGCCCGCGACCAGTTGTCGAACCGCGGCTGCGCCGGCGGCGTCCACGGGCTGGTGAGGATCTCGCGGTCGGTCTTGAGCGAGCTGACCACCGCCCAGAGCAGGGGCAACGTGACGATCGCCGCCCACGCCACGAGGAAGACGTGCGGGCCCCAGGTGCCGCTGCGGCGTCGGCGCCGGGTCGGCGACACGGGTCTCGCGTCGACGGGCCGTTCGATGATGGTCGTCATGTGTACTCCACCCGCTCCCGGCGTCCGGCCCGCAACGCCACGACGGCGACGGCGAGCGTGAGGAAGAACAGCGCGACGCCCATCGCCGCGGCGTAGCCGAACCGCCCGTACGTGAAGGCGTTGCGGTAGAGCCCGAGACCCATCACCTCGGTCGCTCCGTCCGGCCCGCCCGGGCCCACGGTCATGATCTGCACGACCGCGAAGCCGTCCAGAGCGAGCACGCCGAGGTAGACGAACGCGACCTGGACGTTGTCCCAGAGCAGCGGCACGACGACGCGCCACAGGACGGCGAGGCGCCCGGCGCCGTCCAGCACCGCCGCCTCCAGCACCTCGCGCGGGATCGACTCCATGGCGGCGCCGAAGAGCACCATGTAGAAGCCGACCGACGACCAGACCAGCACCGCCATGACCGCCCACAGGGCGACGGCCGGGTCGCCGAGCCAACTGCGGGTCAGCGCGTCGAGCCCGACCCCGCGCAGAGCGCCGTTGAGCAGCCCGTCGGTGGGACCGTAGACGAACTGCCAGAGCACCGCGACGATCGGCAGCGAGAGCACCTGCGGCAGGAAGTACGCCACCTTGTACAGCTCGCCGCCGCGTACGGCGGAGGGTCCGCCGGCCCCGCCGCGCCCGCCGAACGAGACGAGCGCGGCCAGCAGCAGCCCGAGGGCGATGGTGGCCGCCGGCACCACGAGGAGCATCAGTCCGTTGTTGCGCAGAGCGGCGCGGAACAGCGGATCGTCGGCCAGCCGGCGGAAGTTGTCCAGCCCGACGAAGCCCACCTCGCCGGAGACGCCGGTCCAGTCGGTGAGAGCCAGGTAGAACGCCTGGGCGTACGGCGAGAGCACGAACACCGCGTACAGGGCGAGAGCGGGCAGGATCGCGCCGGCGAGGAACCGGTTCCGGCCGGATCGGACGGTCGTCATCGCTACCGCTCGTACTTGGTGACGGCGGTGTCGGCCGCGACGCGGTCCGCCGCCCGCTGGATCCGGTCGGCCCACTGGGCCGGCGTGACGCGCCGGGTGGCCAGCTCGCCGGTGGCGTCGTCGACCGCCTTGGCCAGGGGCGCGTACCAGGTGCGGAAGCGGTACGCGAACGTGTGCGAGGCGGCCGCGTCGACGGCGGCCTTCACCGAGCCGAGCCCGCTGGAGAGGGTGAGACCGTCGGTCGCACCGGTCACCGTGGGCAGGGTGGAGTTCAGCTCGGCGAACCGTCGCGCGGCCGACTTCGAGAACAGGACGCGCAGGAACTCCAGACCGCCTCGCGGATTCTTCGCCTTCGCCGGCACGATGAAGCACTCGCTGCTGGCCGCCTGAAGCCCGCTCACCGGCATCCGGTCACCGCCGCCGAGGGACGGCACCGGGGCCATCACCATGTCGAAGCCGTCGGGGGCGATGCCCTTCTGCTCGGCCTCCAGCCAGGACCCGCAGGGAATGATCGCGGCACGGCCCTGGCACCAGGCGGCCTGTGCCTCGGTGTGCGACAACGCCTCCGAGCCGGGCAGGAGGTAGCCGCGCCCGGCCAGCTCGGCCACGGCGGTGGCCGCGTCGAGCAGCGCCGGCTGCTTCCACGCGTTCGGTTCCAGGTTGTCGACCGCCTTGACGAGATCGGCCCCGCCGGCCTTGGCCGCCATGGCCAACAAGGGGTCGTTGACGTACTCCGGGTACTTACCCTGGTACGTCCACGGCGCGACGCCGGTCTTCTTGATCTCGGCGCAGAGCGCCAGCATCGCGTCCCAGGTCGTCGGGAACGTCCAGCCGTTGCGCGCGAAGAGCGACCGGGAGTACCACAGCCCCCAGACGGTGTAGGTGAAGTTGAGCGTGCGCGGGACGCCGTCGAACGTGCCGTCGTCGACGACGCCCGGCAGCAGGGTGTCGCGCACCTTCGTGCCGCCGCCGTCGAGCGCCGGGGCGTCGAGCAGTTCGCTCAGGTCGGTGAGCTTGCCGGCGGCGACGAGCGTGGCGAGGTCGAGCCGTCCGGCGCCGGTGTTGTCGACGACGTCCGGCGGAGTGTCGGCGACGAACCTCGGTTGAAGCGCCTCGCCCACCTTCTGGATGCCCTTGTGGTCGACCGTCGCACCCGGATGCCGCTCCTGGTAGAGCTTCTCGGCGTGGACGGCGTAGTCGTCGCCGTAACCGCCCTTGAAGATGACGACCTCGAGCGGTGCCGCGTCGGGCACGCCGAGCGGGTTCTCGGCGCTCTTCGCGCCCTCGGCCGCGGGGGCGCCGTCGTCACCGCCGCCGGCGGTCACGCATCCGGCCAGGGGCACGGCCGCGGCGACGGCTGCGCTCGCGCGCAGGACGGCGCGCCGGGTGGTGGGGTGGCGTCCGTGCGGAGAAGAGGGGTTCATGACTGGGCTCGCCTTCTCTAGGCGGCACGCCGGATGCGCCCGGCGTACCGCGCCTCCAACTCCTGGTTGTGCCGGTCTCCGCCGGGTACGTTCGCCGACAGGTAGACCGGGGGCGTCTCACCGGCGGCGACGAGCCGGGCCACCACCTCGCACACGACCTGCTGGGCCAGCAGCGCACCGGTGATGGAAGAGATCGCGCCGACCGCTCCCCCGCCCTCGATCGGCAGGGCGGCGTCCCCGAAGGGGGCGCCGTTGTCGAGTACCACGTCGGCGAGGTCGGCCAGCCGCAGGCCGCTCGGGTGCCGCGGCGGGACGGCGTTCGTATGGGCGAGCGAGGTGATCGCGACCAGCCCGTGGCCGTGTTCGCGTACCAGGCGCGCCAGTTCCACCACCACGCCGTTGACGCCCGAACTCGACGCGATCACGAACACGTCGTCCGGCTTGACGGGGGCCAGCTCGTAGAGGCGGTGGGCGACCGCCGGGTCGCGCTCGAGGAACGGGTCGTCGAGCGACGCCCGCTCCGCCCCGCCGTACAGGACGATGTCGCGCAGCGCGATGCGGTTGGTCGGCACGAGGCCGCCGGCCCGTCCGGCGATCTCCATGGCCAGGGCCTCCGAATGGCCGCTGCCGAACGCCTGCACCACCCCGCCGGCGCGCAACCCGGCCGTCAGCAGGTCGGCTGCGCGGCGCACGGCGTCCTGCTGGGTGGCGGCCACATGCGCGATCGCGGTGTTGACCGCGGTGAGGTACTCCTGGGCGCCGATCATCGTTCCTCCGGTCGGTGACGCCGCCGGGGCCGGCGGCTCTCGTCGGGCAGGCGGTGGGCGGCGACCGCACGGGCCGTCACCTCGAAGGCCGCGGTGGTACGGCGGTACGTGCGCTGCGCGACCGCGACGTAGATCAGGTCGAGCACGAGCAACTGGGAGTGCAGCGCCGACAGCGCGGCGAGCCGGAACGTCGTCTCCTGCACCGCGGTCGTCATCACGACGTCGGCCACCTCGGCCAGCGGCGAGCGCGGGAACGAGGTGACGGCGACGGTCAGCGCGCCGTGGTCGGCCGCCTCGGAGAGCACCTCGATGACCTCTCGGGTGCGGCCGCTGTGCGACAGCCCGATCGCCACGTCGCCCGGCTCCAGCAGTGCCGCGTTGGTGAGCGCGGTGTGCGGGTCGGGGCGGTGCCAGCACGGCACCCGGATCCGTTCGAGGCGGAACGCCATCTCGCGGGCCGCGTTGCCGGAACTGCCCAGCCCGAACAGCTCGACCCGGCGCGCCTGCGCCACGGCCGCCGCGACCCGGTCGACGGCGGCGAGGTCGACCTGGCCGGCCGTGTCCTGGATCGCCCGCCCGTCGGCCGACGCGACGACGTCCAGCAGATGGCCGAGCGGGTCGTCGGGGCCGATCTCGCGGTCGATGTCGGTGTCCCAGCGGGCCTGCGCCGCCCGACCGGTCTCCGTGGCGACGGCGACCCGCATCTCGGCGTACCCCCGGTAGCCGAAGGTGCGGCAGAAACGGGTGACCGTGGCCGTCGAGGTGCCGGCCCGTTCGGCGAGGTCGACGATCGTGGACCGCGCGGTCTCCTCGGGGTCGCCGAGGAGCCGCTCACCGACCCGCTGGAGAGCCTCGGGCAGGGTCGGCAGCTCGGTGCGGACACGGCCCAACAACCCGGTCCCGGCCATCGGCATTCCTTTCACTTCACTCTTGTGGTGAGCAAAATTATGATTGAACGTTGATTGATGTCAATACTTTGCACATCGACGATCCTCGTTTTCGGTGCCGATTGTGGCGGCTCGGCGACCCGGGCGGTCGTGGCGACGCCCGACGGGCGGGTCGTCGGCCGCGGCCGGGCCGGCGCCGGCAACCCGGCCACCCAGCCGCCGGCCGAAGCAGCTTCCGCCCTGGTCGCGGCGACGCGGGAGGCCCTCGCCGGGCACGACCCGGCGCGGGTGGCGGGGGCCGTGGTGGGACTGGCCGGACGGTCGGCCCTGGACCGGCCGGCGGTGGCGGCGATCTACCTGGACGCCTGGCGAGCCACCGGGCTGACGTGTCCGCTGCGGACGGTGGGCGACGCGGTGGTGGCGTTCGCGGCCGGATCACCGGCGCCATCGGGCACGGTGTTGATCGCCGGGACCGGGGCCGTCGCGGTGCAGATCGTCGAGCGGGCGGTGGGCCGTACCGTCGACGGGCTGGGCTGGCTGCTGGGCGACGAGGGCGGCGGCTTCTGGCTCGGCCTCGAAGCGGCACGGCTGACCGCCCGGGCGCTGACCACCGGCCGCCGCGCGGGCGGGCCACTGGTCGACGCCGTGTCCAACGCCGTGTTCCGCGCCGCCACCCCGCCCGTCCACACCCGTCCCGCCCCTGCCTCCCCCGGGAAGCCCGTCGAGCCAGCCGCCGGATCGACGGGCACGGCGGCCGACGGCTTCGTCACCGCGTTCTACGCCTTGCCCCGCGACCGGGTGGCGGGGCTGGCCCCGCTCGTGCTCGACGCCGCCCGCGTCGGCGACCGGGACGCGCACCGCCTGATCGAGGCAGCCGCCGACCGGCTCGCCGCCACCGTGCGTGCCGTCCCGCCCGGTCGCGGACCGCTCGTCCTGGCCGGCGGCCTGCTCACCGGCCCGCCGGAGCTTCGCGCCGCGCTGGCGGCCCGCCTCGGACGCCGCCCGGTGTCGATCGCCGGAGACCCCGCCGCCGCGGCGGCCTGGCTCGCCGCCCGCGAGCTCGTGCCCACCGGCACCGAACACGGCGCATTCGTCACCCCGCCCGCGTGATGGCGGGTCCCGGCGACCGGACCGCCGGCACAGTGAGCGCCATCGGACGACATGGAGCTCCTCGTCGCCCCGCAGCCGTTGACGAACCGGCGACCCATCTGAAACATTGACGGGCATCACGCGAAATAAGTTGGCATGACAGCGCAAGAAGCCGATCGCACCATTGGAATTTCCTGACAACGCCACCTGCTTCCGGACGCCGCAGACCGCGCCGCAAGATCCACCGCCGATCTCACAGAACAGGGACGCCATGAAACGAAGGAAACTCGGCCGAGGGCTGCTCAGCGGTCTCCTCGCGGCCGGCCTGATCGGCCTGACGGCCGTCTCGCCCACCCCGGCGCTCGCGGCCGGGGGCCCCAACCTGTCGCCCGGCAAGGCGGTCTCGGCCAGCGGATCCAACGGCGGCTACGTCGCGGCCAACGTCAACGACGGCAACCAGCAGACGTACTGGGAAAGCCCGTCGAACGCCTTCCCGCAGTGGGTTCAGATCGACCTCGGCAGCAGCGTCACCGTCGACCAGGTGAAGCTGAAGCTGCCCCCCTCGACCGACTGGGGCACCCGTACCCAGACCATCGCCGTGCAGGGCAGCACCAACGGGAGCACCTTCAGCACGCTCTCCGGGGCGGCCGGGCGGGTGTTCAACCCGGCGACGGCCAACACCGTCACCATCGACTTCGCCGCCACGGCCGTCCGCCACGTGCGGCTGACCATCACCGGCAACACCGGCTGGCCCGCCGCCCAGATCTCCGAGTTCGAGGTCTACGGCGTGGACGGCCTGGGCGGTGGCGACCCCGGCGTCCCGGGCGGCACGAACCTGGCCGGCGGCAAGCCGATCGAGGCGTCCTCGTCGGTCTTCACCTTCGTCGCGGCCAACGCCAACGACAGCAGCCCCAGCTCCTACTGGGAGTCGGCCGGATTCCCGTCGACCCTGACGGTGAAGCTCGGCGCCGACGCCGACGTCACGGCGGTCGTGGTCAAGCTCAACCCGGACCCGGTCTGGGGCGCCCGCACGCAGAACATCGAGATCCTGGGCCGCGCGCAGACGGCCACCGGCTTCACCTCGTTGAAGGCCGCGACGAGCTACGCCTTCGACCCGGCGAGCAACCAGAACTCCGTGACGATTCCGGTCACGAGCCGGGTCGCGGACGTACAGCTGAGGTTCCTCGGCAACACCGGCGCGCCCGGCGGGCAGGTCGCCGACCTCCAGGTGCGGGGATCCTGGGCCCCGAACCCGGACCTCGTCGTGACGACGACGAGCTGGAGCCCCGCGACGCCGAGCGAGGCCACCCCGATCACCCTGTCGGCCACGGTCAGGAACACGGGGACCGCGGCCGCCGGCGCGACCAGGGTGGACTTCAAGCTCGGCGGCACCGTGGTGGGTGGCGCCTCCGTCGCCGCGCTCGCCGCCGGCGCCTCGACCACCGTCTCGGCGAACATCGGCACGCAGGCGATGGGCAGCCACACCGTCTCCGCGGTGGTGGACCCCGCCAACACGGTCGCCGAGCAGAACAACGACAACAACAGCTTCACCTCGGCCACGCCGCTGGTCATCACCCAGGCTCCCGGCCCCGACCTCCAGGTCGTCGGCGTCACCTCCAACCCGTCCAACCCGGCCGTCGGAGCGGCGGTCACGTTCACCGTCGCGGTCAGGAACCGCGGCATCACCAGCGCCCCCGCCGCCTCCGTGACCCGAGTGACGGTGGGCGGCACGACGCTGAGCGCCAGCACCCCCGCGGTGGCCGCCGGCGCGACGGTCAACGTGGCCGTCGGCGGGAGCTGGACCGCCACCGCCGGCGGCGCGACCATCACCGCCACCGCCGACGCCACCAACGTCGTCGCCGAGACCAACGAGACCAACAACTCGTTCTCCCAGGCCATCGTGGTCGGCCGTGGCGCGGCCACGCCATGGGTCGAGTACGAGGCCGAAGCCGCCCGCTACCAGGGCACCCTGCTGGAGGCCGACCCCCTGCGCACGTTCGGGCACACCAACTTCGCCACCGAGTCCTCCGGGCGCAAGTCGGTGCGGTTGAACAGCACCGGGCAGTTCGTCGAGTTCACCTCGACCAACCCGTCGAACTCCATCGTGGTGCGCAACTCCATTCCCGACGCCCCGGGCGGCGGCGGCATCAACGCCAGCATCAGCCTCTACATCAACGACGTCTTCGCCCAGAAACTGACGCTCTCGTCGCGGAACAGCTGGCTGTACGGCACCACCGACGACACCGAGTCGCTGTCCAACACGCCGCAGGCCGACGCCCGACGGCTGTTCGACGAGTCGCACGCCCTGCTGTCGCGGTCCTGGCCGGCCGGGACCAGGTTCAAGTTGCAGCGGGACGCCACCGACACCGCGTCGTTCTACATCATCGACCTGATCGACCTGGAGCAGGTGGCGCCCCCGGCCACCAAGCCGGCCGAGTGCACCTCGATCACGGCCTACGGCGCGATCCCCAACGACGGGCTCGACGACACCGCCGCCATCCAGCGCGCGGTGACCGACGACCAGAACGGCGTGATCAGCTGCGTCTGGATCCCCGCCGGGCAGTGGCGGCAGGAACAGAAGATCCTCTCGCCGGACCCGAACCGCGGGCAGTACAACCAGCGGGGCATCCGGGACGTCACGGTCCGCGGAGCGGGCATGTGGCACTCACAGCTCTACACCCAGACCGAGCCGCAGAACGTGGTGGGCAACATCAACCACCCGCACGAGGGCAACGTCGGCTTCGACATCGACGACAACACCAGGGTCTCCGACATCGCCATCTTCGGCATGACGACCAACCGCGCGAACCGGGGACACGGGCTGAACGGGCGGTTCGGCAGGAACACGAAGATCAGCAACGTGTGGATCGAGCACGTCAACGTCGGCGCCTGGGTCGGGCGGGACTACTCCGACACGCCCGCCTACTGGAACCCCGGCGACGGGCTGGAGTTCACCGGCATGCGGATCCGCGACACGTACGCCGACGGCATCAACTTCTCCAACGGCACGCGTAACTCCCGGGTGTTCAACTCGTCGTTCCGTACCACCGGCGACGACTCCCTGGCCGTCTGGGCCAACCCGCGGGTGAAGGACGCCAGCGTGGACGTCGCGCACGACAACCGATTCCTGAACAACACCATCCAGCTGCCCTGGCGGGCGAACGGCATCGCGATCTACGGCGGCCACGGCAACTCGATCGAGAACAACCTGATCTACGACACGATGAACTACCCCGGCATCATGCTGGCGACCGACCACAGTCCACTGCCCTTCTCCGGCACCACGCTGATCGCCAACAACGCACTCTTCCGGTGCGGAGGCGTCTTCTGGAACGAGGACCAGGAGTTCGGGGCGATCACGTTGTTCCCGGCGACGACGGACATCACCGGCGTCACCATCCGCGACACGGACATCCACGACTCGACCTACGACGGCATCCAGTTCAAGAACGGCGGAGGCAACATGCCGAACGTCGCGATCACCAACGTGAAGATCGACAAGTCGAACAACGGCGCCGGCATCCTGGCCATGAGCGGCGCTCGCGGCAACGCCGTCCTGACCAACGTCACCATCACCAATTCGGCCGACGGCAACATCGTGAAGGAACCCGGTTCCACCTTCTCCATCACCGGCGGCTGACACCCGCCCGACGGTGACGCGAGGTGCCTCCGGCCGCGGCCGGAGGCACCTCGCGGCCAGGCGGATCGGCGCGGTCGCGGCGCCCGCACGAGCGCCTCTACGATCGGCGAGATCGAATCCATGATCGTGGAGGTTCGCGGGATGACGGTCGGGTTCGGCCTGCTGGGACCCGTGAACCTGTGTGTCGACGGCCGCCGCGTCGCGCTGCCGACCGGCCGGCCGCAGCTCCTGCTGGCCGCGCTGCTCATGGGTCGCGGGCGGCGGGTGTCCGCCGACCGACTCAGGGGCAGTCTCTGGGCGGAGCCACCACCGTCGGCGCAGGTCAACATGAGGGCCTACGTGGCACGGCTGCGGGTCGCCCTGGGCCCCTACCGCGACCGGCTGACCTGGGTGAACTCCGGCTATGCGCTGAGGGTCGAGCCGGGCGAGCTGGACCTCGACCGCTTCGAGACCGACGTACGCGACGCTCTCGACGCGAGCCGCGAGGGACGCCCGGAGCAGGCCGCGGACCTGCTCGCCACCGGGATGCGCCGGTGGTACGGCGAGGCGGCCGAGGGGCTGCCCCGCTACGGCGCGCTGGGCCACGGCCTCGACGCGCTCGACGAGAGCCGCGCGGTGGCGGTCGAGCAGTACGCCGCCGCGTGCGTCGAGGCCGGCCGGACCGATGCCGCGGTCGGCGCGCTGCGATCGCTGCTCGCCGACCAGCCGGGGCGCGAGTCCGCCTGGGAAGGGCTGGTCCAGGCTCTGGTCCGCTCGGGCGACCGGGCCGAGGCCATGGCGGCCCTGGCCGCGGCGAACGCCGCGCTGCTCGCCACGTTCGGCCGGGGCGCCGGCTGGGTCCTCCCGGCCGAAGGCCCACCCGTCGGTCAGGGTTCGGTGGAAGCGTTCGACCTTGCCGTTGGTTTGGGGCCGGTAGGGGCGGGTCTTCTTGGGGGTGACGCCGAGTTCGGTGCAGGCATCGCGCCAGGCGTAGGACTTGTAGGCGGAGCCGTTGTCGGTCAGCACCCGCTCGACGACCACACCGCGGGCAGCGAACCAGGTGACCGCGCGGCGCAGTGCGCCGATGGCGGTGGCGGCTTTCTCGTCGTCGCGGATCTCGGCGTAGGCCACCCGTGAGTGGTCATCGACGACGGTGTGCACGAACGCGGTCCCGACCCGGGGTTTCCAGCGGTGGTTACGGGTGCCGGTGCGGCGGGCGGTGGCCTCCCGGTTGCGCTGACCCTGGACCCGACCGACGTAACGCCACCCCCCGCCGTCGGGAGTCTGGCCGAGTTTCTGCTCTACGTGGGGAATTCGCTGTTCGCAGTCGCCGGTGGACTCGGAGGGCATGTCGCCGGCGACGTGGCTAGCTCGACGGCGATCCAGGAGCTGTGACGGTACGACCAGGAAGTTGAGCCAAGCTCTCTGGCTGCCACACTCGGTCAGGCGGTCAGCGCCGCCAATCACTCCCTCCGGCACCGGATCGAAGCCGAGCCTGAGCTAGCGGGTATGGGCACCACCTTGGTCGCCCTGCTCATCACCGACACGACTGCCGCCCTAGCCAACATCGGCGACTCAGCCGCAGTGCGGAAGGCTGCACGGCGAGACCTTGAGGGTATGTACTGACAGGTGTCTGCCTCGGGCGGGCACGGCCCGTGATCCTGGTGGCATGACGAGAAAGAGCGTTCCGATCACCGTCTTCGCCCGTACGACGTCCAGCCCCGCCCACACCCACCGGGTCATCGTGCCGATCGACCTCGCCCAGGTGTTCAAGCCGTGGGGACCGTTCCCCGGCGTCGCGGAGGTGCGCGACCAGACCGGCGCCTGGGACCGGCCGGGGACCTCGCGCCAGGCCTGGTTCACCGACGGCTCCAAGGCCGACGAGCGGCTCACCGAGGCCGTGGACGGACACGGGTTTGCCTACGAGCTCAGCGGCTTCACCAACGTGCTAGCCAAGCTGGTCGCCGGGGTGCGTGGCGAGTGGTCGTTCCTCCCCGACGGCACCGGCACGTCGATTCGGTGGACCTACGATTTCCAGCCGTTGCCTGGCCGCCGCTGGATCATCGCCGGGCCGTTCAAGCCGCTCTGGGCCAGGTACATGCGCGCCGCGCTCGCCCGGATGGTGACCGTGGTGCAGGGCACGCCCGGTGCGATCATGGGGGAGTGAGCGATCTGAGCTTCGGTGCCCTCGTGCGCGGCTGGCGCGACCGCCTCGACCCGGCCGATACCGGCTACGCCCGGTCAGCTCGCCGGCGCGCCCCCGGCCTGCGCCGCGAGGAACTCGCCGAGCTCGCCGGCCTTTCCCACGAGTACGTGCTGCGGCTGGAGCAGAGCCGGGCCACCAACCCGTCCGCCCAGGTGGTCTCGGCCCTGGCCCGCGCGCTGCGGCTCTCCCCTGCCGAACGCGACCAGCTCTTCCGTGCCGCGGGCCTGCTCGCGCCCCGCGACCAGACCATCGGCACCCGCGTGCCGCCGAGCATCCGCCGCCTCGTCGACCGCCTCGGCGATCTCACGATCGGCGTGTTCGCCGCTGATTGGAGCCTGCTGTGGTGGAACGACATGTGGACGGCTTTGCACGGCGATCCGTCCGGCCTGCCGCCCGCCGAACGCAACCTTGCCCGCGCCCTCTTCGGCACGGGCGAGGGCCGCTGGCAACTGCGCCCGGTCACCTCGACAGCGGGCCCGTACGCTTTCGAGACCGCGATCGTCGCGGACCTGCGCGACGCAGTTTCCCGCTACCCGGCCGATCCGGAACTGGCGGCGCTCGTGGACGGCTTGCGGGCGGCCTCACCCTTCTTCGGCGAGCTGTGGTCAGTGGCGGGCATGGGACAGCTCACCGGTGATCTCAAAACGATCAGCCATCCCCAGCTGGGTGACATCACTCTGGACTGCGACGTGCTGACCGTACCCGGCGTCGACCTGCGCATCGTCACCTACACGGCAGCCCCGGGAACCAGCGGCGCCGACCAACTCGACCTCCTGCGTGCGTCCCGGCTCAGCGAGGCTCGCTGACGACCGAGCCGCCCAGGGAGCCAGGCCGGCAACACTCTCGTTTAACAGCACCGGCACCGAGAGCGAGGCGGTGGCGTGGTCCCCCAGGGCGAGGCCGTCCCACGGTGTTAAGCGTGGTCGTCGCGTTGGGCCGGAATGAGGCCCGGCAGCGCGCTGTACAGGGTGCTGCGCGAAACGCCCAGGAGCTTGGCGATCGAGGTCATCGTGCGGTTCGGCTCGGCGAGCAACTGCAGGGCATACGCGACCTTCTCCGGGGTCATCGCCGGCGGCGGGACCGTAAAACGAACGGCCCTGTCTCACATTCGGTGGTGACGGAGGGTGGCGAGGCATCGTTCATTCCTATGTGGAGGATGTCAACGAGCTTGTACAGGCGGTGTTCTCGGGGTTATCCCCGCTGATCATCGAGGTCGTGGTCGACGAGGGTGAGCGAATCGTGGTGCGGGCCCGGACGCCGCGGGACACTGCGGTCTGCCCAGGGTGCGAGGCCTCGTCGGGGCGGGTCCACGGCTATCACTGGCGGACGGTGGCCGACGTTCCGGTCGACGGGCGGCGGGTGGTGGTCCGCGTGCGGGTGCGGCGTCTGGTGTGCCCCACGCGCAGCTGCCGTCACACTTTCCGCGAACAGGTTCCCGGGGTGCTGGAGCGATACCAGCGCCGCACGGCCCGCCTGAACAGGCAGGTCAAAGCCGTGGTCAAGGAGTTAGCGGGCCGGGCAGGGCCGCGTCTGCTGGCGATACTCGCCATGGGCCTGTCCCGTCACACGGCCCTGCGCACCCTGCTGCGCATCCCGTTGCCCACCGGGCGGACACCCCGGGTGATCGGCGTAGACGATTTCGCTCTGCGCCGGCGGCACCGCTACGCCACCGTGGTGATCGACGCCGAGACCCATGAGCGGATCGACGTACTACCCGACCGCACCGCCGACACCCTCGAAGCGTGGCTGCGCGAGCGTCCCGGCGTCGAGGTCGTGTGCCGCGACGGCTCGGCCACCTACGCCGAGGCCATCCGCCGTGCCCTGCCCAACGCGGTGCAGGTCGCCGACAGGTGGCACCTATGGCACAACCTATGCGAAGCGACCCTCAGCGAGGTAAAGGCGCACAGCACCTGCTGGGCCCCGTACTGGACGCACCCATCTACGACGGGCCCGCGCACAGACGACCCTGCAACGCTGGCACCAGATCCATGACCTACTCGACCAGGGCGTCGGCCTGCTCGAATCCGCCCGCCGCCTGCAGTTAGCCCTGAACACCGTCAAACGCTACGCCCGAGCCGACCGGCCCGAGCGGATGCTCCGCGTCCCCAAGTACCGTGCCAACCTCGTCGACCCCTACCGGAACACCTACCCAAACGCCGAGCCGAGGACCCCGGCGTCGGCGTCAAGCACCTCTTCGACGAGATTAAGGCCCTCGGCTTCACCGGCTCTCGATGGTCCAGGTCCGCGCGGGCGATCTACCTCATCTGCACGCCTTCACCCGAGGCATGGAACGGGACCGCAACGCCGTGAACGCCGCGCTCACGCTTCCCTACCGCAACGGCCCCACCGAAGGCATCAACACCAAGACCAAACGGATCGCACGCCAAATGCACGGACGAGCAGGCTTCACCCTGCTCCGCCACCGCATCCTCCTCGGATAGCAGCACCCTCCGTCACCACCAAATGTGAGACAGGGCCGTTCGTTTGACAGGCCCCACCTCCTCCCCCGTTCCGCCTGGTGGCTGCGCCTCGGCGCCTGCCGCGAACCGGCCTTCTGATGTTTGTCGGACCCTTCAGGCACCATGCCCGGCCATGGATGTACGACAGGAGTTTCGGGGCGCAGCCCGGGAAAAGGGCGTGCCGGTGGACGAGATCGAGCGCTGGGTGCGGCTAGCCCGACCACAGACGGAGCTGGTTCCAGAGGGCGACGGCCTGCCTGTGGCCGGTCGGTTCGGCGGTCTCGCGGCGTTGCCGGAGGGCGAGGAGTGGCCTCCCGGGCAGTGTCTCGTATTGACGCTCGACCTTGCCGCCATCCCCTCGCACGGGCACGACCTTGACCTGCCGGCCGACGGGTCGCTGCTGTTCTTCGTCGAGCCGGACTTCACGCCCAACGACTGCCGGATCGTTCATGTGCCGGCCGGCACTCCGGTAACCGAGCACCCGAGCCCCGGGGTGCCAGTCTTCGGTCCGATTCTGCTGCACGCTCGTGCCGGCTGGAGCCTTCCGGAGAACGAGCACGAGGTGCCGTTCGACCTTCGCTTGGACGACGAGGTCGAGGAAGTGATCGGAGAGGTGATGTGGGACCTCGAGAACAACAATTACGAGTTTTCTCTCGGCGGTTACGGCGGCGCCAGCACCGGCGGCGCGGACAACCCCATCCTCAACGCAAACGAGCACACCGTGCTAGCCACCGTCTGGCTGGACGAGGGGCAGGTGGGTGACGCGTTCGGCGAGACGCTGATTGTAGTCAACTTCATGATCAAGCATGCGGATCTGGCCGAGCGCGCCTTCGACCGGATCTGGCTGATGACTGACTTCAACGGCTGACGCGGTCAGGACTCCGGCGTGGTCCCCGGCTCGGCGTCCACCGCGTCGCGGGCGGTTCGGCGCAGAGCGGCGACGCCCAGCCTGTGGTACTGGGTCGACCAGCAGACAACTGCGTCGGTACCAGGCTAGGTGTAGAAGGAGAAGTGCGTACCCGGGTAGAGCTTGAGCTGCCGGGGGACGCCCGGCCCCTGTTCGCACCGGCGCCTGAGGCCGACGGCACGCTGTCGGAGCGATCAGCCGGCGAGCCCGGTCCACGCCGCGGCGGGAGTCGGGGCTGCAACCCGGCCGAGGACCAGGCGCAGCTCACCGACCATCCCGCCGCGGCGCTCGCGACCCGGGTCATGCGGCCCTCACCGGCGCGGAGACCGGGCCCGGCCCTCGTGGCCGCCGGCCCGGACCCTCACGCCCGGATGAGCCGGTCCCCGTCGGTGGGGATCGTCGTCAGCTGTTCAGGTTGGCCAGCAGCGCGTTGGCCATGCCCTGCTCACCCCTGGCGTTGGGGTGGAACGGGGCGGCGGCGTTCTGCGGGATCAGCCCTTCGACCCACCGGGTGCTGCTGCTCTTGCACGTGTCGTGGCCGACCGACGGCCGGTAGACGTCGGCGTAGCTGGCGTTGTTCGCGGCCGCGGTGTTGGCGAGCATCGTGTTCAGGGACTTCTGGACACCGCGCAGGTACGGCACGTCCTGGTAGGCGATCGGGACCACGGGCCAGCAGCCGTAGCCGCTGTCCGGCAGGATCGCCGGGTACCCGAGCACCACGACCCGGGCGCCCGGGGCGGCCCGGCGGACCGCCTGCAGCACGGCGGTCACCTTCGGCGCGGTGGCGGCGATCCTGGCCTGCAACTGGTCGACGCCTCCGGCGGTGTACCTGTTCTTGCAGGGCGAGCCGAGCGGGCTGCTCAGGCTCGCCTCCGCGCAGTCGCTGATGATGCCGGAGAAGCCGATGTCGTTGCCGCCGATCTGCACCGTGACCAGCGTCGTGTCCGGGGTGATCGCGCTGAGCTGCGGCGGCAACGAGATGCCCAGTGCGCCGCTGCCGCCGACGAGGATGTCCTCGGTGGTGGCCCCGGAACAGCTCACGTCCGCGAACGCCGACGAGCCGGCGGCGGCGACCAGCGACGGGTAGTTGCGGCTGGAGCGCAGGCAGTTCAGATCGACCTGGGTGGGGATCAGCGGACCGGAGGTGTAGGAGTCACCCAGCGCGACGTAGCGCCCGGTGGGTACGGCGGCGTTGGCCGGTGCGGCGAAGGCGAGCAGCACGCCGGCGGTGGCCGCGGCGAACGCGGCCAGCCTGCTGGCCCGGAGGAACGACAGGCGGGGACGGATCATGGCATCTCCCAGAGGGGATCATGGTGGGTGCCGTGATTGTGTCCGCGTCGTCGTGGAAGGTCAATATCGATGGCCATTGCTACTGCCGGAATCGACGCCGGAAACGGTACGCGGCGGGTGGCCGAACATTTTGCCGGGCGGTGTCGGTGGTGCCTGCTTCAATGCGGCGGACGTTCGGAGCCGGGAGGGCGAGGATCAGTGGGCACCTGGGGCAGCGGAAACTTCGACGACGACACGGCCGCCGACCACCTGTCGGGCCTGACCGACCGGCTGATCGCCGAGGTCACGGAGGCGATCTCCGGCGACCCGGTCGGCATCGAGCCCGACGAGTACTGGGGCGTCGCGGTGCCCTGCAACCTTGAGCTGCTGCACCTCATCGCACGACAGAACTACGTCGGGGCCAGCCTGCCCGACCGGACGACGATCGCCGGCTGGAAGAGCAGATACCTGGCCGTCTGGGACCGGACGATCGACGGCTTGGAGCCCGGTCCGGAATACCGGCAGCAGCGGCGCGCTACCCTCGTGCGCACATTCGACCAGCTCGCCGAGTTGGCGAAGGAGTAGCGACGGGCGGCCGGCAGGCCCATGCCGGTGCCGCGACGCGGCGTCACAACGGGCCCGGGTCCGGCCGGCGACGCGGCACCGGCTGCCGCCGTCTGGGACGGGACGTCGGCGGCTGGCTTCAGCGGGCCGGGCGGGTCCCTGCCAGGACGCCCACGAGCGTGACCAGGGCTACGGCCTGCGTGACGACCACCACGACCACCAGACCCGCCAGCGAGAACTCGTACAGGAGACCGGCCGCGGCACCGCCGATCAGCGCCCCCGCGCCTTGCACGGCGGCGAAGACGCCGTACGCGGTGGCCCGACGCTCCCGCGGCACGAGATCGGCGACCAGCGCCTTGACGGTGGAGTCCTGCACCCCCACGGCCGCACCCCACACGAGTGCCCCCGTCACCGCCAGCGGCAGACCACCGCCGAACACCAGGGCGGGAACGGCGGCCACCAGCGCCGGCAACGCGATCAGCACCCACGGCCCGGCCCGGTCGTAGAGCACACCCGTCAGCAGGGCGGCGAGCGCGCCCGCGGCCATCGCCGCCGCGTACACCAACGGCACCGCTGCGGTCGCGACCACGCCCGCGCGGACGAGGTGGAAACCGATCAACCCGAACGTCACCAGACCCGCCGTGCACACCGCCATCGCCGCGGCGAACACGTGGAACCGGGCAGGCAGCGGCTTCCGGCCCGCCACCGGCGGGGTGCCTACCGCGGTGGCTCCGCCGGCCGCCGGCGAAGCGTCCGCCCGCGCGCGGATGGTGAGCAGCAGCATCATCGCGAGCACCCCGGGCACGGTCAGGACGGCCAGGCCCGGCCACAGCGACCCCGCGGCCATCGCGACCACCGCGGCGACGAGCAGCGGACCCGCGAAAGCCCCGACCTGGTCCAGCGCCTTGTGGACACCCAACCCGCGCCCCAGGCCGACGCGGCTGGCGGCGTCGGCCAGCAGCGCCGACTTCGCCGGACTACGGATCGCCTTGCCCAGTCGCTCGGCGAGGATCAACGCGGCGGCGACGGCGAGGCCGGCGCCGCCCAACAGCGGGGTGACGGCGAGCAGCGGCACGCAAACCGCGGTCAGCCCGTA
Source organism: Micromonospora sp. M71_S20 (assembly GCF_003664255.1). Taxonomy (NCBI): domain Bacteria; kingdom Bacillati; phylum Actinomycetota; class Actinomycetes; order Micromonosporales; family Micromonosporaceae; genus Micromonospora; species Micromonospora sp. M71_S20. The sequence goes on along the minus strand of NZ_RCCV01000004.1, from coordinate 405,014 downwards.
CCCGAGAATCGTCAACGACCAGTACCGGCGGGTCCGGTCCGCCAGTGGCCCGGACACCAGCCGCAGCACCAGCGCCGCCGCCTCACCGGCGCCGGTGACCAGCCCGACGACGACCGCCGACGCGCCCAGCGAGGCCAGCAACGGCCCATAGATCGAGCGGGCACCCTCGTACACCATGTCCGCGGCCAGGCTCACCACACCGAACCCGACGACCGCCCGCCACGCCGACCCGCCACCCCCGGCCGCACCTACCCCGCGCGACGGTAGGGAGTCGACCGCCGACGGCCTACCGACGACATCTGCGGCGTCATCCACACGATCCACTTCCGGACGCATGCTGGGCATTATCCGCAGTCCTCTACCGGGCGGCCGACGAGGCCGCCCAGCTCCCGGCCGCGTCGAGGTCCGTCGCGACACGAGACAGGTCCGGCCGGGCGTCGACCGCCCGCCTGTGCCGCCGGTGTACCTGCTCGAAACCCTCTACTGCCGTCCGGGGCGTCGCCCGACGGTGACAGGGCGGCCACCACAGGTCAGTCGTGGCGGTGACGTACGAGGTAGTCGATGTAGCGAATCGTGTCCTCGCGGTCATCCTTGCTGATCGAATCCCACAGGTCCGCCAACCAGTAGAGCGAGCCCGACAGCATCCAGGCCCATCCGCGCACCCAGGTCGCCTCATCGAACCCGAGCGCCTCCCGGTAGGCGGCCCGCGCGCGGGCATCGAACAGGCTCCAGCCCGGCCGCACCTCGACCGCCGGATCGCCGCGGCCGAGACCGCCGAAGTCGATCACGCCGGTGAGCCTGCCCCGGTCGACCAGCAGGTTGCCTTCCAGGAGATCACCGTGCAGCCACACCGGCGGTCCGGGCCACTCGTCCGCCGTCATCGCCTCGTCCCACGCCGCGCTCACCGCCCGCCCGTCGATCCGGTCGCCCAGCGCCGCGATCGACCGGCGGGTCAGCTCGTCCCGCTGCGCCAGAGGTACGCCGCGCTGAATCCCCTCCTTGACTGGCCCGTCCATCGGGTCGATCGCCATCATCGCGCGTACGAAGCCGGCGAGGTCGACAGCGAGGTCGACGAGGTCGGGCCCGGCTACCGGATTGCGCCCGTCCAGCCATGAGACGACCGTCCACGGCCACGGATAGTCCCCGCCCGGCCGGCCGACCGCGATCGGCACCGGCACCGGCACCGGCAGATGCGGTGCCAGCCGCGGCAGCCAGGTCGCGTCGGTCGCCACCTGGTCGACCGCCCACGGCGCCCGCGGCAGCCGTGCCGTCAGGGAACCACCCAACCGGAACAGCGCGTTGTCGGTGCCGTTCAACGGCTGCGCAACGATCGGCAGGTCCGACCATTCGGGGAACTGCTCGTCGATCAGGGCGCGTACCTGCTCGACAGCGACGACGATCTCTCCAGGGCGCATCGGCGCGACCGTAGACCCGCTGGATCATGCGGTCAATCGAATTGTCGTACCAATCAACACTCTCGCGTCGCTGACATCAGCTCGCTGCCTAGTACTTCGTCACGCAGTAGACCACGGTGGGATTCGTGAATCGGTACCAGCGGTTCCATCTCTGGTCCCGCGTGCAGCTGTTTCCCTTGGTGGCGCCGGGCACGATGTCGATGATATGGACGGTGCCCTTCGCCTTGCACTTCGGCGCCCCGACGATCCAGCCGTTGCCCGTCGGTAACCGGTAGCAGCGCAGACGCACCAGGTGTCGCTCCAGGCAGAGCCGACAGCCGCGTTCGGTGAGGCAGGGGCACGGCGTAGGCCCGGAAGACGCGGGTGCCCTCGGCGCGCCCCGACGGCCGGGCGATGTGCAGGTGGACGATTCGCGGGTGGGCGATTGGCGTGCCGCCGGGCTCATGGTGGCCGGGTGCGACGGCTGTCGGCGCGACGGCGAGTGCCTGAGCAGCCGACGCCGGACCCGTGCCGTGGCGACGCCTGCGCTCGTCGCGGGTCTCACGCGTCGCGCAGCGCGTCCTGCACCCCGGTCTCGCGGCGCCCGAGGTGCGCCGGATCGCGGCCGGAGATGAGGTCCAGGGTGGCCTTCACGCAGGCGCCGTACTCACGGGTGGAGCTGATCCGCCACGTCCTGTCGTACCGGCGGGCGGTCTCGTCGCCGACCCCGTTGGCGTCGACGCCGAGCCGCCGGCACACCGTCACGGCGCGGGGCAGGTGGAAGGACTGGGTCACCACCGTCGCCCGCTCCACCCCGTAGACCCGCTTCGCACGGGCGCACGAGTCGTACGTGTCGAAGCCGGCAGGGTCCAGCACCACCCTCGTCGCCGACACGCCGTTGTCGACCAGCCAGCGCCGCATCGCGGCCGGCTCGTCGTAGTCGGGGTTCATGTTGTCGCCCGAGAGCAGGATGGCGCGCACCTTGCCGGTGGCGAGCAGCCGCCGGGCGATCTCCAGGCGGCCGGTGAGGAACGGCGACGGGGTCCCGTCGGGGTGGACCTTGGTGCCCAGCACCAGGGCGACCGGCGCCTCCGGGACGTCCCGCTCGGTGAAGATGTGGCCGTCCGCCCCGCCGCGGATCCAGTGCACGCTGGCCAGGGTGCCGCCGGTCAGGAGCACCGCGACGACGACGACCGCGACGACGACGCGACGCAGCCAGCGCGTACGCCGGCGAGTGGCCGGGCGCGGCCTTCGGGTCAGCTTGGGGAGTCGGGGCCGCATGGGGCGAGTATCCCAGGGCCGCCCGACGACCGGTCCCGCCCCTGGCTGTGCGCGGTCGCGGGCAGCGGAGAGCGGCTGACCGGCCCCCGGCGGCAGTGACGGACGCCGAGGCGGACCGGCACCTGTGGCGCCGATCCGGGCGTCACTCGTCGTGCTGCCGGCCGGCCGAGCGCTCAACCATGAGGTGCCGGAAGCCGGCCCGCTTCCGGTGCAGCGAGCCGGCCCGGGCGTCTCGAGGCCACCCCCGGGATGGATCAGGCAGGCACCGTCCCGTTCAGGTACGCGTTGATCTGGTCGATCTCCAGCGCGTTGAAGACCTCAGGCTGGGCGGCGGCCTGGTTCGAGTTGATGATCCGCTTGAAAAGGTTGTAGTGCGCAATCGACCGCAGCCCGATGACGCGGTTGGGGGTGACCAGGTAACCGGTGCCGCCGGTGCTCCAGATGAGGTACATCAGTCCATCCTTAGTGACAATCTCGGGGGGAGATCCGGGCGCCCCGGCGTACGGGGCACCCGTGAGAACCGACTCGGGGTTAATTCGCTGACCGTTCGGCTGGAAGATCTCAAGATGCAGGTGCGCGCCGGTGGAGCGGCCGGTCGATCCCACGTTGCCGATGTGCTGGCCGGCGGCGACCTGCGCGCCCGTCCCGACTCTGGGAGCCTCCCGCATGTGCCCGTAGACACTCCGCCAACCATCGGCGTGCGTGATGGTGGCGTTGTGGCCGAGGCCGCTCGCGCTGTACGAGACGCTGGTCACCGTGCCCGCCGCGATCGAACGGATCGGATAGCCGAGGATCCCCGAGTAGCTGTAGTCGGTGCCGTTGTGCATCCTGGACACGCCAGTGATCGGATCTGTCCGCATCCCGTACGAGGACGTGATCGGGACCCATTTGTCGAATGGCCGGTTCCATCTCGGCGTCGCGCCGTACGCGGCTTCCGCGAGCCAAGCCTCCGGGATGATGCCGGCCGCCAGCGTGGCGGTGACCAGGCCAAGCAGATGGCGACGGTCGATGCCACGCGACGCCGCCCCATCCCCCGGCGATGTTTCGTCGAACGTCTGCATTCGGCCCCTTGCTCACGATGAATGACGAGCGATCCGCACCGGGGAGACCACCGACTGTGACTTCTGCTCAGTTCCGGGCCGCTGGTTCGGGACGGGCTGACCAACCCCTTCGGCGGCGAACCAGCGAGCCCGCGTGCATCTGGGATCTTGGATATTAGGGGATCGAACTCCATCGGTGTCAAGACTCGGTTTCCGTCCGGTCGGTACGGCCCGAAGCCGCGTCGGCCGCCTCGGCCGCGCCGGCACTCGTCCCACGCCCTCGACCGCGCTCGTGGAACGGGTCCGGTGGGCTCGGGTGACACGCGCTTCCTGGCGGTGAACGACAACCCCGTGGCCCCGGTCCAGGCCACGGGGAACATCGCGTCAGTGTGTGGCGGTGGCGGTGCGGACGGTTCTGCTGAGGGTCGCGGCGAGTGCGAGCAGCGTGAGCCATCCGGCCAGGACGAAGGTCAGCGTCGGCGCTCCGAGCAGGGCGATCAGGGCACCGCCGGCCATGGTTCCTATCGCCGCACCCCCGGTGGTGAGGGTGTCGATCGCGCTGGTCACTCTGCCCCGGAGAGCGTCGGGGGTGACGACGAGCCGGTAGGAGTCAAGGGCGACGTTGTAGACCGGCGAGGCCACCGACTCCGCGAACGCCACGACCAGAAGCAGCCACCACGTCGGCGCTGTCGCGTAGAACGGAAAGGCCGACACTTCGATCCACAGCATCGTGATGGACAGCGCCCCGAGTGGAAATCGGCGGGTGAGCGCTGGCGCCAACAGGTTCCCGAACAGGGCGCCGACGGCTGCGCCGGCGAAGACGATGCCGACCTGTATGGGGCTCGCGTCCAGGCGCTGGGCCAGCATGATGATCAGCAGATAGCCGGCGCCGTACCGCACGCTGTCCGCCGCGTCAAGCAGAGCCAGCGTCCGGATCACCGGATTGCGCCACAGCCAGGCCAGGCCGTGACCGATGTCGGCCAGGAGTACGCGCGGCGGGGCCGACGTGGCCGGTTGTTGCTGGAGGTCGGCGCGGATGGTCAGCAGGGACACGGCCGAGGCCAGGAACGAGGCGGCGTTGATCGCGAACGGGACCACCCGGCCCACGGCGTAGGCGATGCCGGCCACGGAGGCGCCGACGATCCGGAGCGCGTTGGACATCGCCCCGATCGTTGCGAGCGCGTCAGGCAGGTCACTCTTGGCGACGATGTTCGGCAGCGCCGAGCTGTTCGCCGCTGCGAACAGGGTGCTGAGCACACCGTTGAGCAGCGCGACGGCGTACAGCTGCGGCATGCCCAGCGCGCCGAGCGCCGCGGCGACGGGCACGGTGGCGGTCAGCGTCCCACGGCCGATCTCGCACCAGATCATCGTGGATCTGCGATCCCAGCGGTCGACCAGGGCGCCGGCCACCAGCCCGAAGACGATGTGGACCGCAGTCTGGAGGCCGAGCAGGATGCCGGCCTGGGTCGAGGATCCGGTCAGGGCCACGACGAGAAGAGGCAGAGCGAGGAACTGAAGCTGGTCACCCAGCTGTGAGACCAGCCGTCCGCCGAGCAGCAGTCGGAAATCGCGCTGGCGCCACAGGTGTCGGGGCGGCGTCGGAGTGAAGTTGTCCATGGTGGAGTCCTGTCGATGAGTACGCCTACTCGGCGGGCCGTCACGGGCTCGACAGACACGCGGGTGCGACGACGTACGGCATCGCAGCGAGGAAGGATCACCAGAAGTCGCCGGAAAAGGGCAGACTTCACCCGCGTGTCGCAGCGTGACAGCTAGGACTTACGCGGAGAGGACACGAGCTGAGATCTTAGGGGGCGACGCGACCGCTGGCGACCGACCGTGGTCACTGAATGGATCACCTGAACCCGGACCGGACGCGCCCGCGGTCGGCGACCGCCCCCGCCAACGACCACTGAGCGTCCGCAGTGGACGACGCATTGACACGGGAGCGCGTACGCGGCCAGACTGACGCCACAACTCCATCAGCGCGTGTGTATGGGGGAAGTCCGGTCGAAGTCCGGCGCTGGCCCGCAACGGTAGGCCGTCGAGGTGCACCTCTGACGGCAAGCCCGAATACCCGACGTACGCGCGGAATCCGCTCCCCCACCCGTCGTGGCCCACGGGTCGGAGTCCCGGTCGACCCCGCGCTGCGGTGGTCGTCGGGCTTCTGACGACCGCCGGGCCGGAAAGGCGCTTCCGATGGTCGTCCGCCTGAGCCGGCACCGCCTGCTCGCCCTGCTCTGCGGTGTGCTCACCGCCCTCACCCTCGCGACGTCGGCATCAGCCCACGTCTCCCCCACCTCGCCCGCCGGGGTCGGTCGGTCGGAGGCCGCGGCCGGCTGGCTGGCCCGACAACTCGTCGACGGCGAACGCCTCGAGGTGGTCTTCGACGGCGTCGCCTACCCCGACCAGGGGCTGACCCTCGACGCGGTGTTCGCCTTCGCCGCCGCCGGTGTCGCCGACGACCCGGGGGCGCGGGCGCTGGCCTGGGTCACCCGGCCGGACATCCGCGACACCTACGTCGGCGACGGCACGACCGAGGCGTACGCGGGCGCGACCGCCAAGCTCGCCCTCGCCGTCCAGGTGCGCGGCAGCGACCCGACCGACGTCGGCGGCGTGGACCTGATCGCCCGGCTGCGCTCGTTGCAGGCCCCCAGCGGCCGGTTCACCGACCGGTCGGCGTACGGGGACTACAGCAACACGTTCAGCCAGTCCTTCGCCCTCCTCGCCCTGGACCGCACCTCGCAGGGCCCGCCCCCGGCGGCCGCCGCCTGGCTGGCCGGCACCCGCTGCCCGGACGGCGGCTACCCGGCGCTGCCCGCGCAACCGGTCTGCACCTCCGACGTGGACGCCACCGCGCTCGCGGTGCAGGCGCTGCGGGTCGCCGACCGCCCGACCGACGCCGCCGCCGGGCTGAGCTGGCTGCTGTCCGTGCAGCGCGCCGACGGCGGTTTCGCCAACGCCGCCGGCACCCCGAACGCCAACAGCACCGGCCTCGCCGCGCAGGCTCTGCACGACGGTCACCGACCGCTGGCCTGGGCACGGGCGCGGGTGTTCCTCGCCGGGCTCCAGGTCGGCTGCGCCGGGGCACCGGCCGACCGGGGCGCGGTCGACTTCGACGGCGGCACCTTCGACCCGGGCACCGCCGCCCGGGCCACCGGCCAGGCCGTCCTCGGCCTGACCGGCGCCGGGTACGCCCGGCTGTCCGCGGCCGGCGCCACCCCGGGCACGCCAATCCCCGCCTGCCCGTGACCCGTTCCGTCGCTCACCCGATTCCAGGAGGAACCGTGTTCCGTCACCGATCCACCGTGCGCGCCCGGCTCGCCGGCCTGCTGGCCGCCGCCGTCGCTGCCGTCGCCCTCACCGCCGTCGAACCCGCCCCACGGGCCGCGCAGGCCGCCGCCTGCACCGGCACCTCCGGCGTCACCGTCGTGGTGGACTTCGCCGCGCTCGGTGGCGGCGTCCAGGTCGCCTGCGCCCCGGGCGATCCGGCCACCGGGGTGGCCGCCCTCCAGGGCGCCGGCTTCACGGTGACCGGCACCCAGCGCTGGGGGCTGGCATTCGTCTGCCGGATCAACGGCAAGCCGACCGTCGCGACCGATCCGTGTGTCAACACCCCGCCCGTCACGGCGTACTGGTCGTACTGGCACGCCTCCAGCGGCGGCGCCTGGTCCTACAGCACGTCCGGCGCGAGCAGCTACAACCCGGCCCCGGGCACCGTCGAGGGCTGGTCGTTCGGCGCGGGCGCCCCGCCGAGCATCGCCGCGCCCTGACCGGAGCCGCACCCGCCGTGACCGCGGTGCCGCACCGGGTGTCGGCCACCGCCCCTGGCGTCGCGAGACGTGCGGGCGGTACGGTGTCGGCACCCGGTGCACACCGGGTCCACAACTGCATACGTCCCGTGTGGGGGGAAGCCGGTTCGAAGCCGGCGCTGACCCGCAACCGTGAGCGAGGCTTCGGCCTCGCGAGCCGGAATGCCTCGCCCGGGACGAGCGGCTTCCACTGTCGAGGTTCACAGGGTGAAGTCCGGGCCACCGAGGCCCGCTCCACCCCCGCTCATCGCATCACGCGAGCGGGGTGTCGCTGTCCCCGGGTGCTTTCCGGAGCTTCCACCGACCGCTCCGCGAAAGGCACCCCTCATGTCCCGGTCCCGCTCCCGGCGCCTCGGTGTCGGCGTGCTTGCCGCCACGGCGGCGACGACCGCCGCGCTCACCGCCGTACCCCTGACCGTCGTGGCCGCACCCGCCCCGGCCCACGCCGCCGCCGCGCGCGACGCGGCTTCGTGGCTGGCCGGCGAGTTCGCCGACGGGGTGCTGCCCGGCCCGTTCGGCGGCCCGGACTGGGGTCTGACCGTCGACGGAGTCCTCGCCCTGTCCGCGACCGGGGTGGACGCGCCGGTCCGTCAGGCCGCGACGGCGCAGGTGGCGGCGCACGTGCGGTCCTACAACAGCTACGACGACTGGGGCATCCCGGGCTTCACCGACGGCGGGGCGACCGCGAAGCTGCTGTACGCCGCCTCCGCCGCCGGAGCTGACCCCACCGACTTCGGCGGCTTCGACCTGCGGACGGAGACCCTGTCGCTGGTCGCCGGAGCGGACGCGGGGCACCAGCGGGGGCGGATCACCAGCCGCACCACCGCCGACAGCGGCCCGGACGCCAGCAACACCTTCGACCAGTCCTTCGCGGTGCTGGGCCTGGCTCGCAGCGGTGACGTGCCGCAGGACACCGTCGACTTCCTCGTCCGGCAGCAGTGCGCGGCCGGTGGGTTCCGGCTCTACCCCGACACCGCCGCCGGCCCGTCCCCGTCCTGTTACGAGCAGGCCGGCGCCACCCTCGACGTCGACTCGACCGCGATGGCCGTGCAGGCGCTGCTCGCCGCCGCTGCCGACGGCGCCACCGGTGCGACCGAAGCTGCCGGCAAGGCCGCGGACTGGCTGGTGGACCAGCAGCACGCCGACGGGTCGTTCGGCGGTTCCGGCCCGACCACCGGCGCGAACTCCAACAGCACCGGCCTCGCCGGACAGGCCCTCGCCGCCGCCGGCCGCGACGCCGAGGCCGCGCGGGCCGCGGGCGCGTTGGCCGCGCTACAGCTCACCGCGGCAGACGGTGGCGCGGCCGCCGCCGACGCGGGCGCCATCGCCTACAACACCGAGAGCCTGGCAACGGCCGTCGAGTCCGGGATCATGGACCGGGACCAATGGCGCCGGGCCACCCCACAGGCCCTGCTCGGTCTCGTCCAGGTGCCGCTGGGGCGCATCGGCCTCGACCCGCCGCCGTCGTCCCCCGGGCCGACCCCGACCGGCACGGCCTCGCCCACGCCTACCGCCTCCCCGACGGCCACCACCTCCCCCACGCCCACCGGATCACCGACGCCCACCGTGACGGCCAGCCCGACGCCGAGCCCGTCCGCGACCACCGGGCCGCCGACGCCGTCCGCCACGGCATCGGCGACCGCCGCCCCGAGTGCGACCCCGACCACCCCCGGCCTGGGCGGGCTGCCGACGACCGGCGCGGCGGTCACCAGCTACGTGCTGATCGCGTTCCTGCTGGTCGGGGGCGGGGTGCTGCTCCTCGTGCTCAGCCGTCGGCGGGCGGCATGACCGTCCGGGCCGCCCGCGCCGGTCTGGTCGTCGCCCTCACCGCCGCCGGCACGATGGCCGGACCGGGCACCCCCGCGAGCGCCGCCGGCTCGGCCGGCTACTGCCCGGACGCCTCCGGTGTCACTGTGGTGGTCGACTTCAACGAACTCGGCGGCGGAACCGTGGTGCGGTGCGCGCAGGGCGAGCAGTCCACCGGTCTGGCGGCGCTCAAGAACGCCGGCTTCCAGATCACCGGCACGCTGCGCTGGGGCGAGGGGTTCGTCTGCCGGATCGAGGGCAAGCCGTCGACGGCGTCCGAGAAGTGCGTCGACACGCCGCCCGCCAGCGCCTACTGGTCGTACTGGCACGCGGCCAGCGGCGGCAGCTGGACGTACAGCGACAAGGGTGTGCTCAACCGCAGGCCGCCGGCCGGCAGCTTCGAGGGCTGGTCGTTCTCCCTGAACCGCGATGCCAGCGACGCGCCCCGACCGGGCGCGGCGCCGAGGCGGCCCGCGCCCTCGCCCCCGCCGCCACCGGCACCGCCCACCCAGGGCGGTGGCCCGGTCGCCCCGCCGCCCGCAGGAGGCGGCGGACCGGTCGCGCCACCCCCTGCCACCGCCGGCCGCCCCGGTGCGGCCGGACCGGTGCCGGGATCCTCCGGGCCCGCGCCGCTGCCCACCGGTACGCCGACGGCCAGTGGCCCGGGCCCGACACCGAGCGCGGGAGCCGCGACACCACCTGCGAGCGGTGCCGTCGGCTCACCGTCGGGCAGCTCCGTCGACCAGCCGGTGGTGACCGAGGTCGCCGCCTCCCGTGCCGCTCGCGGTGTTCCGCTGGGCACGGCGGCCGGCGTGCTGCTGCTGGTCGTGCTCGGCGTGGGCGGCCTGCTGGCCGCACGGCGGCGGCGGGCCGTCGAGCCGGATGACTGACCGGAGGCTTCACCAGGCGGAGATGTCCGGAGGGGCCGACCGGGGACGGTCGATGGGCCGGGTGGCGCGACTGCCGCGGGCGCTGCACCCCGGGGCGTGGTGGCTGTGGGCGCTCGGCCTGGCCACCGCGGCCAGCCACACCACCAATCCGTTGCCGCTGGGCCTGCTCGTCGCCGTCGCCGCGCTGGTGGTCGTCCGGCGGCGGGGCGATGCGCCGTGGGCGCTGGCGTTCCGGATGTACCTGGTGCTCGGCGCGGTGATCGTGGCCATGCGGGTGGTGTTCCGGATCGTGTTCGGCGGCGGGCAGGGCGAGCACGTGCTCATCCGGCTCCCCGAAATCCCCCTGCCCGCGTGGGCGGCGGGGATCCGCCTGTTCGGGCCGGTCGCCGTCGAGCAGCTCCTCGGCGGGTTCTACGACGGGCTGCGGCTGGCCACGATGCTGGTCTGCCTGGGCGCGGCGAACGCCCTGGCCAACCCGAAGCGGCTGCTCAAAGCCGTGCCCGGGGCCCTGTACGCGGTGGGCACGGCCGTGGTGGTGGCGCTGTCGGTCGCCCCGCAACTGGTGGAGAGCATGCTGCGGGTCCGTCGGGCGCGGCGGCTGCGGGGTGCCTCCGGCCGGGGAGTACGGGCGTTGCGGGGCATCGCGCTGCCGGTGCTGGCCGACGCGCTGGACCGGTCTCTGGCCCTGGCCGCGGCGATGGACTCCCGGGGCTACGGCCGCACCCCGGCGGTGCCGGCCGGGCAGCGCGCCGTCACCGGTGCGCTGGTGCTCGGCGGGCTGGTCGGCGTCTGCGCCGGCACGTACGGGCTGCTCGACGCCACCAGACCCGGTTACCTGGGCCTGCCGATGCTCGTCGTCGGCCTGTCGACCGCCGTGACCGGCATGTTGCTGGCCGGCCGTCGGGTGCGGCGCAGCCGCTACCGGCCGGACCACTGGCGGGGCGCGGAACTGCTCGTGGCCGGCTGCGGGCTGGGCGCCGCCGCGCTGACGGTACTGGCCGGTTCGGTCGATCCGGAGCTGTTGTATCCGCCGGTCAGCCCGCTCACCTGGCCCGAGCTGACACCGCTGGTGCTGCTCGCCGTCGTGGTCGCGGCGGCACCGGCCTGGTTGGCGCCGCCGCCCGCGCTCGCCCGACCGGCCGCCGCGCGGAACGCCGGCGCGTCGCCTGCGCCACATGCTCCCGTCGGCGCCGCACCGGCGGGTGCAGCGAGTCACCCGACCTCGTCGTCCCACGCGCAGGGAGGCCCTTCGTGATCGACTTCGACCGGGTGACCGTCCGTTACGCCGAAAGCGTCCGCCCGACCCTGCGGGACGTGACGCTCCACATCGGTGAGGGCGAGCTCTGCCTCGTCGTCGGCCGTACGGGAACGGGCAAGTCCACGCTGCTGCGGGCGATCAACGGGCTGGTGCCGCACTTCACCGGCGGCACCCTGTACGGCAGCGTGACGGTGGACGGCCGGGACACCCGCCGTCATCCGCCGCGTGACCTCGCCGACGTCGTCGGCGTCGTCGGGCAGGACCCGCTGTCCGGGTTCGTCACCGACACCGTCGAGGAGGAACTCGCCTACGGGATGGAGCAGCTCGCCCTGCCGGCGACGGTGATGCGCAAGCGCGTCGAGGAGACCCTCGACCTGCTCGGCATCGCCGAGCTTCGCGACCGGCCGCTGCGGACACTGTCCGGCGGGCAGCAGCAGCGCGTCGCCATCGGGGCGGTACTCACCGCCCACCCGAAGGTGCTGGTGCTCGACGAGCCCACCTCCGCGCTGGACCCCACCGCGGCCGAGGACGTGCTCGCCGTGGTGACCCGGCTGGTGCACGACCTCGGCGTGACGGTGGTGCTGGCCGAGCACCGGTTGGAACGGGTCGTGCAGTACGCCGACCGGCTGCTGCACCTGCCCGGTGACGGTCGGGTGGTGGACGGGGAGCCGGCCGCCGTGCTCGACGGTGTCGACATCGCACCGCCGCTGGTCGAGTTGGGCCGTCTCGCGGGTTGGACGCCGTTGCCGCTGTCGGTACGCGACGCCCGCCGGCGGGCGGCCGCCCTGCGCCACCGGCTCGCCGACGCGGCGGTACCGGCCGACGCGGCGGTCCCGGAGGTGTCCCCCGTGCTGACGGCGCGCAAGGTCGTCGTGCGCTATCCGGGGACGGTCGCCGTGGCAGGCGTCGACGTCGACCTGGCTCCGGGGCGGATCGTGGCGTTGATGGGGCGTAACGGCTCCGGCAAGTCCAGCCTGCTCTGGGCATTGCAGGGCAGCGGCCCCCGCCACGGCGGCACCGTCGCGGTGGTCGGCGCGCGGGGCACCGTCGACCCGAAGGCCCTGCCGGCGGGCCGGGCCCGGCGTCATGTCGGGTTGGTCCCGCAGACCCCCGGCGATCTGCTGTACCTGGAGACGGTGCAGGCCGAGTCCGACCAGGCCGACCGGGAGACCGGGGCACCCGCCGGCACCTGTCGGTCGATGCTCGACCAGCTCACCCCGGGGATACCCGCGGACCGGCACCCCCGTGACCTGTCCGAGGGGCAGCGGCTCGCGCTCGCGCTCGCCGTCCAGCTCACCGCCGCCCCGCCGGTGGTCCTGCTCGACGAACCGACCCGCGGCCTGGACTACCGCGCCAAGCGGCAGTTCACCGCTGTCGTCCGACAGCTGGCCGGCGCCGGCCGGGCGGTGATGATCGCGACGCACGACGTCGAGCTCGTCGCGGCCCTCGCCGACCGGGTCGTGGTGATGGCCGAGGGAGAGGTCGTCGCCGACGGCACCACGGCGGAGGTCATGCTCGCCTCGCCGGCGTTCGCCCCGCAGGTGGCCAAGGTTCTCGCTCCCGCGCCGTGGCTGACCGTGGAGCAGGTCGCGGTCGCGCTGGCCACGACCGGGGAGCCGGGGTGAGCGTGCTGCGGGTCGCCCCGCGCACCGCTGTCGTGCTGGTGCTGGCCTCCGCCGCCGCACTGGCGACCTTCACCTGGCCGTTCTTCGTCCCCGCTGATCCCGAGAGCACCGCCCGCACCGGCGAGGCGCCGCTGGTGTTCCTCGTGGTGCTGCCGGTGCTCGTGGCCCTGGTGCTGGCCGAACTCAGCTCCGGCGGCATCGACAGCAAGGCGTTGGCGATGCTCGGGGTGCTCGCGGCCGTCAACGCCGCGCTGCGCCCGCTCGGCGCCGGCACCGCAGGCATCGAGACGGTGTTCTTCCTCCTCGTCCTCGCCGGCCGGGTGTTCGGGCCCGGGTTCGGCTTCCTGCTCGGCTCGACGTCGCTGTTCACCTCCGCACTGCTCACCGCGGGGGTCGGGCCGTGGCTGCCGTTCCAGATGCTGGCCGCGTCCTGGATCGGTCTCGGCGCCGGGCTGCTACCCGCCAGGCTGCGGGGCCGGGCGGAGATCGCCGCCCTGGCCGGCTACGGCATGCTCGCGGCCTACGGCTACGGGCTGCTGATGAACCTGTGGTTCTGGCCGTTCAGCATCGGCGCGAACACCCAGCTCTCCTACGTCGCCGGGGCGCCGCTGCTGGAGAACCTGCACCGCTTCGCCGTGTTCACGGCGGTCACCTCCACCTTCGGCTGGGACACCGGACGTGCGATCACCACCGCCGTGGCGATCGTCCTCGCCGGACCCGCGGTCCTCGCCGCGCTGCGCCGTGCCGCCCGAAGAGCCGCGTTCGGCGCACCAGTCACCTTCGCCGCGCCCGATCCGCAGCCGGCCACGGCCACCACACCTCCGACCCCACCGCCGACACCACTGCCGCCCGGGACGTGACCGGCTTCGGCGTAGGCGCGAGCCCGACGTGAAAGACGGTCGCCCTCCGCGACGGGGGGCACGGAGGGCGACCGGGGTGCGGGGGTGAGGGTTACCGGGCGTCGGTGAGGCCGTAGGCGCGGTCGATGGTCTGCACGACGCGGTTGCCCGACCGGTCCCAGGCCTCGGTGCGTACGGACACCGCACCGCTGGTGTCGGCCAGCTTCGGGTGTACGACCACCGCGTGGTAGCTGCCGCCAAGGCCCGGCACGACGACCGCCTGCTTCCAGGTGGCCCCGTCGTCGTACGACACCCAGGTACGCAGCCCGGCGATCCGGGGAGCGTTCGGCGCGGCGTGCGGGGTGACCTCGAACCGGTACGCCCGCCCGGCCGTCGTGGTGTCGGTGAGCGACAGGTCGAAGTCGTGTTCGAGCTGGATCAGCGGCTGCCAGTCGCACCGGCCGCTACCGATGCGGATCTGCTCGGTGTAGCAGGACGCCGGCTGCTGCACGGTGCCGGTCGCGCTGGCCGACCGGAACGTCCAGTCGGTGGCGATCCGCTTCGCCAGGGTCTGGCCGGAGAAGTTGTCGTGGCGGACGGTACGCAGCGTGTACTGGCCCGGCACCGACGGCACGGTCCAGTGCATGAAGTTCGTCCCCCGGCCCGGCGGCGGATTCGGGGTGACCGGGACGCCGTCGCGTTCGAGGCTCGCCTGTACCCGGCGGGCGCCCGAGACGGTACTGGTCAGGTCGGCCGCCGACGACGAGCGTTCCAGCAGGTAGATGGTGTCCCCGTCCCGGCACCCCATGCAGGTGCTGGGCAGGGCGGAGTGGCCCGGCAAGGTACCCAGCACGACCGGCGGCTGGTGGATCTTCTCCGTCCTCGTGATCGCCCGGGGGAACATGCCCACGTGGTCGGAGCTACGGCTGGCCCCGTCGGCGGGGTTGTGCACGGTGAAGTACCGCCCCCAGAGGATCTCCGGACCGGTCACGTTGTAGTACTCGGTCCGGGCCACCGGCACGTTGTACGCGTGCGCGGCGTTGGCGCTGAAGTTCTGCCCGGGAGAGTACGTGTGGCTGACCTCGTGCGCGTTCGTCTCGTACTGCGGCGCGGAGACCTGGGCGTGCTGCTCGCTGCGGACCTGGACGAGGTCCCGGTGCCGGACGGCGCCGACCGGCTTGGCGGGCATCCGGCCTTCGGTGTGGTGCCGCAGCTTGTACTCGTACGGGCTGACGACCTGGGCGTCGATGTCGACGAAGGGACGCTTCGCGCCGGCAAGCACCTTCGCCACCTTCGCTCCCTGGTCACCGTCGAGCCACAGCAGCGGCAGCCGCGGCTTGACGACGTCGTACGGGGGGATCTGGTCGTAGGAGCCGGGATCGTTGCGGCCGGCGAAGTACTGGAGTGCGCCCGCCGCTCCGGCGTCGGCGGCCCGCTCGATGTCGTCGACGTACCAGGAGTCGGCCGGGGTGTCGAGGAAGACGAGCTTGCCCCTGACGTCGCGCCCGGCGAGCAGGTCCGCCCGGCTGGCGAGCTGGAGCCGCTGGTCGGTGGTGAACTTGGGCGCGAACTCGGCGTCGGTGAGGTACGTCGGCTCGACCTTCACCCGGCCGTTGCCGTGCACGGTGGTGGTGGCCTCCGGCGCGGCGAGCATCTGCTCGAACCAGGTCCAGTAGTCACCGATGGTCGGCTTGGCCCGGGTCGGCACGACGTGGGTCCGCCAGCTGTACCCGTGCCCCGGGCCGCTGTACCAGACGCTGGCGTAGTTGGCGCCGGACGCCGTGGAGAAGCTGCTGCCCATGGCCCGGTGCACCGCCTCGCTCGGCAGCGGCGTGTCGATCTTCTTGACCTCCACCAGGTCGCGGGCGAGATCGAACTCGATGGTGGTGTTCCCGGTGACCTTGTACTGCGGGTCCTCGATCCAGGCCTGGTGCCGGAACGACCTCCCGTCGCCCCAGTAGGCGCCCCAGCAGCTCAGGTGGTACTCGCCGTCCGGGACGTACCCGGTGCCCTGCATGTCCTTGCCGCCCAGGGGGACGGTCATCATGACCTGGTAGTTCGTGTCGTCGCGGAGGTTGCGGAAATCGCAGGGGGCAGCCCCGATGGCGATGGGTTCGCCGGGCCGGCTGAGGATCCGGGTGGTGACCTGGCGCATCGGCGGCTGCCGGATGAGCCCGACCGCGAGGGTCAGCCGGGTCCCGGTGGCCTCGTCGGTGGCGACGAGCGACCCGGTGTAGCTGCCGATGTCGAGCCCGGCGGCGTCCAGGGTCACCGTGGCCTGCACGGTGCCGCGAGCCGGCACGGTGACCGAGGCGGCCGTGGACAGGGCACCGGTGGCGTCGCCGCCGCCGATCTTGCGCAGCGCCGGGGTCAGGGTGAGGGTGACCGGCCCGTCGGTGGGGTTGTGGTAGCCGACCTGCCGCTCGATGCGGGGATCGGTGTTCGGCGACACGGTGCCGAAATCCACGTTCACCGTGCTGGTGGTGACCTGCTGGCGGATCGCGCGGGCCAGGTCCAGCCGGCCGGCGCCCTGCTGGTAGGCGGTGTGGCCGTTGTCCTTGCTGGTGCCGATCAGCGTCGGCTTGAGCTGGGCGGCGGTCCAGTCCGGGTGCTGCTGGGCCAGCACCGCGGCGGCGCCCGCCACGTGCGGAGTGGCCATCGAGGTGCCGTTCGCCGAGGTGTAGAGGTTGTCGACCGGCGTGCCCATCGAGGTGCCGGTGGCGCGGGCGGCGACGATCCCCACGCCGGGGGCGGAGATGTCCGGCTTGATGGCCCGGTCACCGAGCCGGGGGCCGCGGCTGGAGAAGCTGGCGAGTTCGTCGGTCTTCGAGGTCGCACCCACGGTCAGGGCCGCGTCCGCGGCACCGGGGGCGCCGACGGTGTTCTCCTGGCCGGAGTTGCCCGCGGCGATGACGAAGAGCGTGCCCGTCTCGGCGGTCAGCCGGTTGACCGCCTGGCTGGCCGGGTCGGTGCCGTCGGTCGGCGCACCGCCGAGGCTCATGCTGACGACCTTCGCGCCGCTGGTGGCCGCCCACTCCATCGCGTCGATGATCCACGACATGTCACCGTTGCCGGCGTCGTTGAGCACCTTCGCGACGAGCAGGTCCGCGCCGGGGGCGACGCCCTTGCGTGCCCCGGCCGAGCCGGCGCCCGTGCCGGCGATGGTGGCCGCGACGTGGGTGCCGTGGCCGTGCCCGTCCGCCACCGACGCGACGTCCGGCACGAAGCTCTTCGAGCTCACGACCTTGCCCCGCACGTCCGGGTGGTCGGCGTCGATGCCGGTGTCGAGCACCGCCACCTTCACCCCGGTGCCGTCGAGCCCGGCGGCCCACGCCTGCGGCGCACCGATCAGTGGCACGCTCTCGGCGAGGTCGACCTTGACCTTCTGGTCCAGCCACACCTTGCTGACTCCCGAGCCCAGTACCGGTCCGGTGGTCGCCGCCGCCAGCCCACGGGCGGCGGCGGACCGGTCGGCGCCACCGGTCAGCGCGGTCCAGAAGTCACCCGTCCTGGCCTTGTCCACGACCAGGCCCGCGCCGGCCACGCTGGGCAGGTCACGCCGTACGGTGGTGCCGGGCAGCGCCGCCGGGGAGGCCGTCCGGGCCTTCGCACCCGCGCCGTAGCTCACGATCACCGGCATCGTCCGGGCGGCGTCGTCGCCGTAACCGTTGCGGGCCAGGTACTGCACGTCGAACAGTTCCCGGTCCAGCAGGCCCCTGGCCACCAGGCCCTGCGCCGACTGGGGAATCACGTAGACCCCGGTCGGGTCCGAGTAGGAACGGAACGCGTCCGCAGCGGCGGGACCGTCCGGCGAGCTGACCACCGTGGCGCTGCTCCTGCCGTCCGCTCCTTCCGTGTACCGCACCCGGTGGCCGGTGATCAGGGTGACGGTTGCCTCGAGTCCGTCGCCGGTCCCGGCGGTCACGGTGCGCGTCGCGGTCGGGTTCGGCCCCGGTTCGCCCGCCGTCGGTGCGGCGGTCACCGGTGACGGGACCCCGATGGTGGCGACGGCCACCGCGACGGCGAGGCCGCAGGCGACCCCGCCACGCCGTGATCGCCGTGGAATCAGGCTCGACATGAATATTCCTCTCCAAGGGGCTGTACGCAGGGGGAACGGATGCGTCCCGTGGAGCTTCGCAGCGGGTTCGGCGGCACGGAAGCCGCCCGTCTGCCTGGTTCACGCCACTGGCGTGAATGGGGCACACCTCGAAGGGGCCCTCGTCGTCGCAGGTGACGGTGGGTACGGATCGGATCACCCGCCGGGCGATCGACCACACGACCCCTTGTCGCCACCGCCAGTTCAGGGGCAGCATGACCGGATGCGGGATGATCAATGGCCGTTCCCCGACCTCGGCCTGTCTCCCGGGCAGCAGGCCCTCTACGAGTCACTGGTCGCCAGACCGGAGCCGGTGTCGGCCGACGTCGCCGGGACCGCCGACTTCGCGCGCCTGGCCGAGCTCGGCCTGGCCACCCGGCTGCCCGGTCAGCCTCCCCGGTGGACGGCGGTGGCGCCCGACGTCGCGCTGGGCCCCCTGCTGACCGAGCGCCGGGAGTCCCTGCGCGAGTTGCGCCAGCGGGTGACCCGGATGGCCGACCGGTTCCAGCGGGCCGCGACCGCCGAACACTCGGAACTGGTCGAGGTGCTCCACGGCCGCGACGCCATCCACGCCGCCTTCCAGAACCTCAAGGACAGCGCCAGGCAGGAGTTGTTGATCTTCGATGCGCCGCCGTACCTGAACGCGTTCGCCCTGCCCGCCGAAGAGGCGGAGCGCCGGCAGGTACGGATGCGCACCATCTACGACCGGGAGGGCATGGCCATCCCGGGGCGGCTCGCCCAGCTTGCCCGCTTCGTCTCGGCGGGTGAGCACGCCCGGGTCGCGGACGTTCCGATGAAGTTGATGCTCTGCGACCGGCAGGTCGGCCTCGTACCGTTGCGACCGGACCTCGCGCTGGAGACCTGTCTGCTGGTCCGCGACTCCGTCCTGCTGTCGGCGCTGTCGGCGTTGTTCGAGAGCCTCTGGGAACGGGCCGTGCCGCTGGACGTGGGGGTCCGCCAGCGGGTCGAGTCGGACCCGGACGCGCCGTCGGACCTAGAACGGGACCTGCTCGCGCTGCTGGTCGCCGGACTGACCGAACAGGACGTCGCCGAGCACCTCGGCTGCCACGCGCGCACCGTCCGGCGGCACATGAACCGACTGTTCGCCCGGCTCGACGCGGTGACCCGGTTCCAGGCCGGCTACCAGGCCGTCCAGCGCGGCTGGCTGACCGCCGAGGACCGGGAGGACCTGTGTACGAACTGATCGGCGACGCCGAGGAGATGGCCTACGACCTGCTGCTCGAACGCCCCGGCACCACCCTCGCCGAGCTCGCCGCGATGTGGTCGGGGCCGGTCCGGTTGTCCGACGCGCTCGCCCGGCTCGAGGCCGCCGGCCTGGTCGGCGTCCAGCCCGGGACCCCGCCCCGGTACACCGCGTCCGCCACCGACGTCGTCGCCGGGCTCCTCCAGGAGCGCGAGGCCGTTCTGGACCGGACGCACGACCACTTCCTGCGGCTCACGGAGGCCTACCGGGACGCCCGTGCCGACGTCGACCCACACGTCGTCGAGGTGGTGCGTGGCCGGCGCGCGGTGCGGCAGGCGGTCAACCAGGTGCAGCGCAGCGCCCGGCGGGAGTTGTGCTGCTTCGACAAGCCGCCGTACGTCCACCTGGAGAGCACCGCCGCGACCGACCGGGAGCTGCTCGCCGCCGGAGTGCAGTGCCGCTGCATCTACGACCGTGCGGCCGTGGAGGAGAGCGGTGGGCTGCCCACGATCGAGGAGCTGATCCGCACCGGGCAGCAGGCCCGTGTCCTGCCTGATCTGCCGATGAAGATGTACATCGCCGACGATCAGCAGGCGATCCTGCCGATGCAGCCCGGCCCGATCGGGCAGGAGAGCGCCATCATCGTCCACCCGTCGGCGCTGCTCGACGCGCTCCGCACCCTGTTCGACAGTCTCTGGCGCCGGGCGGTGCCACTGCACCTGCCCGCCCACCGCAGTGCCGGCGAAGGCCGGAGCCGGACCACGGAGATCGACGACGGGCGGTTGGTGGTGCTGCTGTTGTCCGGATTGACCGACGAAGCGATCGCCCGCCAGATCGGCGTCGGGTACCGCACCGTGCAACGGCGGATCGCCACCCTGATGAGCGACCTCGGCGCGCGTACCCGGTTCCAGGCCGGCGTCCAGGCGGCGTTCCGCCAGATGTCCCCCGCCCCGCAGGTGTCGGCAGGCCGTCGCTGCCCGGTCAGCGGCGGTCACCGACCCCGACTGCCGGCCGCGGTGGAGACTGGCGGGTCTCAGGGATCACCTCAGCTCGAGTAGCGGCGGGCGGTCGACCTCGGCCGTGGACGACCCGTCCCGGCTGCCACCGCCGGTCCGTGAGCTCGTGCGCCGCGACGACGCCTCGGCGTGCGTGATCCGATCACCCTGCCGTCCGGGACGTCAGGGTCAGGCGGCTGCGCACCTGCGGCGGGCTGTCGAGGCGTACCTCGTACAGCCGCCCCTCGGCGTGCGCCGGCGTCTGGTCCCCGTAGTGCGGCGAGAGGGGATTGCCCGAGCTGCCGTGGCGGAGCACGTCGCGGATGCGGGTGCTGCCGGAGGGGCCGAACTCGACGACGAAGCGCCACGGCGCGCCCTCGACCACCCGGCCGTCGCGGTCGGGGTACATCAGACAGACGCTCTGCCCGCCGCCGCCCACCGGAGTCGGGGGTGATCCGTACAGCGAACGCAGCGTGTCCGACACCGCGGCCAGGGGATGCTGGTCCGCGATCCGGTTCGCCCTGCCGTAGCGCCAGCCGGTGGCGTCGTCGCCGAATCTGTCGGCGAGTCGGCGCGCCGCCTCGGTGAGGGCGTCGGCGACGACGGCCGGCAGTTCCTCCGTCTCGCCGAGCCGCCGGCGGGCGTCCGCATCCATCACCAGGTGGTCCACCTGAAGGGTGGCATCGGTCATGGCGTCGGCGACGGCCGCACCGAGCCGGCGGGTGATCCAGCGCTCGGTCAACACCCGGGTCAGCGCCCCGAAGACCAGGGGTGCGGCCTGATCGGCGTCGTCCCTGCCATCCCAGGCGGCCAACGACCGATGGCTGAACACGGCCAGCGGCGACTCCGGTGGATTCTCGTCGAGCGCCTTCAGCAGGGTGGGCAGGATGCGCCGCGCCCGCCCGTTGCGCAGGTCCATCTGCCACGCGCCGAAATCGGCCGGACGGGCCGTCGGCGTCGCCGTCAACAGCTCCTCGATCCGGTCGGCCCGGTACGGTCCGCCCCAGTCGCTGCCCAGGTGCGGGGCGACCCCGTCGGGCAGGATCTGGTGGTTGGCGCTGACCACGAAGCCCGCTGGCGGATCGACGAGCTCCGGTAGCTCGTCAAACGCCAGCGTGGTGCTCCAGCGACCGGCCACCTCGGCCGCGCCGGCCGGGGCGAGGCCCTCCTGACGGTCACGGCGGGGCACGATTCCGGCCGTCCGCAGCGCGACCGTACCGTCGCGGGTCGCGACGACGAGGTTGAGCACGGGCACACCGAAACCCCGCAGGGTCTCGCGGAACGCCGGGTAGTCGCGCGCCCGCCACATCCGCTGGCAGCTCTCGGCCTCGGTGGACGGGTGCAGACCACTCCAGTAGAGGGCCACCGGTTCGACGTCCGCACCGGGTGGGCCCGGCAGGTCGACGTATCCCGTCCCGCCCGCGGCGGTCACGGAGATATCGGTTCCGCCTCGCACCCGGACGACGCTGGTCTGCGACCACCGTGGCTCTCCCGTCGGGTCCGTCCGCTCCCCCACGGCCAGGTCCTGGGTGTCGATGGTGGAGTTCGTCACCCCCCACGCGAGATCCGGGTTGGCGCCGATCACCAGTCCGGGCACGCCCGGCACCGTCACCCCGTACGCGCGTTCGCCGTCGAGATCCAGTCCCAGCTGGTACCAGAGGCTCGGCTGGGTGAACAGGATGTGCGGGTCGTTGGCCAGCGCGGCGAAGCCGGTGGCGGACCTGGCCGCGGACACCGCCCACGCATTCGAGCCGCTCCCCTGCCGGCCCGCGAAGAGGTCGCCGAGGTGGGCGGCGCCGGCCGCGGAGAGCAGCGCGGTGTCACCGCGCCGTGCCGCCGGCCCCGCCGGGGCGTCGGCGGCGATGGTGACGCTGCCGCCGGGCGGGTACTTCGGCGCCAGGAAGCTGCGGACGAGGTCCGGTCGCTCCGCCAGCAGCCGGCTACGAAAGACCTCCTGTTGCAGGTTGCGGCCCAGGTGGAAGCCGAGCTGCTTGACGATGGCCAGCGAGTCGCCGACCGACCACGGGCCCGGCCGGTACCTCACCAGGTGGAACTCGGACGGGAGCTGACCGCGGCGCCGCATCCGGCGCACCGCGGTGTCGACCCCGTGGGCGAAGGCCGCGAGGTTGGCGCGGGCAGGCGGCGAGAGCAGCGCCTCGCTCTGGCGGGCGGCCCGCTCGAAGGCGAGGGTACGGGCGAGGACGTCCGAACCGGCGGCGCGACCGCCGAACACCTCCGACAGTCGTCCGGTCGCCCGCCGGCGCAGGACGTCCATCTGCCACAGCCGGTCGTACGCCATCGCGACCCCGACGCCCACGTAGAGATCACGCTCGTCGCCCGCGCGGATCCACGGGATGCCGCGTTCGTCGCGGTCGATGTCGACGGTCCCGTGCAGGGCCGCCACGGAAAGCGCCCGGGTGCGCCGGAGCGCACGACTGCTCGGCCAGGCGGCCAGGCGCAGGATGCCCGCCGTGGCTCTCATGACGCCTTTTCGGTCTCCGGGAGAGTGTCATGGCGATTCAGGTCAGGGATGCGCCGGCCGACCAGCAGGTAGATCGCGACGCTCACCATCGCCAGGGAGCCGATGGCGAGGAACATGACCGGCCCGCCGAAGGACGCGAGGACGAGGCTGCCGAGGAACGGTCCGGTGAACCCGCCGACCTGCGCGAAGGTCTGTGCGCCGAAGTATGCTCCGCGCCGGTCCTCGGGCGCGATGCGGTCGACGAGCGCGAACTCCGACGGCACGATCAGGGTCTCGGCGACGGTGAACACCACCATCGCCACGATGTAGTGCCACATCTGCTCGGAGATCGCGAAGCCGGCCATCCCGACGAAGGTGAGGATCCCGCCGAGGGTGATGGCGTTCAGCGGGTTGTAGCGCTGCACGTAGCCGGCGGCGAAGAGCTGGAGGATGATCACCGCCACCGCGTTGGTGGTCATGACAGCGGCGAGCACCCGGGCGCTGTCGGCGAAGTCGATGACGAAGTTCTGGGCGAGCAGCACCGAGATCCTGCTGTGCACCGTCTCCAACAGGATCGCGCCGATGAGCAGGAGAAGCAGGCGGCGGTCCGACATCACCGCCCGGGCCGACTCGCCCAGTCCGCGGGCGATGGCGCCCGTGCTGCGGCCGAGCGTCGCCAGCCCGGTGTTCCCGACGGACGGTCGTGGCAGTTGCCGCGTGGCCGTCCAGAGGACGGCGAAGTAGACCAGGTACACGGCGGCGGCGGCGGGGAAGGAGATCCGGGCGCCGGTGAACCCGAGGGCCACGCCGATCAGCGGACCGACGGCGTAGCCGGCGTTGATCGCGAGGTACTGGTAGGAGAACCACTTCACCCGCAGCGCGACGGGGAGCAGGTCGCTGATGAGCACCTTCGCGACCGGACTGAAGGCACTGGTGGCGAACGCCATGGACGCGTTGAAGACGAACGCCGTCACGGCGTCGCGCGCGAAGAAGAACCCGACGAAGCTGCCGATCACCACCAGCAGGCAGGAGAGCAGGACCCGGCGGCGTCCCACGATGTCGGAGAGCGCGCCGCCGAGGAACCCGCCGGAGATGCCGAAGAGGACGGAGGAGCCGATGACCAGGCCGACCGTCGAGACGGACAGGCCGAGTTCGTTGCGGAGGAAGATGGCGAGGAAGGGAATCGTCACGCCGTTGGCCAGGCTCATCACGCCGGAACCGCCGACGAGGATCCTGGCCAGTCGCGGTGGGCGGAACGCTGCGCTCGCAGCCGGTTCCCGGGTCAACTCGGGTTTCCTTCCGTCTTGTCCTGCTGGTGCTGGAATTCGATCATTGTCTCGGCGACGGTTGCCGCTCCGGGGTCACGCAGCATGCCCTCGTGGCTGCTGGCCACCACCGTCTCGGTCAGGTTCGGCAGCACCAGGTGCCAGCCCTCGGTGTGCCCGTCGTCGTCGTGGGACCTCTCCAGGCCCGCCACCAGCAGCAGTGCGGGCACGGCCAGGGCAGGCGCGGGCTCGGCCATGATCCGTCCCATCGTCCGGTAGTCCTCGAAGGCGTGGGCGAGCTCGCCGATCGTGGCAGCCAGCGCGGGCGCCGCGGTGGAGGCGGCCCAACGCAGGAGTTCCGCGTCGGCCAACCCGGCCGCGGACTGCGGGGAGAGTTCGCGCCACCGGCGGGTGTGCTCGGGAAACGCGAGGGCGACGTCGGAGAGGAAGGCGACCAGCTGGGTCCGGTGATCCTCGGAGAGGCGCTGGTGGAGACATCGTGGGCTCGGTGCGTCGAGCAGGGTGATGCTCCGCACCTGGCTGCCGGCCGCCCGCATCGCGTGGGCGAGGTGCAGCGCCATCGCCCCACCCAGGGAATGTCCGACGAGGTGGACCCCGGGATCGGCGACGGGCAGCAGCTCGGTCAGGCAGGCCTGCGCGGCGACGGCGGAGGACGGCGTGCCGTCCTGCGCCCGGAGGAGGTCGCGGGTGTGCAGGGCGTAGAACGGGCGGCCCCGCACGTGCGTCGACAGCCGCGCCATCGAGGCGCCGATCCCGAAGACGCCGGGCAGCGCCACCACGGGCGCCCGGCCCGCGACGGGGTCCCCCAGCGGCAGCAGGTCGACCGGGCGGCGGGACGCCACAGTCTGCCCGGCCGGCCGGGCCCGTCGGACCGCGCCCGCCACCGCTCGTATCGTCGGCGCCTTCAGGAAGTCGCGCAGCGGGACGACGACACCGAACTGTCGGCGTACGGCGGCCAGCAGGCGGGTCGCCAGCAGGGAGTTCCCGCCCTGCCGGAAGAAGTCGGTGTCTGCTTCGACCTCGGTGCCGGGCAGCAGCTCGGCCAGGATCGCCAGCAGGGACCGCGTGACGTCGTCGACGTCTGCGGGCACGTGTGGCGTCAGGACGGCGCCCGGGTCGGGCAGGGCCTCCCGGTCGAGCTTGCCGTTGGCGGTTCGCGGCAGCGCGTCGACGAGGACGAACGCGGACGGCACGGCATACCCCGGGAGCCGACCCTCCAGCCAGGAGCGCAGCTCCGCCGGACCGACGCCACCGGCACCGACGACGTACGCCACCAGCCGCGTTCCCGTGCCGGGTGAGGTGTGCGGCACCACCGCGGCCTGCCGCACACCGGGCCGGGCGACCAGGGCGGCGTGCACCTCCCCCAACTCCAGGCGGTAGCCGCGGATCTTGACCTGGTCGTCGTTGCGCCCGTGGTACTCGTACTCGCCGGACGGCGTCCGCCGGGCGAGGTCCCCGGAGCGGTATCCGCGTACGGGCCGGCCCTGCGCGTCGGTGACGGTGACGAACCGCTGCGCGGTGAGTTCCGGTTGCCCCAGGTAACCGAGGGCCACGCCCGCGCCCGTGACGATGATCTGCCCGATCTCGCCGTCGGCCACCGGCTGGTCGTCCTCGTCCCACAACAGGAAGCCGAGGTCGGGAAGTGGGGCGCCGATCAGGCTGGTCGTGCCGGCGATGTCGGAGGCGAGGATCCGGCGGTACGAGGCGTGGACGGTGGTCTCGGTGATCCCGTACATGTTGACCAGTTCGGGCGCGGCGTCGCCGTACTTGGCGACCCAGGGCCGCAGGTCTGCGAACCGGAGCGCCTCACCGCCGAAGACCACCCACCGCAGCGGCAGCCGGTCGTCGTACTCGTCCTCCTGGGCCGCCAGCGAACCGAAGGCGGTGGGCGTCTGGCTGAGCATCGTGACCCGCTCCGCCCGCAGCAGGCGCCGCAGGGCGACCGGGTCGCGCATGACCTCGCCCCCGACGACGACGACACACCCGCCGGTGAGCAACGCCCCCCACATCTCCCACACCGAGAAGTCGAAGGCAAACGAGTGCGCCATGGTCCACACGTCTCCCGGCCCGAACCCGAACAGTGGCTGCGTGGTGCCGATCAGGCGCAGGACGTTGGCGTGCGAGACCTCGATTCCCTTGGGACGGCCGGTCGTGCCCGAGGTGTGGATGACGTACGCCCGGTCGGTGGGCGCGATCGGGCGGACCGGTGCGGCGGGCGGGTCCGGCCGCTCCCCGCCGCCGTCCGAGGCGTCGAGCAGGACAGCCGCGACCGTCGCGGGCAGGGAGCCGGCCAGCGTACCCGTGGTGATCACCAGGGGCGGCGCCGCGTCACCGACGATCATGCCGGTACGGACGGCGGGCGCCTCCGGGTCGAGCGGCAGGTACGCGGCACCCGTGCGGAGCACCGCCAGCGCCGCCACGATCATCCGCGCCGAGCGCGGCAGCAGCACGCCGACCGGCTGGCCGGGCGGCGCGACCGTCGCGATCCGGCTGGCCAGGGCCCGGGAGGCGCTGGCCAACTCCCGGTACGTCAGGGCCTGCCGGTCGCAGCGGACGGCGACCCGGTCGGGGTGCCGACCGGCGACCTCGTCGAAGGCCGCGACCAGGTTGTCGGCGGTGACCGTCGCGGTGGCGTTCCGGCCGAGCGCCGGTGTGGACACGTCGCGGCGTCCGGCGAGCCGCCGACGCAGCCGTAGCGCGCGGTCGGTCGACGTCATGAGCAGTTCTCCCCAGGTTTCGGATCGCCGGTTCTCACAGGGCGAGCACCAGCGGGACGATGAGCCCTGCCGCTTCGACCCGCGCCACGTACGCGCCCCAGTCCGGGGAGTCGATGAGGGCCGCCGTCGCGCGGTGGTCGATCTCCAGGGACTGGCCGTTCACCTCCCGCCAGATCTCCCCGAGCGCCCGGCGGTCCTCGTCGTCGACGAGCGTCGCCTCCTCCACCGGCCGGTCCGGGCTGCCGAGGAAGAACCTCAGCAGCCGGTCGGCCGCCCCGGCCAGCCGGTCGATGGCCTCCGGGGTGAACAGCGACCGGTCGTACTCGATGGTCAGCCCGATCCGCTCCTCGTCGGTGAAGTGCAGCAACAGGTCGAAGCGACTCGTCTGCGCGCCCAACTGGGTCACGGTCGTGTCCAGGCCCGGCAGCGCGGCGGCACCGCGCATCGACCGGGCGACGGAGACCACGACCTGGACCAGGGGGCTGACTCCGGGCCGACGGGGCGCTCCCACGAGGTCCACGATCCTCTGCAACGGCAGGCTCTGGTGATCCAGGGCGTTCAGGGCGCTGTCCCGGACCGCTGCGACGACGGCCCGCGCGCTGTGCTCCGGGTCGACCTGGTAACGGAACGGCACGGTGTTGGCGAAGAAGCCGACGAGGTCCTTCGTCTCCGCCGGGTGCCGACCGGCGACGGCCGCACCGATCACCACATCCGACTGCTGGGCGAGCTTTGCCATCAGCACCGCGCTGACGGCGTGCACGACCATGAAGAGGGTCACGTGGTGTTGCTGCGCGAACGCCCTCACCTCGGCGGAGAAGGTCTCGTCCCACTCCCGGCGGTGCTGGCCCGCGGCCCGCGCACGGTCCTCGGTCCGCTCCAGGTCGGTCGCGAGGGCGAGTTCCCCGTCGTAACCCTTCAGGTAGGACCGCCAGAAGTCGCCCTCGCGTCGGGCCGGCGCCGATTCGAGGTAGCTCTGCTGCCAGCGGGAGTAGTCACCGTACTGGATCGGGAGCGGGGCCAGGTCCGCCTCCCGTCCCGCCCGGTGAGCCGCGTACGACTCCGCGATCTCCCGCAGGATCACCTCGTTGGACCAGCCGTCGGTGACCACGTGGTGGCTCGTCCATTCGAGCACGTGGTCCCGGTCGGAGAAGCGGTACAGGGTGGCCTCGGTCAGCACACCACCGAGGTCGATGCGCCGCGTCGCCCGCTGCCGGACGTACTCCAGCATCGCCTCGGTGTCCCCCTGCGCGATGACCGCGTCAGTGGCCTGCCGTACCCGCAGGCGCGGCTTCGCATCGGGGTCCACGACCAGCAACGGCACGCCATCGCGTTCGACGATCCGGCTGGACAACACCTCGTGCCGCGCGACGAGCCGGTCGACGGCCGCCCGCAGCGCCGTCACGTCGAGGTCGCCGTGGAGATGCAGGAGGTAGCCGTCGGTGTAGGCGCCGCCGGAGTCGAGCTGGTCGAGGTACCAGAGGCTCGACTGCGCCATGGACAGCGGGAACTCCCGCAGGCCGGCGGGCCTCGCCGGGATCGGCACGTCCGACTCCCGGTCGTCTGTCAGCGCTGCCTCGACCCGGGCGGCGAAACCCCGCAGCGTCGGGTTCTCGAACAGCTCCCGGATCGGCAGGCGGACCCCGAGGCGGTCCCCCAGCCGGGCGAGGACCTGCGTCGCGTGCAGGGAGTGGCCGCCCAGGTCGAAGAAGCTCACCTGGGGCCCGGGCCGGCGACCGGACAGCACGGAGGCCCAGATCTCGGCGACGGCCTCCTCCATCGGGGTCATCGGGGCGGAGCTCTCCCCGCCCGGTTCGTCGACCGGGGACAGGGCTGTCGCCGCCAGCGACCGGGTGTCGACCTTGCCGTGGCTCGTCCGCGGCAACTCATCGAGGCGGACGAGGAAGTCCGGGATGGCGTTGCGTGGCAGGACCTGGCTGAGCCCGGCACGAACCTCCTCGGGCCGCAGGTCCCGGCGGACCAGGGTGCCCTCGGCCGAACCGCCGGCGCCGCCGGAGACCACCTCCGGTACGAAGAACCCGGCGAGTTGCTTGCCGCCGTCGTCGGACTGCCGGACGATCACCACGCTCTCCTGGACGCCCTCGACACCGGCGAGGGCGCGACTGACCTCGTCCAGTTCGACCCGGTTCCCTCTGATCTTGAGCTGGTTGTCGATCCGGCCGAGGAACTCCACCGAGCCGTCCGCCAGCCGGCGGCCGCGGTCACCGGTGCGGTACATGATGGCGTCCCCGTCGACGGCGAACGGGTCGCTGACGAAGACCGCGGCGGTCCGGTCGGGGTCGTTGACGTAGCCGCCGCCGACGCAGATGCCGCCGGCGTACAGCTCTCCCGGCGTGCCGGTGGGCACCGGCTCCCGGGCGCCGTCCAACACGTACAGGGCGGTGTTGCGGGCGGGTCGTCCGAGGGGGACGGAGGCGTCCCGCTCGTCGACGTCCGCCGCGACGAGGTGGTGCAGGACGTCGTCGGACGTCTCGGTCGCCCCCCACATGTTCAGCAGCCCCACCCCGGGCAGCAGCCGGCGGAACGTGTTGGCGGACTGCGGGGTCAGCGTCTCCGCCTGCGAGGCGACCCAGCGCAGGCGGAACGGGGCGAACGCGTCGACGCCGTAGAACGCGAGCTCGGCGCACATGATGTTGAGCACGGAGGGCGTCACCTCAAGCACGGTGACCCCGTCCTCGGCCACGGCCCGCAGCAGCGACGCCGCGTCCTGACCGATCTCGTCCGGGTAGATCACGGTCGTGGCGCCGACGGCGAGTGGCGCGAGGAGCTGCCAGACGGAGATGTCGAAGGTGGCGGCGGCGTCCTGGGCCAGCCGGTCGCCGGGCCGTAGGCCCAGCTGCTGGATCTTGGCGTCGAGGTGGTTGAGCATGCCGTCGTGTCGGATCAGGGCGCCCTTGGGGTCGCCCGTGGATCCCGAGGTGAAGAGGATGTACGCGCTGTCCCGACCGCCCGGTGCGGGGCCGAGCGCGACCGGGGTGCCGGCAGCGGCGGCGAGGACGTCGGCCAGATCGACCAGCTCGAGGTCGGGAATCGCGGTCAACGCGGCGCGGTGCGTCTCGTCGCACACCACCAGCCTCGCCTCCGCCCGCCCGACCATGCGGGCGACGCGTGCGGCCGGGCCCTGCGGCAGCGGCAGGTACACCGCGCCGAGGCGGAGAATGGCGAGGGTGACGACGAGGTAGTCGATGTTCCGGCCGCTGGCCAGGCCGACCACGGTGCCGTGACCGACCTGCCGTGCACGCAGCCATCCGGCCACCCGCTCGACGTGTGCGGCGAGCTCCCGGTAGGTGATCTCGCGGCCGCGGCAGACGGCGGCCACCTCGTCGGGGAACGTCTGCACCGAACGGGCCAGCCGTTCGAGGAAGCCCGTCGCCGTCGCCGGCTCGACCGGCCCGCGTGAGATCGCCAGCAACGCCCGGTACCGCTGCTCGCCGAGCAGCGCGACCTGCGTCGGCTCGTCGTCCGGCTGGTCGACGACGCTCGTCAGGGCCCGCAGGAAGATGTCCGCCACCTCGTGGAGCTGGTCCTCCGAGATGCGCTCCATGTTCGCTTCGAGGTCGAGCGTGAGCAGTCGACTGAACGGATCCTTGTTGAACTCGGCCCGCAGGGTGAAGTTCGTCTGGATGTAGCCGAAGCCGTCCACCACCTCGATGCCGGTGGCATGGGCGAGCCGTTCGTAGCCGTGGAAGTGGGTGTAGTTGAACATGATGTCGGTCAGCTCGGGCACGCCGGCGAGACGAAGCATCTCGGCGTGCGGGAAGCGCCGCACCGGCAGCAGCTCACGCTCCTTGTCGCTGGTCGCCGCGATCAGCTCGCGCCAGGTGCGACCCCGCGGCCGGAGCCGGAAGGGTACGAGGTTGAGGTGCAGGCCGATGACGTCGGTGCCGCCCTCCTCCTCGACCCGCCCGTTGGCGGCGACGCCGAGCACGACGTCGTCGCGTCCCGTGAGCGCCATCACCACCCGGGCCTGGACGGCCATCACCACGTGTTTGACCGACACGCCGCAGGCGGCGGCGAGTTGGTGCAGACGGTCGGAGAGTTCCGCCGGCAGGTCCACGCTGAGGAAGCCCATCCGCCCCTCGTGGACGTCGCCGGAGCCCCGGGCCAGGCGGGGCAGCAGGCTGGGCTCGACGTCGGCCAGTTCCTGTCGCCAGAAGTCCCGGACCGCCTCGTCACGGAGCACGGCCTGTTCCTTGGCGATGAAGTCGGCGTACCGGCGCACGGGCAGGGCACGGTCGTGCGACGCGATGCCCTGCAGGTCCTGCCAGTAGTCGACGAGGAGCTCCGCGAGCAGTGAGGTCTCGCTCCACCCGTCGAACATCGTGTCGTGGAAGCTCATGGAGAACATGAACTCGTCCGGGCCGAGCAGGTGCGCCGTGAACCGGACCAGTGGCGGCCGCGCCCAGTCGTACGGGTTGCTCATCTCCCGGCGTCGCCAGGCCTCGAACTCGGCCAGCTGCCGGTCCTCGTCGAACCGGCTCAGGTCCGCCACGTTCAGCGGGGTTCGGGCCTGCGCGTGGACGACCTGGAGCGGTTGCGAGAAGCCGGACAGGTGGAACGACGTCCGCAGGATCTCGTGGCGCTCGGTCACCCGCGCGAGCGCGCGGCTCATGGCGTCGTGGTCGAACCTGACGCGCAACCGGAACATGAAGATGTCGCAGTACATGTTGACGCCTTCGGCGTACGCGCTGTGGAACAGCACGCCGGCCTGGAGGGTGGCCACCGGGTAGGCGTCCACCGCGCCGGCCGGCAGGAGCGCCCGGTCCGCCGGGTCGATGAGGCTGAACGGCTCGACCGGCGGGTCGATCGACTCGTCCGTGGCGACCGCGTTCGCGGCCAGCGCACGCGGCGTCTTCAGCTCGTAGATGTCGGCCAGGTCCAGCGTCATCCCGCGGTTCGCCGCGGCCGCACGCAGCTGCACGGCGATGATGGAGTCCCCGCCGACGCCGAAGAAGGAGTCGTCGGGTCCCACCCCCTCGACGCCGAGCACCTCCTCGAACAGCGCGCAGATCGCCCGCTCCACGGTCGCCGAGGAGGCGTCGGCGACCGCTTCCGTGGCCATCGGCGCCCGGAGCTGGTTGGCGGCGGTCGGTGCGGGCAGGAGCGTGAAGTCGACCTTGCCGTTGGCGTTGAGGGGAATCTCCGGCACCGGGACGACGAACGCCGGAAGCATGTACGACGGCAGGCTCGCCCGCAGCAGTTCCGGAATCTCCCCCAGCTCGCAGCCGGCGTCGTGGGTCACGTACGCGACGATCTGCGTCCGGTTGCTGCCGGTGCCCGACGCCGCCGGCTGCCCGGCCCGGACGAGACTGCGGACCGTGGAGATCCGCCCGGACACCGCCTCCTCTTTCACCACCGGATTGCGCTGCGGTCGCGCCCGGCGGACGGTCACCGCGACCTGCCCGACGCCGGGTACCGCGGTCAGCGCCGCGTGGATCTCCCCGAGTTCGACCCGGTGCCCACGGATCTTGACCTGGTCGTCGGCCCGACCCAGGTACTCGTACTCCCCGGCGGGAGTCAGGCGCGCGAGGTCACCGGACCGGTATCCCCGCACCGGCCTGCCGTCGACGGTCAGGTCGAGGAACCGTTCAGCGGTCGCTCCGGGCTGGCCCAGGTAGCCGATCGCCACCCCTGGTCCGGTCACGACGATCTCACCGGTCCGGCCCGGGGCCACCGGCCGGCCCTGCTCGTCCCGGAGCAGGAAACCGAGATCCGACAGCGGACGACCGATGAGGCTTGCCGTGCTCGTCAGGTCGGCCGCCAGGACCCTGCGGTACGAGGAGTGGACCGTCGTCTCCGTGATGCCGTACATGTTGACCAGTTGCGGCTGCTGGTCGCCGTACCTGCCCACCCAGGGCCGGAGGTCACCGAAGCGCAGCGCCTCACCGCCGAAGACCACCCACTTCAGCGGCAGCCTGTCGGGCTGGGAGACCTCGTGCGCGGCCAGGCTGTTGAAGGCGGTGGGCGTCTGGCTGAGCATCGTCACCTGTTCGTCGGCGAGCAACGCCCGGAAGGCGACCGGGTCCCGTGCGACGTCCTGTGCCACGACGACCAGCCGGCCGCCGGACAGCAGCGCCCCCCACATCTCCCAGACGGAGAAGTCGAAGGCGAACGAGTGGAACATCGTCCAGACGTCCCCGGCGCCGAAGCCGAACTGCGGCTGGGTGACCCGGATCAGGCGCAGCACGTTGCCGTGGCTGACCTCCACGCCCTTCGGCCGCCCGGTGGTGCCCGAGGTGTAGATCACGTAGGCGCGGGTGTCCCACGCCGCGGGGCACCGCCCGTCGGTGTCGTCGCTCCGGTCCTCCGCGACCTCCTGCGGCCCCATCACCGGGGTGTCCGGCGGCAGCAGCTCCGCCAGCTCGGGAGTCGTCAGCACCACCGAGGGCGCCGCGTCCGCCACGATCAGCCTCAGCCGGGCGGCGGGAGTGGACGGATCGACCGGCACGTACGCCGCGCCCACCCGCAGCACGGCCAGGCTCGCGACCACCATGTCCACCGAGCGCGGCAGGAGCAGCAGCACCGGACGCGACGGGTCGTCGACCCGCGCCCGGAGCGCCGCGGCGAGAGCCGTCGACCGGGCGGCCACCTCGGCGTACGACATCCGCCGGTCTCCGCAGCACACCGCGATGCTGTCCGGGTGACGTCGGACGACCTCGTCGAACGACTCCACCAGATTACCGACGGCAACATCGGAAGCAGTCATCATTTCCGCCTTAGCTGAGTCGAACCGGGTCGTGAGCGAGTGGTGTGGACGGCCGTCGGACCCACCGGGCGAGATTCTCGGAGAACCGCCGACACACCTCGGCTGCCGCCTCCGCGGACACGAGGTTGCGTTGATGGACGAGGCGGAACGCGAGTCCGTCCGCGTCGAGGGCGCCGTAGAGGCTCGTCGCGAAGGCGGCGTCCACGGGCGGCATGTCGAACGTCTCGACGTCGTGGGACCCGATCCGCCGCCGGCGGCGGATCCAGGGCACGGACAGTCCCACGTCGCTGCCGTGTACGGGCTGCTGGAGCGTCAGCGTCGCCTGGAAGAGCGGATTCTGGCCGTGCCGATCCGCAGCGAGTGCCCTTACCAGGTCGCTGAAGGGAACGTCCGCGGTCGACAGTGCGGCCCGCAGTTCCCGCCACAGGCGTTCCTCGAGCGTCGACGGGTCGGGCCGGTCGGTGAGGTCACCGAGGATGGGCACCATGTTGACCAGGTAGCCGACGGTGCCGGCGAAGCGCGGGTCGGTGCGCCCGTGATGCGGCGCGCCGATCACGATCCGCGGCTCGCCGGTCACCTCGTGCAGGGCTGCTGCGTAGGCGGCCAGCAGGGAGACGAAGGGGGTGAAGCCGCGCCGCGCCGCGTGCCGGTGGAGGGTCCGTACGACGCCCGGGTCGACCTCGAAGTCGATCCAGCCGGCCCGGTGCCGGTCCGGGTCCGGTCGTCGTCGTGGCGACCGGGCTGACGCGGGTCGTTCCGGAAACAGGACGAGGTCACGCAGTGGCCGCCACTTCTCCGCGAGGGCCGTGACCCGGTCCCGCCAGTCGGGGTCGAGCCGCGCCTGCTGCTGCAGCCGGGCCCAGTCGGTGGCGTCCGCCGCGCCCGGTCCCGCCGTGGCCGGCGGGGCGTCGCCGCCCGTGATCCGGGGCAGGATCTCGGCGAGCAGGAGCTGAAGCGACCAGTGGTCGACGACCGCGTGATGGCACGCCACGAGAAGCACCGTGCCGTCCGGCGGGTACGCCACCCCGGCCCGCACCAACGGGCCCCGCACCAGGTCGAAGGGGCGGTAGGCCCGCTCGTGCAGGTAGGCCCGTACCGCCTCGTCGGGGCCGTCCGGGAAGGCCCGGCACTCCCAGTCGACCGTGCCCTGGTCGTGCACGGTCTGGACGCCGGATCCGAGCGGTCCGAGCGTCGTGCGCAGCGCGGGGTGCCGAGCGACGGCCGTGTCGATCGCGGCACGCAGCAGTTCCTCCTCGACGCGGCCGGAGACGCGTAGGGCGATCGCCAGGTTGTTCGCCCGGTTGCCGCGGGACACCTCGTCGTAGAAGTGCAGCTCGACCTGGCCGGCCGAGGCGGGGCTGACCGCGCCGGTCGGCGCCGGCAGCGGTACGGCGGCCGGGCCGGGATCAGCGGCGGCGGCGACCATCTCGGCCACCGACCGGTCGCCGAAGAACAGCTCGATGTCCAGGGTGCCGTCCACCAACCGCTCGACCGCCGCCTTGAGTTCGATCAGTCGCAGCGAACCGAGTCCCAGCGCCGCCAACGGCAGCGACGGGTCCAACTCGGATCCTTCGAGGTTCGCGTACCGCCGGACCAGCCGTTCCACGGCGGCGGACCGGTCGCCGGGGTGGGTGTCCGCGGCGGCCCGCCCGGGTGCCGCGGACGGGACCGCCGGCACGACGAGCTTGAGCCGTCCCCCGACGAACAGCTCCCTGGTGGCACGCCGACGGATCTTCCCGCTGGAGGTCTTCGGTATCGCGCCGGGCACGACGACGACCACGTCGTCGAGGTCCAACCCGCACCCGGTGGCCACCCGACGCCGCAGCCCGTTGGTCAGCGACGTGAGCAGCGTGGGGTCCGCGCGCAGCCGCGCCAGCCCGCTGCGGGAGGCCTCGACCACCAGCGCCACCCGCTGGTCACCGGTCTCCGGTTGGAACGCCGCGGCACCGCCCTGCCGCAGGTGCTCGTCGCCCGCGGTGGCGACCGTCTCGATGTCGTGCGGGTGGTAGTTGCGGCCCGCCCGGATGATCAGATCCTTCTGGCGCCCCGCGACGTAGAGCTCGCCGTCGTACATCGCGCCGAGGTCCCCCGTACGCAGGAATGCCCCCTGCCGGCCGCCGACGGTGGCGGCGAACGTCGCGGCGGAGTCGGACCTGCCCCAGTACCCGGCGGCCACCCCGCCGGAACTCACGCAGATCTCGCCGACCTCGCCCGCCGCGCAGGGTTCGCCGTCAGCGCGGCGCACGGCGACCGTCGTACCCGGTGGCGGGGTGCCGCAGGAGACCAGCGTGACCGGATCCGTCCCGGCTGCTCCGGTCGCCCCGGTCAGCCGGCCCGTCTCGAGAGCGTGCCGGTCGAAGGTGCCGGCGCGGTAGCCGGTCGACGCCTCGGGGCCGCTGACGAAGAGCGTCGCCTCCGCCAGGCCGTAGCACGGATAGAACGCTCGGCGGTCGAACCCGAGCGGCGCGTACGCGGCGGAGAACGCGTCCATCGTCCGCCTGTGCACCGGCTCCGCGCCGTTGAACGCGATCCGCCACGAGCTGAGGTCGACCCCGTCGAGCAGCCCGGCGTCGAAGCGGTCCGCCAGGAGCTGGTAGGCGAAATTGGGCCCACCGGAACAGGTCGCCTTGAACCGGGACACCTCCGCCGGCCACCGCAGCGGATCCCGGACGAACGCGAACGTGTCGAGCAGGATCGCCGGTATGCCCACGAACAGCGGCAGCAACGTGGTGCCGATGAGGCCCATGTCGTGGTACATCGGCAGCCAGCTGAGCACCACGTCGTCGGTGTCGATCCCGAAGCCGGCGGCGATGGCCCGGTGGTTGTCGGTGAGGTTGCCGTGGCCGACCATGACCCCCTTGGGATCGCCCGTCGATCCGGAGGTGTACTGGAGGAAGGCGAGGTCGCCCGGCCCCGGCCGGTGGGGTCCCACCGGAGCGGCCTGCGCCCGCACCGACTCGATCGCGTGCACCGCCGGTCCGTCCGGCTCGGCCGCCAGCCCCGACAGCGGTTCGACCAGCTTCGCGGTGGTCAGCGCGTGGGTGGCTCCGCAGTCGCGCACGACGGTGGTGACGCGGTCGAGGCGCGTGTTGGGGCCCGGCGGGTAGAGCGGCACCGCGACCACGTTGGCGTAGAGGCAGCCGAGGAAGGCGGTGACGTAGTCGAGGCCGGGTGGGAAGAGCAGCAGCGCCCGGTCGCCCGGTTCCGCGACCGACCGCAGGTGGCCGGCCACGGTACGAGCGCCCTCGTCGAGCTGCCCGTACGTGGTGCTGGTCGCCGCCCCGGCGCTGTCGACGAAGGTCAGCGCGTGGTCGTCCGCCCGGGTGTCCGCCCAGGCCGACAGGGCCGCGATGAGCGAGGTGTGCGTCATGGTCGTCTCTCAGTGGGCCGGGGCCAGGGACGATTCGTCGCTGAAGGCTTCCGGGCGGTCCTCGTCGACCAGGAGCCGGACCTGGTCCACGGCGGTGTGGATCCGGCGGATGACCTCCGCTCTGCTGGAGCCCGTGGCGATGACGTGCCCCAGGCGGTCGTAGGCGTTTCGTGGTGGTCGCACGGACGTGCCGGGGGACGCCGTCACGGTCACCTGTTCGACGCCGTCGAGGCGTTCGATCTCCGCCCCGCCCGTGGTACCCCGCAGCGTCCCGGGTCGGGGAGCCACCAGGAACTCGATCGCGGCGTACCCGTGCGTGGTCGAGGAGAGCCGGGTCGGCTCTCCGACGGCCGCGGCCAGCTGCGCGGCGAGCAGGTCGGAGCCGGTGGCGAGGCGGTAGAGCTCGGGGATCATCCCGCCTGCCGGGCGGGGGTTGATCTCGATGATGGCCGGGCCGGACGGCGTGAGGCGTACCTCGGTGTGGGTCGCTCCGTGTGACATCCCGACCGTGGCGAGCGCCCGCAGGACGGCATCCACCATCTCGGCCGCCTGATCCGTTGGCAGGTCCGCGGGAAAGACGTGACCGAGCTCCACGAAGTGCGGCCCGCCGGTCACCCGCTTCTCGGTGATCCCGAGACAGCGGTTCCCGGTGCTCTCGCCGAACACCTCGACGCTGAACTCGGCACCCCGCACGTACTCCTCGACCAGTGCGCAGCGGGCGGTCGGCATGCCCCGGACGTTGACGCGCATGCCCAGGACCGTCTCCACGTGCGCGGTGGCCTCCTCGACGGTGGCGCAGAGCAGCACGGCGTTGGATCCGGAGTCGTCCGCGGGCTTCACCACGCACGGCAGTCCGACCTCGCTCACGGCGGCGGCGGCCCGTGCCGGGTCCGTGACCGCGACGAAGCGGGGTTGCCGGATCCCGCTGTCCCGCAGGGCCTCCCGCAGCAGGGCCTTGTTCCGACAGGCGGCCACGGCTGCCGGCGGGTTGCCCGGCAGTCCCAGCCAGTCGGCCAGCCCGGCGGCGAGCACGGTGTAGAAGTCGCTCGTCGTCGTCACCCCGGCGAGCTGTTCACGACGGAACCTGCCCTGAATGAGCGAGCGCAGGACCGGCAGGTCGTGGGTCTCGCAGACGAGGACCTCACAGTCGGTGTCGGCGAGCCCCGGGTAGCGGTCGGGACGGTCGGTGAGCAGTACCGGACGCAGCCCCATCCGCCGCGCGACGCTCAGGGCGAGCACGCCGGTGCCACTCGTGTTCGCCTCCAGGAACAACAGGTACCGCTCGTCGTTCGTGCGTGGGACATCGTCCGTGCGCGACCAGCTCACGGCGACCTCGCCGGGGCTGATCGGACGCGGCCGGTCCGCCGCGTCCATCTCGTGGAGGCGGTCGGCGGCCCATCCGTCGTCGTAGACGGTCTGCGCGTACCGGTCGCCGCGATCGGGGAAGATGCCGACGATCCGGGTCCCCGGCTCCGCCCGGCGAGCCACGTCCTTCAACACCTGGTAGACCGATCCCGACGTGTTGCCGCCGAATATCTGCTGTTCGCGGGCCAGGTCACGGGTGGCGCCGAACGCCTCCCGGTCGTTGAGCCAGTGCACCTCGTCGATCTGGCGGCGGTCCAGGTTGGCGGGCTCGAGGCTGTTGCCGAGTCCGCCCTGCAGCCTGTCGGGCACGTCCGGTTGACCGAACAGCACGCTGCCCACGCAGTCCACCCCCACCACTCGCAGCTCGGGCAGCGCGCGTCGCAGCGCCCGGGCCGAGCCGCACAGCGATCCACCGGTGCCGACCGCCCCGACCAGGACGTCGAAGCAGGTGAGGTCCCCCAGCAGCTCGCCGGCCAGGGACCGGTACGCACCCGGGTTGTCCGGATTCCGGTACTGCTCGGGAAAGAACGCACCTGGCAGGCCCTCGAGGAGCTCGTGCAGCCGTTCGAGGCGGGCACCCTGCCAGCCCTGGCTGGACATCCGGTCGACTACGTGCACCTGGCAGCCCAGGGCGCGCAGTTTGGCGAGCGTCACGGGGTCGATCCGGGGGTCGGTGACGACGTGCACCGGATGGCCCAGGGCGGTGCCGACGAGGGCGACGCCTAGCGCCATCGTGCCGGACGAACTCTCGACGATCGGCGCGCCCGGTTTGAGTACGCCCAGCCGCCTGGCCTCGAGGATCACGTGGCGGGCGACCCGGTCCTTCATCGCGAAGAGGTTCTGGAGTTCGAGTTTGGCGTACACCTGCACGCGCGGGTCGACATCCATCCTCAGCCTGATCAACGGCGTGTGCCCGATGGCGTCGACGACGTTCTGGAAGATCACGCGCTGGCCCCCGATCGTCCGTAGGTGCCGACGTCGTTCGCGCCCGCCCGGGCTGCTCCGCTCAGGATCGTCATTCTTCCCCGATTCGACGCTTATCGACGCCCGAGCAGTGCCCGGGCGGAACCTCGCCGTTCACGGCGGTCGTCCCACTGCTGCCGGAGGAGTCGGAAA
Source organism: Micromonospora sp. M71_S20 (assembly GCF_003664255.1). Classification (NCBI taxonomy): domain Bacteria; kingdom Bacillati; phylum Actinomycetota; class Actinomycetes; order Micromonosporales; family Micromonosporaceae; genus Micromonospora; species Micromonospora sp. M71_S20. The sequence goes on along the minus strand of NZ_RCCV01000004.1, from coordinate 365,738 downwards.
TCGTCCGCCTGGCTGGCGAGCAGGTCGGCCAACGCTTCGGGGTTGACCGAGCCCGCCGACCGCTTTCCACGAATTGCGCTCTCGATGTCGAAGGCGTCGGCGAGCACGCGTGCCGCGTCGGAGACCTGGTATCCGTGCCGGCCGGCGACCTCGGCCAACAGCCCCGGGTCCCCGGGATGGGGCGGGATGTCGGCGGAGATGGCGGCGGCGATGTACTGCCCGACGACGATCTGGGCGTCACGCCAGGGGATCCCGTCGTTGAGGGTCAGGTCGTTCGCCAGTGCGAACGCGCCCAGATACTCCCGCCGACAGGCTTCCCGCATCCGGGCGGATCGGAAACGCAGGTTGTCGATGACAGTCGAGAAGAGCCGCAGAGCGGTCCGCGTGGTGGAGACGGAGACGTGGAGGTTCGCGGTCGCCTCCTTGGACACCTCCACCATGTTGGAGTAGGGCGTCGAGCGTTGGGCGAGGACGATGTCCACACCGAAGGCGCCGAGATGTGCCAGCTTCCCGCGGATCCGCTCCAGGATCGGGAAGTTCTTCTTCTGGGGCATCGCCGCCGAGATGCCGGAAAGCTCGTCGGGCAGGTCGATGAAGGCGTACTCGTTGCTGCCCCACGTCATGAGGTCGGTGACGAAGCGGCTCAGTTCGGCACTCAGGATGGAGAATTCCGCCATCATCTCCAAGGCCAGTGACCGGGACGCCACCGCGGTCAGGGCGTGCGGAACCGGGCCCGCGAAGCCGAGCAGGTGCGCCATGCGATGGCGGTCCCAGGGCAGCTGCTGACCTGCCATCGAGCCCGCGCCGAGCGGCGAGAGGTCGTTGCTGTCATAGGTGGCGAGCCAGCGGCGCAGGTTGTGCAGAATCTGCTGGGAGAGGGCGGCCAGGTAGAAGCCGGGAGTGATCACCTGGGCTGCCTGGAGATGGGTGTATCCGGGCATCAGCAGATCGGTCGTGCCGCTGGCGAGCCGATGGACGGCCTCACCGAGGCCCAGCAGGTCCTCCGCCGCCCCACCGAACCACTCGCGTGCCGCGAGAGCGTGTGCGGTCGCCTGAGAGTCGTTACGACTGCGGTCGACGTGCCAGGCCGGGACCGGCTCGGTCAGCTGACGATGCACCCATTGCTCGATGGCCATCGACGTGTCGGACATGTTGGTGGAGGGGTCGGCGCTGAGCGTGGATTCGTCGATCCTGCCAAGAATGTCCGCGATGTCTCGTCGTTGGTCGCCGGTGATGACCCCCATCCGCTCGTACTCGAACAGCAGAGCCACTTCCACAGCGAGGTAGTGAGGAAGCAGGTGCGCCATGTCGAAGACGAACTGCGGCCGGAGGATCTCGTCATGCACCTGGCGGGACGGGCCGCTGGACAACCGTCCTGACATCAGGGCGGAGCCCTCGGGAACGAGCTGCAACTGAAGACCCCCGTTACGAAAGTTGCGCGGCCGGACGGCAACCAGAATCCGCGCCTTGCGGCGCGCGACATCGCCTGCGGATCAGACCGCCTCGGATGAAATACGGTCAGCTGAGGGAGGTACGACGACTCACGACAAGGGCGCGATCGGCAGCGCGGGGATAATTCGACGTTTGCCGTCAGCAGACATCAAATCGACTCCCCGTGGAACGACTACAAATCGTGCGAACAACGGAGCATGAAACAACGGTTAGCGCCAATACCCGGTCTTCGATGGGGCGAGCGTAGCCGCGCACCCCGCGCCGGGCAAGGGACTGCATTCGCGCGCTATGTCTGGTACAGGTCGTATTTGCTCATCCCGGTATCCGGCCCTGAAGCACCCGCCTGGGCACCCTGACGATGGTGGGAGCTTTTCCTCCGGCCGAGGCCGCTCCCGGCCATTGATACTGCTGACAGGGCTGACGGCCTGGACGGGCCGGGCGTCTTTGGCGCCTGGAAACGCGGAACGCGTATGGGGATTCAGACCGGTGGGAGTTAATCCCGACCCATCGTCGGCGGACACGGGACAGCGCCGGTCTGCATTTGACCTTCAAGCGGAATTCCAGGTTCCGTCGATGACGCCTGACCGAAAGCAGCCTCGCGACTACCGACCGTTGCGGGCGTCATGGCATTGCGACCTCCCGGACGGCGACGACCTCCCCGCATCCTGACAGACCTCCGGCGGGCAATGCCGTGTCGTTGGTGGACACACTCAAGGGGTCGGATCTGACTCGGGCAGTGTGCGGACGCTGGCGCCCGCCCGACGGCAGATCCGGGTACGGATGTCGAGATCGTCGGGCAATATCGGTTCGAGTCCGGCACGATGGGCTGGTTGGTGAGGAACGCGGTGGCGCTCGTGCTGCTGTTCGCGCCGGGTGACTTGCCGGCCGCCATTGCACACGCGGTGTGAACCGGCGCGGCACCGCCGACAGCGGCGGGGGTGGTGTCGGTGGCCCGCTGCTGTTCGGCGTACATCTGATCCTCACAGCCGTAGCCGGATCGCGACAGTGACCACCGGCACCACACTCACAAGCTCGGAGCCAGACATCGGCGGCTGCCCCTCGCCAGGGCAGCTGGGAGGAGGACGCGATGCAGGCCATCCAGAAGGTCCGCCATCGACGGGCCGCCGTCGACGGTCTGGAGGTGTTCTTCCGCGAGGCCGGGCGCCCCGGCCAGCCGGCGGTACTGCTGCTGCACGGGTTCCCCAGCTCGTCGCACACATTCCGCGAGATCATGCCCACACTCGGCGACGTGGCGCACGTGGTCGCACCCGATCTGCCCGGCTTCGGCATGTCCTCGTCGCCAACCGTCGGCAAGTACGACTACACGTTCGAGAACCTCTCGCGGACGATCGAGACCCTGCTCGACCAGCTCGGGATCGAGCGCTTCTTCGTCTACCTGCACGACTTCGGCGCACCGGTGGGATACCACCTGGCCACCCGGGCCCCGGCTCGCATCCGCGGTCTGATCGTTCAGAGTGGCAACGCGCACGAGGACGGCCTCGGCGGGCAGTGGGACAGCGCCCGGGCCTACTGGACCGATCCGACCGACGAGAAGCGCGCCGAACTGCCTGACTGGTTGAACTTCGCCGGCACCCGCGACCAGTACCTGGCCGGGCTGCCCGAACGTCTGCGCACCCTGCACGCTCCCGAGTCGTGGCACCTCGACTGGGAGCGCATGAGTCGACCCGGCAACGTCGACGCGCAGTTCGCGCTGTTCACCGACTACGCGAACCACGTCGCCCGCTTCGATGAGCTCGCCGAATACCATCGCGCCCACCAGCCGCCAGCGCTCGTGCTGTGGGGACGGCACGACGCGTACTTCGACGTGGACGAGGTCCTCGCCTACCACCGCGCCCTCGATCGCATGGACGCGCACATCTACGACGGTGGGCACCTCTTGCTGGAGACGCACGCAGCGGAGTGTGCCGAGCTCATGCGGGCGTTCGTGCTCGACAACGGCAGGGCAAGCCCTGGATGGACATGACCATCGACACGTGCGAACCGCCACGCCGGCTGGCGGTCTCCGCAGTCGACGAGCACGGCAGCTGAAATCTGGACATGACGCTGGCCGAAAGCGCGGGCGTCACCGAGCTCCGGTTCACGCAGCACCTGACCGGCACGGAGGGCGTCGGCGAGGTCGGACCGGGCTGGAAGTCCTACCTGGACGCTCAGGCAGCCTCGCACGACGGCCAGCCAGCGCCGGATTTCGACGACTACTACCCCGCCATGAAGGAGCACTTCGAAGCGCAACGACAGAGACGCTTGTCGGATGATGATCGCCAGCACAGTCAGCGGCAGATCCGGAGCGTCGGATCGTCACGGGCCGCGCGGGCGCCCGGTAGGTTTGCCCGCATGTCACCGATCCCAACGCCGCTGCTACCCGAAACCCGACGTGCGCTGGTCCACCGGCTGGCCACTGGTCAGGTAGCGGGTCGGGCGCCTTCGGTCGTCGCCGCCGTGGCGCGTGACGGCCGTCCTGTGTGGATGGACGGGCGGGGAACGGTGGACGGCAGAGTGCCGGATGGCAACCTCCAATACCGGATCGGCTCGATCACCAAAACTTTTCTGGCGGTGCTGGTGCTGCGCCTGCGCGACGAGGGACGACTCGCGCTTACCGACCCGCTGGCCGAGCACCTGCCTGGCACGGCGGCGGGCCAGGCCACGGTCGGTGCCCTGCTGGCGCACACCGCCGGGCTGATCGCTGAGGCGCCCGGCCCGTGGTGGGAACGAACCCCGGGCGCGCTGCGACCCGACCTGGCCGACGTGCTGGGCAGCGATCCGCAGGTGCATTCGGCCGGCCAGCGCCACCACTACTCCAACCCCGGTTATGCGCTGCTCGGCGCGCTGGTGCAGCGGGTTCGGGGCCAGGCGTGGGGCGAGGTGCTGCGGCGCGAGGTGCTGGAGCCGCTCGCGATGACCCGCACCACCCTGCAGCCGGTCGCGCCGCATGCCACGGGCTGGGCGGTGCATCCCTGGGCCGATGCGCTCCTTGCAGAGCCCGCTGTGGACACCGGCCTGATGGCGCCTGCCGGGCAGCTGTGGTCGACCGTGACGGACCTGGCCAGGTTCTCCGCGTTCCTGATCGACGGCGACGACCGGGTGTTGCATCCGGACACCGTCGCGCAGATGCGCAACCCGGCGAGCCCACCGGAGGCGACAGGCTGCGACAGCGGCTACGGGCTCGGCTTGCAGCTGCTGCGCCGCGACGGCCGGCTGTTGGCCGGGCACACCGGCTCGATGCCGGGCTTTGTCGCGACCGTGTGGGTCAGCCCCGATGACGCTCTGGGCGCGGTCGTCATGGGTAACGTGACCGCGGGCCTGTCCGCCGGTGCTCTCGCCGCTGATCTGCTGCAGACGGTCGCCGAGCGGGAGCCGCGGATCCCTGCGCCGTGGCGACCGCTGCCCTCGATCGACCCGCAGCTACTGGATCTCGCCGGCCCGTGGTACTGGGGGCCGGCCCCTTATGTGCTGCGCCCGCAGGCTGATGGCTTCGTGGAGTTGGCCCCGCTGTCCGGCGGGCGCGGCACCCGGCTGCGCCCCACCGGCGACGGCGACTGGGAGGGGATCAACGGCTACTTCGCCGGCGAACGGCTGCGGGTGCAACGCGACGCGGCTGGCGCCGTCAGCCACCTCGATCTTGGCACCTTCGTCTTCACCCGGCAGCCCTACGACCCTGCGGCGCCAGTGCCCGGCGGTATCGACCCGGCCGGTTGGCGGGCCGGCTGATCTGACGAACGCACTGATCTCGGCGGAGTCGGCTGTGCCCGGTCGACGCGCACCGCGCTCGCTCGACGATCGACGCACGCGGTGATGGACGTCCACACCGGTCGGTGGGGACGCACCTACGCGCTGACCGGGCCAGCTGGACACGGGTCCGCGGCTGGCCCGGTCGGCGCGGCGTACCGGCACCGTCAGGTCGGTGCGCCGACCGAGGTCAGTCCACCAACGTGACCTGCCCGTTGTCCAGGTCGTACCGGGCACCGACCACCTTCAGCGCGCCCGCGTGCACCCGCTCGGCGATGATCGGACTGCGTACGGTCAGCGCCTGGACCTGGGCGCGGACGTTGGCGCGGACGCCGTTGTCGACCTCGTCCCCGGGCTGCCCCAGCACCGGTGCCACCACGGGCCGCAGGCTCTCGACGATGGTGCCGATGTGACCGGGGGCGGAACCGCCGGTGCGGATGGCGTCGATGGTGGCGGTGATCGCCCCGCACCGCTCGTGACCGAGCACGACGATCAACGGGCTGTGGAACTCCTCCACGGCGAACTCGATGCTGCCCAGCAGCAGGTCGTCGACGATGTTCCCGGCCACCCGGTTGTCGAACAGGTCGCCCAGACCCTGGTCGAACAGCACCTCGGGGGCGACCCGGGAATCTGCGCAGCCGAGGGTGATGGCGATCGGGTGCTGACCAGCGGCCAGGCGGCGCAGGTCGGCCAGGCTCTGGTGCGGGTGCCGGCTGTGCCCGGTGACGAACCGGTGATTGCCGTGGCGCAGCCGCCGCCACGCCTCGGCCGGGGTGACGACGGGCAGCTGGCTCGGGGCGGCCGTCGCCGGCCGGGAGGCGGCGAGGCCGAGCGCGACAGCGGTGGCCCCGCCGGTGGCCAGCAGCGACCGACGGGACACGACGTTTCGCTTCACGATGACCTCCTGAGGTGAGGTAAGCGCCTGCTTTCTACCACCGCCGGAAGAGCCGCTGTGTCCCTTTTCCGACCCGGCCCGTTGCGTCACAACAGCGCTCGCCCGCCGGCCCCGGCAGGACGCCAAGGCGCCGGGACCGCGTACCGGGCCCAGTTCCGTGCCGCGCACAGGACGGCCGTCAGCGGGCGGCGGGCCGGTCGACGCCACAAGGGCCCCGGATCCGTGAAGTCGGGTGATGTCTGGTTCAACCACTGCGGGGCGGCGCATAGGGGATGCTCTGTCGATGGGCACGCATCGCAGGCCCTCATGCGTACCCTCGGGTCGCTCTTCAGCGGTTCTGTCGTTCGATGCCACGCCGGATGAGGCCGCGGACGCCGGGAAGGGTGATCGCTCGGATCGTGACGTCGTTCATCCAGACGTGGAAGCGGCTCGGTGGCGCGTACTGGTACATGCCGCGGCGCGCGAGCGCCTGCCGCTTGACGACCTCGGGTCGCAGGCCGGTCTCCCATTCCGCCAGGGCTGATGAAACGTCGTCGCCGTGCCGCTGCAGGGCGGTGCCGAGCCGGTCGGCGCCGGCGAGAGCAAGGGCCGCGCCGTGCCCGGCGAAGAGCGTGACGCACCAGGCCGCGTCGCCGAGGAGCACGGTCCGGCCGGTGCTCCATCGTGGCATGTCCACCTGGCTGACCCGGTCGAAGAAGACGCCGGAAGGGTCGGGCTCCAACTGACCGATCGCCTCGGGCACGCCCGCGGCCAGGTCTCCGAACGCTGCGCGAAGCGCATCCACCGGTCCGCGTTCCAGTTCCCGGCCCGGGTCCGCGCAGCGGTACGCGAAGAAGGCCGAAGACCGTTGCGGGCCCAGGTTGACGACTGCCGCCGTGCGCCCGGGGCCGATGAAGGTCGTGGCGGACGACTCGCGTACGGCCGCTACCGGATGCGCGAGCGGGAACGCCGCCACCACGTACGGCAGGTCGATCCGATGATCGGGGCCGAACATCGCAGTCCGGGTCGCGGAGTGCACGCCGTCAGCGCCGATGAGCAGGTCGGCGTCCTCGATGGTGCCGTCGCTGAGCCCGATCCCCACCCGGTCGGCGTCCTGGTCGACGGAGGAGACGGTGACGCCGAAGCGGATCTCGACGTGGCCGCGTACCGCTTCGTACAGTGCGGTCTCGAGGTCGCCTCGGAACACCGTCATCGTGCGGGGGCCCAGTGCGGCCTCGGCGACGGCTGAGGGCACCGTGAGCTTCGGCCTACCGTCCGCTCGGACCAGCACCGTGGTGAACAGGCCCAACGCGCGATCGGAGAGGGCGGGGACCAGCCCCAACCGCTCGGCGGCGTCGTAGCCCCCTCCGAGCAGGTTCACCAGGTAGCCACCGCTGCGCCGGGCCGGGGCGCGCTCCACGACGAGCGTGTGCCACCCGTCCTGCGTCAGCCGCAGGGCGGTGGCAAGACCGGCTATACCGGCGCCGACGATCACCGCTCGTTTCATCCGCACTCCCAGACCAGAATGAGCGTTCGCTCAAACAGTATGAGCACATGCTCATCCCGGCGCAACATGCTTAGACTTCGGGCATGCCACGCGGAGTCGCCATCGCCGAACCTCGGCAACACCTGTTCGCCGCCGCGGAACGCGTGATCGCCGCAGCAGGCCCCAGCCAGCTCACCAGCCGAGCGGTGACCCGCGAAGCCGGCGTCGCCACAGGGCTGCTGTTCGCCCACTTCGCGAACTTCGACGACTTTCTGGTCGGCTACGCGGTCGACCGGAGCTTCCAGATCGCCAGCGCCGCGGCCGGCCTCTCCGGCCGCGCCGGCACCGGTGCGGTCGCCGCGAACCTCACCGAGACAGCCCTCGCGACCCCGATGATCACCCTGCTGGCCGTCACCCGGCTCATCGCCTCCCGGCCAGCGCTAGCTGCAGAGGTCGAAGCGGTGCTGGGCAACGGAAGTGCCGCACTGCAGCCACTCGAACGCGCCGTCGTCGCATACCTCGTCGCCGAACAACAACTCGGACGGATACCCGCAGGCGCCGACACCGAGGCGCTTGCTCTGGCCGTGGTCGGCGCCCTCCACCACGTCGCACTCACCGGCGGAGCCGACCCGGCGGCAGACGGCCGCATCCGCCGCGCCATAACCGCACTGACCGACGGCTCCCAGGCCGTCACTTCCTGACTCGATCCCGCGCGTCCAGGGCACACTCCCCCGCCCACCACATCCGGATCTGCCGCTGATCGCGCGGCCCGCCGACTCACCCAGCTCGAAATGATCGACCGGTGATCGCCGCCGACCGCGTCGGTGGATCAAGGCTGAGGACTGTCGGCTATCCCGTTGGCGGACGTCCCGGCCATCGGACGCAAGCGCAGGAAATTACACCCCATCGGTCATTCCCGATAAACCATCGGACATCCGTGACCATGGCACAACCCTGCGTCGCCCAAAAATCGGTAAAGATCCATGTCACCGTCTAGAGAACTGGAGCATGCGTGTCTTCGATGAACAGAAGGAAGCTGATCGCGCTCGGCGCCGGCGCGGTCGCCGCCGCGGCGACCGGCACGGCGGCACAGGCCGCACCGTCCACGGACGGCGCGCTGGCCACCGCCCCGTCCGCCGCCGAGCTCGCAGCCACCCTTCCGGGGGGTTTCACGAGCAGGTACGCGGCGGTCAACGGAATCCGGCTGCACTACGTCGCCGGTGGGCGCGGGGAGCCGCTGATCCTGCTGCACGGCTGGCCGCAGACCTGGTGGGAGTACCACAAGGTGATGCCCGCGCTGGCCACCCGGTACCGCGTGATCGCCGTGGACCTGCGCGGTGCCGGCGGCTCCAGCAAGCCGGCGTCCGGGTACGACAAGAAGACCATGGCGGCGGACATCGCGGCGCTGGCCGGGGCGCTGGGCTACCCCAAGGTGAACGTCGTGGGTCACGACATGGGATCGATGGTCGCCTACAGCATGGCGGCGAACCACCCCGCAGTCGTCAACAAGATCGCCATGCTGGACGTGGAACACCCGAACAGCAGCTACTACGAGTTCCGCATGCTGCCGGCGCCGGGTGCTCCGTTCCACCCCTGGTGGTTCGCCTTCAACCAGGTGTCACAGCTGCCGGAGCAGCTGATCACGGGCCGGTCCCGCTTCCTCGTCGACTGGATGTTCGACAACCTCCTGGTCAACAAGGAAGCCATCAACAACTTCGACCGGGCCGTCTACGCCCATGCCTACTCGACTCCGGACGCCATCCGGGGCGGCAACGGCTGGTACCAGGCGCTGGGCCAGGACATCGTCGACAACGAGACATACGCGCCGGTGACCGCCCCGGTCCTGGGCATCGCCCACGACATCTTCTACCCGAGCTTCGCTGCGACGCTCACCCAGCAGGCCATCAACGTGCAGCTGGTACAGATCGCCAACACCGGGCACTACTTCGTCGACGAGCAGCCTCAGGTGCTCATCCAGCACCTGAGATCGTTCTTCGGCTGAGGCCGGGCCGAACCGAGGCTCAGAACGGGCCGGTGGGCGACGGCCGATGGATCATCCCCGCCATGATCGCGTTGTGCGCAACGCGCCCGTGGCGGGGATGACGCCCGTTCCTGCTGTCCGTCGAGCTTGACCGGTGCGATGTGGGCGGTCCTCGCGACCTTGATGCCCTGGTCGGCTACGGCCTGGCGATCCTCGCCCCCGTCCTGCTGCAGATCGTCAAGGGCATTCTCGGGACGCCGTCATGACCGCTGCGCCGGACATGTCGCTGTCACCCTGGCCGCCGGCTTCCACGTGCCGCGCGTGGGACGGTCTCGCTGTCCTAGGCATTCGATGAACGGCAGCCGAGACAGGGGCCTGACACCTCGGGAACATACGTTCCGGGATGCCTGACGCAAGGCGCCTCGCCCGACGTGCTGGCCGGTCCATGCAGCGTGCTGGCCCCGCGTGGACGGTTCCGCGACGGCCGGCGGCGGCACGACTGGCGCCGACCTGACCGCGAGTACGCCGACAAGCTGCCGAAACCTCGGCGCACGCGACCGCGGATGAAGCGCTGACACTTCGCCCCGGGCCGCAATCGCGGAGGTGCGACAGAACTCTCCGGCTTGAAATCATCTCGGTGCGTGACCACATCGCGCCGAGATCTGCTCGAACCACCAATCCGGCGTGAATCAACCCGATCGCCGTGACCATGTGCCGCAGCACGTGGCGACGGACGCCCGCGAAGGAGAATCACGATGGAGATCACCCAAGCGCCGCCCCGAGCGGAACTCGTCCGCCGCGCCTCCGAGCTCGTCCCGCTGCTGCGGGAGAAGGCGGTCTGGATGGACGAGAACCGGCAGCTCCACCCCGACGTCATCGAGGCCATCACCGATGCCGGGCTGCTGAAGATGCGAGTTCCGGTCCGCTACGGCGGCTACGAGTCCGACATGGGCACGGTCGTGGACGTGCTGGCCGAGCTCGGGCGGGGTGACGGCTCGACCGCGTGGACCGTCGCGGTCTGGTCGATCAGCACGTGGTTGACCGGGCTGTTCCCCGACGAGGTGCAGGACGAGGTGTTCTCGACGCCGGACGTACGCGTCTGCGGGATCCTCAGTCCCGGCGCGATGGCCGTGCCGACCGAAGGCGGTTACATCGTCAACGGCAAATGGTCGTTCAACACCGGTGCGCAGCAGAGCACGTGGAACACGACGGCAGCGGTCACGCCGGTCGAGGGCGGCGGTTTCGCGCCGGTCATGCTCGCCATTCCGGTCGCGGACCTGCAGATCGTCGACGACTGGCACACGTCGGGCCTGCGCGGTTCCGGCAGCATCACCACGATCGCCAAGGACCTCTTCGTCCCGGCGGAGCGTGCGCTCCCGATGGGGCCGGTGCTGCAGGGTCAGCACAGGTCCAAGCTGAACGCCAACGCACCGATCTTCAACGCGCCGTTCATGGCCACCGCCTGCTCGATCGTCAGCGCGCCGGCTCTCGGCTTGGCCCTGGCGGCGAAGGACGCCTTCCTCGATCGGCTGCCCGGTCGCAAGATCACCTACACCAGCTACGAGAACCAGAGCGAGGCCCCGATCACCCACATCGAGGTGGCCGGCGCGATCGTCGCGATCGACGAGGTCAGGTTCCACGCACACCGCGCGGCGGACCTGCTCGACACCAAGAGCCGGGCGGGCGAGCCCTGGACGCTCGAGGAGCGGGCGCGCATCCGACTCGACCTGGGCGCCGCCTGCCAGCGGGCCGAAGAGGCGATCGGCATCCTGGCCAATGCCAGCGGCGGCTCGTCCGTCTACCGCGACGTCGCGATCCAACGCATCCGGCGGGACGTGCAGGTGCTCAACCTGCACGCCATCCTGCACCCCAACACCAACCTCGAGCTGTACGGCCGGATCGTCTGCGGCCTGGACGCCAACACCCTCTACGTCTAGGACGGCTGTCGCGAGGCTCCCGGTCGAGCCGGGGCGGAGCCCAGGCGACGTCCGGCAGGGCGGAGGTCGGTCCGGACACCGGTGTCCGGACCGACCTCCCACGCCGCCGGCGGCGATCCCGGCCCCACCGCCGTCGCCGCCCGCGCCCGACCGTCGCCGGGGCCCGCCGCGGGCCGGCCGGGGGACCTCGACACACGCCCTGGCAGACAGCGAAGCGTGGCCAGCCGGCCGCACCGCCGTCGCCGCGTGACCACGTCCGGCAGCTCCGTCTGCCGGGCACGGTCACGGCCACCCGGCGACCACCGCGGTCGTTCTTCGCCGGACCCCGCGTCCAGGAGATCCGGGAGTGGCAACCGGACGGGGTACGCCGAGATCGCCCAGTAGCCGACACAGGAAACCGGAGGCGCAGCCGTGCCGCGATTGAACCCAGCCCGAGCAGTCACCTCCCTGCTCCCAGAGCCTGGCCCCAGGCGCGTGTACGCGTTGGCACTGCTGGTCAACACGTTCGGCACCGGGCTGCTGATGGTCAGCCTGCCGCTGTACCTCATCCGAATCGTGGAGCTGTCCGCCGCCGAGGTCGGGGTCGGCCTGACCATCGCATCGGCGATCACCCTGCTGGTGGGCCTCCCGCTCGGCGACCTGGCCGACCGGCGCGGTCCGCTCGGGGTGACCAAGGCCATGCTCCTGGTGCAGTGCGTCGCGACGGTCGGCCTGCTCTTCATCGACAACTTCGCCACCTTCGTGGTCGTCGTCACCGTGGAGATGGTCGCCGGAAGGGCGATCGTCACGGCCGAGGGCGCGCTGTTGCGGCGGGTGGCCGACGACAGCGCGGCCGGCTTCCGCTCGCTGACCCACGCGATCACGAACGTGGGCTTCTCGCTCGGCTTCGCCGGTAGCGGCATCGCGCTCCAGATCGGCACACCGACCGCCTTCCATGTCACGATCGTCATCAACGTGCTGACCTTCGTGATCGCCTGGGTGATCCTGCACCGCGGCATGCCGCACTACGAGCCGCTGCCGATTCCGCACACCGCGCTGCGCTGGAGCGTGATGCGCGACAAGCCGTTCGTGGCGTACGCCGTGCTCGGCATCGCCTTCAGCCTGCAGTTCAGTGTCCTCCTGCTGCTGCTTCCGATCTGGGTGGTCGACCACACGAACGCGCCGGACTGGACCGTCTCGGCCTCCCTCGTGATCAACACCATCCTGGTCGTCGCGTTCCAGGTCCGCCTGGGCGCCAAGGTGCAGACGCTCCGGCAGGGCGGACTCGCGTGGCGGCGAGCCGGGTTGGCCTTCCTGTGCAGCTGCGCGGTGATGGGCTTCGCGGCCGGACTGCCCGCCTGGGCCGCGCTGCTGATGATCGTGGTGGCCGTGTCCGCGCACACCGTCGGCGAGATCTGGCACCTGGCCGCCGGATTCGCCCTGGGCATGGGCCTACCGCCGGCACATGCCCAGGGCCAGTACGACGGCTTCGCCAGCATCCTCGGCGGCACCGGCGCGGCCATCGCTCCGGTGCTGCTCCTCGGACCGGTCCTCAGCAGTGGCCGGACCGGCCTGATCGCACTGGGTGCCTTCTTCGCCCTGACGAGCATGCTGATGCCGGCCGTGGCGCGATGGGGCGAGCGGACCAGGCCGACGTCGCCGGACGTGGGCGAGACGGAGGCCGCCGGCGCGACGGCCTGAGCGGCACGGACGCCGACCGAGGCAGCCGTCCGCATTCGCGCCGCCGCGCGGGCCCGACCGGCGCACCGGCGAATCACGGATTTCGATCCAGCGCACAATACCGGCATTTATGCGCCATAACTCCACGGCGCTTCGCGACGGCCTCTCCCCGATTACTCCGTCCACACGCCGCGCGATCAGGCATCGGCGCACCAACGGTTCCCGTCAACCCATAGCGCGACCTGCACCGAATTGGTGCAGGTGGCAGGGCACGGTGCCGTTCCGTAAGGAGAAGCCATGCCCTGACGATCGCGGGCGGGACGCATATCCACTGTAGAGTCGGAACCCTGTGCAAATTGGAATCTGCTGCTACGATGGCGGCACGCTGCGACGCGTCGCGCCGTGGTTGCACATACGACGGGCACGGAGGGCTGAATTGAGTTTGCACCGAAAGCTGTTCTCGATGGCGATTGTCGCTTCAATGGTCCTGCTCACGCCTACGGCCGCGGGCGCTTCCTCTGCCGGCCACGACGACGAACCCAGGCGGCTCGCCACGGGTCTGTCCGGCGGCGCGGGCAGCACCATCGGCCCGGACGGGGCGCTCTACGTCACGGAAACCATGTCCGGTGAGATCTCGAGGGTGGACCGCACGACCGGAGCGGTCACCACGTACGCCACCGGCCTGCCGCTGGCGCTCGGCGTGCCCGGCGGTTCGATGGATGTCGCCTTCCTCGACGGCAAGGCGTACGTCCTGGTCACCCTGGTCGGGCCCGACATCGGCGGCAGCCACGTCGTCGGCCTCTACCGGATGGACGGCCCGAGCACCTTCACGGTCGTCGCGGACATCGGCGCGTGGGCCATCGCCCACCCGCCGAACTCGCCGTACGCGGTGGACAGTGGCGCCCAGTACGCGTTGCAGGCCTACCGTGGCGAGTTCCTGGTCACGGACGGCCACCACAACCGCGTGCTGCGCGTCACCCGCACCGGTGAGGTCTCGGAGGTCGTCGCGTTCGGCAACATCGTCCCGACCGGACTCGCCGTCCGGGGCAACACGGTGTACATGGCCGAGGCCGGCCCGGACCCGCACCTGCCGGAGGACGGCAAGATCGTGGCGTTCGACGCCCGGTCCCCGCAGCCGCGCGAGGTGGCTTCGGGTGGGCGCATGCTGGTCGACGTGGAGTTCGGTCGCGGGAACAAGCTCTACGCCCTGTCGCAGGGTTACTTCCCGCCCGGCAACCCGCACGCGTCGCCGGCGTTGCCCAACACCGGCGAACTGCTCCTGACCAAGCACGACGGCACCTTCGCCGTCGTCGCCGACGAGTTGAACCAGCCGACCTCGGTGGAGATCGTCGGAAGGACCGCGTACGTCATCACGCTCACCGGCGAGGTCTGGACCGTCGGTATCTGATCGGCTCCGCAGTAGCGCGTCCGCGCAGTTAATTGACGCAACAGATTCCACGGCCCGGCGACGCCTAAAGCGTCGCCGGGCCGTGGGGTCTTTTCGGCACAGCCGCGCGAACCTGAAGACGTCTCGGATGTCGAGACGAATCGAAAAGCGGCTGAATGGACCAGGTGGATCATGTTCCGCCGGAACTCCCCCGACGGGCACAAATTGTCCGCGTTACACCGCGGGTCACCCCCGCGCCCCGGCAGTGGTCGTTTCACGCCCGGGGATTCGCGGCGCGGCGGGACCGCGATACCGCAGCCGACCACGGTCGATCACCACGGTCCCGTCCTCCCTGGCGGTCCGGAACGAGGCGGCGCCGTCGTCACCGCGCCAGATCGAGACGACCAGCGAGTCACCCGGCGTCACCGGAGCGGTGAACCGGCCCGACATCGAGATGAACCTGGCCGGATCGGAGCCGCACAGCTCGTGCAGCAGCACCCGTCCGGTGAAGCCGTAGGTACACGGACCGTGGAGGATCGGCCGGCTGAAGCCACCTCGCGCGGCGACCGCCGGATCGGTGTGCAGAGGGTTCCGGTCGCCGGAGAGCCGGTAGAGCAGCGCCTGCTCCGGCCTCGTGCGCTGCACGACCCGGTGGTCGGGATCCCGGTCGGGCGGCTGCCACGGTGCGGAGGCGCCGCGGTCGCCCCCGAACCCGCCCTCGCCCCGGACGAACATGCCGAACCGGGCGGTGACGAGCGGCTGACCGTCGACGGCGTCGACGGCGACGCTCTCGAACTCCACAAGCGCGCCCGAGCCCTTGTCGTACATCCCGGTGACGGTGGAGGTGACGAGAACCGTGCCAGCGACCGGCAGGGGCCGGTGCAACTCG
This sequence comes from Micromonospora sp. M71_S20, assembly GCF_003664255.1. NCBI lineage: Bacteria > Bacillati > Actinomycetota > Actinomycetes > Micromonosporales > Micromonosporaceae > Micromonospora > Micromonospora sp. M71_S20. The sequence continues at coordinate 350,329 of NZ_RCCV01000004.1, read as the reverse complement.
ACGTGTTGCTCGGCCTGCACCAGCATGGCCCGATCGAAGACGCCGATGTTGCGCGCCACCGGGGCCCGCGCCAGCAGCACGCCGTACGTGGGCAGCACCTTCTGCTCGACGCCTTCGCTGTTCTCCGTGGTGAACGCGAGCTCGCGCAGCGGGTCGCCGAGACCCGCTCCGACACCCACGGCGTACAGCAACGCGTCCGTCGAGGTCCAGGATCGCTCGTACGGTTGACCCGGCACGCCGACGAGGCTGTGATCGAGCGGCATCAGGAGTCAGCCGGCTGTCCGTGCGGGACAGTCACGATCCTCGCCCCACTCACGCGGTCGTCAGTTCGAGCCGCTCGGGCCCACCGCTGATGATGTCGAGGAAGCACTCCTTGATCCGGTCGGCGAGGCTGGCGTCGTGCATGTCGGTCCGCACCTGCAGGGCGATGTCGAGGCCCTCCGGGATCGACGCCACGACGAGCATGGCGGGGAAGTGGCACTGCGTGGAGAGCGCGCCGCCTTCGGTCACGAGCGTCCCGGCAGCGTTGCCGAAGGCGAGCTCGGGTGTCGGGGTGTAGCTGAGGGCCACCAACCGGTCGAGCTGGATGAGCTTCTCGGAGCCGCTGAGCGCGCTGCCCAACTCCTCGGGGACGATTAGGACGTCGCGCGCAGCCATCGCCCGCAGATACGCCTCGCGCGTCCGCGCGAGGATGTTCGCACCCGAGTGGGACGGGCCGTTCGGACGCAGCACGATGTTGCCCACCCGGTTGGTGACGGTCCCGTCGATCACCTTGCCGGAATTGTTCGCGATGGCGACCACCACGCCGAAGTCAGGCGTTCCGCCTGCCCGGACGATGGACTCCACGTACACCGCCGCCACGCAGACGGATGACGGCATACCCTCGTCCCGGGCGTACTCCTCCCAGCTCTCCATCTGCGCCTGCGGCACGACGAACTCGCGCAGGACGGCCGGACCCGGCAGCGAGTAGCGCGAGTCCTCAGGCATCGGGGGAATCTCCGACACCCCGTCGCTGCGCCCGGGAAGCCGGCAGGGCGGGAGCTCATGGAGCTCGTCGCGCCAGTACCGGCGCTGCGCCTCGGTGTCCGCCGACGCGAGCTGGTGCCGGAAGTCGCACGCCATCTCCGCGAGCGACGCGGTCCGGCTCGGCCACCGCGGCGCCTCCCCCGCTGCGCGCGCCGCGTACGCCGCGGACAGCTCTGCCGTCACGATGACCAACGAACGGCCGTCGAACCCCGAGTGGTCCGCCGCCAGCCCGAACAGGGTGCGCCCGCTCTGCCTGCTGCGCACGATCGCGCACCGCCAGACCTTTCCCTCGTCGAGCCGGAGCGGCCTGCGCAGCGTCCGCCGCAGCGTCTCGAGCGCAGCGTCGTCACTGCCTTCCTCGCCCAGCCGGTGGAACTCCGCCTGTCCCGGATCCGCCGGCACCTCGGCCAACCCGAGCTCCGGCCCGCTGAGATACCGGGCGTGCAGCGCCTGGTGCCGGCGGTGGACATCGGTCGCGGCGCTTTCCAGGACCGCATCGTCGACCTCGCCGTCGACCCACCAGGCCATCTCGACCACGATCTTCTGCGGAACCGTCTCCGCCTGCACCGGAGTGATGGCCACGAGCTCGTCACCCTCGGCGGCGAGCGGCTTGGCGGGGGCGTCCTGTTCACCGCTCGTGTCGCGGGCCGCGTCGAGCCACGCCGCGAGCTGCGCGATGGTGGGGGTTCGGAAGATCTGGGTGAACCTGACCCGCACCCCGGTGATCTGCTCCAAGCGGGCGCAGGCGATCGTCACCCACATCGAGTCGAGTCCGAGATCGAACAGGGAAGCCGCGCGCGGCAAGCCAGGGACGTCGAGCAACTCCGCGAAGACGCGCTCGACCATGACCTCCGTCTCACCGTGGGGGCGCTCCCCACCGGCGACATCGGACGACGGAGCGGCATGGGAGGTGTCCATGGCCTTCTGCTGGGTCATATCCACTCCTCGTGAGGGACGGGACAGGCTGGCAACGACGTTTGGCCAGAAGCTGAGGATCGCCTGTCCTGCGCCGGCGCCGCACCTCTCGGGTTGCTCCCCCACGTCCTGACACCGGTCGACCGGTGGTCGAGGTGGGCGCACGTGCGGAGATGCCGTCGGGCGGACAGCCCTGCCATGGTGGATCTGCGAGGGATGTTCCGTTCCGAGCTCGCGGATGGGGGAAGAAGATGGGTACTGCTCGGGAGCAGGTCGTCGCGCAGGTCGCCCACACGCCGGACGCCCAGCGCTACGAACCGGTGTTCACCAACCCGACGGCGTACCGGGCACCCGAAACGCCACGGCAGGAAACCCTGTGCGCGTTGTTCGCCGAGGCCCTCGCCACGACCCGCGTGGGGCTGGACGACGACTTCTTCGACCTCGGCGGCCAGTCCCTCAACGGCATCCGGCTGATCAACCTGATCAACAAGACACTCGGACTGGAGTTGTCGATCGACGAACTGTTCGACTACCCCACCGTCGCCGAACTGGACCAGCACCTCGCCGGCTGAGCATGCCCGGCCCGGTGGTGCACGCGGGTGCCAAGCACCAGAGAGTTGGGAGTGATCCATGGGCACAGAACTCCCCGACCCGGCGGACATCGGCAGGCACTACGACGAACGGTCGCCGATCGAGGACGAGTTCCGCAACGGCCAGGTCCACATGTACTACTGGTACGACGAGGACGACAGCGCGACGCTGACCGAGGCCGTGGCCCGGATCAGTCGCAAGGTCACGGACACCCTCGGCCTGCGTGCGGGTGAGCACGTGCTGGACGCCGGATGCGGTCCCGGGGAGACGGCGGTGTCGCTGGCCCGGCAGTACGGGGTCCGGGTCACCGGCATCACGGTCAGCGCGTTCGAGGTGGAGAAGGCCAACGAGCGGGCCGCGGCGAGCGGCGTCGGCGAGTTGGCGCACTTCGAGTACGGCGACTTCATGAAGCTGGACCACCCCGACGGCACGTTCGACGCGGTGCTGGCGCTGGAGTCGCTGCAGAACGCACCGGATCTGGACCGGGTGCTCGGGGAGCTGTACCGGGTGCTGCGGCCGGGCGGCAGGTTGTCGCTCTCCGACTTCAGCCTCGAATCGACAGCTGACCCCCAGCGGCTCGCCAAGTTCATGGCCAGCCTGCGGCTGACCGTCCTGCCGTCCCTCGCGGAGTGGAACGCGCGGCTACGGGCCGCGGGCTTCGAGATCGAGGAGTACACCCAGTGCGGCCCGCGGGTGTACGGCAGGAAGGCGAAGTTCCTGGAGGCGGCGATGGTCCGACGCGGTGAGGTGGCCGCGAAGTTCGGCGAGAGCGCGATGGCCGACTTCTCCAGGAGGAGCATCGGCTTCTTCGCGCCGCGGAAGGACCAGATCGGGTACGTGATCGTCTCCGCGAGAAAGCCCAACCGGTGATCCGCGGTGCCGCCCCGGCCCCGTTCCGCGGCGTGGCGTGGCCGGATCGCGGCGTGCCGCCCGGGCGGGAGGACGACCTGCTGGTCCGGCACGGGCTGCTGGTGCGGCGGCTCTCCATCGTGCCGGGGAGAGCGGCGGGCGGCACTGCTCGGCATCGGGCCGGCGGTCCGGCCCGCCCGCCGATCGCCGCTCAGTCGTCGATCGCCTGGTAGATCGTGGTCCAGAAGTCGTTCCACATCGGCAGTGTCTGGTCGCCCATGTGCGCCCGCTGCATGACGACGATCGCCGTCATGTCCTCGGCGGGATCGTTGTACCAGCCGGTGCCGTAGAAGCCGGACCATCGCCGAGGGGCCCAGGCGCGTGCGCCGGGTGGCGACCGCCATCCCGAAACCCCAGCCCCGGTTGTCGAAGTCCCCGGGCCCGAACCCGGATACCGCCTTCTGCGCCGGGGCCAGGTGGTCGGTCGTCATCAGAGTCACCGACGGTCGGGAGAGCACCCGCTCGCCGCCGTGGGCACCGCCGCCGAGCAGCGCCGAGACGAATGCGAGGAAGTCGTCAGCGGTCGAGACGAGGCCAGCACCGCCGCACTCGAACGTCACCGGCCGGCTGAACCGCCCGTCCGGCGGGTCGTCGACGAACGCCTCGCCGGTGGGAGCGCTGTCCCTGGTGTACGACGTCGCGAGCCGGTCGAGACTTCCACTCTCCACGCTGAAGGCGGTCCTTCATGCCGAGCGGTTCGCAGATCCGCTCACGCACCGCCTCCTCCAGGGACCTGCCGGTGGCCCGGGCGATGAGCGCGCCGGTGGCGTCGGCGGCGGAGCCGTACATCCAACGCTCGCCCGGCTGGTGGACCAGCGGCAGCTCGCCCAGGCGGCGCACCCACTCGTCCAGATCCGTCCTGTCGATCGCGATCAGCGCGTCGGCGATCGGGACCGTCCCCGGCTCGGCGAGGACCGTGCCGATGCCGATGCCGAAGGTGAGCAGGTCGCGCAGCGTGAGCGGGCGGACCGCCGGAACGGTGTCGTCCAGCGACCCGCAGGGATCGGCGAGCACCCGCATGTCCGCCAGCTCCGGGAGCAGGTCGTCCACCGGGTCGTCCAGACGCAGCGTGCAGTCCTCGACCAGCGTCATCGCGCACGCGGCGACGATCGGCTTCGTCATCGACCGCAGCCGGACGATCGTGTCGCACCCCATCGGGAGCACCGCCACCGGGCCCTCGAACGCAAGGGTCCCGGTGGTTTCGACGTGCGCCTCGCCGACATCCTGCTCCCCCGAGCCGCTCGGTGAAAGAACTGTCTCCCCCCGTTCGACATCGCAGCTCAGCCTCGACGACGGGACAGCGGATCGATGACAGCCGTCGACCACCGTCCGCCCCCCGGACATCACCGGCCGGACACTCAGGTGACACCGGGGCCGTCGGTGACCGCCTTCGCGGCCGACCGCCGCAACGCTCGGTCACAGGCGGCGAGATGTCGGCCGAGGGCCTCCTCGAAGCTGGTGGTCGCGGCGTCGAACATGAGCTGCCGACGGACAGCCAGTTCGGTACCTGAGAACGTTCTCGTCATCGCCGCCACGGCGACGAGCGCATGGGCCGGATCCTCGGCCAACTCGTCGATCAGGCCCAGGTCGACGCCTTCGGACGCCTCGATGGCGGCGCCGAAGAGAACCGCCCGGCGCATCCGCGTCCCGCCGGCCTGCTGGACGAGGCGGAAGACCGCCATTCCCGGCCAGGTCGCCTCGCCGTACACCGACAGCGACAGGCGGACGTCCGGCGTCGCGATGCGATAGTCCGTGGCGAGCAGGGCGTCCAGGGCCACGCCCCCGCAGTCCCCGGAGGCGATCGCGACGGTCGTGACACCGAGGCGCTCGAGTCGACGCAGGGAACGCTCCCACTTGGTCACCAACGCCACGTCGAGGCGGCTCGTCCAGCCCGCGTCCGGCACGCCGGACACATGGACGGGGAGGATGGTCGCGGCCTCGACCGACTCGACCGCTGCGCAGATCGCCTCCACCGCGGCGACGCATGCCGGCGTCAACGGCTTCGAGCCGTCGACGTGGAGTTCGAGGTCACCTCGTGCGCTGTCCACGGCGCCGACGGCATGGTGGTCGTTGCGGCCCGTGCGGACCGTCTCCGCTGTCACCACTGGATCAGCGCCGTCTCGATCGTGGAACCTGGACCCATGGTCATGAGCACTCCATAATCGCCTGGGGCGGTGACGTTCTCCTGCTGGAGACGTTCATAGGAAAAGAGGAACGAGCCGCTCGACAGGTTGCCGTAGTCACGCAGGACCCCGGTGGTGTGCCGGACGTCGTATCGGGTCAGCCCCAGGTTCACCATCACGGCGTCGACGACCTTCTTGCCGCCCGAGTGCACCAGCCAGTGCCTGATGTCACTACGCAGCAGGCCGGTCTTCGCCAGCAGGCGGTCGATGACGAGTTCCGCGTGGGCGCCGACGACATAGGGCACCTGTGGATCGAGGTAGAAGCTGAACCGGCTCTGTTCGCGGTCCCAGTCGTAACGCATGGCCTCCATCGCGTCAGGGATGAGGCAACTGGCGAACTTGAGGATGCGAGGCCGACCAGGTTCGCCCAGGGCGCCGGAACCCGGGCCGGCGACCACCGCGAGCGCGGCGGCGCCGTCACCGAAAAGGCTGTTCACCACCGCGGTCCGCATCGTCGAGTCCAGCGCGTACGCGGCCGAGCAGGCCTCCGTGCACACCATCACGGCCAGTTCGCCAGGATTGGCCATCGACCAGTTCGACACCGCGTTCAGTGCGTTGAGTCCCGCGTTGCAGCCCATTCCGACGACATCCGTGCGCGCGCAGTGACGATCGATCCCCAGCTCGCGAATGATCAGGGCGCTGATTCCCGGCGTGAGGAATCCGGTCGAGGTGACGCAGCACAGGTAGCGGATGTCGGACACCGCGGCGCCCGCGTCGTCCAGGCAGGCGCGCAGCGCGCGCACGCCCATGTCCACGGCCAGCGCCTTGTGTTTGTCGAGCAGATCGCCCTGCGCCTCCGGCAGCCGGGTGCCGTCCTCCCCCAGCGGCGGCAGCGCCAGATAGCGTCGCTGGATCGCGCTGTTGAGGAATATCGAGCATATTCGCGGATCGGAGATGTCGAACGCGTCCAGCACGTCCTGCTGCGAGAAGGACGTGGACGATACGGCCGAGCCCACGCCGGCCATCGACGAGGCGTACGGGCTGGATGGGAACCACGGAGAATCTGCTGCCTGCGTCCGTCCCCCCGTGATCCGGGTACTGGCGGCGTCGACCGTCATTGGCAAACCCATGATTGCTCTCCATCTCTGCCGACGGCCGGTAGCTGGACAGCCGTGCACCGTGACCGCATCCGAGCCACCCATGGCCTTACGGCCAAAGTTGCGTTCGCGCCCATAAGCCGACGATGGGGCCCGAGACGCGGCGGCTGCATCTCGGAGGTTGCCCGGGCCTCGCGTCGAGGCCATGACCGGGCTTTTCAACGGTTGTGAACTGATCCCTTTCCGGTGTCCGGCAGGGCAGCTTCGCGTCGCAGTCATCGTCGGCGCCTGCGCGGTGGCGGGCATCTTCCACTGTGCGGTGCTCCCGCCCTCGGCACCGTCGACACATGCGAGGCGTGCGGTTCAGGCAAGCGCGAAGATGCCGTGCCCTGAGCCGCCGTACAGGATCGGATTCGGCAATTCTGCGTGCGTGTCGGACCGAGAGCAGAGGACGAGCGAATGTACGACTACGTGATTGTCGGCGGCGGTTCGGCCGGCTGTGTACTCGCGGCGCGGCTCAGTGAGGATCCCGACGTCAAGGTCTGCCTGATCGAGGCCGGGCTGACGGACGCGTCACCGAACATCCACGTCCCGGCCGGCGCTGCCAAGCTCTTCCGTACGCGGCACGACTGGGATTACGACAGCCACCACGAGCCGTTCTGCGCGGACCGCAGGATCTATCTGCCCCGGGGACGTGTGCTGGGCGGCACGAGCTCGATCAACGGCATGATCTACACCCGGGGTCATCGCCAGGACTACGACTCCTGGGAGCAACCCGGCTGGAGTTACGACGAGCTTCACCCGTATTTCCTGCGCGCCGAGGACAACGAGCGCGGCGCCTCCGCGCACCACGGCGCCGGCGGGCCGTTGGCGGTCAGCGACAACCGATCCAGGAACCCGATGTCGGACGCGTTCATCGCGGCCGCGATCGAAGCGGGCTACTCGGCCAACGACGACTTCAACGGCCCGGAACAGGACGGCTTCGCGTACTACCAGGTGACGCAGCGTGACGGCATGCGGTGCAGCAGCGCCGTCGCCTACCTGCGTCCGGCGGTCGAACGGCCGAACCTCACGGTCGAGACCGGCGTCCAGGTCGTCCGGGTCGTCATGGAAGGTGCCCGGGCGACCGGGATCGTCGGATGGCGGGGGGACGACACCGTCACGATCAGGGCCGAGCGTGAGGTCGTCCTCACCGCCGGCGCGTACAACTCGCCGCAGCTGCTGATGCTCTCCGGTATCGGTCCGGCCGACCTGCTCACGGCGCTGGGCATCCCGGTCGTCGTCGACCAGCCGCTCGTCGGGCAGAACCTGCAGGACCACCCGCAGTTCTGGTTGGTCTACGGGCATAACCAGCCGGTGAGCCTGCTGGTCGCCGGCGAGGAGCGCTACCAGCGGCAGTTCGCGGAGCACCACTCGGGCCCGTTGTCGTCCAACGGGCCGGAGGCCGGCGGCTTCGTCCGTTCACGCCCCGGGCTACCGGCACCGGACCTGCAGTTCGTCTCGCTGCCGGTGATGTACGTCGACGGTGGTCTGGGCGCACCCAGCCAACACGCGCTCTCGTTCGGCGCGTACGTGCTGCAACCGCGCAGCCGTGGCAGCGTGACGCTCGCGAGTGACGACCCCACGGCCAAGCCGCGGATCACCCACAACTACTACGCCGACGAGGCCGACCTGCGGACCGCCGTCGACGGGGTACGGGTCGCGCTGGACATCGCCCGGCAGCGGGCGCTGACGCCGTACACCGAGCGGCCCGTCAGCGTGCCGGCCTCCGACTCCGAGGCCGACATCCGCGACTTCCTGCGGCGCAACACGCAGTCGTCCTATCACGCGGCCGGATCGTGCGCGATGGGCATGGTCACCGACGCGGAGCTGAGGGTGCTCGGCACCGAAGGCCTGCGGGTCGCCGACGCGTCAGTGATGCCGCGGCTCATCAGCGGCAACACCAACGCGCCGACGATCGCCATCGCCGAGAAGGCCGCCGACCTGGTCCGCGGCCTGGCGCCACTGTCACCCGACCTGTCCGCCGTCACGAGCCACTGACGAACGACGCACGCTCCACGCGGCGCGAGGTCGTCTGCCCGTTCGGTTCGGCGAGCGTCGCCGGAGTCGAAACCAACCCACGAAAGTGAGGTAGTTCGTGACAATCTCCTACGCCGACCCGACTTCCTCTAGGTCGCCAGCCGAGCTGGAGGACCTGGACCGACGGCATCTCATCCACCCGCTCCTGACGGGCGACCGCACCGACCGGTGTGTCATCGTCCGGGGGAAGGGCTCGACCGTCTGGGATGCTCGTGGCAACGAGCTGCTGGACATGACCGGTGCCGGCAACTGGCTGGCGCAGGTCGGCCACGGACGCACCGAGCTGGGCCAGGTGATGGCGGAGCAGGTCGGCCGCCTGGAGTACTTCACCAGCTTCGGGGAGTTCTCCAACGACCAGTCGATCCAGCTCGCCGAGCGCGTGGCCTCGCTCGCCCCGGAGAACCTCAACCGGGTGCTCTTCACCTCCGGTGGCTCCGAGGGCGTGGACATGGCGATCAAGGCGGCGCGGCTCTTCCACAGCCGGCGCGGCGAGCCGGACCGTACCTGGATCATCTCGCGGCAGATGGGATACCACGGCTCGACCTACGGCGGCGGGAGCGCCACCGGATTCGACTTCGTCCACCACGGCGTCGGGCCGACCCTGCCGCACGTGCGGAAGGTGTCACCGCCCTTCCCGTTCCACCCGGAGATGTACGGCGGGAAGCAGATCACCGATTTCCTGGTGGCCGAGCTGGAGCAGGTGGTCGAGGAGATCGGCCCCGGCCGCATCGCCGCCATGATCGGTGAGCCGGTGATGGGCGGCGGCGGCGTCGTCGAGCCGCCGCCGGACTACTGGCCCCGCGTCCGCGAGGTCCTGAGCCGGCACGGGATCCTGCTGATCGCCGACGAGGTGGTCACCGGTTACGGCCGGACGGGCACCTGGTTCGCCTCGCCCGGACGCGGCATGGCACCCGATGTCGTCGTCACCGCCAAGGGCATCACCAGCGGGTACGCACCGCTCGGCGCGGTCCTGATGAGCGACGAGGTCGGCGCGGCGATCGCCGGCGGCGAGGGTTTCCAGCACGGCTTCACCTACTTCGGTCATCCGGTGTCCTGCGCCGTGGCACTGGCCAACCTGGACCTCATCGAGAAGGAGAACCTGCTGGCCCGGTCGTCGACCATCGGCGGCTGGCTCCGCCGGGGCCTGGCGGCCGCGGCCGACCTGCCGGTCGTGGGTGAGGTCCGGGTGACGGGGGCGACGGTCGGCATCGAACTGGTGGCCGACCGGGCCACCCGCCAACCGATGCCGCCGCCGGTCGCGTTCGGCGTGGTGGCGGAGCTGCATCGGGCGCACGGAGTCATCGCCCGGCCGTACGGTCCGGTGCTCGTCATGGCTCCGCCGTTCGTGCTCGAGGAGGCCGAGGCCGCGCGGGCCAGCGCGGCCACCGTCGAGGTGCTGTCCCGGCTCGGCGAGGACGGTCAGCTGCGTTCCTGACGGTCGGGGCCGGCGCGCCGGCGTGTCGGAACGGGTCGCGTACGGATGGCGTAGGCCGCCGTGCGCGACCCGTTCGCGCGTGGACGGTCACGTACCCGACGCCCTCACCGCCCCGAGTGGGGCGAACACGTATCGGCGACACGCCCGGAACATCGCAAGATTCGGCTGGTCGCACGGCGGCAATACGGATCCCGCGCGTACGCCGGCACCGGATGAAACGAGTGTCCTTCGGGATATCGCGAGCGCCGAGATCGCTTCCTCGTCGCCCATTCGACCTGCGCCCGGGCGCGATCCACTGCGTAGCACCGCGTGCCAGTCAATTCGTCCGGGCCGATACACCACTTCCAGGCCATCCAAGCCCCGGCTTCCGTTCCGTGATCAACATCCGGCGACCGGCGCAATGACCTCCTTGGCTGTCCGAAGTCTGGTGGTACCCTAACGCGATGAGACCTCTTCGGTTTTCCCTCAACGTCACATTGGACGGGTGCTACGACCATCGTGAATCAGCCGGAGGCGAGGAAATTCATCGGCACTATGCCGAGAACCTCGCCCGGGCCGATGCCCTCCTCTTCGGTCGGGTGACCTACAAGATGATGGAGGAGGCGTGGCGGCCGGCGGCGGGGCCGGGAACGCGGCCCGAATCGACGGACCACTTCGCCCGGACGCTCGACTCGGCGAAGAAGTACGTCGTGTCGAACACGCTGGAGCATGTCGACTGGAACGCCGAGGTGCTGCGTGGCGACCTGGGCAAGGCCGTTGAGCAGCTCAAGCAGGAGCCAGGCAATGGCTTGTTCCTGTGCGGCGTGCAACTCGCGTTCGCGTTGGCGGAGCTGGATCTGATCGACGAGTACGAGTTTGTGGTCCACCCGAGACTGTCGGGGCACGGGCCGACTCTGTTTGCGGGGCTCCCGAAGTCGATCGACCTGAAGCTCGTCGACAAGAAGCAGTTCGAGTCGGGCGCGGTCGCGATGCGGTACGAGCCGAGGAGATAACAGAAACACCCGGGATCCCTATTCGAGAGATCTTCACCCGGACGCTATTGGTTGGACAATCCGACCGCACCAGCACGAGATCGCCATCGCGCTCTCCTCCTGGGGCGGTCGGATTGTCGTGACCGCCGTCGCGGCGCGGATTCCTCCGCCGCGGCCCGCATGGTCGACCACCACGGGCGCGAAAAGGTCTCCGGTGTGCGGTTCGGTCAGACGCAACCGCACACCGGAGACCTCTTCAGTTCTCGATCACCGTCGCGTCGGGACCGCGAAACGCCCGGCCCGGCTCACGACACACCGGCCCTGTTCCGGCCGGTGCTGTCGCCCGCCCTCACACGGCACTGGGGCTCGTGTCGCGCTGGTCCACGCCGGGCAGCGGCGCCTGGCTGGCGACACCGTTGACCGAAGGGTTGGCGAGGAAGGTCTTGAGGGTGATCTTGATGCCGTACTGGTCTTCCAGCCGAGCCAGCAGGACGGCGGCGAGCAGGGAGTGGCCGCCCAGGTCGAAGAAGTTGTCGTCGACTCCCACCCGGTCGACGCCCAGCGCCTGGGCGAACAGCTCACACAGCTTCGCCTCTCGTGGCGTGGCCGGCTCCTGGCCGCTGGACGCGGAACTGTAGTCCGGCGCCGGCAGCGCCCGCCGGTCCAGCTTCCCGTTCACCGTCAGCGGCAGCGCGTCCAGCACCATCACCGCCGTCGGCACCATGAACTCCGGCAGCGTCCTGGCCACTTCCTGCCGTGCCGCCGCCGGGTCCACCCGGCCGCCGGGTTCCGGCACCACGTACGCCACCAGCCGCCGGTCACCGGGCCGGTCCTCCCGCGCCACCACCGCGGCCTGGCCCACCCCCGGCTGCGCGACCAGCGCCGCCTCGATCTCGCCCGGCTCGACCCGGAACCCCCGGATCTTCACCTGATGGTCGGTGCGCCCCACGAACACCAGCAGGCCGTCGTCGGCCCACCGGACCAGGTCCCCCGTACGGTACATCCGTTCGCCCGTACCGAACGGGCACGCCACGAACCGCTCCGCCGTCAGCTCCGGCCGGTTCATGTAGCCCCGCGCCATTCCGGCGCCCGCGATGTAGAGCTCGCCCGTGACCCCCACCGGCACCGGCTGCAGCGCGCTGTCGAGCACGAACAGCCGCATGTTGGCCATCGGCCCGCCGATCGGCACCGGCCGCGTCGCCTCCTCGTCCGAGAAGTCGGTCATCATGTGCAACGTCGTGAACGTCGTCGTCTCGCTCGGCCCGTACCCGTTGACCATCAGCACGCCCGGGCACCGCTCGACCACCCGGCGCAGCGCGACGCCGGACACGGCGTCCCCGCCGACCACGACCATCCGCAGCCCGGCCAGCGCCGACGGCTGTTCCACCGACACCGCGTCGAACAACGCCGAGGTGAGCCACATGGCCGTCGGGGCCGTCGAGGCGATCACCTCCGCCAGGTCGGCGATGCTCATCTCCTCCGCCGGCGCCGCCACGCAGGTGCCTCCGCGCAGCAGCGCTATCCACAGCTCGTACGTCGCGATGTCGTACGAGTGCGGTGAGTGCACCAGCATCCGCTCGTGCACGCCGTCCGGCCACGCCGGGTCCAGCACCATGTCGACCACGTCCCGGTGCGCCACCGCGACTCCCTTGGGCACTCCGGTCGACCCGGACGTGTAGATCACGTACGCGAGTTGGTCCGGGTGCCGCACCGCGTCCGGGAGGTCCACCCGCGTCCCGGTGTCGACATCCGCGGCCGTGGCCAGTACGACCGGCGCCTCGGGGCTCGCCTGCTTGGCGATTCCCGTCAGGTCCTCGTCGCACAGCACCGCCACCGCATCCACGTCGTCGGCCACCAGTGCGATCCGTGACACCGGCCAGGCCACGTTGGCGGGCACGTACACCCCGCCGGCCTTGAGCACGGCGAGCAGCGCCACCCACAGCTGCGCCGACCGTTTCATCACGACGAGCACCGGCGACTCCGTCGTGACGCCCGCGGTCGTCAGCATCGCCGCCAGTCGGCTGGACCGCTCGTCCAACTCCCGGTACGTCAGCCTCGTCCGGGCGTCGACGACCGCGACCGCGTCCGGGGTGCGGGCCACCTGCGCCGCGAAGGCCTCGGTTATCGTCGTTCCGGGAGCGTGGTGGGCGGTGTCGTTCCACTGGCGCAGGATGAGGTCCCGCTCAGCCGGCGTGAGCAGTTCCAACTCGCTGATCCGCCGGTCCGGGTCGTCGGCAGCCTGGCTCAGCAGCCGGGTCAGCCGGCCGGCGAGGGCCTGCACGGTGGACGCGTCGAACAGGTCCAGGGCGTACTCGAACGCGCAGCGGATCCCGGTCGGCGAGCCGTCGGCGGCGTACTCCCCGCGGAAGAACATGGTCAGGTCGAACTTGGCCGTCTCGCCCACCACCGGCTCGGTCTGCGCCAGCAGACCCGGCACCTGCCAGTGCTTGCTGGTGTCGTCATCGGAGGTGAGCATCACCTGGAACAGCGGGTGCCGCGAGGCGGACCGGACCGGGTTGAGCTCCTCCACGAGGCGCTCGAACGGCACGTCCTGGTTGGCGAACGCGGTGAGGTCCAGCTCCCGCACCTGGCCCAGCAGCTCGCCGACGCTCGGGTTGCCCGACAGGTCCACCCGCAGCACCAGCGTGTTGCCGAAGAATCCCACCAGATCGTGGACGGCCTCGTCGGTGCGGCCCGCCACCATGGTGCCGATCGGGATGTCGGTGCCCGCCCCGCTGCGCGACAGCAGCACCGCGAGCCCGGCCTGCAGCACCATGAACAACGTCACCTGGTGCTCGCGCGCCAGCTCCTCCAGCCTGCGGTGCAGCTCGGCGTCCAGCTCCAGCTGGACCATGCCGCCGCGATGCGTGGGATGCGCGGGCCGCAGCCGGTCGGTCGGCAGGTCCAGCTGATCGGGCAGGCCCGCCAGCGCGGAGCGCCAGAACTCCAGCTGCCCCGCCAGCACGCCGCCGCCGTCCCGGTCCTCGCCGAGCAGCCGACGCTGCCACAGCGTGTAGTCGGCGTACTGCACCGGCAGGTCCGCCCACTCCGGGGCCCGCCCGGCCAGCCGTGCCCGGTACGCCTCGCTCAGATCCCGTACGAGCACTCCGGCCGACCAGCCATCGCTGGCGGTGTGGTGCATCACGACGAGCAGTACGTGCTCCGCGGGCCCCAGTCGGTACAGCCACGCCCGCACCGGCAGCTCGTTGGCCAGGTCGAAGACGTGCCGTACGGCCCCCTCCAGCAAGCCCGGCAGGCTCCTCTGATCGGCCTCGGCCACCGTCACCCGCGGTACCGCCACCGCCGCGTCCACCACCCGCTGGTACGGCTGCCCGCCAGCGACCTGGAAGACCGTGCGCAGCGCCTCGTGGCGACCCGTCACGTCCCGCAGCGCCGCGGTCAGCGCCTCCGCATTCAGCCCGCCACGCAGCCGCCACGCGAACGGCACGTTGAACATCGCGTTCGGGCCGTCGTACTCGTTCATGAACCACAGACGCTGCTGCGCGAACGACAACGGCAGTCGCTCCGGCCGGTCCTCCACCCGCACCAGAGGCGGCCGCGCACTGTCCGCCCCCGCCAGCGACCGCGCCAGCGACCGCACCGTCGGGTTCTCGAACACCACGCGGATGTCCAGCTCCGCGCCCAACACCGACCGCACCCGGCTGATCAGGCGGGTCGCCAGCAGCGAGTGCCCGCCCAGGTCGAAGAAGTTGTCTCCGACGCCGACCCGGTCGAGGCCCAGGACCTCAGCGAAGAGCTCACCGAGCACCGCCTCATGCGGGGTGGCCGGATCCTGGTCGCCGACCGCGGCACCGAAGTCCGGCGCCGGCAGCGCTCGCCGGTCCAGCTTGCCGCTCACCGTCTGCGGTAGCGCGTCCAGCACCATCACCGCGGCCGGCACCATGTACCTCGGCAGCGTCCTGGCGGCCTCCCGCCGTACCGCCGCCGGGTCCACCCGGCTGCCGGGCGCGGGCACCACGTAGCCGACCAACCGCGGCTCACCGGGACGGTCCTCCCGCATCACCACCACGGCCCGGCCCACTCCCGGCTGCGCGGCCAGCACCGACTCGATCTCCCCCGGCTCGATCCGCAGGCCCCGGATCTTCACCTGGTCGTCAGCGCGTCCCACGAAGACGATCTGGCCGTCGTCGGCCCATCGGACCAGGTCCCCGGTGCGGTACATGCGCTCCCCCGCATCGAACGGGCACGCCACGAACCGCTCCGCCGTCAGGCCCGGTCGGTTCAGATACCCCCGGGCCAGCCCCGCGCCCGCGAGGTAGAGCTCGCCGGTCACCCCCGCCGGAACCGGCCGCAACTCCTCGTCCAGCACGTACACCCGCGCGCCCGCCAGCGGGCGGCCGATCGGCAGCGGTCCGTCGCCCAGTTCGAGCTCCGCCGCCATGTCCCCGGCCGTGGCGTACACCGTGGCCTCGGTCGGCCCGTACGCGTTGACCACCCGGGCGCCGGGCACCGCCGCCCGCACGGCCCGCAGCACCGGCGCGGTCAACGCCTCGCCCGCCAGCACCACCGTCTGCGCGTCCGCGGACGCGGAGGAATCCGCCGCGGCCAGCACCCCCGTCATCGCCGAGGGCGCCGTGCTGATCAGGCTGCCGGACCAGCGGCCACGCGCCAGCACCAGCACGTCCCGCACCACTTCCACGCAGCCGCCGCAGGCCAGCGGTCCGAACACCTCGAACACCGACACGTCGAAGCTCAACGACGTCGACGCCAGCACCCGGCTGAACTGGTCCGGGCCGAACGTCGACGCCGCCCAGGACGCCAACCACGCGGCGGAGTGGTGCTCGACCACGACACCCTTGGGCCGCCCCGTCGACCCCGACGTGTAGATCACGTAGGCGGGGTGGCCGGGCAGCAGCGGCGCGACACGGTCCGCATCAGACAGGTCGGTGGCGGGCAGGGCTGCCACGGCAGTGTGGATCGCCGGGTCGTCGACCGCGATCACCCGCGCGCCGCTCACGCTGTTCGATGCCACGCCGAGGGTGGTCGCGGCCACGGTGCGCGAGGCGAGGATAGCCGTCGGAGCGGCGTCGGCGAGCATGAAGGCGATCCGGTCGGCGGGGTAGGCGGGGTCGATCGGCAGGTAGGCGGCACCGGACTTGAGGACCGCCAGGACCGCGACGATCAGCTCCGCGGAGCGTTCCATCGCCACGGCGACCAGTCGCTGCGGGCCGACACCTTGCTTCACCAGGTACCGGGCCAGCCGGTTCGCCCGCGCGTCCAGCTCCGCGTACGACAGCACCGTGTCCTCGAACACCACCGCGACCGCATCCGGGGTCCGGGTCACCTGCGCCGTGAACAGCTCACCCAGGACCTCCCTCGCAGGAGCAGAAGAATCCGCCGTCACCTGGTCACTGATGTTCATCGTCACGATTGCTCCGCTCACCCACGGTCGGCTTCGATCAAGCTCTTGGGCCGCATGTCGGTCCAATGCTCTTCCACGTACTTGAGGCAGTTCGAGCGGGAATTCCTGTCGTACGCGGTGACCCAGCCGTCGGGAACGGCGATGGCGGCGGGCCACAGGCTGTACTGACCCTCGTTGTTCACGAGAACCAGGTACAGGGCGTCAGGGTCTTCGAATGGATTAATCATGGCATCTCATTCCGCTAGTCGGTGACGCCGACGGGTCGCTTGCCAGAGTCACAGGCAGACCTGCCTGTCGCACCTTCACGATTGCCGACGGGTGACATCCGTTCCCTGTCGAGTCCGTGCGTATCTCGGGAAGTGCGCGGGGCGGGACTGGCCCACCCGTTCCGGGCGAGCTGTCAGGACCATCGGGCGGGCCCGATCTGAAAAGGCGCTACTGGTTCACGCTGAGATAGCTGTGGAGGCGGCGGACGCCTTCGGCGACCGTGTCCTCGCCCTTCGCGAACGCGATCCGGATCTGCGGTGGGCGCGCCCGGTCCGTCGAACCGTAGAAGCACTGGCCGGGCACGACGCCGACGCCGGCCTCCCGCAGCAGGCGCTGGACCAGTTGCGATTCCCCCTCCCCCCGCAGCGCGAAGGAGGTGGCGTCACACATCACGTAGTAGGCGCCGGCGGGCCGCTGGAACTCGATACCGCATTTCTCGAGTCCGTTGACCAGGATGTCCCGTCGCCGCCGGTAGACGTCCCGCAGCTCGTCGAAGTAGCTCTCCGGCAACGAGAGCGCCGCGACGCCGGCCGCCTGGAAGGGAGTCGGGGCGGCGATCGTGAGGAAGTCGTGCACCCGGGCGACGCGCTCCATGAGATTCTGCGACCCGGTCACCCAGCCGACCCGCCAGCCGGTCACGGAGAACATCTTCGAGAGGGCGTTGATCGTGATCGACTGCTGCTCCATGCCGGGGACGTCGGAGATCCGGGCGGGTCGCTCACTGGTGAAGTAGAGCTCGTCGTAGATCGCGTCGTGGATGACGACGATGCCGAGCCGCTGGCAGACATCGGCCAGACCCTGGGTCTCGTCCCTGGTGAAGACGCGCCCCGTGGGATTGTGCGGTGAATTGACGATGACCGCGCGGGTGTTCCGGTCGGCGACGGCGGCGACAGCTGCGGGGTCGAGCTCCCAGTCGGGGCCCTTCAGGTGGACGTACCTGGCTTCCACACCGATGAGTCGCAGGTTGACCGCGTAGGACTCGTAGGCCGGCTCGATGATGATGACATTGGACCCCCGCTCCGCCACGGCGAGGAGCGCGGCCAGCATTCCTTCGGTGGCCCCGCAGGTCACGCAGATCTGCTTTTCCGGGTCGTAGGGCTCCGGCATGTTCCAGCGGCGCTGCTCGAATTCACTGATGGCCTGGAGGAACTGCTCGCTGCCGCGGGGTGAGGTGTACTGGTTGTCGTTCGACCGGATGGCCGCGACGGCGGCCTCTTCGAGGCTCGACGGAAGCGGGTAGCTCGGTATTCCCTGCGCCAGGTTGACGGCGTTCGCGGTCTGGCAGGCGCGGGTCATCCCGCGGATCACCGACTCGCCGACAGGAATGTTCGCTGGCGACCTGAACATGGTGTCCAGGTCCGGCGTTATCGACATGAACTGGTTCCTCTCCTGACATGGACGCAGCCTTTCGGCGCGACTGATCACGGTGCGGTACGGCGAACTGATCGAGATGCCCGCCGGACGTCACGGGCGCACCCGGCGGTCCGCATACAGCCGATCGCCGTCCTGGGGACCGCCGCTCGCGGACGGCTGCGAGCGGACGGCCGTGCCGCGGTCGCAGGTCGCGGACCTCACCGGCACGTCGTCGGCGTCGGGCGGCAGAGTCGACGCCGGGGTCGTCACCCCGGGACGTCCAGCCGCGGGCCGAGCCGCTCGGCGGTCCGGTCGGGATCGGGAGTGCGGGCCCACGGTTCAGTCGAGCTGAGAGCAGATCTCGTCGAGGAGCCGGTACTCCAGGGCCTCGTCCTCGTCTCGGCCGCCGAGCATGTAGTAGCCGAACTTCATGTGCTCCGTGACGCCGTTCAGCTCGGCGATGCCGTTCCTCAGATCGGTGATCGCGGCCTCGACGTCCTCGAGCTCCACCTCGGTGTTCTCGCGGATGTACAGGGCCGTCAGCCGCCTCGCCGGAAGGATCTCACCGTGCGAGGCCCGGACCTGGGGATGCGTCTTGTAGCTCTCCCAGTACATGCGCGAGCCGGGAATGATCCCGGGTGGCGCGACGGAGATACTGGTGATCAGGTCGCGATAGGTCTCGGCCATCGAGAGCCAGCTGTCCACCTCGCTGCGCAGGTTCTCCATCGTGGTCCCCGGCAGGCCCATGATCCCCGACGCGAAGAGCTTGTAGTCGAGGGAACGCGCCAGCTCCAGGGCCTCCGAGATCCGCTCCGGCCCCTTGTTGATGCCCTTGGAATCCGCCTTGAGCAGCTTGGGGTCGAATGCCTCCAGCCCCACGTTCCACGTACGCACGAACCCCTTGCACAGCTCGGCGGACTCCAGGAACTCGTACACCAGCCCGTAGGCCAGCATGAACCGCTGCTTCTGCAGGATCGGAGACTTGGCACAGGCCTCGGCCATGTCGTTGAGGTAGGAGATGTTCCCGTCCCACTGCTCGCTCGAGAAGCCGAGCGTCGAGTCACCGCAGGCGTAGACGTTCGCGCCGAGGTCCCCGACGATCGTCTCCAGCACCGGGATCGCCGACGCGACGTCCACCGTCTTGGGGGTCAGTCCCTGGATCGAGCAGTGCATGCACCGGCGACCCGGCCGCTTGCCCCAGGTGCACCCGCCGTCGAGCGGAACCGTGACCATCCGCTTGAGGTCGTAGTGCTTGGCGTACCAGACGTTGAACGCGCGGTCGTAGTGGTTCTCGAGCTGGTCCAGGATCAACCGGTAGTCGGGAAGGATCCGCCGGTTCAGCGGGAAGGTCCCGGCATCCTGATTCACGACCTCGCCACCGGGCACCCGGTACGCCAGGGACGGAACCTTCCGCAGATCCAGCCCGCCCTGCAGGTGGGTCAGCAGACCCATCATCGTGAAGGGGCCGTTGTTGCCGGTGCTGACGAAGTCCACCACGCGGCTGCCGTACTTGCCGGTCAGCGTCTCCTGGTAAAGGATCCCGGCATGGTCGTTGCCGAACACCACGACGGCCTTGGGGTTCACTCTCTTGATCTCTGCCGCCACGATCATCGCCCACAGGGTCGTCGCGGTGTAGACCGAGAACGCCGCCACGTCGGGCGGGTCCTCGTTGATCGCGGCCCGCACCTCCGGCCAGCCCAGATGCCCCATGTCCATGTAGCGCCAGGCGATGTCCGGGAAGCACCTGGCCTGATAGGTGATCATCTCGACGAGGCTGGCATGCGGATACACCGAGCCCTCGTTGCGGTAGCGGTCCTCCTCGGTCAGTCCCTCGCCCAGGGCGTCACCGGCGTTGTGGGCGTCGCGGTGCGCGGAGGTGAGCGGCAGACCGAAATACCACACCGAGCCGAGCTTCCGCAGCGGATCCACCGCTCCCGGGCTGGGATAGTCCCAGTGGTAGCGAGGATCAGCGCCGACGAATTCCTGAACGGGCTGAAGACTCATCTTCATCGCCAGAACCTCCAGCTGTTGATACGTGAGCCGCAGGGTTCTCGGCGGACAGTCGGTTCTCGCCCGGGCCAGGACTCCCCGTTCGGACGTACCGGGGAATGGGCCGCCGAACCCGGCGGCCGGGGAGTCGCGGACGTCCGTGGCGACCACACGCGCGGACACCCTGCGATCTTCTGTTCCTGACCTGCCAGTGGAAGAACTCCCGGCCTCGTCATCGTCCTGCTCTCCTTCACCGACGGTCGTAGCGGAAGCGTGGATGGAACACCACGGGGCTGGCCGCTCCCGGCGACCGCGCGTCCATCTTTGACGCCCCGACGGGCGCGTCGCCTCTCTGAGCGTGCGGAGGTTCCGGGCCCCGACGCGGCGGGCGCTCCCCCGACGGGACGGGACGCGACCAGCGCTTGTGGCTGGCCAGCACGGAGAGAGTTGGTCGGTCTCATCACCGGCCGGACCATGAAGCGGTGACCTACGACGCTGTTGTGGTTGGGGCGCGCTGTGCGGGTGCGACCACGGCGCTCCTGCTGGCCCGGGCGGGACACCGGGTGCTCCTGCTGGATCGCGCGAGGTTCCCGAGCGACACCCTGTCCGGGCTGTACATCCATCAATCCGGCGTCGAGCGGCTAGCTCGCTGGGGCCTGCTGGACCAGGTGCACAAGTCGGGCGCCCCGCCGTTGCAGACCGTCACCTACCGCGTCGCCGACGTCTGCCTGAGCGGGCCGGCGCCTACGCTGCCGGGCGTGGTCGGCGCCTACGCGCCGCGTCGCTACGTGCTCGACACGATCCTTGCCGAGGCTGCCGCGGCGGCCGGCACCGAGGTGCGCGACCGCACGACGGTCACCGGCCTGACCACCGACGACGACGGCCGGGTGACCGGCGTACGCCTGCGGACGGCGGACGGCGCAGAGGTGACCGAGCGGACCCGCCTCGTCGTCGGCGCCGACGGCATGCGCTCCACCGTGGCCAGGCTGGTCGACGCACCCCTGTACGCCCAGCACCCCAACCTCACCTGCGTCTACTACACCTACTGGGCGGGCGTGACGGGGGCCGACTTCCAGATCTACGAGCGCCCCGGCGGCTGGGTGGCCGCGCTGCGTACGCACGACGACCTCACGCTGATCGCCGCGTACCTGCCGCAGGCGCAGTTCGACCGCGTCCGGCGCGACGCCATGACCGCCTACCGGGCCACCATCGCGACCACCGCGCCCGACCTCTGGCAGCGGCTGGCCGACGCGACGATCACCGACCGGCTGTACGGGACCGGCAACCAACGCAACTTCTTCCGCCGCGCCAACGGCCCGGGCTGGGTCCTGGTCGGCGATGCCGGCCACCACAAGGATTCCATCAACGCCCATGGCATCACCGACGCGTTCGTACAGTCGGAGCTGCTGGCGGGCGAACTCGGCGGCGACGACCCGGCGGCGGCCATCGGCGATCCGGCCCGGCTCGACGCCGCCCTCTCGAGCTTCGCCGTCGCGCGGGACGAGCACATGGCCCCGAACTACCAGACCAACCTGGTGACGGCGCGCCTCGACCCCACCCCCGACCGGATCGCCATGCTGCGCGTCGTCCAGGACTCGCCACAGCTCACCGAGCGGTACCTCGCCGTGGTGGGCGGAATCCTGCCCCCGGAGGAGCTCTACACCAGAGACCTGCTCGCCCAGTGGTCTGCGCAGGCCGGGAGCGCGTTCGCGCGGGACCACTTTGCCCGATGAGAACCTGCGCGCCGGCGCAGGGAGGAATTTCAGCACTGCACGCCAGCACGAGCGAAGGGGCGACATGACCCATTCAGAGATCGACGAACTGGTACTCCGGCGGCTCAGCGCCGGTGATGCCAACCCCATCCTGGTAGCGGACTTCCAGGCGTTGACCCTGGCGCCCCGGATGAGCGAGATGCTCAGCGAGAGCATTCAGGGCAGGCCGGTGTTCCAGATCGACCCGATCGGCGTGCTGACCGGGGCGCGCCGCTACGTCCCGCTGCCGGAGCTGGCAGCAACCTGCGCGGACGAGTTCCACAGGTTCGGTGCGGACCATGGCCCGGCCTTCGTGGTGTCGCACTGCAGTGCCGCCGCGCTCACCCTGCGCGTCGCGGACCTGCTGGCGTCCAGCCGTCCGGTCACCGCCGTCCTGGTGCAGCCGGCGTGGCCCGACGACGAGCTCGTGGCCGACAAGTTCGCCGAGTACCTCAGCAAGTTCGGCAAGGCCACCCGCGCGTGCCCGGAGCTGAACGGCGATCCTGAGCAGGTCGTCGCCGAGATGGAGCAGATCTTCCGTGACGAGATGAACGCCCTGGCGGCCAGCAGGGACCTCACCGGCTCGATGGCAGCCTTCTCGGACCTGCTCGTCTGGTACCGCGGCTGGCTCGCCTTCCTGCTGGCCTGCCGCAACGACACGTCGACCGATCGGGCCGCCGGCCGGGCGGCGGTGACGGTGATGTCCGACTCGCCGTCGACCGTCACGGTCAGGGGCCTCCGCAAGGACGCGTACCAGGTGTGCGGGCTGTCGACGCCGCAGCCGGCGGGTAAGGTCACCCGGGAGCTGGCCGACATCGTCGCCGCGTACATCGAGTCACACTGACAGCGCGTCCAGGCAGGCGACGCTCCGCTCGTCGCCTGCCTGGACGGTCGCCACGGCCCGCACGGCCCCGGTCACCTTCGCGGTGCGGGGCCGTGGGTCGTCGGCCATCACGGCTCTGCGGCGAGTGCACGTTTCCGGGCCGGTGCCGTCACGACGTCTCCCCCCGCGCGGCAGGCCGCCGCGAAGGTCATGGCCGCGGACCAGGACGACGTGACCAGCGGCGATCGGACAACTCACCACAACCGGCTCGACCGTCGCCCGCGAACAGACCGGCGGCGTACGCCCCGCGCCGATGAGGCGCTGGCCGCGTCACCACGTACCTCGGCGTCGCGCCCGCCCGTGGATGTCCGGCGCCTCGCGGCGTAGGTCAGGCGGCGGGGAGTGCCGCGCCGCGGTAACCGCCGTTGCCGCCGCGCTCCGGCCTGCCGGCAAGCGGACCGGCCGGTGTCCGCGGGAAGCCGGTCTGGTCCGTCCCGGGTACGCGCCGAGACATCGACCGCACGTCCGGCAATGCCAGCAGCACCGGGGGGTCGAGGAGGTGGACCGGACGCAGCCGCAGGTCGGGCAGGGTCAGGTCGTCATCGTCGCGAAGCTGCACGGGACCGTGTCGCAGCAGGTACGGCTGCTCGTCGCCGGCGGCCGGATCGGCCACCTCGCCGGACCGCAGGGAATGCGCCAGCAGGAACCACGATCCTCCCGGCACCTTGTCCAGCAGGAAGGGACCGGGACGCTCCAGCACGGTGTAGCTCACCGGCCGGCCCTGCGGGATCGGCTGCGGGAACAGGCCGACGAACGTGTGGCCGATCGGGGCGTCCGGGGCGGAGAGGACGGTGCCGCTGACGGTCGACGACGGGATCCGCGCGGTGTCCGGCCGATCGTCGACGGCTACTGCCGGAACGCTACCGCCGAAGCGGCGGTATGCGGTGGGCGATATGCCGACGCTGCTGGTGAACCGGGTGCTGAAGGTGCCGACACTGTTGTATCCGACCAGGTGGCTGATGTCGATGACATTCAACGAGGTCGAGACGAGGAGCTGCTTTGCCTTTTGCAGCCGCAATGCCGACAGGAATCTCCTCGGCGACAGGCCGGTGGCCCGTTGGAAGACGCGGGAAAAATAGAACTTGCTGAACATAGCGGTACGGGCCATGTCATCGATGGTCAGCGGCTCACCGAGGTTTTCCTGCATGGATCTGACGACTCGGTGGACAGCTCTCTCGACTGACTGGTCCATATCCCCTCCCTGGCTCCCGAAGTGCCTGCTCTCGGGTGGCGTACGGCACTCTCGGAATGGACGTGCGGCACCGGCACATCGACTAGGAAACGCAAACAGGAACCGGGTCACGCACCCCGACAGGGAGTCCGCAAACACCCGCAAGTCACCCGGAGTCCCTGACTGATCACACTGAAGTTTCCTGTCCTGCCGGCTGCAACTGCACCTCTAAAAGTGCCGTCAGCCCGCTGCGGTCTTTTGCCACTTCCCCACCAGCGACGACGGCAGGGCGGACGGGATCCACAGGCGACGATCACTTCTCACCTGGTGGGTCCGGTGCGGCGCCTTCGCGCGTGCGACCGCACCGTTTCCGAAGCACAGCGGAAGGTGACCGGCACGCCGCGATCGCCGATGCTGGCTTGAACCGTGGCTCTGCCGAAGCTCGTGGCCGCGGAGGATAAGGAGATCGAGATGCCTGAACAGCTCGTACCTCGTGCTGTGGTACTCGGCGGCAGCTTGGCCGGCCTGCTCGCCGCCAACGTGCTCTCCGAGGTGTACCCCGAAGTCCTCGTGGTGGACCGTGACGAGCTGGCGGGAGTGGAAGGCCCCCGGCGCGGCGTCCCGCACGGCCGCCACGCCCACGGTCTGGTCGCCCGCGGCCAGCAGATCCTGGAGCAGCAGTTCCCCGGCCTCCTGGCCGACATGGAGGTGGCCGGCATCCGGCCGGGTGACTTCAGCGGCAACATCCGCTGGTACTTCAACGGCATGCGGCTCAGTCCGGCGCAGACCGGGCTGCTCTCCGTGCCCTGCACCCGACCGGTCATCGAGCGGGTCGTCCGCAGCCGGGTGCAGAAGGTCGGCGGCATCCGGTTCCTCGAGCAGCACGACATCATCGGGTTGGAGACGACGCCCGACGCGGGCCGGGTCACCGGCGTACGCGTGCAGCCGCGCAACCGGAACGCGGACGTCGAGGTCCTGCACGCCGATCTGGTGATCGACACCACCGGCCGGGGGTCACGTACGCCGGTCTGGCTGGAGGAGCTCGGCTACTCCCGGCCCACCGAGGACAAGGTGGCGGTCAACCTGGCCTACACCACGCGCCACTTCCGGGTGCCGCGCGATCCCTTCGGCAGCGACATCGCCGTCATCGCGGCGGCGACCCCGTCGCATCCGCGCGGCGCGTTCTACTACCGGCTGCCCGGCGACGACGGCCGCGTCGAGCTGTCGCTCACCGGCGTGCTCGGCGACCATCCGCCGACCGATCCGGAGGGCTTCCTTGATTTCGTCCGGTCGCTGCCCGTGCCGGAGATCTACGAGTCGGTCCGCGAGGCCGAGCCGATCGACGACGCGGTGATGTTCCGCTTCCCGGCGAGCGTCCGGCGCCGCTACGAGCGGCTGACCCGGTTCCCGAGAGGCTTGCTGGTCATCGGCGACGCGGTGTGCAGTTTCAACCCCGTCTACGCCCAGGGCATGGCGGTCGCGGCCATCGAGTCCCGCATCCTGGCCGAGCAGCTCCGCAAGGGCCCGGTGCCGGAGCCGCGGGAGTTCTTCCGGGAGATCGCCCGCCAGATCGATTCGCCGTGGGACTTCGCGGCGACCGCGGACCTCGGCTACGCGGGAGTGAAGGGTGACCGCACTCCCAAGGTACGCATGATCAATGCCTACGTCGCGCGGCTCCAGCGGGCCGCGGTCCACGACCCGAGCCTCACCGAGGCGCTCATGAGGGTCGCCGGCCTCATCGACGAGCCGACGGCTCTGCTCCGTCCCGACAGGATTCTCCGGACACTGCGGCACTCCCGCGCCCGGGGAAGCCGGGCATCCGCCCCCGCGCCGCTGCACGCGGCCCGCGACTGACACAGGAGGGTTGTGAGATGCGTCCATTCCGCATCGACGTTCCGCAGGCCGATCTCAACGATCTGCACCGGCGGATCGATCGGACGCGCTGGCCGGACGAGATTCCGGGCGTGGGCTGGGATCGTGGTGTGCCCCTGGGATATCTCCGGGAGCTGGCCGAGTACTGGCGCGACAGTTACGACTGGCGGGCGGCCGAGGCGCGCCTGAACGCGTACCCGCAGTTCGTCACCGACATCGACGGGGTGAACGTGCACTTCCTGCACGTCCGCTCGCCCGAAGCGGGCGCGACCCCGCTGATCCTGACCCACGGGTGGCCGGGCACCGTGGCCGAGTTCCTGGACGTCATCGGGCCGCTCACCGATCCCGTCGCGCACGGCGGTGACTCCGCCGACGCCTTCCACCTGGTGATTCCGTCGATTCCCGGGTACGCGTTCTCGGGCCCGACCGGTCAGGTGGGCTGGGACACCGGCCGGGTGGCCGGCGCCTGGAAGGAGCTGATGAGCCGCCTGGGCTACGACCGGTACGCGGTGCAGGGCGGCGACTGGGGAATGCCGATCTCGCTACGGCTGGGTCTGGCCGATCCCGAGCACGTCGTCGGTGTCCACCTCAACATGTGCGTGACGTTCCCGCCGCCCGATCCCGCGGCCATGGCCGGCCTGGGCGAGGCCGACCTGGCCCGCTTGGAGTTCACCGCCAGGTTCATGCAGGACGGGACCGGTTGGCAGCGGATCCAGTCCACCCGGCCGCAGACGCTGTCGTACGCGTTGACCGACTCGCCGGTGGGGCAGCTGGCCTGGATCGTCGAGAAGTACAAGGAGTGGACCGACTCGGCGAAGGTGCCGGAGGACGCGGTGAGCCGCGACCACATCCTCACGGCGGTCTCCATCTACTGGCTGACGGCGACGGCCGGATCCAGCGCCCAGCTCTACTACGAGTCCAGCCACATGGACGCCGACTTCGTCCGTACCTGGGCCGGGCCGTGGCCGCTGACGATGCCGGTGGGCGTCGCGTCGTTCCCCAGGGACGCGGTGCGGCCGGTGCGCCGGTTCGCCGAACAGATCCTGCCGACCCTCGGCCAGTGGACCGAGTACGACCGTGGGGGACACTTCCCCGCTCTGGAACAGCCCCAGCTTCTGGTCGACGACATCCGCAGGTTCGCCCGCTCGCTCGCGCGCTGACCGACGGGGAGCCAGGACACCTGGTGGCAGAGCGCGGCGGCGTGCCGCAGCCCGCGCGGGTCCGGAGGCCGTTCGTGCCTCACCGGGCCCGCGCGGGTGTTGCGGGGCGTGGGACGGGGCCGACGGAGCGACTGATGTCCGGCCCAGCGGGCTGATGTCCGGCCAGGGACGGTGGGGGTTCCTCGCGCCCCGACGACCGACGGATCTCGTCGGGTGGCGTGTCGGATCGTCGATCCGACACGACACCCGACGAGGTCTCGCTGCGGCAACGCACTCGGGAGCTGCGGACGGAGATCCCGCAGCGCCCGCTCAGGTGCTGACGGCGAGCAGGTCTGGGCTGCGGCGGGGCGGCCCGTCGCAGTACGCGTTGTAGGCGTCGAGGATCTGCTGCGCTCGTGCGTTCGCCTGGCGGAACCGGGCTTCCGGTTCGGCGCCGCTCAGGACGTCGTGCATCGCTCCGGTCAGCTCGCCCATGATCTCGGCGTGTCCGCCGAGGAGAGGTCCGAGCGCCGCGGGTGAGCCGTCCGCCGCTTCGAGCTGGTCGCCGGCCACGCGCAGATGCGGATGGCGACGGTACCAGCCCTCCTGGTCGAGGACGTCGACCGCCGCGCGGGTGATCGGGATGCGGTAGTGGTGCTTCGCCCAGTCTGCGACGTTGCGCGGGCTGTTGAGGTGTTGCATGAACGCCAGCGCGCCGTCCCGCTTGGCCGAGTCGAGGCCGGCGGTGAGCCAGAGCGAGAAGCCGCCCAGCACGTTGCCGGCCAGCGGGACCTCGTCGTTGTACGGCAGGGGGCCCACCCCGACCGTGAAGCCCTGCCGCTCACCCCGCTGCAGCAGGTGCGAGGCGTCGACGGAGGAGGTGAGCAGGAGCGCCACCTGCTGGTTCTCGAAGGCGGCGAAGCAGCCCGGGAAGTCCCCCGGCTCGTCCGTGTACAGGTAGTGGCCGTCCCGGTGGAGGCCCTGCCACCACGCGACGAAGGCCATCATCTCGCTCGAGGCGAGGTTGGTCGTCTCCGGCCGGCCGGACCGGCCGTTGTCGTGATCGGCGATCAACCCGCCCTGCTGTGCGACCGCCTGCAGAAAGGGCCAGTAGAAGTTCGGCCAGGTGATGCCGTGGGTGGGACCGCCGGCCATCTTCCTGATCGCCTGGCAGGCCGCCGTCACCTCGCGCCAGGTGCGCGGCGGCTCCGCCACGCCCGCCTTCGCGAGGAGGTCCATGTTCGCGTACAGCACCATGGTGGAGGCCGTACGGGGTACGGACATCAACTCGCCGGCGTAGCGGAAGTACTCGCGCACCGTGGGCACCATGTCGCCGAGCACCACGGGCTCACCGAGGATCTCGCTCCGCCCCGCGATGGCTCGTTCGATGGGCGTGTACAGGGGCGACCCGTCAGGTCCGAGGGTGTCCAGGGCGAGCCGGGTGACGGCGTCGTGGTACTCCACGATGTCGGGCAGGGCACCCTGCTCCGTGGCTCGGGCCACCTCCGAGGGCATCATCCGGAAGTCGAACCGCGTGATGTCGACGTGGTACTCGGGGTGTTTCTCGGTAAAACTGGCGGCCGCCGACAGAGCCACGTCCTGCGCGTTCGTCGCCCACTTGGTCGGGTCCGTCAGCCACACGTTGATCTTGATCTTCGGCGGGGCAGCTGCCATGAGAGTCCTCCGTCGTCGGAATGCAGCGCTGGTGGCTCCACTGTCATGGAACTGCCAGCCCGACTGCGACTCCGGGCTTGCTCGCCCGACCTGCCGACCGTGAGGCCGGGGCGCTGATCAGTCGGACGTCAAGCGGCAGCAGCACTCCGCAAGATGTATCCCCTGGCTTGTCCTGTCATCGTCACTGACGAAGGTTCGCGATCGCGACGTCGGCGCAATGGAGGAGCTGTCACTCCTCCTGTCCGCGCCCGTCGCCGAATGCCCCGGTCAGCCCAGGCACTGCGGCCGGCGCCTAAGGCCCCGGTCGGTCCAGGCATCTGTGGCCGGTGTCGAAGGTAACGGTCCGTCGAAGAGAGCGAGAGATGAGAATGCCGACGAAGAACTCCACCGCATCGACGATGTCCAGCACCGATCAGGAAGAGATCACGGCGGTGCCCGCGCGCATGATCGCGGCGTGGGCCGAACACGACGCCGACGCCTTCGCCGAATTGTTCACGCAGGACGGAACGCTGATCCTTCCGGGCGTGTACCAGAAGGGCCGCGACCAGATCCGGGAGTTCATGGCGATGGCCTACGCCGGGCCTTATCAGGGCACGCGCGTCACCGGACAGCCGATCGACATGAAGGTACTGGCAGATGGCGCGGTGGCCCTGCTCACCATGGGGGGCGTGCTGGCGCCTGGTGAGACCGAACTGTCGGACCGGGCGGCCATCCGGGCCTCCTGGATCCTCGTCAAGCGCGAGGGCCGGTGGCAGTTGGCGGTCTATCAGAACTGCCCGCGGAACCCAGCTGTCTGACGTGCGCGGCCGGCCGGCGGCCGCACCGCGCCGGTAGCTTCCAGGACCCTGGGACGGAGGGGCATGACACCGAGCGAGCGTTCAAGGGCGCCACGAGCCAGCGTGACGCCACCATTCACCCCCTTCGCGCGGGACCGTCTGCGGGTCGAGGTCATGGATGCCGCCGCACGCGTGGCCGACGTGTTGGCGACCCTGCCCGCGCCGGCTGACCGCAACCCCGACCAACGGAGTCGAGCCGCTGCGGCACATGCCCGTGCGCGAGCCGCGAGGCGCCGGCTCCTGAACACTCAATCGGACCGGCTCCATCGGGAACTCGCCGGCCAGAGTTCGCACCGGCGGTCCCTGACCGACATGTCGTACGCGCTGGCCGACATCGTCCCCGGGCTGACGCCCACCCGGGCGGAGATGGAGTTGGAGCGTGGCCGCCGGCAGGCTGCCAAGGAGGGCTTCGAGATCGACCAGGGCATCGCGTACGCCGCGCTGCTCGGAGCCGCAGGGGGCGGTGACCTCGTACGCTCGCAGCGGCTGCCGACCGACGAGGCCCGTTCCCGACTGCCCGAGTTCCAGCGGACCGGCGTCGTCGAGATGCCCGTGGTGTCGGTGCGGCGTACGGACGGGGTCGCCGAGATCACCGTCGCCAACCAGCGCTACCTCAACGCGGAGGACGAGGCCCTCGGCCAGCAGATGGAGATCGCGGTCGACCTGGCGCTGCTGGACCCGGGCGTACGCGTGGGCGTCGTACGGGGCGCCGTCATGCAGCACCCGAGATACGCCGGGCGTCGGGTCTTCAGCTCGGGAATCAACCTGACCCTCCTGTGCGCCGGGCAGATCCCCTTCCTGGGCTTCGTCATGCAGCGTGAGATCGGCTACCTGAGCAAGATCCAGCGTGGTCTGTGGGATCCGCGGCAGCAGGCTGATCCCACCGCTCGGGGCGGCAAGCCGTGGGTCGCGGTGGTCGACGGGTTCGCCATCGGCGGCGGCATGCAGCTGATGCTGACCTTCGACTATCTGATCAGCACGGACACGGCCTACTTCACGCTGCCGGCGGCGCGGGAGGGCATCGTGCCCGGCGCGGCCAACCTCAGGCTCGGGCGCGTCCTCGGTCCGAGGCTGGCTCGCCAGGTCCTCCTGGGCGGGCGACGGATAGCGGCCCGCGATCCGGTCGCCGCGCTGCTGTGCGACGCCGTCGTGGCGGAGGACGGTGTCGACGGCGCGATCGACCAGGCGGTCCGCGCGATGGACAACCCCGCCGTGATTGCCAACCGGCACATGCTCACCGCCTTCGAGGAACCAGAGGATCACTTCCGCAACTATCTCGCCGAGTTCGCGGAGGTGCAGGTCCAGCGGTTGTACAGCCAGGACGTACTGCACCGGTTGGAGCAGCAGTGGATGCGACGGCAACGCTGACCGCCGGGACGCACCTGCACGCCGACGACCTGCACCGCAGTGTGTCGAGCCGGCAGATCGCCGCCATGACCTTCCTCAACGAGATCGTGGCCGAGTTCCCCGACGCCATCTCCTTCGCACCGGGCGCACCGTACGAGCCGTTCTTCGCCGACGTCGCGGTCGGCCCGGTGCTCGACACCTTCGTCGAGGCCCGGCGCGCCGCCGGCCTCAGCGAGGAGGCGGTGCGCCGACAGCTGTTCCAGTACGGTCCGAGCAGAGGAATCATCAACGATCTGGTTGCCGCGGCGCTGCGGGCCGACGAGGGCATCGACGTCCCGCCGGAGGCGATCGTCATGACGGTCGGTTGCCAGGAGGCGCTGTTCCTCACCCTGCGGGTCCTGCACCCGCCGGGTGCCAGCCTGGCGGTCACCGATCCGTCCTATGTCGGCGTGGTCGCGGCGGCCGATTCCCTGGACATCACGGTCCACCCGGTGCCGGACGACGGCACCGGCCCCGACCTGGCGGTCCTGCGTACGACTGCGGAGCGGGAGCGGGCCGCGGGCCGTCGCCTCCGGGCGCTGTACGTGTCCCCCGACTTCGCGAACCCGTCGGGCAACCGGCTCTCGCTGGCCGCCCGGCAGCGTCTGCTGGCGACCGCGTCGGCGCTCGACCTCATGCTGATCGAGGACAATCCGTACGCGTTCACGGCGGCCTCGGACGACCGGCTGCCCAGCCTGAAGGCCCTCGACCGCGAGGGTCGGGTCGTGCACACCGGCACCTTCGCGAAGGTGGCGGTACCGGGCGCCCGGGTCGGGTACGTGGTGGCCGACCAGTGGGTCACGTCGCGCTCCGGCCCGCCGGTGCGACTGGCCGCCCTGGTCGCCGCCGCCAAGAACGCGGTCACCCTGAACACGTCCCCGCTGGCTCAGGCGTTGATCGGCGGGCTTCTCATTCGGCACGGGGGCTCGATCGCCGCGCTCGGCCGGCGTAAGGCGGCGCACCTGCGCGGCAACCGGGCCGTCCTCGTCGAGCGGCTTGCCCAGCACTTCGGCGATCCCGGCCGGCCGGGCCCCGGGTTCCGCTGGTGGGCGCCGGAGGGCGGCTACTTCGTGCAGTGCGAGCTGCCGGTCGAGGCCGATGACGCGCTGTTGCGGTACTCCGCGGAGACGTTCGGCGTGCTCTGGACCCCGATGCGCGGCTTCCATCTGCGCGGGGGCGGGGAGCGCCGGATCCGGCTGTCGTGCTCCTCCCTCGAACCCGAGGAGATCGTCGAGGGCACCGCCCGGCTGGCCGACTTCGTCGACGCGCTGTAGCGGCACCGCCGACCGGGATCGGCGTCGGCACGCCGCCGGTGCGGTCACCGCGTCCCGGTCCGGCGCCGGCCGTGACGCGCCGAGGCCGGGCTACGACGGCCGCCGGCGGCGACCGGTACGGGTGCTCGATCGAGTGGTCGCGCCGGGTGAACGGGACCAGCGAAGGAGGAGCAGTGACCGACGACATCTCGTCATCCGAACGGCGGCCGACCGCCAACCAGCTCGCGTTGTACCTGGCCGAGCAGACGGCCTTCTGGGCCGGCGGTCTGCAACACTGCCGGGCGGTCCTGGTCGCGGGTGACGTGGTCCCCTCCGGGGTGGCCGCGGCCTGCGCGGGCCTCCAACGTCGCCACGCCATGCTGCGCCGGCACTTCCGCGACGTCGACGGGGAACCGCTGCTGGTGCCGGGCGACGGACGGCCGGTGGAGTGCATCTCCGCCGTGCCACAGCCGTTGGCCGCCGCGCTCGCGGCGGCAGCGGCCGACGCGAGCCGTCGATTCGACCTGGACGATCAACCCGCGATCAGGGTGGGCGTGTATCCGGTGGAGGGCGGCAGCACCCTGGTGACGCTGGTCGTCCACGCTGCCGTGGGCGGGCGGGACGTGGCCGCGCGGCTGCTCGCGGAGCTGGGTGAGCGGTATCGGACCAGGGTTGCCGAGCCCCTGTGGCAACCGGGCGACACGCCTTGGATCGGGCAGGACGACCGCTACCCCGGCCTCGGCACCGCCAGTGGGCTCGACGGCGTCGCCTGTGCCGAGCCCCTGGCACAGCAGGCGATCGCGTGGCCCGCGGGCCGTGGCCGTGGCCGCAGTCAGGGTCGTTCGATCACGACCGCGTGGTCGCTGGACGACGGCCACACCGCGCTCCTGCGGCGGTTCGCCGACCGCGTGGGCGTCTCCGTGGCCACGGTCCTGCGGTGTGCCCTACGCATCCTTCTCCTCCGCGAGACCGGCGAACGGGACATCCTGATCGGCTCGCCGAAGCACACCCGCACCGGCGACACCGACGTCGCCCCCGAGGACATCCGACTCCTTCGGCACGCCCTCAGCGCGCACGCCTCGGTTGTCGACACGGTCAGGTCCGAGCACCGCATCACGGCGTCGTCGGTCGACCATCCCCATGCGCTGGACGCGCTGCTGACCCGGCCGTTACGCCCCGAACGGGGCGCCGGGGTCGAGATCCAGGTCGGCTTCCGGTGCGACACCGCAGCCGGAGCGCCCACCTGGGCCGGCAGGGCGGCGCGCGACATCGAGCTGCCGGTGTCGCACTCGCCGTACGAACTCGAGCTCGACGTCGCCGTCGGTGCCGGTGGCGTCGTCGGGGCGTGGCGAGGCGCGGTCGGGCTCTTCGACGAGCAGACCCTCGATCGGATGGGGCGCAGCTACTCCACGCTGCTGCACGAGCTCGTACAGACTCCCGCCGGGCCGATCAGCGAACTCGACGTGATCCACCCGCGCGACCGGGCGCGGCTGGCGGAGTGGGAGGCGACGACCCCGGGCGTGAGTGGTGCGGACACGCTCGTCGAGTTGGTCGGCCGATGGATCTCCGGTACGCCCGGGCGGCCAGCGGTGGTGCTGGCCGACGTCGTCCACACGTACGCGGAGCTTGACGACGCGGCGAGCCGGATAGCAGCCGCGCTGCGAACGGTCCGGCTCCCGGCCGGATCACCGATCGGCATCCTCGTGGCCCGCCGGGTGGAGCTGCCCGCCATCCTGCTCGGAGTCGCCCGCGCCGGCCTGGCCGCCGTGCCCATGGACCCGGACCACCCCGCCGAGCGCCTGTCGTACATCGTCGGCGACAGCGGCTGCGGCGGGGTGATCACCGACGGCACCCTGCCGATCGAACGGGTGGCGGCGCTCGGCGTGCCGGTGGTGTCGCTGTCCGATCTGCTGGCGGCCGACCCGGCGCCCGTCGGCCCACCGCCGCACCCGGACTCGCTGGCCTACGTGCTGTACACGTCCGGGTCCACCGGCCGCCCGAAAGGCGTCGCGGTCACCCACCGTGGCCTGGCCAACTGCCTGGTCGCCACCCGGGAGCTGCTCGGCTTCCAGCCGGCCCAGTCGCTGCTCGCGGTGACCACAATCTCCTTCGACATCGCGATGTTGGAGCTCTTCCTCGCGCTGGTCAGCGGTGGACGGACGATCCTGGCGACCACCGCCCAGGCGCGCAGCGGAGCGCAGTTGCAGGCCGTGCTGGCCCGGCACCGGCCCGACGTCATGCAGGCCACGCCGATGACGTGGCGCATCCTGTTCGCGACCGGTTGGCCGGGCGATCCGGAGTTGATCGTCTCGTGCGGCGGCGACGTCGTCACGCCCGAACTGGCCAGCCGCCTGGTCGCCTGCACGAAGGAGTTCTGGCACACGTACGGGCCGACGGAGGCCTCGATGTACGCGGTGTGCGAGCGACTGCCGCGGGAGCCGCAGCTGTCGATCGTGCCGGTCGGCCGTCCGCTGCCCGGCGCCTGGCTGCGGATCCTCGATGCCGCGGGCTCGCCCGTGCCGCCCGGTGTGATCGGCGAGCTCCACATCGGCGGCGTCGGTGTGGCGCGGGGCTACGTCGGCGCGCCCGGGCAGACCGCCGAGCGCTTCGTGCCCGATCCGACCGGCGTGGGCCGCCGGCTCTACCGCACGGGTGACCTGGCCCGGTGGCGCGCCGACGGCCGCCTGGAACTGCGGGGTCGCAACGACCGACAGGTCAAGATACGCGGGCACCGCATCGAACCGGACGAGATCGAGAGCGTCCTCAACGGCCATCCGGACGTCGCGATCGCCGCGATCGTGGTGACCGGCCGCGACCGCGACAGCAGGAGCATCGTGGCGTTCCTGCAACCACGCCAACCGGGCGCCGGCCAGGAGCTGGTGAGCCGGGTCTCGGCGCACGCCCGCCACGTGTTGCCGGCGTACATGGTGCCGTCCTCGTACGCGCTGATGAGCGCGATGCCGCTGACCAGCACCGGCAAGATCGATCGGGCGGCGTTGGCCCGCCTCGAGCCGCCGCGCCACGAAGGCGCCGAGAGCGATCCGGAGGTGCGCTGGGTGCGCGAGGCATGGCGTCGCGTGGCCGAGGGCGACGCCGGCCGCCACGAGGACCGTGGCCAGTTCGCGGGAGACCTGCGGTCCGCCTGGAAGCTTCGCGCCCACGTACGGCGCGAGCTGGGCGTCCCGCTTCGCCTGGGCGACATCGTCGCGGCGTCGACCGCCGCCGGTCAGGCGCAGCGGATCCGCCAGCACCGGCTCGCCGCCGACGCGCCGCCGCTGCGCTGGTCCGGTCGTACGGACCGACCCGCGCTGGTGCTGCTCCAAGGGGAGGCGCCCTGGCCGGCGCAGGCGGTGGCGGAACTCGAGCGCTGGTTCAAGGTGGCCATCCTCGACCTCTGCGACGGGCGCCCGCAGGACGTGCCGGGACGGCTGGCGACGCTCGACGCTCCGGGCGGCACCGTCCTCGCGGCGTACGGCGAACTGGTCGCCACGGCGGCCGGGTGCGCCCACGACCTGCGCGAGCGGATCGGCGTCGGGCCGAAGGTGCTGGCGGTCGAACCTCCCGCCCCGAGCGGAGCACACCCGCCGGAGCACACTCCCCAGTGGGTGGTGAGCCGCGACCACACAGTGCTCCGCGCCTGGCGGGCGGCAGCAGCGGACGCCGACCTCGTGCTGCTGGCATCCGACAAGGACGCGGCGATCCACTGGTCGCTGTTGGCGTGCGTCGTCGCCGGGATGGGCTGACGCCGACCGGAGATGCGGTGCGGGGCAACGGCGAAGTGGCGGAGCACGGGGCGACGGGGCGACGGTGGTACCGGGGAAATCGACCAGCACCCGCTCCGGATCCGGTCTCCTCCGGTCAGCGCGATCGTCAGCAGCCAGAGATGGATGGTCAATGGACGCGAACACGAACACCGCCGAACTCGACCTGCCCGCCCCGCCCGAGCCCGGGCTCACCGCGGATCAGGTGATAGCCAGAGCCGAGGCGATGGTCCCCGAACTCGTCGAACGCCAGGCCGAGACGGAGGAGCGCACCTTCTACGCCGAGGACATCCACGATCGGTTCCTGCGGAACGGCTTCTACCGCATCCTGGTCCCCCGTCGCTACGGCGGGTACGAACTCGGGATCGACACCTTCCTGCGCGTCTCCATGACCCTGCTGCGCGGCTGCCCCTCGACCGGCTGGATGTACACCCTCGGCGCCGCGCACGCGCTCGTCACCGCCACCATCTTCGGCGAGCGGGCGCAGGCGGAGATGTTCGCCGACGGCGACTTCATCTGCCCCAGCACCTCCATCCCCAGTGGTACCGCCACGCCCGCCGCCGACGGTGGCTGGACGGTCAGCGGCACCTGGTCCTACTGCTCCGGGTCGCCGTACGCGAACCACTTCATGGGACACGCGCTGCTGCCCGCCGAGGACGGGCAGCCGCCGGTGCCCCTGCTCTTCGTCGCGCCGCGGAGCCAGTGGGTGCGGCTGGACGACTGGGGACAGCAACTTGGCCTGCGGGGCAGCGGCTCGCACAGCATCAGGATCGAGAACGCCCACATCCCCGCCCACATGGCCCTACCTGGCGTGCAGCTCGTCGAGTACGACGCGACGTCCGGCACGCCCGGGCGGACCCTGCACGGCAACCCGGAGTACGGTGGCGCGCAGCTCGCCTTCATCAACTTCCTCTCCTGCTCCACGGCGATAGGAATGGTGCGGGGAGCGCTCGACGCGTACGAGGATCTGCTGCGCGTCCGGACGACTCTGGTGCCGCCGGTGGTGCCCCGCTACCTGGACCCCGACTACCAACTCTGGTACGGCGACCTGGTCGGGTTGATCGGCACCGCGGAGGCCGCCCTGCTGAACGCGGCTCAGCAGTGGCAGGATGCGGCCGCGCAGGGACCGGCCGCGGTCACCAGGGAGTTGGACCTGCGCCTCTCGGCGATCAGCCGGCACGTCTGTCAGCTGTGCTGGGAAGCGATGGAGGGGCACATCGTGCCCACGGCGGGATCGAGTGCGATCCGGCGCGGTGAGCGCCTCGAGCGGGTGTGGCGGGACATGTCCACGCTGCGCACCCACGCCGGCCTCTCGATCCTGCTGCCCACCATCGCCATGCGCGAGCTCGCCAAGAGCCTGGTGCACTAGGCGCCACGCAGGGCGTCCCGGCGCGCAGCGCGGCGACCCGGCGCGGTCGACTAGTGGTCGAGGTGGGCGCACGTGCGGAGATGCCGACGGGCGTGCACCCCTGCGACGGTGGATCTGCGGAAGATGTTCCGGTGCGGGCTCCCGGACGGACCCGCGTCGGATTGGACCAGCACCTCGAGGGCTGAACGGTACGGGCCTTCGCATCGCAGCGCATCGTGACCACCGAGGAGGCAGGCGTGAGGACAACCGACGTCGAGGGTATGGCCGCAGCGGCCGACGTGGCCCCGTTGTCGCTGAACCAGGAGTTCAACAGCCTTTTCGACGGCGGCGGCGACGACGGTCCGTTCGGGTGCCGCAACCATGCCGTCGCCGCATGGCGCGTCACGGGCGGTTCGGTCGACCCGGACGTCCTGCGCGCCGCACTGCTCGACGTCGTCACCCGGCACGAGGCGCTCCGGACGCGCATCGCCGGGCCGCCCGACGATCGGTACCAGGAGATCCTGCCGCCGAGCCCGGTCCGGCTGGACGTCCGCGACTTCCCGGTCACCGCCGAGGCGTCGCGTGCCGAGCTGGCGGAGGCGCTGATGCACGAGACCGAGACGGGGACGATGAGCGCGCACGAGGCGCCGTTCCTGCGCGCCGTACTGGCCAGGTTCGACGCCCGCGACGCGGTCCTGGTCCTGATGGCACATCACCTCAGCGTCGACGGGCAGTCCCTGGCGGTGATCATCCGCGACCTGGCCAATCGCTACGCCGCCCGGACCGGACACCACGCTCCCGACCTGCCGCCGGCCCCGCAGTACCGCGAGTACGGCATCTGGGAGCGTGAGGCCGCCACCTCGCCCGCGGCACGCGAGTACTGGCGTCGCCAGTTGGACGGCGCCCGCTTCACGGCGATCCCCACGGACATACCGCGCTCCGCCGGCGTGCCCGAGACGTCGGCCCGGTACCGCTTTCTGCTCCCGGCGGACGTGGTGTCGGGCATCGAACGCGTGGCCAGGGCCAACCGGAGCACGCGGTTCATGGCCATCGCCGCGATCTACCAGCTGCTCGTGCACCGGCTGACCGGCGTCACGGACGTGGTGATGGCGATGTTCACGCCGGGCCGTGGCGGGGGGCGCTTCGACAACACCGTCGGCACGCTCTACAACTTCGTACCGCTGCGAACGGACCTCACCGGGTGCACGTCGTACGAGGAAGTGCTCAGGCGGACCCGGCGAACCTGTCTCGAGGCGTTCTCGCACGACATACCGACCATTCAGATCTTCGCCGAGGCGCCACAGCTGATGGACTCGGCGATGGTCGACGACGCCGCCGCGATGGTGCTCGAAAGCGTCCCCACGAACCCGATCGTCGACTCGCCGGGTGACCTGAACTTCGTGCAGGTCACCCGTCTGTTGAAATCACAGGAGTTGTCGTCCGCGGTGCCGGACGGCGCCCTGTGGGACGTGAACAGGGACCCGTCCGGCGATGCCATCGGTGCCGTGACCTACAAGCGGAACCTCTTCCGCGAGGAGACCATCGCCTCCATGGCTGCGGAGTTCCGCGAGATAGCGCGCGTCTTCAGCTCGTCGCCCGGCGCCTCACCGGGCCTGGTGTGACCTCGCGGCGGACCCGCGCGGTGGGAGAAGGATGGACTTCGTGACCAATAAACTGCAAAAGATGCGATTTGGCATGTTCATCCCTCAGGGTGATGGTTTCGAGCTGGTCGGCATACCGGTGGCCAAGCAGTGGGATTCGATACGTGAGCTGGTCCGGACCGCCGACGCCGGGCCGTTCGATTCCATCTGGGTGTTCGACCATTTCCTCACCAGTCCGCCGTCCGACGAGTCGGTGTTCGAGGCGTGGTCGATGATGGCGGCGTTCGCCGCCTGCACGTCGCGGGTGCGGCTGGGGCAGCTCTGCACGTGCATGGGCTACCGCAATCCGGCCTACCTGGCCAAGGTGGCGGCCTGCATCGATGTCATGTCCGGCGGCCGGCTGGAGATGGGCGTCGGCGCAGGTTGGTACGAGCACGAATGGCGCAGTTACGGCTACGGCTTTCCCAGTGTCGCCGATCGGCTGGGCATGCTCGACGAGGGCGTGCAGATCATGCGACAGATGTGGACGACCGGCACGGCCACCCTGAAGGGAAAGCACTACCAGGTCGACGGGGCGTTCTGCCGGCCGCTGCCCCTACAGGAGGGCGGAGTCCCACTGTGGATCGCCGGCAGCGGCGAGAAGAGGACACTGCGGATCGCGGCCAAGTACGCGCAGTACACGAACTTCGGGGCGTCCCTGGACGGGTTCGCACACAAGTCCCGCGTCCTGGCCGAGCACTGCAAGGATGTGGGCACCGACTTCGACGCGATCGTGCGATCGGTCATCCTCAACGTGACCATCGGCGAGACCGAGAAGGAGATCGCCGACAAGCTCGCATGGATCCGGGCCCACTACGCGCCGCTGATGCCCGCCGAGGAACTCGACTCCTTCCTGCGATACTGGTCGGAGGGCCTGATCGGCACGCCCGAACAGGTCGTCGAGCAGTTGACCGAGGCTGCCCGGGCGGGCGTCGGCTACGTGATCTGCCGGTTCATCGACGCGGCCTACGACCAGTCGAGCATCCACCTGTTCGCCGACAAGGTGATCCCGGAGATGGGCCGGGTGCAGCTCGTGAACGGCTAGACCGGGTCGCGTTCGTGGGTCGGCCCGGCGCGCTCAGGAGGCCGCTGGTCTGATCGGAGGAGCCGCGCCGTCTCACGGCGAGAAGCTTGTCGAGCTCATGCGCCCCGACGACGCCCCGGCGTGCGCGATCCGATCACCCTGCCGTCCGGGGCGTCAGGGTCAGGCGGCTCCGCACCTGCGGCGGGCTGTCGAGGCGTACCTCGTACAGCCGTCCCTCGGCGTGCGCCGGCGTCTGGTCCCCGTAGTGCGGCGAGAGGGGATTGCCCGAGCTGCCGTGGCGGAGCACGTGGCGCGGTTGCTGTTCGGCGCCGACCGCGCCGACCACGGCAAGGTCGTCGTCACGGATGCGGGTGCTGCCGGAGGGACCGAACTCGACGACGAAGCGCCACGGCGCGCCCTCGACCACCCGGCCGTCGCGGTCGGGACACATCAGACAGACGCCCTGCCCGCCGCCACCGCTATGAAAATGCCCTCTGAGCTGGGACGACGAGGCTTGTCCAAGTCTCTTCGTCCCGCTCGAGAGGGCATCTCGCAAGGTAAGGCATCCCATACGGTCGGGTCGGCCTCGGCAAGGTTCGACCATCGAAAACTGGTGGCGTACGACGGGCAGGTGTACACGCGCCTGGGACCAGGCTCTGGGATCAGGCAGCCGACCTCGCTCGAACCGGGTTCCATCGCGGCACGGTGGCGCCTCCGGTTTCTGTGTCGGTCACTGTGGAACGACCTCGGTGCGCCCGTCCGGAGGATGACCGGGCCGGAATCAGGACGGGTCGTTGTCCGGCTGCGAGCCGTCAGGCCAGTTCTGGGATCACCTTGTTGGCGAACAGGTGGATGCTCGACTGGTCGTAGGCCGCGTCGACGAATCTGACGATCACGTAACCGAGGCCGGTCCGGCCAGCCTTGGCCAGCCGCTCTACGATCTGTTCGGGCGTGCCGATCAGGCCCTCCGCAAAATAACGCATGAGAGGCTCGAGATCCTCGGCCGGCAGCAGCGACGCGTAGTGGGCCCGGGTCCAGGCCAACTTGTCGGCGACGTCCTTCTCGGTCTCGCCGATGGTCACGTTGAGGGTGATCGATCGCACGATCGCGTCGAAGTCGGTGCCCACATCCTTGCAGTGCTCGGCCAGGACGCGGGACTTGTGGGCGAACTCATCCAGTAACACACCGAAGTTCGTGTACTGCGCGTACTTGGCCGCGATCCGCAGTGTCTTCTTCTCGCCGCCGCCGGCGATCCACAGCGGGACTCCGCCCTCCTGCAGGGGCAGCGGCCGGCAGAACGCCCCGTCGACCTGGTAGTGCTTCCCCTTCAGGGTGGCCGTGCCGGTCGTCCACATCTGCCGCATGATCTGCACGCCCTCGTCGAGCATGCCCAGCCGATCGGCGACACTGGGGAAGCCGTAGCCGTAACTGCGCCATTCGTGCTCGTACCAACCTGCGCCGACGCCCATCTCCAGCCGGCCGCCGGACATGACATCGATGCAGGCCGCCACCTTGGCCAGGTAGGCCGGATTGCGGTAGCCCATGCACGTGCAGAGCTGCCCCAGCCGCACCCGCGACGTGCAGGCGGCGAACGCCGCCATCATCGACCATACTTCGAACGCCGACTCATCGGACGGTGGAAAGGTGAGGAAATGGTCGGACACCCAAATCGACTCGAACGGCCCGTCGTCGGCGACCCGGACAAGCTCACGTATCGAATCCCACTGCTTGGCCGCCGGTATTCCGACGAGTTCGAAACCACTTCCCTGGGGTATGGAAAGACCGAATCGCATGCCTTGAAGGTTATTGGTCACGAAGTACGTCGTCTTCTCGCATCGTGCCGGCTCGCCCTGCACGAAATGGTCGTCGTCATGAGCGAGGAGGCGCTTCAGCGTGAGCATGCGAGCCACATCGTGGGTGGGCATGAAGCGCCCCGCCGGGCTGGGTGCCGGGCGGGGCGGTGGTGTTCGTGGTGTCGGCCGGGTGTTTACTCCGTCGCGATGACCTCGGCGATGGCGGCTCGGGCGGCGGATTCGTCGACGATGGTTCCGCCGGTGGTGCAGGTCGCGACCAGGGCGGCTATGGCGAGGTTGTTGACGGTGCGGGTTTACCGCGGGCGGCGTCGTGGATGCAGGTGATGGCGTCGTCGGAGAACAGGGGGTCGGTGCGTCCGGCGACGTCGAGGTGGTGGCGGATGTAGCTACCGGTTTCCCTCGCCGGTCATGCCGTTACGTGGAAGCGGACGTAGTTCCTGCTGGCCGGGCTCCCCTCGGACGGGCCCACCGCCGCATCGCGGGGCGTTCCACCAGCGCATACACGACCCATCCGACGAGCACACAAGCCAGATAGGCGCCGACGAGGAACGCGATCGCGGCCACGGTACCGAACGGGCGTGACGTGAAGTCGCCCAGAAACATCCCGCCCACGCCCCATTGGTGGTTGAACGCAGCCTGCAGCGAGAAGAGCACGGCGACGTGAACGAGATAGAAGGTATAGGAGATCTCGCCCAGCCAGACCATGCCACGGCTGTTGAACAGCGTCCGGCGCCCGGCGATGTCCGCCGCGGCCGCGGCGGTGATCACCAGGGCGATCGGCATGATGAACAGCGCATGGTACCCGCCCTCGAACAGGTTGAGCGGTAGGGGCAGGGTCGCCGCCCACGTCACCACCAGCAGTACCACGGTGAACAGCGGCCGCACGTTTGGCCAGCGGCCCGTCAACAGGATCTTGGCCAGGATCATTCCGCCCAGGAACTCGAACATTCGCGTGACCGGGAAGAAGTAGTTGAACCACAGCTGTGGCCAGGAAAAGGGGGAGACGGCGGACATGGACGGACTGTCGGGCAGGAATAGCCACGAGACCGCCGGCACGAGCAGCAGACCGGCCACGGCCGCCAGCCCCGCGTACAGCCATAGTCGGCTGGGCCGGATTCGGTTGACCAGGATCAGGAGGAGCGGGAAGCACAGGTAGAACAGCAACTCAATCGACAGCGACCACGTCGGTGGGTTTATCGCAAACAGTAGGTAGTCGTTGCTCGGCACCCATGCCTGCAGGAGACCGAGGCTGACCAACGCTTCGGGCCACGGGACGGCGCGCCCGGCCAGAAGCATCAAGACCAGCACGATGGCATATACCACGAGGTGGCTCGGGAAGATCTTGACGAATCGTCGCCGCCAGAACTGTTTCGCGGTGTCGAGCGGCTTGGCCGTCCAGGTCAGGACGAAGCCGCTCAACACGAAGAAGAACGTGATACTAATGGGGCCAATGTTGTATGCGAGCTTATTGTAGACCTTTTGCACGCCCTCGTCGGAGAACAGCGGTTGGAAGGCCGAGTGGTGGATGAACACCAGGGTCGCGGCCACGATCCGCAGCGCCGTAAGGGAAGGGAGTCTGGCCCCGGAAGGCGCATAAGACGTCGTTGCCCCGCCTACCTCGGGTACAACTTCTTTCGTTGTCATCGGCGGCTGTCCTTTCGCTCGGCACCGAGGATCCCATGGGTCCCGTGGCGAACGCGTCTTCCAGATTGCGTTCATCCCGGCGCGCAAGGAACGGGCCCGGGCCGGTCCGATTGCAAAGCCAGTCGATCATGGACGCAGTCGGGCAAGAGGAAGCCGGCCAGCAACGATAGGATTCGGGTCCGGTCGTCGGCGGCACGCTGAAGGGTACGGGTGATCTGCCGGCGGCCGCTGAGCCGGAAGATCGCTAACGCTAGGTTTCGGATCATTGCCATGACGATGCTGGTGAGGCCTGCATGGCTCACTTCGGACAGACCAGCCCGGCCTCGAAAACCCCCTGAACCGGTCATGCCCGCCCTGCTGCCACCAACAAGGACCCGACTCCAACACTCATTTTGAAGCAGGACACACTCACAACTTCGCCGGGGCCCTGTGGGATCCGGCGCAGCGACCACGGGATGTTCGCGTTTCACGACGGCCTGATCGCCGAAGTCGACTCCTATGTAGCTCCCATGTCCTGACCGTATAGCGGTCGAGCCGGGAGCCGCGCTGACGCGAGAGGCTCCCGCGTCAGTCTCCCGCCGTTCCGGACCCCGCCATGATCAAATCCATGACCGTCGAGTCCAGAAGCGTGCTGACATCGCCCAACGCGCGATTCTCGGCAACGTCCTTCAGCAGGCGTCGCATGATTTTGCCGGATCGGGTCTTGGGTAGTTCGGCTACGAACATGATCCGATGGGGTTTCGCGATGGGGCCGAGGGTCTTGGCGACATG
Source organism: Micromonospora sp. M71_S20 (assembly GCF_003664255.1). Classification (NCBI taxonomy): domain Bacteria; kingdom Bacillati; phylum Actinomycetota; class Actinomycetes; order Micromonosporales; family Micromonosporaceae; genus Micromonospora; species Micromonospora sp. M71_S20. The sequence continues at coordinate 306,224 of NZ_RCCV01000004.1, read as the reverse complement.
GTTGCGCAGGTCGACCTTGAGCTGGTCTGCGGTCTCGTCAGCGGTGTCCACGTCGCTGCGGGCGATGACGAACGCGGCAATGGCCTGGCCGGTGGTAGGGTCGGACGCGCCCACCACGGCCGCCTCTGCGACCGAAGGGTGCGATACCAGCGCGGATTCGACTTCGGTGGTGGAGATGTTATGGCCAGAGATGATCATGATGTCGTCGACCCGGCCGAGTAGCCACAGCGCGCCGTCCTCGTCCCGTTTCGCGCCGTCGCCGGCGAAGTAGATCCATTCGTCGCCAGATCTAGCGCCGGCGCCGAACCGGGACCAGTAAGTGTCGACAAACCGTTTGTCGTCGCCCCAGATGGTACGCAGCATGGCGGGCCACGGCTCGCGTAGCACGAGGTAGCCGCCGCCACCGTTCGGCACCGACTCGGCCTCGTCGTTGACCACGTCGGCGGAGATGCCCGGCAGCGGGGTCATCGCCGAGCCGGGCTTCGCGGCGGTCACGCCGGGCAGCGGCGAGATCATCATCCCGCCGGTCTCGGTCTGCCACCAGGTGTCCACGACGGGGACGTTGTCGTGGCCGACGTGCTCGCGGTACCACATCCAGGCCTCGGGGTTGATCGGCTCGCCAACGCTGCCGAGGACGCGCAGCGACGACAGGTCGTACTTGGCCGGGATGTCGTCGCCCCACTTCATCATGGTGCGGATGAGGGTGGGCGCGATGTACAGGGTGGTGACCTTGTATCTGTCGACGATCTCCCAGAACCGGCCGTGGTGCGGGGTGTCCGGGGTGCCCTCGTACATGACCTGGGTCGCACCGTTCGACAGCGGACCGTACACGATGTGCGAGTGCCCGGTGATCCAGCCGATGTCGGCTGCGCACCAGTGCACGTCGGTTTCGACCTTGAGGTCGAAGACCGACCAGTGGGTGTACGAGACCTGGGTCAGGTAGCCGCCGCTGGTGTGCAGGATGCCCTTCGGCTTACCGGTCGTACCCGAGGTGTAGAGGATGAAGAGCGGGTGCTCGGAATCGAACGCCTGTGGCTCGTGCTTGTCGTCCGCCTGCTCGACGGTCTCGTGCCACCACAGGTCCTTCTCGCCCCAGGCTACGTTCTCACCGGTGCGGCGGACGACCAGGACGTGCTCGATGCTCGGGCATCGTGCGACGGCGTCGTCGACGGTGGGTTTGAGCGCCGACGATTTGCCGCGCCGATAACCACCATCCGCGGTGATGACGACTTTCGCGCCCGCGTCCTGGATCCGGGTGGCGAGCGCGTCCACCGAGTATCCGCCGAAGACGACGCTGTGAGTGGCGCCGATGCGGGCGCAGGCCAACATCGCGACCGCGGCCTCCGGGATCATCGGCAGGTAGATGGCCACCCGGTCGCCGGCCGTCACGCCGAGCCCGGTCAGCGTGTTCGCCGCCTGGCTGACGCTCTTGAGCAGGTCCGCATATGTGATCGTGCGGGTGTCGCCGGGCTCGCCCTCCCAGTGGATGGCGACCTTCTCGCCCTTGCCCGCCTCGACGTGGCGGTCCACGCAGTTGTAGGCGATGTTCAGCTCGCCGCCGATGAACCACTTGGCGAACGGCGGATTGCTCCAGTCGAGGACCTGATCCCATTTCTTCACCCACGTGAGCCGCTCCGCCTGCCGTGCCCAGAACGCCGGCGCGTCGGGGGCGGCGTCGTCGTAGGTGTCCGCCGTGGCGTTGGCATCGGCGGCCAACTCAGGCGATGGTGGGAACGTCCGCGTCTCGGTGGAGAGATTCTCCAGCGGCGTGGTCATGGTGGCAGCTCCTCTTCCGGTTTCAGCGCGCGACATAAGTCCAGCCGAAGCGCCGCCGACGGGCATCTTCGACCGTGCTGGGCGCCCGGGATGGTCCAGCGGGGCCGCCGTGGGCGGGCTTCCGCTGAACCACGACGCGATCACCCGGGCTTGCGGCCCCAGGCCTGGACGTACAGGTGCGAGATCACGGTGGTGCCCGGATCGACGAGGTGTCGGCGCAACGCCGCGTGAAGATCGTCGAACTCTTCTCTGGTGATCAACTCGCTCATGATGAGCCGGTCACGCAGGTTCTCGGCGAAGTCAGCGAGGACCACACGCCGCGGGTGTCCGGGCTCGTGGTCGATGTAGACGACGGGTCGCACCTGGATGTCGACGAGGCCTGCGCGGCGGAGCAGGCCGGGCAGCCGCCTGCCGACGAACAGGTCGATCGTGTTGCGGTCCGCGTACCGCTTGAGGACATCCATGAGCCGGGTCCACGACTCGGCGGGCGGGTCGCACACCTGCCCCACCCGATCGCCCTCGTGGAAGGCGACCCATCCTCCCGGGCGGGCCAGCCGTACCGCCTCGGCGACGATCTCCTCAGGCCTCGGCACGTTGTGCAGGATCAGCCGCTCGGTGACGAGGTCGAAGCTGTCGCCGGGGAGGCCGGTCGCACGCGCATCGCCGTGCCGGACGTCGACGTTGTCCAGCGTGCGGTCCACCACGAACTTGCGCGCGAGCTCGACCGACTCCGCCTCGCGCTCGACGCCGATGACGGTTCCGTCCGGCCCCACCCGTCGCGCCAACTCGTCCAGACAGCCACGGGGTCCCACGCCGAGTTCCACGACGGTCTTACCGTCGAGCGGTCCGACCTGGTCGAACAACCAGGCCGCCTCGGATTGGAAGTCCTCCGCCTGTGCCTGTAGCCGCTCGTGCTCCGCGCTCCGGTAGCCAAGAAAGTACTGGTCCTCGAGGATCATCGATGCTGACTTCCCTCCTGGTCGGGGCCGCGGCGCGGCCGGGCGAGTTTGGATCCGTTGCTCAGATGTCGACGTGCCGTGCCCAGAACACCGGTGCGTCGAGGGCTGAGCGCGGCACGCCACCATGGCGTGATCCCCGCGCTGGTGAAGCTCGGCGTGCCCTGCTGCGCTGACGAGGCATACCGAGGCGCTGGGCCGGTCGTAGCGGTGCGGTTTCGCCGCCGGCCACGCCGACCGTCGGCCAACAGAAAAAGGTCAATGCGATCGGATTCGGCCGGTATCCGCCGGCCCGCCCGATCAGTGGTTTGGCAAGACCGAACCGTTCGATCAGCCGGGGCCAGCCCGGCCTGCCCCGGCTGCCGCGAGTGGACGGAGCGGCCTGGCCCAGTTCGGTCAGTGCCACCAGCTCCTTCAGATCCCACACAGACGATCCGCTCCTGCTTCACATCGGCACGATCGACATAGCGTGGTGGAACACGTTCCGGGGGTCGTAGCGTTTCTCGATCTGCCGCAAACGCGGATAATTGGATTAGAAGTAGGGTTCTGCCCACGACGTCCTCGACGTGTTCCAGGCCGGGTCGGCGAGATCGGCGTCAGCATGGTTGATGTAACTTCCGGCATTTATCGCGCTCGGCACCGGAACCCCGCCAGCTTCCGAATAGACGTCGCGGTAGAGCTCGCGAATCCAGTTGATGTTTTTTCGCGTCATCGGCGGCCGCGTTCCATCGGCCACCCGTGGAATATGCGCGCAGGACCGAGTCCCGGTCTGCCGTCGCGGTCGCGCCTGGGGCCACTTGGCGGCCTTATCCTTGGACCGCGCGCCCACGGCGACTGATGCCCGTCACCTTCGATTCCCCCAATCGTCACGTCATGGAGTAATGAGAACAGCGGCGCCTTCCAGCTGTCTACTTCAGTCGTGCTCATCACGGAGGACGACCAGCCACAGAGACAAGCGCGAGTGGCTTCCTGACATGCGCCCCGACGCCCAATCAAAGCTGGGCGCGAAGGAGTCGGGTGACCGTGACACCGAGCATCAACGGCCAGGTGACGTCCAATCCCCACCAAGCGGAGGGACCTTGTGTGCGCTGTTGGCAGCACAATTACCGGCATGCTCCGGTGAGTTCAAACGCCTTCGCGAGCTGGCCGGCGCTGAAAACGCCTGGAACAGATTACGCCAGGCCATCCGCTCGGCGGCGAAACTCGAGTTCATCAATCGCCCGCACCTTCAGCTCCGCATACGGCAGGGACGTGGTTCCAGACACCACTGCGGCCGCGTGGAGAGTCCGTGCCGCCTTGTCGGATCACCTCACTCAGCTACGCCGGCGCGGCCTCCCTAGCCGGCGACTCCTCCGATGCGGGCCTGGTCCGCTCGCCCCACCGCGCCACGGCGGGCGCCACCAGGCCCACCAGGGCGAAGAACACGCCGATCCCGATCAGACCTGGCCTGCCGAGGGTCAGGATGAAGCTGAGGAAGAGCAACGGGGCAAACGCCTCGCCGATGCCGGCGCCGATCCCGAGGAAGCCCATGTACTGGCCCTGTGCGTGCGCCGGCGGCAGACCGAAGTTGAGGGCGAAGGAGCCTGCCATGTACCACAGTTCGCCGTAGGTGTGCACGCAGACGGCCGCTAAAAGGAGCATCACCGCGGCCCAGCCGGGCAGTCCGTTCGCAAAGCCGATCGCGGAGCAGCTGAACAGGAGGATCACCCCGGCGCGCCGGATCGCCACGCCACCTTGCCGAATCGTCTGCACCTTGTTGCCGACGCGGACCATGAACAAGACGATCAAAGTGTTGTTGAGTAGGTAGAACACCGCAACCGTCCAGGTTGGAGCTTTAGTGGCGTCGACCACCCACAACGGCAGCAGCATATTGATCATGAAGAGCTGGAGGTTCATGGCGCCGGCCACCGCCGTGTATGCGACGAAGGGCCGGTCGGCCAACACGCCCCAGCGTGGCGCGGTGGACGGCTTCGGCAGCGGCTCGTAATCGGGCAGCCGGGTGAAAACCAGCAAGGCGACCAGGAAACTGAGTGCGTCGAGGGCGATCGCCGCGTGATATGCGGTGGGAGTGCCGATTTGGATCACGACGGCACACCCGGCAGTCCCCAGGCCCATGGCGACGAACTGAATCGCGTGCATCTTGGAGCGGAAGCTGACCGCGTCGTCGCCAGCCACCCGGCGCAACAGCGATTCGCTCGCCGCTATGGACGCCTTCATCGCCAGCATGTCGAGGGTGGCCGCGATGACGAGTTGGATGAAATTGTCAACAAAGATGAGGTAGGTAGCCGTGCAGGCCTGGATCACCAGCATGAGCTTGACCGTCTTCACCGGACTCCACCGGTCGGCCAGGTTGCCGACCGGGACGCCGCTGATCAGGCTAATGCCGACACCGATGGTGAGGGCGGCTCCCACCTGCGAGGCGGGCAGTTGCACGATTCGGGTGAAATACAGGCTCATGCTCACGACCAGCAGCCCGAACCCGAACATGTTGATGAAGGTCGCCAGCGCGTAAACCCGCTTTGGCCCAGCCTCGGGGATAAGGGACCTGAGTTCCCCGATTGGGTTAAACTTCGGCATGCAGAACCATCATTCCTCGCCGTCCGCCAGCGGATAGTACTTTGTCGGAGCAGACGATACTACCTTTTCGAAGCCGAACTTCTGGCGCAACTCCCAGATTGCTCTCCTTCGGAAAACGAGACGTGCTCTTGTTTCCATCTGCTCCATGACGTCGGACTTACCGGGCAAGCCGCCGACCTGGGGAAAAAGACAAAGGAGAGTGAGGTTCTCGTCCGCTGACCTGCCGTCGAGCGGTGACTTACGACGGTGCGGGTGTCGGCGCGTCCGAGTGATTCCAGCGCTGTATTGGTTGGGGCGCGTTGTGCGGATGCGACGGCGGCGCTCCTGCTGACTCGGACGGGGCGTCGAGAACTCCTGCTGGGTCGCGCGCGAAGCACCCGAGCGGCGCTCTGTCCACGTTGTACGTCCATCAAGACACCACCTGCGGAGACGGCGCCAACAACGCCGCCTGGCGTGGAGCGACTCGCCCGTCGGGGCCTTCTGGATCGGGCGCTTGAGCCGAGCTGCCCGCTGTTGCGGACCATCTCCCCGTCGCTTACAACTCCTAACGAGATGGTGTTGGGCGTGTCCCCGGGACGTGAGGATCGTGCTGTCTGAGCGTAAGGAGGGGTGAGCAGCCGCCGTGGATCGTCTCGGACGAACTGTGGGCCGAGATCGCGCCGCTGCTGCCACTCGTCCGCCTGGTCGACATGGTCCCATGGATCAGAGGCATCCGCAGCAGACCCCGGCAACGGCCCGACCGGATCTACGACTACAACTGCTACCGCCGGGAGTTGCGGGATCGCGCATCACCCCTGTCATCGCCCGACGCGGAGTTGGCCACGGCTCTGACCCCTACTGACCGGCACTGACTGGCAGATCGGTGAAGGCGCCGGCGCAGCGATCCTCGGCGGTGCCGAGATCGGCCATGACGGCGGATACGGTCCCCCTCGCCTGCTCGACCCAGACACCGTCCGCGCTGTGGCCACTGCGCTCGACGCGCTGGACGTGGAGGTGCTGCGCGCCCGCTTCGACCCAGACGCCATGACCGCAGGCCGAGATCTACCCGGACATCTGGAGCAACGGCACCGACGAGCTCGACTACCTCATCTCGCAGTACACCGAACTGTGCCGGTTCTGCCATGCCGCAGCCGCGAACGGCCAAGCCGTGCTGCTGGCCATCACCTGACGTCGACGCCCGGCTACCTCGATCGCCGACAGCGGCCGGCGTCTCACAGCATGCGTACGGACCGCACCTGCGGCAGCCCATCCTCGGTCAGCACAATCGTCACCGGAACCTCACGCGGCAGTGACTCCTCGGTGCTATCCCGCAGCGACCGGTGCACCGGGCATCCGCACGACGGCTGCAGCGGATCCGGGCACCGGGCAAGAACCGCCTTCAACCGCTGAACCCCGTCCACGGCGACCGGCCACGACCAGTCCATGTCCCACGGCTCCTCCCAGGGCTGTTGGAAGCAGTCGTGATCAAAGTGCACAAGGAGGCCGGCCTCGCACTCCGGACAGACGGCCAGGTTGCTCCATCGGTAGTTGACCTGATGCCCAGGGCTACCGTGCGGCACACCCCAACTGTCGATACAAACAACGGTGCGCTGCTCCGCTCGACAGGCAACACAGACGCTCATGGCTGGCCCTCCCCTGCTGTCCGGCGGCATCCACACTGTAGGGATCGACAGCGATCGAGAATGCCATCGGCTCAACGGCGCGGAGCGTGCCAAGAATCGAAATCACCGGACCGCCGCCCGCCTGGCACTCGCACAGGCATGCCTCGAGGCTAGCCGCTACGGTCCCCGCCGGCGACTGCGTCGAGCCGTCGAAAAGGAGGTACGAAGCCCGCTCGACCACCCACCCGACACGGGTACCAGCAGGGATGGTCACACGGTGCCGGGCCCGGTCTCGGGCATGTACATCGAGTACAACTCCGGGGCGACCACGACCATGAATCCATGATCGTCGTCCGGGAAGAACTACAACTGGCATCCAGATATCACCGCAGCCGATGCTGCGCCGTTGGGGTTTGGTTCGTGTACGGGGGGCGGCACGAACCACTGCCCCACCGCCGATGACAATCGGCAAAACCTTGAAGCTCACGCAAGTCTAGCCGCCTTGGTGACCTCTTCGAGAGCCCAGACCACGGACGCGGCGAACCGGGCGGCACTCTAGCTGGCTGCCTCCGATCCCGCGGCGCGGCGGATGTCGAGCAGGTGGTGTTCGCCCTCGTGGAGGGTGTGTCGGCCGAGCCACAGCAGTGTGCGGGCCTACGGTCGCGGCCACGGGTAGACCCCGGTGCGGGCGAGTTCCACGGGGCCGAGCACGCCGATCCGGGCGGCCAGGTCGTCGGCGGCCGCGTCCAGCGCCGCCAGCACGGTCGCGGGATCCTGCTCGTTGTACGCCTCCGCCACGGCGCGCTCGTCGCGCCCCATCGGGGCGAACTCCGGTTCCTCGACGCGCAGCGCCAGCGCGAGGCGTTCGGCCTGCACGCTGAGTACGTCGCGGACGTGGCAGGCGTACTCCAGCGGCGACCACACCCCCTCGGCCGGCCGTCGGCGCACCTGCCGCACCTCGGCGAGGACGGCTGCGTACCGCCCGCCCAGGGTGCGCAGGAGCGACGGCAGCTCGTCGATGGAGACGCCGGCATGGTCGAAGCCGCACTCGTCGCACCGGTCCACAGGCCGAGGCTAGCGGCGTTGCCGCCCGCCGTCGCGCCCACGGGCACCGCGCGGCGCTCGGGGATGGGTCGGCCCGAGAAGGTGGCGGCCGGCACCGCCGACAAGCGCGGTCGAAGGAACGGACCCAGGTTGCCCGGTCAAAGTCGCGGGCTTCCGGCCCAGGGGCCTTGACCGCACCCGAGCGCGGTGCATGATCAAATGCGGAAGCCGAAGACGTGCACGAGGGGTCAAAGCGGCGTCAGCGTGGGACACGAAGGCGTCCTGGTTGGCGGAGCGGTTTCTAGACAGCTCCAATCCACAACCGGAGGCCTTCCTCATCACGTCTATCTACGTCGTGTCGTCACACAACCTCGACCAACCTGCCTGGGCAGTACACCTAGCCAACACCTCAAAGGAGCCACCCATGGGATGCGACATCCACGCCTACGTCGAAACCCGCACCAACGGCACCTGGGCCTACGCCGGAGACAACACCTTCCCCGACAACGAGTTCCCCAAAGAAAAGCAGTGCCCGTTTGACGGCGCCCGCGACTACGGCCTGTTCGGGTTCCTCGCCGACGTCCGGAACTACTCCGAGTCGCCGGTCATCGCCGAGCCGCGCGGCCTGCCCGCCGACGTGTCCGCCGAGGTTCGCGCCAAAAGCGACGACTGGAACGTTGACGGGCACAGCCACACGTGGCTGACCCTCGCTGAACTGCTGGCGTTCGACTATGACCAGACGTTCGCCGATCAGCGTGGTGAGGGTGAGCCGCAGGTGAAGACGGTTCGTCGGTTCCTCCACGACTGGTACTTCGGTCGGCTCGACCTGCTGGCGAAGCTGGGTGCCCCGGATGACGTGCGCATCGTGTTCTGGTTCGACAACTAGCCAATGGAAGCCCCCATGGCCCCAACTCGACCCCGCGCCGGAGGCATCCCGATGACCAACACCCTCGCCCCCGCCGTCTCGCACAGCTGACCCAAGCACGATCCGGAGGTAGCCCAATGACCGACACCACCGCCCGCGCCCGCGCCGCCCACTACTTCGACCGGAACATCGCTCCCGCCGAACGGGCCGCCGGAATTTCTGACGACATGACCGAAGCTGGACGCATCCGCTACATCCGTGACACCGCAGCCAACCCCGAGGCGGTGCGGCAGGTCACCGACATGTACCCCCGCATTGCCGCCGCCTGCTTCTCTTGTGGGGCGCCGGCAGGAATAGGTGTCCCTGACCGGTGAGAGCGAAAACTCCACCAGGATCCCGACGCACGACAATGACGCCAGCTCTCGCGGATCTCCAGTCGGGCACCCGGCTCCCAAGCCAGGGCATGGACGATGCCTCGATCACGGATTCGACCGCTGGCATCGACCGACGCTAGGCGGTGCACCTTGGCCTCGGACCGCTGCTGCGCAAGCGCTGGCATCGGCAACGGAGCCCGTCGCAGCCGTGCGTGGGCGTCCGCGGGTTGCTTCGTCCGCGGTCCGGCAGAAGGACTGGAGGGATGACAGAAGCCAGAGAAGAATCAGCCACAGCGACCACCACCGCCAACCGACACAGGGCCGGTGAGGTTGGTCGCGAAGATCAGATTCACGTGGTCAAGGAGCCCTGACCACCAGTACGTAGAAGACGGCATGGATGCCGCAAGTTTGTGTCCGAGGGGCGATCATGACTATGAGTCCATGATCGTCGTCCGGGAAGAACTACAACTGGCACCCAGATAATCACCGCAGCCGATGCTGCCCCGGTGGGGTTTGGGTCGTGTACGAGGACCGGCACGAACATACCCAACGCGGATTGCGCCTTGTCGAAGCTTTCCCGCTCGCCTGAAAATCACCCTACCTTAAGCCTTTTCCAGGCTGATCTTGCAGCCCAGGGGCGGTGTTGGCGGTCCGGGGATCGATGAGGATGAGGATCCAGGTAAGACAACAGTCGACCAGGACCAGATGCCCAGACCGGGAGCCTCGCCTGTGCTGTATTACCCGTCCACAATCTCGTTGTCCAGCCGGACCTTGAACCACCTCGCCGACTGCATCCGCAGTCGTCGTAAGCAGCAGCGATCCCGCTGGCGGCGCCTCGATCCGGGCCGGCAGGCACTGCTCGTCCTCGCCCATCTACGCAACGGCGACACCTACACCCGTCTGGCCGCCGGGTTCGCCGTCGGTGTGGCCACCGCCTGGCGCTACGTACAGGAAGCGATCGCGCTACTCGCAGCCGTCGCCGACGATCTGGCCGCGGCGATGCAGCGAATCCGCCGGCTGGCGTACGCGATCCTGGACGGCACCCTGATCCCGATCGACCGCGTCGCCGACCAGAAGCCCTACTACTCGGGAAAGCATCAGCGGCACGGGGTGAACGTGCAGGTCATCGCCGACGCGGCCGGCCGGCTCGTCTGGGCCTCGCCTTCGCTGCCAGGCGCGGTCCACGACCTGATCGCAGCCCGCGCCCACGGCATCATCGGAGCGCTGACCAGCGCGAACGTGACGACGTTCGCGGATAAGGGCTACCAAGGTGCCCGTGGCAGCGTGCGCACCCCGTTCAAACGGCACCGCTACCGGCCGAAGCTGTCACGCCGACAGAAGGCCGTGAACCACACGCACGCCAAGATCCGCGCCCGTGGCGAACGAGCCATCTCTACCCTCAAGACCTGGAAGGTCCTGGCCAAGCTGCGCTGCTGCCCACGCCGAGCCACCACGATTGTGCAGGCCATCCTCGTCCTGCACCACGTCGAAGCCAATCGCTACGCACGATGAAAGACTGCCGCCGGATGCCGGTCACGCGAAGGTCGTCGCCGGCTCGGTAGGGTCGGTTGGGAGGTGCATGGATGAGTTTCCGGCTGGCGGCGTATGCCGTGTGCATCGAGGAGGGGCGTGTGCTGCTCGCCCGTTATGTTGCGCCGACGGGGGACACGAACTGGACCCTTTCGGGTGGCAAGGTTGAGCATGCGGAGGATCCGTTCGATGCTGTGGTGCGGGAGGTCGCCGAGGAGACGGGCTGCGTTTCGGTGGTCGAACGCCTGCTACGTAGGAGTGGACTCGCGGGTGATTCCTGCCGCCGAGGCGCGGATGGGGATCGAGCATCAGAACGTCGGCATCTTTTACCAGGTCCGGATTACTGATGGTGTCCTGCGGCCCGAGGCGAGCGGCGAGACCGCCGAGTCGGTCTGGACATCGATATCAGATGTCGCCGGTCTGTGCCGGTCGTCGCTGGTCGATGTCGGTCTTGCGCTGGCGCGGACGCTTCCGGCGACCGGTCACGTCTCTCCGGTTGCGGTCGGCGGCCTGATTCGGCACTGACGTACCGTCCGGGAAACGACAGTGAGAACAGTGAGTAATCAGTGAGCTTGGAAAAGGCTCCTTGATGGGTCCCGAGCTTCCGCCCGGGACCCATCTCGGCACGAGAGCGAGCTCGGCCACACGCGCCTCATCGAGCCGGTCCCGCGCACGCTCATGCCGATGAGAGGGCGTCGCGATCGCTGTTGTACCGATGTGAATTCGCCGAGAAGTGGCCGTGAGCGCCGGCCTGGCCGCACAGGTCTTGCATGGCGACCGTACTTCTCGGCGATGTGCGGGTCCGCTGGCAGACGCTGATTATCGGCGGGGCTACAGGTTGTTGATTCGGGCCAGTAGCTCTGCCTCGGTCAGGTTTTCCAGGACCGCGTCCTGCTTGCGGCCCAGGGCCGCCAGCAGCTTCTCCTTCTCCAGCTTCTTGGCCGCCGCCGCCTTCGCCGCCTGGTCCTCCGTGAGGCGGACGGCGATGACGTGCTTGACGACCTCCAGCTTGGTCTCCAAGGTTGCCTTGGCCGGATTGGCCTCGGTGGCCACGAACGACTCGGTGTCGACGGCCTTGAGCTCGGCGTTGACCGCCTTGGCCACATCATCGAGGCTGAAGCCGGACCTGGCGGTCAGCGGAAGCTCCCACAGCTGTTCCGTGGTCAGCAGTCCCTTGGCCGACGGATAGCGGAACTTCTCCCGTGTGGCCTTCTCGAAAATGGTCACGGCAGCCTCTCTGAAATTCTGGGTAGGGAATCAGAACTGGATGTTGATGAGGCGGCGCCGGCCGCCGGTCATGGTCACCTTGGCGACCACAGAGCTGCGGACCGTGGAGCTGAAGCCGAGGCCGGACAGCTGATCGGGAGACGGCTCGCACTTGGTTCGATCGCCGAGAACCTCGAACACCTTGCGGTGCGGTTGCAGGTCGCTGCGGAGGAACTCGTTGTAGATCCCCCGCGTCGGCTGGTCGTTCACGCACCCCTTCAGGATGAAGAAGTAGTGCCGGTTGCCGACCTCGTTGTCGTCAAAGTAGTTCGGCGAGTACATGATGGTGGATACCGGCACGAACTGTTCGGTGGTGATGCCCCACAACTCCTTGCCCGCACTGCCCGGCTGCACATCCTTACCCGGCCGGAAAGCGGTGATCACCCCGCCGGCAACCGTCATCCGGCCCACCTCGACGGTCTCCTTGTGGCCGACCGCGCGCTCGTGGCTGTAATGCTCGATCTTCCCGTTGCTCTCGGTCTCGATCACGAAGCCGACCTGGGTGCTGTCCCGCTTGCGGTACTGGTTCACCTCGAGCCGGTACTCACCGTCGGGGACACGGTCGGTCCAGGTGACGTTCTCCACCGGCTCGCGGGAGAGCGTCCCGCCGGCGTTCATGTCGACGTCCAGCTTGTTGCGCTTCTCCTGGTACCAGATGTGGTCGCCGTTGGGTTCGTACACGTGCAGGTCTAGGTCGTCGTGGTTGAACCAGGACAAGCTCACCCGCAGCTTGCCGGTGACGTTGCCGCCGGCCCGCTTGACCTTCTCCCTGATCGAGTCGGTGACGTTGCCGCCGTACGACCAGCCAAAATCGTTGTCCCACTTGAACAACCGCGGAGCAGCCGGGCACCTGCCGGTGGTGAGGCTGACGAGGTGCGGCTCGTGGGTGTTGGCAACCCAGAGGTCGATGGTGGCGGCGCTGGGCAGGATGTCCTTCATGAAGGAGACCACGGGAATCTCCTCCGGCTTGGCGTCGCGAACGATCGCACCTGACGACCGGATGGTGGCCGCCTGCATGAGCAGCCCTTCGATGCCGTCCTTCATCCGTGCCTGGGTGTCGTTGTCGACCCACAGCACGTTGGTGACCGACACATCAGACAGCCGGGCGAACCGTCGCTGCAACGACTCCTCGATACCCAGCTCGGCAATGGTCCCCATGGCGGCCTTGACCATGCCCGGGGTGATCAACGCCGTGGGGCGCTGGTAATTCTGCGGCGCCACCTTCGCCTCGAACGACCGGACCGCCTGCTCCAGGTCGACGCCCGCGGAGAGATCCTGGACGAGGGTGCCGATCACCGTGTTGCGGAACCGGGCCGCCGGGTTCATGGCGTTGGCGAAGACGAAGGCACGTCGGTCGGTCGCCTGGGTCCACCGGTTCTGCAGCGAGCGGAACTCGGTCACCGCCCGGCGATGCTCCGCGCCGCGGTAGAGGGCGTTGTCGTCGACGAGGTCGACGACGGTGTCCAGAGCGTGCCGAGTCAGCTCGGCCAGGCCACGCTGGAAGACCTGCACCGCGGCGTCAAAGTTGCCCTGTGCCGCGCCGACGTCCTCGATGCGATGCCGCTTCTCCACCCGGCCGTGCAGGTGGTGCCACACCTCGACCTGGCCGTCGCGCAGCGTTCGAGTGGTCTTCGTCCCGTACTGCGCCTGAGTGGACCGGAAGATGGTGGACAACGGCAGCGAAAGAACGAACTCGTCCAGAGCGGCGGCGACGACGGAGAAGACCGGGTCGGATGCCGATACCCCGGACCAGACGGTACGGACCCGCCCGTCGTGGATCTCGACGACGTTGCCGAAGTGCTTGATGAAACCGCGGCAGGTCGAGCAGTCGTACTCGGATCGCTCACGGAACCGCAGATTGGTGCCGGCGGGGAAGGAATTGAGAAAGGTGAGCCAGAGTGAGTCCCGGTCGAGACCGTCGCCGACGGCGTACAACTCACCCTTGGACATCGTGGACAGACGCGAAGTCACATCCGTCACGAACTGCTGGAAATCGCCCACCGTTTCATCCCCCTTGATCGCCGGAGATCCTACGCAGCGAACGCCAATCGGAGAAACGCGTTTCCGGCTGTCCGCACGGTCACAGACGGGTGCCGGTGGCCGGCGGTCAGTCGACCGGAGCGCGTACGGCGGTGGGGTGCCGGGCCGGCGGTCAGCAGTTTCCGCCAGTGGCCGGTGGCGACGTTGAGTACATCTTGACTCACGCTGTGATTGCCTTCCCGGGCACCGACAAGCCTGGGTGGTCGAACAACTTCTCAGGCACGCCAGGCTCGCACCGAGGAACCGTGTGAACGCGCGCTCAATCAGGCGCTCGCTCATGCCGCGATCAGGGTGGGGAGCGTGGAGTCAGTGTGCCGTCGGTGCCGGTCTGCGGCGATCCCGCCACCACACCTCGACGAGGATCGGTGGCAGCGCGATCGCGGCACTGGCGAACGCAAGTGCCCGGATGCGCCGTTGCTGGATTTCTTCACGTAGTTCTTCGTAGGTGGCCTGGTGCTCGATGACGTCGCCGCGGGACCGTACGCATTCGTCGCCGGGCCCGATCAGGACATCGTGGTTGGCCGGGTTGGCCTCGAAGCAGGCGATCCTGGTCGGCTTCAGTTCCCAGTTGACGCGGTCCCAGTCGACGTCGATCCACGACTGCGACGTGCACACGTCGCCTGAGCAGGAGGTTCGCATCGGCAACTCCCAGCCGGAACGCAGCATGAGAGCGCCGACGAACAAACCCAGCAGGACAGAGCTGAGGGAGACGACCGCGCGCATGTCAGGTTGGACCGCCGGCAGTCGGGCCTGGTTCCACCAGCGGCCCTCCAGAATGCTCCTTCTCGCGCTCGCCTCGGTGTACTCCACCGAGACGAGCGCGAGATTACGTATCTACGTCGAATCCCGTGTGGGCCTTCAAACGGGCTTACCTCGCCGAGGACGAGACGCACCCATCTGCCGCGATGCGTTCGCGTCAGCGGACGACAAAACGAGGTTGGCCATCACGGCTACCGGCCGATGGTCGTGCGACGGCCCGTTGCGTTCAGTTATCTGGTTCCGCAGAGCCTTTGACTTGGCCATCGCGCGGCTGTGGCACCGACCGTGGCCGGATACACCGTCATCGTCTGCGGCGGCTGTGGTGCGGGCAGCGGCGGGGCATCGGGGCCGGGCAGTCGGTGACAGGTTCTCCGTCATCGCCGGTCACAACCCCGTTCCACGGCGCCGCCATGGCCGGGGCTTTGTCGGCGCGGATCGACGGGCATTTTGACGTCACCGACTGGGACCGGGCTGCGGCCGGGACGGCTGGCGGGAGACGCTGCGCTGGCGCCCATGGCGGGACGAGGCCCTCGCGCCGGATTGAAGACGCCGGCGCGGAGGGCTGCGGCGGCTGCGGCGGCGGTACGTTGCGCGAACTCCTCGTCGATGGGTTCGTCGACGACGAGCAGCCGCAGGAAGAAGGGCGCGCCTAGGATCTCGATAGCGGCCCGGGCATCGGTGCCCTGAGGCAGTTCGCCCCGGGCGATGGCGTGGTCGACGACGGCCTCGGCGAGGCCGAACCGTTCGGCGAAGAAGCCGCGGACGATCTGCGCGGCGCGCGGGTTGCGGGGCGCGGCCGCGGCCAGGGCCGTGATCAGCTCGCCGGGTTCGCCGGTCATGCCGCGCCGGACCAGCAACGCCAGCTCTTCCAGGTCCGTGTCGAGTTCGCCGGTGTCCGGGATCGGGACGACCTCACTGGCGTACTCGCTGAGCAGGTCGCCGAGGACGCCTTCCAGGTCGGCCCACCGGCGGTACACCGACGTCTTGTTGACGCCGGCCACCTGGGCAATCCGTTCGACGGTCAACTCGGCGTACCCGTCGACGAGGAGACCACGGGCGGCTGTGAGGACCGCGGCCCGGACACGGGCGCTGCGCCCGCCCGGTCGCTGGCCAGCAGACATCGGACACCTCCTTTAACGCACCGGTTGTTGCGTTACCTCCTACCATCATGTCAAACTCAGAAAGCAACATGAGTTGCGATTGGAGGAGTTATGAAGACCACTGTCTGCGTTGTCGGCGGCGGGCCCGCAGGGCTCGTCCTGGGGCTGCTGCTCGCCCGGCAGGGAGTGGAGGTCACCGTGCTGGAAAAGCATGCCGACTTCCTCCGGGACTTCCGCGGCGACACGGCGCATTCCTCCACACTGAACATGCTCGACGAGATCGGGCTCGGCGATCGGATGGCGGCGCTACCCGGGCGCAAGGCCGGCGCGTTGCGCGCCACCTTCGACGACGGCACCTACACCGTCGCGGACTTCACGCGCCTGCCGGCGCCACACAACTACCTGTACTTCGTTCCCCAGTGGGACTTCCTGGAAATGCTCGCGACCGAGGCAGCGAAGTTCCCCGCCTTCACGCTGCTTCGCTCCACCACCGCGACGGGCCTGCTCCGCGACACGTCCGGCGCTGTCACCGGCGTGCGCGCCGTAGGCCCGGAGGGCGAACTGGAGATCGAGGCATCGCTCACCGTCGCCTGCGACGGCCGCGATTCGGTGGTACGCCGCGAGCTTGACCTGCAGCCGGTCGACTACGGCGCTCCCATGGACGTGCTGTGGTTCCGGATCTCGCGTCGCGCAGGCGACGGCGACGGCCTGGCGATGCGGATCGGCGCCGGCGGGCTGATGCTCGCCATCGACCGCGGCGACTACTACCAGTGCGCATACGTCATCGCCAAGGGCGGCTACGACGAGATCCGCGCGGCCGGGCTGGAGGCGCTGCGGGAGCAGGTGACGCGCCGGCACCCGGTCCTCGCCGACCGGGTCGGTGAGCTCGCCACCTGGGACGACGTCAAACTGCTGACGGTGAAGGTCAACCGACTAAAGCGGTGGCACGCGCCCGGCGCACTGCTCATCGGCGACGCCGCACACGCCATGTCCCCGATCGGCGGCGTCGGCATCAACCTAGCAGTGCAGGACGCCGCGGCCACCGCCCGGATGCTAGGCCCGAACCTCGCCGCCGGGCAGCCGGTCACCGAAGCGGACCTCGCCGCAGTGCAGAAGCGCCGGCACTTGCCGACGGTGGTGACGCAGAACATCCAACGCGCCGCGCAGCGGCGCGTTGTCGACCCGCTACTGCACGCCACCGGCCGCATCGAAGCCCCGGCACCGATCCGCCTGCTGCAGCGGTTCCCGGCGCTACAAGCCCTCCCCGCCAGGCTCGTCGGCATCGGCGTACGCCCCGAACACCTGCGCTGACAGTCCCGGCAGCCGGACGGAGACGTGATCCGCTGCGACGGGGACGGATTCCAGTTCTGCCCGTTGCGCCCGCCGCCCCAGGTGACGGACTCATTCGGCATCCGGATCTGCCGCGATCCGCTCGATTTGTTCGCGGTGCCAGTCCGCTGAAGTGACCTCGGACGCTACGGCAGGTTGGGAGGAGGCCGCGCGCCCGTCGGGAGCGATCGACAATGGCCGCGTGCTTTCCGACGTGCTTGCCTATTACAAAGACCTTGAGACCACTGGACTGCCGGTGGCGATGTGCTGGACGGTGACACAGCCGCTCGGCGCTGCCCTGGCTCTCGAGGACGTCGCGTCCCGTCTTGGTGGCGACCCCGACGATCTCGAAGTGCTTGACCTGTCCGAAGCCTACGAGATCGGCCCGAACGACGGATGGGTCCTGCATCTCGATCAGGTAGGCCCTGCTGTCACCATATTTGAAAACAACGGCTTCCAGTGCACCCGCCCGGAGGTGCTGCGGGCGCTCAGCATCGACGCGAAGGTTCACAGTGCCTGGTGGGATGTCGACGCGATGACACGGTTCAGCTTTGCCACACAGGGCGAGCTCATCACCGCGATGGAAGCTGGATGGCCATGCGCAGGAGTCAGACCTAACGCGCTCGACGCCGAGCTTGCTGATCTCTACGACGCCATGCGGACTCCCGGTCTGTGGGTGGCAGGAATGCTCGCTGCCGTCGAGCGCCGTACCGGTATCCGTCTTGATTGCGACTGGTTCGATCGCCCACACGAAGCCATCGTGATTGCTCGCACGTGAACCAGAACGGCCGCTGCAGTGCCGAACGCCCTTCCGCTGATCAAAAAGGCGTCTTGACATGGCAACCCGTCGGCGACCCTTGAGAATCACAGATGACAAACGCGTCCGCTTCTGCCGCCTACCGGGCACCAGGGTGCGTCACCCGCTTTAGGCAGGTGACGCACTCGCTCCAGCCAACGGGCGTGCACCGGAAGCGCTACGCCCACGGCGGGATGTAGCGGCCCAACGCCATGGCCGAGTCGTTCTTCGCCACCCTCAAGACCGAACTGGTCTACACCCGCGCCTGGCCGTCCCGGCACGAACTGGAGATGGAAGTTTTCTCCTACATCGAAGGCTTCTACAACCCTCGCCGCCGGCACAGCCGTCTGGGTAACGTCAGCCCCGACACCTACGAGAAGACCCACCGAGAGTCCCTTACACACATGGGGGTGTCCGGCCGATAGGGGTCACTTCAGGTCAGCCAGCGGCCCTTGATTGCCGAATGCCTGCCGCATCAGCTTGACGCCGATGTCGGAGTCACTGGCGCCGGCAAGTTCCCGCACGCGGATCTCCACCTCGCGCAGGGTCGCGAAGGCCGCCAATTCGTACTCGCCGAGCAGGAACTGGGTTCGCACCGTGGCCGCGATCCGCGGATGCAGGTCCACGTTCAGCCGCTGCTCGGCGTGAACGAGAGCGAGCCCGTCAGATGCTTCGAGGACCGCTCGCCCGCGTCGTGTGATGTAGCAATGCGCGGAGCTTTGCTCCGGGTCGGCCGCCAGCAGTCCATGGGTGCGCAGCCAGTCGAACGTGTCAACGCCGGCTCAACCTTGGCTCTGGCACACATTTTGTGAGTCGCGCTCGTCGGTAGTTCGGGTTGGGTGCCCGGATGGAGATCATTTCGGCGTTGCTTCCGCATCTGGTGGGCCTGCGGTTGGACGCGGTGGTGGTCCGGGGCGTCGGGGTCAGGATCGATGCGGCGACGCGGACGGTGCGGGCGTCGTGCGGTGCTTGTGGCACCTGGTCGACCGCGGTGCATGGCCGCTATGTGCGGCGGCTGGCCGATGTCAGGTTGGGTGGCCATGAGGTGCTGGTCGCGTTGACGGTCCGCCGATTCGCCTGCTCGAACGTCGGGTGTCAGCGGCGGACGTTCGTCGAGCAGGTTCCCGGGCTGACCCGTCGGCATGCCCGTCACACGGTCCTGGCGGCGGGTGATCTGGAAGCGGTCGCGGTGGCGTTGGGCGGTCGATCGGGCAGCCGGTTGGCGCAGCGGTTGGCGGTGTCGGTGTCTCGGATGACGTTGATCCGGATGATCCGGAGGATGCCTGACTCGCCGCTGGTGACGCCGACGGTGCTGGGCGTGGACGACTTCGCCCGCCGTCGCGGGCACCGATACGCCACCGTCCTACTCGACATGCACACCCGCCGGTCGATCGATGTCCTGCCCGACCGCACCGCCGACGCTCTCGCCGCATGGCTGCGCGAGCACCCCGGGGTCCAGATCATCTGTCGGGATCGTGGTGGTAGCTATGCCGACGGCGCCCGCAAGGGAGCACCTGACGCGGTTCAGGTCGCCGACCGGTGGCACCTGCTGAAGAACCTCAGCGACGCGGTCGAGAAGGTCGTTCGTGGGCACCGTCGGTGCCTGCGCGAGGACACCGTTTCGATACCTGCCCTGGCCGCGCCGACCACGGCCGAGGCGGTCAGGACGGGACGCCGCGCGGAGAACACCCGCCAACGCCACGCCGCCGTGCACGCCCTGCGGGCCGAAGGACTGTCGATCAGCGCGACCGCCCGCCGGCTCGACATGAACGTCAGAACCGCCCGCAAGTACGCCCACGCCGCCACCGCCGAAGCGTTGATCGGCCCGAACGCCAGCAGCCGACCCAGCGTCCTCGCCCCGTTCCACCTCTACCTGCGGCAACGACTTACCGACGGTGTCCACGAGACAGCCGACCTGCACGCCGAGATCCTGGCCCGGGGCTATCAGGGGAATTTGCGCGTGCTGCGGGATTGGCTTGCCGTGAACCGCACCCGGCCCACCACCGTGGCCGTCCGAGTGCCGTCAGCCCGGCGGATCACCGCCTGGATCATGCGACCCGGACACAAACTGACGGACGACGATCGCACCGATCTCGCCGACGCCCGCGGCCGGTGCCCGGACCTCGACACTGTCGCCGACCTCGCCCGCGGGTTCGCCGCACTGGTCCGCCACCAGGGCACCGGCCAGCACCTCGACGTCTGGATCAACCGTGCCCGGCACGCCGGATACCCCGAAATCCGCGGCTTCGCCGCCGGCCTGGCCAGCGACCGCGACGCCGTCCTCGCCGGCCTCACCCTGTCCTGGAGCTCAGGCCCGGTCGAAGGCCAGGTCAACCGCATCAAGACGATCAAGCGGCAGATGTATGGCCGGGCGAACCTCGACCTCCTCCGCAAACGAGTCCTCGCTACACCATGAGCTGACGCCAAGATCAATCACAGAATGTGTGCCAGAGCCCGATTTCACGCGTCGCCGACACACCGGCGCGGCGAACCAGCGGTGGACCGCGACAGCGGCCCGCGACCTGGTCAGCGCCAGCGCGGACAAGTGCCTGGACGTGCTGGACAACAGCTCGGCCAACGCGACACCGACCCAGATCTGGACGTGCACCGGTGGCGCGAACCAGAAGTGGACGGTGCCCGCCTGACGCGCCTCGACCCGGCGTGCGGTGCTGCCCGGTGGCACACACCGGGCCGGCTCGCAGAATGTCAGGCCCAGTTCACCTGCGCGTGGCGGAACGGTCGGGGTGCCTCGACATAGTCCCAGCCGTGGACGGTGCCGATACCCCAGCCGACCGCCCGACGTTGTCCGTCGTCGTTCCGGTGCACGGCGTCGAGGCGTACCTCGCGACCTGCCTCGACTCGATCCTCGCCCAACCCGGCGCCGAGGACGTGGAGGTCGTCGCGGTGGACGACGCCTCGCCGGACGGCAGTGGGAGGCTGCTCGACCAGTACGCCACGCGCGACCCCCGGGTGCGGGTGGTCCGCCTGGCCAAGAACGCCGGCCTGGGCGGCGCCCGCAACGCTGGCGCGGCCCAGGCCACCGGCGACTACCTCTGGTTCGTCGACGGTGACGACTGGCTGCCGCCCGGCGCGGTCGCGGCGGTGCGGGAGCGACTCGCGGACACCCGCCCGGACGTGCTGATCGTCGACCACGCCGAGGTGTTCCCCGACGGCCGGGTGGTGGCCCGGCCGTCCGGGCTGGCCCTCGGGGGGCGACGCGCCCCGCTGCGCCTGGCCGACCGGCCCGAGCTGCTCATGCTCGCCCAGTCCGCGTGCACCAAGCTCGTCCGCCGTACGTTCCTGACCGAGCTGGGACTCTCCTTCCGGCCCGGCTGGTACGAGGACTGCGCCTACAGTCATCCCCTGCTGATCGCCGCCAGCAGTATCGACGTGCTGGAGCGGGACTGCTACCACTACCGGCAGCGCCCCCGCGACCGGATCACCGCCACCCTGAGTTCGCGGCACTTCGAGGTCTTCGACCAGTACGCCTCGGTGTTCGGCTGGCTGGCGACCGCCGGCGGCGACGCCCCGGACCGGTTCCGGCCCGACCTGTTCCGCGTCATGCTCGACCACTACCTGGTGATCGTCGGCAACGACCTCCGGCTACCGCCGGAGGACCGCCGGGCGTTCTTCCGCCGCATGGCGGCGGACTACCGGCGGTGGCTGCCCGCCGCCGGCTACCCCCGACCCGGCGGGATCGCCGGGCTCAAGCACCGGATGGTGCGCCACGACGCGTACGTAGTCTGGGCGGCCCTGCGGGCAGCGCACAGGGCGGCGGGCCGGCTGCGCCGGTCGCTGCGGCCACGGCCGGCGCAACCCGCTCGGACCAGCTCGAACGCGCCCGTCGGCGCGGATGGGTGACGGAACGGTGACGAGCATGAAGTATCTGATCACCGGTGGTGCCGGCTTCATCGGCAGCACGGTTGGCTCCGCGCTGCTGGACCGGGGCATCACGCCGGTGATCCTTGACGACCTGTCGACCGGCCGGGCGTCCTTCGCGGCCGGTCGCCCCTTCTATCGCGGTGACATCGCCGACGGCGACTTGGTCGACCGGATCTTCGCCGAGCACCCCGAGATCCGGGCCACCGTGCACTGCGCCGGGATGATCGTGGTACCCGAGTCGACCCGCGACCCGCTGCGCTACTACCGGGAGAATCTCGCCAAGTCCGTCGAGCTGGTCCGCCACCTGGTTCGCAACGGGTGCCGTCGGGTGCTGTTCAGCTCCACCGCCGCCGTCTACCGGCCGGGTACGGACTTCGCGGTCGACGAGTCCTCCCCCGTCGACCCGATCAGCCCGTACGCCCGCAGCAAGGCCATGGTCGAGGCGGTGCTGGCCGACTGCGCGCGGGCCGGGGAGCTGCGGGCGGTGGCGCTGCGCTACTTCAACCCCATCGGGGCCGATCCCCTGCTGCGCACCGGGTTGCAACTGCTCCACCCGACGCACGCCCTGGGTCGCATGATCGAGGCCGCCACGACCAGCACGGAGTTCCACATCACCGGCACGGACTGGCCCACCCGCGACGGCAGCGCCGTCCGGGACTACGTCCACGTGTGGGATCTCGCCCAGGCCCACGTGGCCGCCCTGACCCGCTTCGACGAGGTGACGGCCGCCGGCCCGCACGGGTACGCCGCGCTCAACATCGGTACCGGGGTGGGCACCACGGTCCGGGAACTGCTGGCCGCGTTCGCCGCGGTGACCGGCCATCCCCTGCCGTACCGGGAGGCCGCCCGGCGGCCGGGCGATGTCCCGGGGGTCTACAACCGCAGCCGCCGCTACCAGGACCTGCTGCGATGGTCGCCGCGCTTCGGCATCGAGGACGGTATCCGACACGCGCTGGAGTGGCGGGCACTCGACAACCGCCGGCACCTGGCCGTGGCCCCGCTCGCCCTGCGGTAGCCGCTGGCCGGCATCGGGCCGCCGAAGGCCCACGGCCGCCGTTCGCCTGGCTCGGGGCGGCCCCGGCCTCGCGGCGGCCCGTCAGGAAGGGCGGCGGGTGACCAGCCGGGCGAGCACCCGCCGCGGGGTCAGTGGCACCACGGAGATCATCAACCGGCCGCTGCCGTCGGTCACCGGCGAGACGGCGTACCAGCGCCGCCCCCGCCGCCGGATCACCGGTCGGGGAAACCGGACCCGGCGGGGTGCGCGCAGCGGCGCGGTCCCGGGCCGGCCGTCGGGCGCGGGCAGCGTCAGGTGTACGGGGCGGCGCTGCCCGGTCACCGCGCTGGCGCCCAGCACCTCGGTCACGCTGATCCGGGCCCGCAGCATGGTGTTGCCGGTGGCCGTGGCGGGCCGTACGACGCCGGCCAGTTCGCCGGCGGTGAGTCGCGGTGGTCCCGGGCAGAGCCGGTCGAGGTCGGGCAGGGGCGTGCGCAGGTCCAGGACGAGGGCCGGCCCCGCGTCGGCGTCGCGGTCCCAGCCGATGTCGGTGACCTCGAACCGGGCCAGCCAGTCCACGGCGTCGGTGACGTCGAAGACGCCGTCGGGCAGCCGGCCGTGCGACCCCCGGAAGCCCGGATACGCCGCGTACCGCCGGCCGCCCTCGAAGACCGTCGACGGCACGCCTCGTTCCGCGTCCTGCCGGATCACGTCGACCAAGTCGTCGGGCGTGCCGTGCTCGGCGACCCCGATCCGCAGTCGGGTCTCCACCGGCAGCCGGTCCCGTACGGAGGCGGTCAGGTGCCGCCCGGCCAGCTCCCGTACGGCGGCGTGCAGCAGCTCGCGGGTCGGCCCGTCCAGCCGCAGGAAGTCGTCGTCGAGCAGGGCCGCCACCTCGAAGCGGAAGTAGCGCCGCAGCACCGCGTCCCGCTCGTCGCCCGGTGGGATCAGGCCGACGGCGAACTCCACGAGCCGCCGCGCGCAGTCGAGCCGCTCTTCCGCCCGGCTTAGGTAGGTGATGTTCCGGGCGTTCAGCCGCCGCACGGCGTAGTAGTAGTCGTAGTCGGCGAGGGTCGTGACCCGGGCCGCCCGGTGGCACGCCTCCAGGGTGAACGGCTGGTCGCTGCCGATAGGCATGTCCTCCGGGTACCGCAGCCGGTGCCGCTCGACCAGTTCCCGCCGGAACAGCTTGGTGTTGGCCAACGACAGCGGCAGGGCCGAGTCGGCCAGCCCGACGTCCACCGCCGTACGGGCGAAGACCTCCTGGTGGACGTAGCGGCTGTTCACCCCGACCACCCGGCCGAGGACGACGTCGGAGCCGTACCGGTCGGCGGCGGCCACCAGCCGTTCCAGAGCCTCGGGACCGAGGCGGTCGTCCGCGCCGACGAAGAAGACGTACCGCCCGGTGGCCAGGTCGAGGGCCCGGTTGCAGGGCGCCGCCGGGCCGCCGGAGTTGGGCTGGTGCACGACGGTCACGGTGCCCGGATACCGGCGGGCGTAGCGATCAAGCTGCCGGCCGCTGCCGTCGGTCGACCCGTCGTCCACCGCCACGATCTGCATCCGGTCTGTGCCGATGCTCTGTCCGAGCAGCGAGTCCAGGCACCCGGTGAGGTACGGCATCGTGTTGTACACGGGTACGACGACGGTCACGTCGGGCAGCCGGGAGCCGCCCCGAGGACCCGCCGCCGGCGCGCCGGCGGCCACGGGTTCAGCCGACACGGCCGTACGCGTGCGCCCCGCCGGCGACGCCCATCGGCACCAGCCGGGCGTAGACCCGATCGAGTTCCACGGCCTGCCGCTCCCACGTCCACCCCGCCAGCAGGGCAGGGTCGTCGTACGCCGCCCGGTACCGGCCGGGGTCGGCGAGAACGGCCCGGACGGCGCGGGCGAGGTCCTCGGCGTCCCCGGCCCGGAACACCTCGCCCTGCCCGGTCGCTCGGACGGTGTCGGCCATGGTGCGCACGTCGCTCACCACGATCGGCAGCCGGGCGTGCGAGTACTCGAAGAACTTGGTGATCAGCGCGATCTCGTGGTTGGGCCAGTGCTGGATCGGGATCACCCCCAGGTCGGCCCCGGCGAGCAGCGGCACCACCCCGTCGTGCGGCACGTACCCCCGCACGTGCAGGCGGTCGCCGACACGAAGGTCGGCCGCCCGTGCCGTCAGCGACCGGACGTACTCGCCGTCGGGATGGTTGACCACCAGCGCGACGTGCACGCCGGCCAGCAGCGGCAGCGCCTCGACCAGGACGTCGAGGCCGCGCTGCGGCGCCGCGGCGCCGCTGTAGACCAGCAGCGGGTCGGCCGGCCCGAGGCCGAACCCCGCGCGGAGGGTCTCGGTGGCCCGCACGGGCCTGTCGCCGACCTCGCGACCGTCGGGGGCGTTCAGCACGACGGTGGGGAGTTCGGGCAGGTCGTGCTCGCGTTGCAGCAGGCGGGCCAGCTCCGGCGAGACGGTCACCACCGCGTCAGCGTGGCGCGCGTACTCCCGTTCGTGCGCCAACTGGGCGGGCAGCCACCGCACGTTGTCGCTCCAGGGTTTGATGCCCGGCAGGAACTCGTGGGCGTCCCACACCAGGCTGACCCGGCGGCCGGCGGCCCTGGCCCGCAGGAGCCCTCGTGCACCCACGCCGAGCATGCGGAAGTCGTTGGCGTGGATCAGATCGGGCGCCAACTCGTCGAGCACTGGGCCGTAGGCGTGCTCGTAGCTCCACAGTGCCGGCTGCAACCGGCGCCAGGCGCGGTCACCGTACAGCCGCAGGCACAGTCGGGTGTACGCCCGCTCGACCGCCGTCCGCAGGCCGAGGCGCGCGAGCAGCGCCGCCGCGTCCCGGCGCGTCGTCCGGCGCACGGGCGCGCCGGGACGGCCCATCGGCAGCAGCCGCACCAGGGCCTCGCCGATCCGCCACCGGTGCGGCTCCCCGTCGGGCGAGCGGCCCAGCAGGGTGACGTCCCAGCCGGCGGCGGCGGCCGACCGGGCCGACTTCTGCACCCGGGAGTCGCCCTGGACCGCGTTGTCGACCAGCATGACCACCCGGCCCCTGGCTCCGGCTCGAATCTCCATCGTCACCCTTTCGCGGTCGGCACGGCCGGCCGCAGAGATCCTATGGCCGGCCGAGCCCTCGCCCCGAGGGAAACGGCAAGTCGACGACCGATGTTCACCCCGCGGCTAGCAAGCCCCTGGGCCGGGCCGCCGGCGGGCGTACCGAACGGAGCGCGGGTTGTCGCAGCAGTCGCCGACGCCGCCCATCGATGGCATCAGCCCGGGGTCGCGGGCGCGTGTGGTGAAGGCCCAGGAGGCGACTGCACGCCCTGGTCGGAATGGATGATCGTGCCGGCTGCTGACCATCGACTGTCGATGGCCATGCCCAGGGCGTTGGTGACCAGTGCGGCGGCCGGGAGGCGTCGATCGACCGGGTCAGCCACTCGTAGTAGCCCGACGTCGACACGTCGACCACCCGACACGCCACCTCCACCGGGATGCCTTCGGCGGCCATTAATACCTTGACCGCCTCGTAGCGTCTTTTGGAGGCACCACCTCCGCACCAACTCCATCGCGTGTCGGGTGGCGTGCAACTCCACCTCAAGCTGCGCGATCCGCCGCTTCGCCGCAGTCAGTTCCTCTTCTTCGCACTACTCAGCCCTGGCACCAGGCCACGCTCAATACGGTCTTGTCGCCGCCAGGTGTATATCGACTGACCGCTGATGCCCAGGTCCCGAACCACGTCGGTCACCGACCGGCCGGACTCGATCAGGCCAAGACCTTGCGCTTGAACTTCGGTGGTAGCCCCGTCGTCCCATGCCACTCTCTTCAACATCAAGTGATACAAGCTCCCAATCAATCCACCTCCGCGTAAGCCGGGGCAGCCCATGACCAGTGGCGTGCCGGCACAGGTCATGGCGGGCGCTCCACAGGGGTAATCGGCCTCGGGCCGGGGGCCCGGGCCGGCCGCCGGCCTCTCGGCCGGCCCGGCGCCGCGCCGCTGATCGGATGAGGCTCGCGACCTGACCCCATCCGGCGTACGCCGAGGGCGCGTGCGCCGACTCCGCATGATGCGTCAGCGGCTTGTTTGATACATGTGAATCGGATTTTGTCAGTCACCGCGAAAACGACGCATGGCAATGCGTACATCAACCCAAGGCGTCCCTCTGCGGCTGCCGTTGGCTGTAGAGTCCGGCAAACCAACCGGGCAATGCACGGGCATTGGCGACCCCTTGCCGCAACGAGAACGAAGGAGCTTGGTAGATGGAATACCCGCGAAGAGTGACACTCGTTCCCACCCGTCGACCCGGGCGCAATGCCGTGGCGCTCGTCGCCGCCACGCTGGCTGCCGTCATATTCACGCAACCAGCGGCCTCGGCCGCCAATCCGGGACGGACCGGGAATGCCGTCGGCGAGATCCTCGGGGCCGGCCGGGCGACCGCAGTGCCGGGCGAATACATTGTGGTGCTCAAGGACGGTGCGGCCGCGGGCTCGGCGGGTAGCCGCAAGTCCACCGTGTCCGGCGCAGCCCGGGCACTGGCCAGTCGATTCGGCACAATGCCGGACCAGGTGTGGGGCGACGCCCTCAACGGCTTCTCGGTGCGGACCTCTGAGGCGGTCGCCCGGCGGCTCGCCGCCGATCCGGCGGTGGCCTACGTAGAGCAGGACCAGGCCGTCAAGGTGCCCGAGACGGCTTCGGTGCAGCCGTCCACCGCTCAACCGAACGCACCCTGGAACCTGGACCGGATCGATGCTCCGGTCGGACTCGACACCACCTACAACTTCGTACGCCAAGGTACCGGGGTCCGGGTCTACGTCATCGGCCCCGGAATCCGCACCACCCACCAGGAGTTCGGCGGTCGGGCCCACCACGGTTATGCCGCCAGCTGCTTCAAGACCCTTGGCACGCATGTGGCCGGCATCATCGGTGGAACGACGTA
Source organism: Micromonospora sp. M71_S20 (assembly GCF_003664255.1). NCBI lineage: Bacteria > Bacillati > Actinomycetota > Actinomycetes > Micromonosporales > Micromonosporaceae > Micromonospora > Micromonospora sp. M71_S20. The sequence goes on along the minus strand of NZ_RCCV01000004.1, from coordinate 278,415 downwards.
CGGAGTCGCCAAGAACGTCGAGTTGGTCTCGGTCGGCCTGCCCAGTTGTAACGGCACCCTCAGCGCGTTGATCGGCGCCGTCGACTGGGTGGTCGCCGACAACAGCCCCTGGGATCCGCCCGCCGTCGGTGACTTCGTGTTGGCCGGCGGTATGAGCACCGCGCTGAACACGGCGGTCGCCAATGCTGTCGACGACGGCATCGTCATAACGACACCGGCTGGCGACGTGAACCAGAACGCCTGCAATGACTCCCCTGGTTCGGTGCCCACCGTCATCACCGTCGCGTCCATCCAATCCAATGACGCCCGGCCTTCCTACTCCAACTTCGGCCCCTGCGTCGACCTTTTCGCCCCCGGCGTGGACGTCGTGTCTGCCTCCCCTGACTCGGACACCGCGGTCAAGTCCATCAGCCTCACCCTCCAGGCGTCCGCGCATGTGGCGGGGATGGCCGCCCGGGTGCTGAGCAAGAATCCGACCTGGACCCCGGCGCAGGTGCACGCGTTTCTGGTCGAGAGCGCGACCCTGGGCGTGGTGACCAATCCTGGCAACGGTTCGCCGAACCGTCTGCTCTATGGTTCACCAATGCTCTGACCGACGTACGGATGTTCCTCGTGACAACTCCTAACGAAATGATGTTGGGCGTGTCCTCGGGACGTGAGGGTCGTTCTGTCTGAACGTGAGGAGGGGTGAGCAGCCGCCGCGGATCGGTCCGACGAAATCTGGGCCGGAACCGCACTGCTGCTGCCACCCCGTCCGCCCCGACGGCATCGGTTCCCGGGGCCGCTGGAGGACCGCCCGGTCGCGCGTAGACACACGTCGTCGCGGTGATGGTGTTCAGAGGTAGCCGCGGAAGTCGTAGATGACCAGACCTGCCTCGTTGATCGCTAACCGCCCGGTCACTGGATCAATTCGCCTTACGTAGAGCATCCGTTCCTTCAGCCGCGGCTGCTCGAGGTTCACCACCGGCTGATCCGCCCATGTCGCCGACGCAGGCAACGGCCAGACGACGGGTAGGGCGGATGTCACTCTTTGCTCGCGGTCGAGCGGCCCACCGTAGAACTCCACCAGCACGCGGTCCACGTCTTCAGCCCTTCACCGCCGATGCTCACCGTATCGTCGCGCGCCAGAAGTCAGAGGAGGGGCGTTGGTCCCTTAGGTAAAGGCGACCGGCGGCTCGGCCGCCTTGGCCGTTCGGCCGGTCGGCGTACCCCGGCGCGCCCGCCGGCAAGGTGGGGGCGCGCCGGAGCAGCCGTCACGGCGGTGGCCGTCCGTTCCTCCGCCGCGGTGTGACCCGCCGCGCAAGGACGGATGACGCAGGCCGGCATCACTACGCTGTCCATCGTCGCCAACCTATTGGTCCAGGTGGCGTCGTTCCTGAACCCCACCCGACCGGGCGACCCACCATCGTCGGGCACTCTCGCACGCCACACCCGCAGACAGTGGATCGGGAGCGGGGGTGCATCTGTGGGAGGCGGGCCGATGTCCGAGGACGTGGAGATCGAGCTCATGAAAGCGCGCGGTCCTCGCGTCCGGATCGAGCGGGACCGGGCGTACGTGCTCGCCCTACGTGACGGTCGCGCGCCTGATGACCCGAGGATCGGCCCCTCGGCCAAGCCCGGCTGGGAGTGGGTGAGCGATGTGCACCACGGGCAGGCTCGAGGCCTGGCCGGTGGCGAATAGCGTCATGGTCGTCCTTCGAGCGAGCGAGTGAGTCCATGCTCGGCGGCCACCCCGCCAGGGCACCACTGCCCTGGCAGGCGGCCTGGTTCGGCGATCGAAAGGGTGAACATGGCGGGTGCAGATCGTGCGGCGGTCGCGGCGGCAGCGATAGGTCGCATTGACACGTGGCTTCAACAGCACGCGCCCCGGGCCCGCGCGGCTCTACGACCGCCGGCGTCTGAGGCCGACCTGACGGCGGCGCAGGAGGCAGTCGGCCAGCCACTGCCGCCGGACCTGCGGGCCTGGTGGTTGTACGCCGACGGGGCGCATTTCGGCCTTCAGACCGACGCCGTGTGGCTTATCCCGCCAGGCTTCGTGCCTTACCCGGTCGCTGAAGCGTTGAAAAGCCGCCGATTGTGGATGGACGTCACTCGTGAGATCGCACCGTTCGACCAGTGGGACGACTTTGTGAATTCGGAGAACAATCGGCCAGCCGGAACGGTTTGCGAGTTCTGGCTGCCTGCCTGGTTGCCTGCCGCCACCAACCACGGCGGCGGGAATCTATTCGTGGACCTGCGCGGCGGCCCAAAAAACGGCTGCGTGATGGAGTTTTATCGGGACACTGGCGCATCGGCCCAGCCAGCATGGACAGACGTAGCGGACATGCTTTACGACATTGCCACGCTACTAGAGGAAGACGAGGCGGAACTCGATAACTTAGGTCAGATCAACTGGCCGTGACGCCCACCACCGCCGGGTGCCGCCACGGCCGTGACGTTGATGACCTTCCATAGGGTCAAGTAGCAGTTGCTTACCCTGGCCTCCACGCGTTGGCGCTCATCTGCCTATGTGCACAAGGTCGTTAGACTAGGGGAGGCTCCACAGCAGCAGTTGGAAGGGGTCCTCCTCACAACAGGTGAGCCAGGTACCGTCACCGAGCGCCATCGGGTCCTCCGATACGGGCATCGGGTACTCCACCTGACCCAGCACATCCCCCCCGCGTCGTGTCGATCAGCCAGTGCCGGAGGCCCGTGCCCCTCGATGGTGCTCGCGATGACCGTGCGCTCGTCAACCAAGCCGCACTGGTAGCCCCAGAACGGCTCCTCCTCGACGTCCGACGGTGCTTGAGGACGCAGGGGAATCTGGTGGTCGACGACCTCGTGGATCACCGCGCCGTCGGGAAGACGATGGATTGCCGGCTGCCTCCCCCAGTGGGCGATCGTGAGCAACCGCGTCCCACACGGGCTGACATCGACGAGACAGCGGTCGTCGTCACCGATGCGGGTGACGGTGAGTTAGCTGCCGCCCCACCGGCCCCACCGCAGCGGCGAACCGTCCTGGCCCTCACCGACGCTCAGGCCCACCTGGCCCGGGTCGGGGTGAGGAACGTGGTAGGAGCCGGCGGTCGCGGTGTCCGTCGGAGCTCGTCCCAGGACGCGACCGTCGACGGCGTCGAGCACGAGCCACTCCTCGTCCAACTCCAACTCGCCGTCGTCGGGCAGTGGGGTGCGTACGTGCGCCCATACCGTCGAGCCGTCCGCGCTGATCCCGCACGAACCGTGGTCGGGATGGCGGTGCCCGTCGATTCCCGCGTACTCCTTGTAGGAGTCGTGCCATGACAAGCAGGGCGAGCCCCAGCAGGCATGCCGCACCCTCCAGTGCAACGCGCCGGCCGCGTCGACCGCGTGCAACGCGTGCTGACCGCTGAAGACCGCCAAATCGAGGGCGGAGCTCACCGCATCGACCCCGCCCGCCCCGCGCGGCCACGGCGCCGGAAACCGGGCGGCGGGAGCGTCGTCGCCGGCGACGAGCCGGTCGATGTCGTGCGCCAACAGCTCGTCGTCCCGACGGATCACCACGAGCCGGCGATGCGGCCACCGCTGGACGGCCGGCGTGTCCACAGTGCGAGGGGTATCGGGTATGCGAGGGGAGTTCGCCGGCACGTGGAAGGACGCCACAAGGCGAGGGACCAAGAGCACCTGATCATCCTGCCAGGATTCGCCGAATGCCAGGAGGGCCGTTGCGCGGCGTCGCCCGGGAGGATCTCGCATCACCTGCTCACGGCCTCACCTGCGGGATCGGATCGACGCTCCCTGTTATTGCGTAGCACCTGGCACAGTTCTGGTCCGACTGGGCGTTCGCACACGTGGCGCACCAGGGGCAGATGAAGACACGGCTGCGGGTCGCGCATGGTGCGGCGAGCAGGTCGCTGCGTACCGCTGGTCGATGCGGTCCCCATCGGGGATCCCCGGCGATTCACGGACGGTATCCAGGACCGGGTAACTGCGCGTGCAGGTTCGGCAGCGGCGGCTCTCCCAAGCCACGCCGCAGCTCGTACACGAGACGTGGAAGCAGTTGTCCGCGCGCGGGGCCGCGCCCGTGCGGGCTGCTCGGGATGTGCTCCGCAGCGCGGGCAACGGGTCAGTTCCACGGTCCGCTCGACGGCCTGTTCGATGCCGTCCCACAGGTCTTCCGACTCGGTCGCGTTGCTGCCGGGACGGCGGAAACGGGCAGTGCCCTGCCGGGTCGCCATCACGTGCGTCCGGGCCTTGGCCAGTTCGTGCGGTCCGGGCACTCGCACCACGGCGATGTCGTCCGCTGCGGGAGCCAGCCATGGGATGTTCCACACGAGGTCGCGGGCAGCCGTTGAGCTGCACGGAACTCCGTGCGGGTAGCCAGCAAGGCGCGGTTGTTCCACCGGGTAGCTCGAGAGCTTCGGCGAGGGCGCGCAGCACTCAGGCGGTGGTCGCCTTACAGGAGGCATCGAGACGGTGAGCACCGGCCGCACCCTCATCAGCAAGCAGCCAGGGTCGCCGACAGACCTTGCCCCGACCCTGCCCGTCAGCCGCCCGGACGATTCCGCTATACCACCCGAAAGGGTGATCGAACTACATGAATCAGCCGCTCCCCCTACTCTGAACGTGGGAACCAGGACGGGGTAAACGCACCGATCGTGGAGGTCCTATGGCGACGAGAACGACGGCAGCACCCGAACGAAGCACGCTCTCGTCCTGGGCCGCCGGGCAGCGGAAGCTACGGCCACGGCGGTTCACCACCGCTACGGATGGGCTGCGGTTCGCGTTCTACGGCCGGATGTCCACGGTCGACTTCCAGGATCGGGCGTCGTCGTGCCGGTGGCAGCGCAACTATGCCGAGGACCTGGTCGTCGGGCATGGCCGGATCGTGGTTGAGTTTTTCGATGAGGGCGTCTCCCGCCGGATCGCCTGGCCGGACCGGCCGCAGGCGGCCCTGCTGCTCGCCGCACTGGCCGACCCGGCACGCCGGTTCGACGCGATCGTCGTCGGCGAGTACGAACGCGCCTTCCACGGCCAACAGCTCGAACAGCTCGCCCCAACCCTGTTCAAGCACGGTGTACAGCTGTGGCTACCGGAAACCTACGGTCCGGTGGACTTCGACAACCCCCGACAACTGGCACTGCTGGACCTATTGGGCGTGCACTCCCAACGCGAGGTATCCCGAGCGCGCCACCGCACGACCGCGGCCATGCGCGCCCAAGCCGAGACGCAGGGACGACACCTCGGCGGTCGACCGCCCTACGGCTACCGGCTCGCCGACGCCGGCCCTCACCCGAACCGCGCCCACGCCGCCTGGGGGCGGCGCCTGCACCGCCTGGAACCCGACCCCGCCACCGCACCCCACGTCCGCTGGATGTTCGAGCAGCGGCTGGCCGGGCGCAGCGTGGCCAGCATCGCCCGGGAACTCAACGACAACGACGTGCAATGCCCATCTGACGCCGACCCGGCGCGCAATCGGCACCGCAGCGCACACGCCTGGATGCTGACCACAGTCGCGGCGATCCTGGCCAACCCCCGCTACACCGGCCGCCAGGTGTGGAACCGGCAACGCACCGACCACGACGACCTCACACCCGATGGGACCCTCACGCGCCACCGCGAGGTCCAGCGCTGGAACGCCGCCCCGCAGTGGGTCGTCGCCCGACAGATCGCCCACCCGCCGCTGGTCACCGAGGAACAGTTCGTCGCCGCCCAAGCCATCCACACCGCGCCCACCCCCGCGGACGGCGCTACGCGCCGCTACCGCCTGGCCGGCCTCGTGTGCTGCGGCGCCTGCGGCCGCCTGATGGACTCCCACTGGGTCCACGGCCGTCCCGGCTACCGCTGCCGCCACGGCTACACCAGCACCCGAACCAAGACCACCCGACAGCCGAAGATCCTCTACATCCGGGGAGACCACTTGCTGGACCGCCTCCGACATGACCGCAGACTGCACCGGCACCATCCCACGCTGCGCAGCCCCGACCCGGAGAAGGTCACCGCATACCTACGCGCCAACAACATGATCGTCGTGTGTGACCACCACACCTGGACCGTCGAAGCCGAGACCGCGGCCCACCCGCTCAACCCACAGGGAAGCAGCCTCGCCGGCACAGCAAAAATCCCCGCCCAACGGGACGGGGATCACGCAAAGCACGAAGAATCATCACGCTTCGTGTGGAAATAACGTGTCCGAGGGGGGATTCGAACACGTGCACGCATCATATGTGCACCATTCTGGGGTGCACATGCTCATAGATTACGGTACGGCCAGGATTGGCTCAAGCCCGCGCCCCGTTGCCGTGCGTGAGCATGAATAGCAGTTTGGGGGCATGGGGTCGAAGCTTGCCAGCCGGCTCGCTCCGTTATCGACTGACCGAGCTGAACGTGCAGCCATCGAGTTGGATCCCGCCGCTCATGTCCTGGCGAGTTTCAGTCGGTCGGCGTTGACGGCAGCCCGTATCGCTCGCGTTCTTCGGCGCTGAGCGCACGAGGTTCACCGCCTTCGGCCGAAGCCTGCACGCGGTCACCGCAGATATCCCAACTCATGATCGTGCCGTCATCGTAGGTGACGATGAGGGCGTCTTGCCATGACAGGCTGCGCACAATCCCGTGAGGTATGTCGAGTACGCCGAACGGTCGTCCGTCTTGAGTGCGCCAGAGGTAGAGCATGTGGTCGTCGCTGATGGTTGCCAGCCTGTTTCCGTCGGTTGCCCAGCTGAGGTGTTGGACCTTGCCTGTGTGGCCGACAAAGCGCACGCTTACGTGCTGCTGCGTTACGTTCCAGATCTCGATCTGGTTGCCGACGGCGGCGGCGAGTCTGGTGGAGTCATTCGACCAGGCCAGGGCGGCTACTTTGCCGAGTCCTTCGATTCGCCATTGGTGGGTACGGGTGTAGTCGTCTCCTCGCCAGAAGCTCACGTTGTGCTTGCTGATGACAGCAGCTATGAGGCTTGAGTCCGGGGACCAGGCAAGCGTTCCGGTGCTGTCTTCGCTGCCGTCGAGGACTGCTAGGCGCTGCGCTGTGGCTACGTGCCAAATTGAAAGGGCGGGTGGTGTTCTGCCGTAGAATCAATGCGTGTGGACGGCCATCCGCTCGCCGTCGCCGGACCAGGCAAGCGCATACGCCCACGGGAACGGTGTCGATGCCGGTATGCGTCTCGGCTTTCGTCGCGGTCGAGCGCCCCATTGTGCGTGGAGGACACCAGATCCCGCATCCCACACCGTGATCTGCTCCTGCTTTGCGGTGGCGATCAGGTCGCCTGATGGCGAGAACATGATCGACAGGCAATCGTCGCCTCCGAATCGTAGCGGGACCTGGGGTCTCCGGGAGGATGTCCAGCATCATGGAGAGCATGGGAGAGAAGCGGCCACGGCCTCGGCGTTCGTTCACGCCGGAGTTCAAGGCCGAGATCGTCGAGTTGTGCCAGCGTGGTGACCGCACGCTCCGGCAGGTCAGCCAGGACTTCGACCTGACCGAGACGGCAGTGCGTGAGTGGGTCAAGCAGGCCGAACTCGACACCGGCGTCCGCGCCGACGGGCTGACCACCGACGAACGGGCCGAACTCGCACAGCTGCGCAAAGAGAACCGCAGGCTGCGCGAAGACGTCGATGTGCTCAAACGAGCGACGGCTTTCTTCGCGAAGGAGACCCGGTGAACGTCTTCCCGTTCATCGCCGCGGAGCAGGCCGGCAAGCACAACGTCAAACGTGCCTGCGAACTGCTCGAGGTCTCCCGATCCGCCTACTACCAGCAGAAAACCGGTGCCCAGTCGCAGCGCGAGCGGGTCGATGCCCGGCTCACCGACAAGATCACCGTGCTGCACGAACGGTCCAAGGGCACCTACGGGGCGCCGCGGATCCACGCGGAGCTCACCGAGCAGGGGCTACGGCACGGCCGCAAACGCGTCGCCCGGCTGATGCGCACCGCCGGACTCGCCGGCAAGAGCCCACGCCGCTGGCGCACGACCACAATCCCGGATCCGGCCGCCGAGCTCCGGCCTGACCTGGTCGGCCGCGACTTCCGTGTTGATCCTGGCGTAATCGATACCCGCTGGTGCGGCGACATCACCTACATCAACACGTGGCAGGGCTGGCTCTACCTGGCCACCGTCATCGATCTCGCATCACGCCGGGTTGTCGGCTGGGCCGTGGCCGACAACCTGAGGACCGACCTGGTCGACGCCGCCCTCGCCGACGCTCTCGCACGCCGCCGACCCGAGCCCGGGCTGGTGTTTCATTCCGACCGCGGCACGCAAGGCGGACTCAACCGGTCGTCGCAACACCTCGTGGTCGTGGAGGTGTTCGAATGGTGCGTCGTCAGCAGCAGGCGGATCGGGCGTTGCGGCCGGCGATGCGTTCGCCGGGCCGGCCGATGCCGGCGCGGCATGTGGAGCGCGCCTTCTGGCGCCTGATTGCGCAGGGCAAGCGCACCGAGGAGGCGGCGCTCGATCTCGGTGTGTCGACGCCCGTTGCGGTGCGCTGGTTTCGGCACGCTGGCGGCATGCCCCCGTTGAGCCTTGCCGAGCCCACCGGCCGCTACCTGTCCTTCTTCGAGCGCGAGGAGATTGCGCTACTCAAGGCGCAGGGCCAGGGTGTCCGCGCGATCGCCCGGCAGCTCCATCGAGACCCCGGCACGATCTCGCGGGAGCTGCGGCGCAACGCCGCCACCCGTGCCGGCAAGCGGGAGTACCGGGCAGGCGTCGCACAGTGGAAGGCGCAGATCGCGGCGCGGCGCCCGAAGCGGGTGAAGTTGGCGGGCAACCCGCGGCTATGCGAGTACGTCCAAGCGCGGCTGAGCGGGCAGTTGCAGCGTCCTGACGGGACCGTTGCCGCTGGCCCGTCGACGACTTGGAAAGGGCTGAACAAGCCGCACCGCGCCGACCGGCGCTGGGCCACGGTCTGGAGCCCGGAACAGATCAGCCGGCGGCTGGTCGTCGACTTCCCCGACGATGAGGACATGCGCATCAGCCACGAGGCGATCTACCAGGCGCTCTACATTCAAGGACGTGGAGCGCTCCAGCGTGAGCTGGTCGCCTGCTTGCGCACCGGCCGGGCACTGCGCAAGCCCCGGGAACGGTCCCGGAACAGGCCGCAGGGTCATGTCACCGCCGATGTCGTGCTCAGTGAACGGCCTGCCGAGGCCACCGACCGTGCGGTGCCTGGGCACTGGGAGGGCGATCTGATCATCGGTTTGAACCGGTCGGCGATCGGCACCGTCGTGGAGCGCAGCAGCCGCTACACGCTCCTGGTCCACCTGCCCCGCCTCGAGGGCTACGGAACCGTCCCACCTGTCAAGAACGGGCCCGCCCTGGGCGGCTACGGCGCCATCGCGATGAAAGACGCCCTCAGCTCGACGATGACGATGATGCCGGCCGAGCTGCTACGGTCGCTGACCTGGGACCGGGGCAAGGAGCTCTCCGCACACGCCCAATTCAAGATCGAAACCGGCATGGCGGTCTACTTCGCCGACCCCCACTCGCCCTGGCAGCGCGGCACGAACGAGAACACCAACGGCCTGCTACGCCAGTACTTCCCCAAGGGCACCGACCTGTCCCGCTGGAGCCTCGATGACCTCCTCGCCGTCCAGGCCGCCATCAACAGCAGGCCCCGCAAGGTCCTCGGCTGGAAGACACCCGCCGAGGCCCTCGACGAGCACCTACGATTGCTGCACAGCAGCGGTGTTGCAACGACCGGTTGAACCCGGGCAATACGTCAGCGCCCAGCACGCCCGCCTCGCACACCGTCACGACATCCGCCTGTCCGTCGGTCGGCGCGGACAGTGCTGGGACAACGCCGTCGCCGAGTCGTTCTTCGCCACCATCAAAACCGAACTCCTGCACCGCCAGGCCTGGCCCACCCACCAAGCCGCCCGCCAGGCCATATTCGAATACATCGAGGGCTGGTACAATACCCGCCGCCGACACTCAACCCTCGGCTACCTCAGCCCTGCGGCTTTCGAGGCCGCCAGCTCACAACCGCTACCGATCGACCAAGCCGCCTAACTAAGATCAACACAACGACCCTGTCCGTCGAAACGGGTCAAGCCCAGTGATCATGCGACTGCGTCCGTCTCGGCCACCGACGGAGCCGGCGCCACCGGAGTTGCTACACCAGCGATCGACATGGACTCCGTGGGCGGGTTCGCTGGTTCCGCGCCGCGCCTGTTGGACGCCCGGCTGCGCGACGATGACAGTAGTGAGGCGCCGCCTGGGCGGATTGTGCGTGCTTTCGACGCTTGGGTTGAGCAGTGGCAGGCATGGTCCGATGAGGCTCGACTCCTGCACGCCGCTGGGCAGTTGTATGAGCAACTTGAGCGCGCTGCCAAGGCCGCCTCACAGGTTTTGCTTCAGGGGAGGGCCGGCATGCCGGCCCTCCCCTGGGTTCGTTGCGTGTTTGCGCGCGGACGGTCGTCTCAGTGCTGGTTGAGGGGCAGTGCGAGGTCGACGACGTGGTAGTCGTAGAAGGCGCCCTGCTTGTCGGCGTCACCGGTCAGCATGTCGATCTTGTAGACCTTGCTGCGGTTGTTGACCTGCAGGACGGCGAAGCCCTTGTTGTAGACCGTTTTGTCGTCGCGGACGGTGCTGTAGATGTCGAACCCGGCCCAGGTTCCGGCGTTGACGCCGAGCTTGCCGGTGGCGGCGAGTTGCCCGGTGTTGGCGGGTGACTGCACCGCGACCTGGTCGAGGTTGGTGTCGATGTCGAACAGGGTGGTGGCGGTGTCCGGGGCGAGGTCGTTGTTGGTGTAGGCCGCCCCGGTGACGCCGTAGGCGATGTCGTTTGCCGGCGGGTAGGTCAGATCCCCGTCCTCGACGGTGGTGTCGTCGTTAACGTTGTGGCGCAGGTTCTGGCCCTTGTCGCTGATGACCCGCAGTCGGTCCGCGGCCGGGTTGAAGTCGACCCCGAAGTACGTGCCATCCAGGTCTACCGATAGCTGGCTGACCTTGGAGGCGGAGGCGTCGCGGGTGGACAGGACGTAGACGCCGCCTTCGTCGCCGACACCGTAGAGCTTGCCGTTCTGCACCCGGTAGTCGATACCGACAAGTTCGTTGTCGTCGTCGAGCCACACCTTGCCGATCTTGCAGGCGCGGTCCGGGTTGCTCACGTCAAACTTGATCAGCTTCTGGTCGTCGGTCAAACCGATGGCCTTGAGCCCGCTGCGCCTCCTCTCCCGGTCTTTCGACGAGTCGTAGCGGTCGTAGTCGCCGTAGGGGCGGTGGCAGGACTTCTCCCACGACCGGTAGCCGTCGGAGTTGTCCCCCGGGGCGCCGTCGGCCGACGCGGCACCGGCGAATCCGACGGACGATCCGGCGCCCAGAGCGATGGAGACTCCGGCGAGCAGCAGGGTCCTGGTGAGCGGATACTTCATGTCACGCACCTTCCTGTGACGGATGCCCTCCTTCAGGGCACAACGACATGAAAGCAGCTCACAAATCACGGCGGGGCTGGAACCGGCAAACGAGATCCATCAGGCCAGGGATGCCCTCTGAGCAGCCAAAACACGTCCACGCACGCCAGGGCGGTGCATACTGAGATGAGTTCGGCCCATGAGTCCGAAACATCAATGCGGCGCGGGTGTGGCTAGCCGGTCGGCTCAGGTCTGACGGGGCTTCGGTGTCCACGGCGCGGCTGGCGCTCTCGATCAGTTGCGGGGGCAGGCGGGTTGTGCGCGCCCCCGCAACTGACAGTCAAGTCGTCAGGAAGGCAGGCCCAGCGCGTCCCAGAGGACGAAGGGGTTCATGTCCTCGCACGGGCCGATGGGAGAGGCGCCGTGGTTGCCGCGGGCGGCGCGGAAGTGGACGTGACGGTGGTTGAGACCGTCCGCCAAGGTGCCGATTCTTGCCCAACGGGTGCCCTTGGTGAAGGTGTTGCCGACGCGTAGCTCGGAGCCGTCAAGGAGGTGGCCGAGGGTCAGGCTCATGTTGACGGATGGGAAGTAGACCTGGATCCACCGGTTGTAGCCGCCCGGGTCATAGCCGCGACCGACGACACGGCCGGCTCCCCACGCGTAGATACGGTTGCCGGTGGGAGCGCCCACGTCGACGCCCTTATGGCGCTGATCGCCCCCGCAGCCGAACTGGTAGCCCGGGAAGTACTCGTTGTAGCTGGAGGTGGTGCGGCCGTCTTCCACCCCCCACCACGTGCCGGCCGGCAGCGGTGCGGCGACAGCCGCCGGGGCAGCCAACAAGATGAGAGCGGCGGCCAGGGTTGCCGCAAACGCGACGCGCCAGCGTGATGGCATCGAAGTTCCTCCGTCTGTGAGGGATCCAGGATCCGTTGGCGCTCGGGGGCCGGCCAGTCGAGTTCGTCGTACGGGCCGGCAAAGAATACGGAGGCACTTGCACATGGGTCAATATTCAGCCTGACCACGGGCATGGCCGCAGGAAGGGTCCAGCCGCCCCACCCGAACCCCTGATGCGTCACGCCTTCGGTTGGGGTGACGCATCCGATCTTTCCGCTACGCATCCGTAGCGTTAGTGTGGCGGTATGGCCTCCACCTCACTTCCAGCCGTGCAGCGGGTTCGTCCACCCAAAGCCCCGTACCGGGTCGTCAACAAGGTCATGCGCTGGTTCCTGTCGACGCCACGACGGGCCCAGCGGGTCGGTCGTCACCTGCTCTTGCTGCACGTCGTCGGGCGACGCTCGGGCCGCGAGCTGGTCTTTCCGGTGGCCTACCGAGACGGCGGCGACGGCCGGCTGCTGGTGTTGACCAACTCGCCGTGGCGGGTCAACCTGCGCGACCGACCCGACATCGCTGTCACACTGCTGGGCCGGCGACTGGCGGCACGAGCGCAGCTCGTCGAGGACCCGGACCTTGTCGCGCAGGTCTATCACTCGCTCATTGAGCAGGCCGGGTACCAACGTGCGGGCCGGCGAATGGGCATCAAAATCAACGTGCCGCGTACGCCGACGCACGACGAGTTGACCGAGGCAGCCCGCCGCGACGGGCTGGCTCTGGTCTACCTCGACGTCGAAAGCGGTACCTGATGGCCGCGCCGGTGCTGGTGACCGGGGCGACCGGCAACGGGGGCGGCGCGGTGACCCGATCCCTGCTGGCCGCAGGGATGGCCGTACGGGTCGCCGGGACCAACCCCACCGCCCTCAGGAAACGCTTTCCCGGCGTACCCGCGGCGCGCCTGGACCTGCGCGACCCGCGCACCTTCCACGCGGCGCTGGACGGCGCGAGCGGATTGTTCCTGCTTCGACCACCGCAGATCGCCCGGGTGGGACCCACCCTGAACGCGCTGGTCGAGCCGCCGCGCACGGCGGCGCCCAGCAAGTCGTGTTCGCCTCGGTCATCGGTGCCGAGCGCAACCCGGCACTGCCCCATCACCGCCTAGAGACGCATCCTCATGCCTCAGGACTGCCATACACGATCCTGCGGCCGGGGTTCTTCGCACCAAACCCTGGCCGACGCGTACCAGCGGGACATCCGCGACGACCGGCGTTATCTGCCTGCCAGGCATGGCCGGGTGGCATTCGTCGACACCCGCGACCTAGGCGACGTCGCGGCTGCCGTATTTACCGGCCTTGGCAGTAGGCCACGGACAACAGACGCGGGGAGGTGACGGGTGAGCCCGCCGACGAATCCACGGGTGCTACGCACCCGTGCCGTGGTGCTCGCCACCGTCCTGCACCTACTCGCCGAGCGCGGAATCGCGGGGACCACGATCGAGGCCGTCGCAGAACGATCCGGAGTGGCGAAGACGACGATCTACCGGCACTGGGACGGCCACGCCGCCCTGGTGCTCGACGCCTTCGACAATGTGCGGCGCATACCCGACGATCCAGACACCGGAACGCTGCGCGACGATCTCGTCGAACTGGTCACCGGGCTCGCCGCTGCGCTGTCCCACGGCCCGGCCGCAGGACTGTGGTTCGCACTGGTAGACGCCGCCGAGCGCAACCCACAACTCGCCGCGCTGCACCACCGGGAGGCCGACGCCCGCCACGCCGTCATCCTGCAAGCCGTCACGCGCGGCATCAGCCGAGGAGAACTTCCTGCCGACACGGACCCGGCCGAGGTGCTCGACCTGCTTGCCGGACCGATCTTCTACCGCCGCGCCGTCGGCGGCCCCGTCGACAGGCGGCACGCCGAGCAACTCGTGGCTCGGGTGCTGGCGGCCTACAAGCGCAAGCCCTGACGTGGTGGACCTCGGGACGTTCATGCCCGACAGCACCACATCACGCCAGACGTCCCCATTCAAGTCACACCGCACACAGCCATCACCTCGCCAAACCATTACTTGCCGTTGAAACCCTTGAGATGTGTTTTCCGGGATCCGAGGTCGGTAATGAACCACCAGCCGGGGCCCCTCACCCCATCTGCCCACAAGCGGGCCGCCCTGGTGCCACACTGAGTTCGTGGGCATTCTCGGTGCGCTAGGAAGTGGACTGGTTGCGGGAATCGTGGGCACTGCCGCAATGACTGTGACGCAGCGAGTGGAGATGGCGGTGTCGCGACGGGCGGCAAGCAGCGTGCCGGGGCAGGTGGGTGCGCACCTGATCCCAGGCAGGAACCCTGCCATCGGCAGTGATGTGCAGTCGCTGAACGCTGGCATGCATTGGAGCCACGGAATTGCAATGGGCTCCGTACGAGGGCTTCTCCAGGTCGCCGGCCTGACCGGCCCCGCAGCAACTGCCGCCCACTGCGCGCTGTTGTGGATGGGCGACGTCATGCTGTACAAGTCTCTGGGCGTCGCTGACTGGCCTTGGCGGTGGACGGGACAAGAGCTGGCGACTGACCTCGCGCACAAGGGTGTGTACGCGGCTGTCACCGGCCTGACCTACGACAAGATCGCACGCAACACCCGCTGAGAGTGGCTGTCACCTCATCGGGAACGTTCATGGTCACGCAGGGCAATCGGTGCCGTTGTCGCAGGTGACGCCGCCGCGCGAGCTGGTCACGGACCCCTACCGGGCGCGACGGATGTGCCCCGAACCTTCGGCCAGTCGGATGGTGTTGCCGGCAGGAGAACGCCCTTGATGTCTCTGCTCTTCCCTGGCGTCGCCCGCCTTCCGCCTGTTGGCGAGGCCGCATGGCTCGGCATGGTCGGCACCGGACTAACCACGGGTCTGCTGTGCTCGGGCGGACAGGTGACCGCAGTCGGCCTCACCCGGCCGGTGGGCCGTAGGGTCTTGGCGCCGGCCGCGCGGCTGGCGTACGTGGCAGGGCGGAACCAACGCGCACCGACCCCCGTGAACTCTGGTCGATAGCGGCTTCACCGACGTCATCCACAAGATGCTGCGCGACGGGCACGTACACGTCGTCTTCGGTACGCGATCCAGGTGATGCCTCTGCCCGGCTGGCACTGGACGGCCTTACCGGTTGCTAACGAGTTTCGGTAAGCGGTGTCAGTGCTTGATGCCGCTGGGTAGCGTCGCGGCGTGACCAAGATTATGCCGCTGCCGGTGGCGTCAACCGTGAGATGCCGATGACCGATCTGGATCTGCTGGTGCTCGGCGGCGGCACCGCGGGGCTGGTTTCGGCCGTGATCGCGGGCGGTTTGGGCGCCCGGGTGGCGCTGGTCGAGCGGGACCGCACCGGCGGCGAGTGTCTGTGGTCGGGGTGCGTGCCGAGCAAGGCGTTGATTGAGGCAGCCGACCTGGCGCACCGGATGCGCCGCGCCGACCGGGTGGGCCTGACCCCGGTGGACCCGAAAATCGATCTGGCGAAGGTGATGGCACACGTGCGCGCGGCGCAGCGGGCGATCGCGCCGCACGACGCGCCGGAGCGGATCCGCGCGGCCGGAGCCGAGGTGATCGCCGATGAAGCCGTGTTCGTCGGACCGCGGCGGGTGCGGCTCACCTCTGACGGGCGCGAAGTTTCGGCGCGGTGCGTGCTGGTGGCGGCCGGCTCGGAGCCGGAGCTGCCACCGGTTCCCGGACTGACGCAGGCCGAGCCGCTGACCAGCGACACCGTCTGGGACCTGGAGGCCCTGCCGTCGCGGATGCTGGTGCTCGGTGGCGGGCCGGTCGGCTGCGAGCTGGGTCAGGCGTTCGCCCGTCTCGGCAGCACGGTCACACTGGTGGAGCGTGCACCACGCCTGCTACCGCGCGAGGACCCGGAAGTGGGAGAACTGCTCGCCGCCCGGCTACGGGACGAGGGCGTCGACGTGCGCACCGCCACCGAGCTGACTGAGGTCAGCGCCAGCATGCCTTGGCGAGCGCGGCTGACCGGCGCCCGGCCTGGCGCGATCGACGTCGACCGGATCCTCGCCGCCGGTGGGCGGCGACCACGTACCGCGAGGCTGGGCCTGCGTCACGCCGGCGTGGCGCTCACCCACCATTGCCGCCGTCCGCGTTGACACCCGGATGCGCACCACCGCGCCGGGGGTGTATGCCGCCGGTGACGTAACCGGTGTGCTGCCGTTCACCCACGTCGCCGCTCACCAGGCCGCAACGGCCACGCTCAACGCGCTGTTCTGGCTGCCCCGTCACGTGCGCTATCTGCCGATGCCATACGTGGTCTTCACCGACCCGGAGATCGCCCGGGTCGGCCTGCGCGCCGCCCAGGCCCGGCACCGGTGGGGCGACCGCGCCATCGTCACCCGCCTCGACCTCGCCGATGTGGACCGGGCAGTGACCGCCGGGCGTACCGACGGGTGGGCGACCCTGGTCGCAGACCCGGGCGGGCGGCTGGTTGGGGCCACCATCGTCTCCCCCACCGCCGGTGAGTTCATCGGTGAGTTGGCCGCTCTGATCGCCCGCCGTGGCCGGCTCACCGACCTGTACCGCACCGTGCACCCCTACCCCACGTACGCACTCGCCGCCGTCGACGCCGCCGGCGAACACCTGCAACGGCGACTACTGACCCCCACCACCCGCCGGCTGACCCGGCCGCTACTGGCCGCGCTACGCACCACCGCCCGCACCTCGTGACGCCCCGACGCGACCCCGCCGCTATCGCCCGTGCGGCCCGCCGGGTCCGGCGCCTCCTGGTGCCCTACCACCGCGCCCGGGTCATCGGCCTCGACCAAATCCCGTCCGGTCCGGCGCTGTACGTCGCCAACCACAACGGCGGCTTCTACACCGGCGACACCTACCTGTTCGGCGCGGCCGTCCACCACGCCAGAGGCCTCGCCGACACGCCCTGGGTGCTCACCCACCAGCTGGGCCTAACCCTGCTCGGGCGCTGGCTGCGGCCCCTCGGCGCCGTCCCCGCTGACGCGGCCACGGCCGCGGCTCTGCTCGCCAGCGGCGACAAGGTGCTCGTCTACCCCGGTAGCGACGCCGACGGCGCTCGCCGCTGGACTGATCGCCATAAAGTGGTCTTCGAAGGTCGCGTCGGCCACGCGCGCCTCGCGGTGGCCTGCGGCGTGCCGGTCATCCCCGTCGCCGCCGCAGGGGCGCACAACACCGCCGTGGTTCTGTACGACGGCGCCGCCATCGCCCGCATGCTGCGCACCCAACGGTGGCTTCGGCTTGCCCGGTGGCCGCTGCTTCTCAGCCTGCCGTGGGGCCTGACCTTTCTTCCGGCCGTGCCCTACCTACCGCTACCCGCCCGCATCACCATCCTCATCGGTCCACCGCTGCACTTTCCCCGTCACGGCCCCGACGCCGCCGCCGACGACAGCTACGTTCAACACTGCGCCGGCCGCATCCACTCCGCCGTCCAAGACCTGCTCGACCCCACCGCCACCGGCATGACCAATCTTTGACGTTCACCGGCCACCTGGTGACCGGAGCTGGTCGATGACGTTGAGGTCATGTGTACAAGATCGAGGATCTTACGAAGACGGTGTTCTCGGGGCTGCTGCCGCTGGCGACCGACGACGTTACGGACAAGGGCGAGCGGATCCTCGTGCAGGCTCGAACTCCCGAGAAGCCGGTGGGCTACCCAAGCTGCGCGGCCGTCACGGGCCGGGTGCACGGGTATCACCAGCAGACCCTCGCGCTCGCCCCGCCGCACTGGCCGGGGCACAGGGGCATCGTGTCCGCACTGTGGGCCAGCCCTCCGCATGCGGATTCAGGTGCCGTTGGCAGGTGTGACGAGCAGCATCGCCACGTCGTCGGCCAGGGGACCACTGTTGAGTTGCTCGGCTCTGCCGACCAGCCACGCCGGTAGTGCGGCTGCGGGTACTGCGTCGGTGGCCGGTTCGGTGAGTAGGTCGGCCAGACCGTTGACGTCGAGTCGTTCGTCGCCGTGGCCGAACCTCGGCAACTCACTGTTCCGGGCGGACGCCACCTTCTGCCCCGAGAACACCGCCGACGGCTTCCGGCTGCGATCGATCAACCTGCCCGACGGCTATCTGCGCCACTACCAGGCAGCCGGGTACGTCGCAGCGCCGGGCGGCGCACGCGCCTCCGACGCGCAGAACAGCTTCGACGCCGACGTGACCTTGCGAGCAGGGCCGCCGCTCGGCATCTGACCAACCGCCAGCACGAGGAGCACACGTGTCACAGCGACAGGGCTCGCCTCATGATCACAAGACGCCGGGCAGCCGCCCCCGCCAGCCGGCCAGCACCGCGCCCGGATCGGTGTCGAGGACCTTCTCCAGCAGGGTGGCGTAGACGTCTCGAAAGTCGGTGGTGGACTTGAGGTCACCGTCGTCGAGATCGGTCAGGCTGGGCGGCGCCCCGTAGCGACCGCCCCGCACGGCCGACCCGAGCAACAGCACGTTCGAGGCGGTGCCGTGATCCGTGCCGTCGGAGGCGTTGGCGCGCACCCGGCGGCCGAACTCGGAATAGACGGCCACCACCACCTTGCGGCCGGCCTCGGTGCGTCCCATCCGGTCGGCGAAGGCGGTCAGCGCGCGATCGACCTGGCCGAGCAGCACCTCCTGTAACTGCTTCTCGTCGGCGTGGGTGTCGAAGCCACCCAGCGAGACGGAGAAGACCCGGGTGGAGACGCCGGCCTCCACGCACTGGGCGACGAGGTCGAGTTGGGCGTCGAGCGGCGTACGCGCGCCGCCGGTCGCCGTGGCGGGCGCCGTCTCTCCGTCCGGCTCGGCCTCGTCGGCGTCGGCGGCCTCGCGTACCTCTCGGATCATCTCCTCGACGGACCGGAGGTCGGCGAAGCAGGCCGCCGCCCGTGCGCGCGACTCCGACTCGTCCGCCTCGGGATCCGCGAACGCGGTCAGCACCGACTGCGGCAGTCCCCGACCTGCCTTCCGTCCGGTGACCGGCACCGCCGCGCCCGCGCTGCGCTGCCCGGCCAATAGCGGCGGCAGCGTCGGCTCGAACGACACCGCCAGCCTGGGGTCGCCGCCGGCCTGGTCCAGCCAGCGGCCGAGCCAGCCGGTCGTGCCGGGCCGGTCGGGCTGCGCGGTGTGCCAGATGTCCATGGAACGGAAGTGGCTGCGGTCCGGCTTCGGGTAGCCGACTCCGTGGACGATGGCCAGCCGCCCCTGCGAGTGCAGCCGGTGCAGCCCGGCCAGGGCCGGGTTCAGTCCGACCTCGTCGTCGAGCCGTCGGACCTGCTCCGCCGTGTACGCCAGCTCTGGACGCGCGTCCTGGTAGGCGGGGTCGGCGTACGGGACGATGGTGTTCAGTCCGTCGTTGCCGCCGTACAGGGTGACCAGCACCAGCGTGCGGGCCTCGGGATCCCGGTCGCCGGTCGTGGCGAACAGGTCGTCCAGGCGGTACGCGGTGGCTCCGGCCGCCAGGGCGGTCGCGCCCACCACACCGCTCGCCACGAGGAAGCGCCGTCGGGTCAGGTTGTCCACTGTCGTCTCCTTCCGCGCTTAGCTGACCGTGTACTCGGGGCTGACCAGACCGGCGGCCAGCAGCCGGCGCGGCTCGCCGGCCACCGGCGCCAGGGCGGCCCGCGTGCGCTCGCTCCACCGGTCGACCACCAGCAGCCGGGCCAGCGCCTCCGGCCGCCCGTCGGTGGGCGCGGCGGTCAACGCGGCCAGCACAGCTCTGTCTGCCGAACCAGCCAGCAGCTCGGCCGTGCGCAGCCGGGCCTGCAACGACGACGTACTCAACCACGCCGCCCCGGCCGGCCACCCGCCCACGCTCGGCGGACGCAGCGGCATCTGATCCATCGCGGTCAGACCGGACAGCACCTGCCGGCGACGCTGCTCGGGCAGGGCGGACGGCCGTACGCCGAGCTGCCGCAACGCCCCGACCAGCCACTCCACGGGCTGCTTGACCAACGTGTCCCGGGTCCGCGCGAACCCCGGTGCGGTGAACACCCGCCGTAGGGTGCCCACCGTGTCCGGGCCGGCGAGGTCGGCCGGGGTTGGCACGTGCGGACCGGCGAAGCGGAACCACAGCCGGCTGGCGACGAACCGTCCCGCCTCCGGCCGTCCGGCCAGCAGACTCGCGTACGCCCGAGCGTCGAACGCCCCCGTCACGCCCAGGATGGTCTTCGGTCCGTCATCGTGTCGTCGAGGCTGGAACCGGGCTGTCCCCGTCGGACGATCCACCACCCAGCCGGTCAACGCCCGGGCGCCGTCCTTCACGTCCGCCTCGGTGTAGCCGCCGCCGACGCCGAGGGTGAACAGCTCCATGAGTTCCCGGGCGAAATTCTCATTCGGGGCCTTGCGGGTGTTCTTCTGACCGTCCAACCACAGGATCAGCGCCGGGTCACGAATCATCGCATCGACCAGCGGCTCCAGCCGCCCGTGCCCGTGACCGCGCAACGTCTCCAGTTGCCGCAGCATCAGCGGAGCCGACCGGACCTTCTGCACGCTGGTCGCCCAGTGCCCGTGCCAGAAGAACAACAACTTCTCGCTCAGCTGGTGCTCGGCGGCGACCATCCGATCCAACCACCAGGTGGTCAGCCGGAGCACCTGCTCCCGGCGCTGCTCGTTGGCCCGCTGCCGCTCCTCACGGCTGGACTCCCGAGTAATGCCCGCGTACGGATCGACGCCGAGGGCGGGCACCGGGGTGTCGGCCGCACCCCGGTCAAGGCCGACCGGGGTGAGCAGCTTGTCGAGTGTGGCGACGACACCGGCCCGCTGCGCCGCGTCCACCTCCTGGGCCGTAGGCCCAAAGGTGGCACGCCGCAGCAGATGGGCTACCGCTTCCCGCTCCGTCATGCGGACCGACGATAGGCCATGCATGTTCGAGGAACGTATGGACCCTGTTCGAATGGCATCCGCCCGCCACGGCGGATCAGACGGCGGCGAGCCGGACCACGAACTGGCATCCGTCTGTGGTGTTGCGTACCTCGACGCGTCCGCCGTGCGCCTCGACCAGTCCGCGCACGATCGCCAGTCCGAAGCCTCCGGACGCGCCACCAGCACCTCCCGCGTGAGGGCTACGGGCAGGTTCGCCCCGGAAGGCGACGTCGAACAGCCGAGGCAAATCGGTGGTGGGAATGCCGCCGCAGGTGTCGGCGACGGACAGCCAGGCGTGGTCCCGGTCGCGGCCGGCCTCGATGAGTACGGTCCCGTCAGGTGGTGTGTAACGGACCGCGTTGAGCAGTAGATTTGCCACGACCCGGGTCAGCTCCGGTTCACTGGCGGCCACCGTCGGCCAGCCGGACTCCGCAGCGACCAGCTTGATCCGTCGGGCCGCGGCCAGCGGCGCGGTGCTGGCCAGCGCGTCCGAGACCACCTCGCCGAGCGGTACCGCCGCCATGGACAGCCGCAGGGCCCCGGCGTTGATCCGAGACAGTTCGAACAGATCATCGACGAGCCTGGTCATCCGGTCCGTCTCCAACCGGATGCGCCGGTGGTACTCCTCGACGGTTGCAGGGTCGCGGACGACGCCGTCCTCCAGCGCTTCCGCCATCGCCCGCAGCCCGGCGAGTGGGGTACGCAGGTCGTGGGAGACCCAGGCAACGAGGTCCCGACGCCCGGCCTCCACCTGCCGCTCTCGTTCGCGGGCCTGATCGGCCCACACCGCGGCAGTGGCCAACCGGCGACCGAAGTGCCCGCCGACGCCGAGGCTGACCACCGCCGCCGCGCCGACGGTGATCAGCACCACCTCCAGGTCGTGTGGGGACAGGAACATAGCCTCCGCGACCGCCACCACGCCGAGGACAACCGCGACCACGGCGGTGGTGAGTAGCACGCCGAGGTGCACGATGATCGAGCTACCTCGGAGCAGGCGCAGCAGCAACGCTCCGGCGGCACCGGCGGCGAGCGCCGCGCCGAGAGCGATCGCGAAGATCAGTGCCAGATCACGCATCGGCCGGCCCGTACCGATAGCCGATGCCCCAGACAGTCACGAGCCGTCGGGGGTTGGCCGGGTCGGTCTCAATTTTTTCGCGCAGGCGCCGGACGTGCACGGTCACGGTCGAGTGGTCGCCGAAGCTCCAGCCCCAGACCCGCTCGAGTAGTTCGGCTCGGGTGAACGCCCGGGCCCGGTGCCGCATCAGGTGGACGAGAAGGTCGAACTCGCGCAGGGTCAGAGCGAGCTCCCGGCCGGCGAGGTGGACGGTGCGGGGGCCGGTCTGCACCACCAGGTTGCCATCGGTGAGGGTCTCTGGCCGCCCGAGGGCCGGCTCACCGCCGGCACGGCGAAGCACCGACCGGACCCGCAGCACCAACTCGCGGGGCGAGAAGGGTTTGGTCAGGTAGTCGTCCGCGCCCAGTTGCAGGCCGAGGATCCGGTCGGCCTCGTCGCCGAGCGCGGTCAACATGATGATCGGTACGCCGTGGGGCCTGGCCCGTAGTTCGCGACACACCTGCAGGCCGCTGACCTCGGGCAGCATCAGGTCGAGCACCACCAGGTCTGGCGTCCGCCTGGCGACGGCCGCCAACGCCGCCGCCCCGTCGCCCGCATGGCTGGCCAGGAAACCGTCGTGCTCCAGATAACGGCAGATCACGTCGCTGACGTTGTGGTCGTCGTCGACCACCAGCACCCGCTTCCTAGGCCCTGGTTCCCGCCCTGTCCTGGCCGCATCCATCTGGCCAGAGTAGCGACGATCCGGGCGTCGACGGCCGGCCGGAAGCTTGCCAGGTTCTTACGGCTGCGCCCGTCAGGAGTGCAGGTCAGGGCGCGGCGGGACGGTCCAAGCGGGTCAACTCGGCGAACCAGCGACCGCCAGACCGGAACACCTCGCCAACCGCCAGTCCCGACGCCGCAGCGACACCTGACACCGCATCCGTGTCCAGCCACGCCCAACGGAAGGTAGGGCCCCGGTGCCGTCCGGTCGCCACGTGGACCTGCCCCTGCCAGGCACCGACGCCAGGCGGTTCCAGCTCGACCAGCACCGTGCCGGACGGACGCAGCAGCGACCCGCACCGTCGCAGCAGCGCGACCGGGTCGCCGCCGATGCCGATGTTCCCGTCGAGCAGCACCGTGTGTGCCCACCGTCCCTCGGCTGGCAGCGGGCCGAACAGGTCGGCGTGCACGGCGACCGCGCCTCGCGCCCGGGTCAACGCCACCGCACGCGACGACACGTCCACCCCCACGGCGCTAAGCCCGGCCCTGGTCAGTGCCATCGACATCCGGCCCGGACCGCACCCCAGGTCAAGGGTGGGGCCGGCACAGCGGGCGACCACCGCCGCGTCCGCCGGGGTGGCCGATCGATGCCACCGCTTCACCGGCAGCCGGCGGCGGGGCCCGTCCGCAGGCATCAACCAGTGCACGTCTCCGGCTTGGTCGAGTAGCGCCGAGGCAAATCCGTCCGCGGTCACGCGCGCACCACCATGTCGCGACGCACGGCCTCGACCTGGCGGGCGAACCGGCCATCCGGGATCGCCGCCGCCACGGCGCGCGCGTCGGACCAGTTGTCGACGTCTCGCAGCACGGGCAGCGGCACGGCGCGCAGTCCACGCCCAGTCAGCGCGGACCATGTCGAGCGGCCCGTAACCGGCGTCGACATCGGCACCGCGCGCAGCATCACCGCCTGCCGGGGGTCGCGCAGCCCCAACGCCCACCAGCCGCCGTCGTGGGCGTACCCGAGGGCTGCGTCGGCATCGTCGAGCCGGCGGATGGCGGCGGCCAGCCGCGCCGGGGTCAGTTGCGGGGTGTCCATCCCGATCTGCAGCACCCGACGGTCGGGGAATGTTTCGGCGACGTCGAGGTGGGCGTGCGCGAGTCGGTCGGCGAGATCCGTGCCTCGCTGCGGCAGGACCGACCAGCCAGCAAGGGCGGCGGTCAGCTCCACGCCGTCCACGGCGTTCGCGAGGTGTCCGGCCAACGCCAGAACGGGCGTCACCCCTGGTGTGTCTCGGACGGCATCCAGGGTGTCCCGCAGCGCGGCGGCGGCCAACTGCGCGGCCTGGACGGGCGTTGCCGGCGGGCACAGCCGGGTCTTCACCAAGCCGGGCACGGGCGCCTTGGCCATCACCAGCACGACGGTCACCGGGGCTCCCGGACGGTACGCAACACGGCGGCGAAGTCTCGGGTGGCCCGCAGGGTGCCCCGTACGGAGCCGGAGACCTTGGAACGGGTGCCGGCGGCGCGCGGGGCGTAGGTGACATCCACCTCGTGGATGCGCCAACCCGCCGAGGCGGCCCGGATCAACAGCTCCAGCGGATAGCCGAAGGCCCGGTCTGTGACTCCGAGGGCGAGCAGTGCCTCTCGGCGGGCCACCCGGATCGGGCTGAGGTCGCGCAGCGGCACGCCCCGATGCCGCAGCAGCGCGGCGACCAGCGCCGTGCCCGCCCGCGCGTGCCAGGGCCACACCCCGACACCAATCGGTCGACGGCGGCCGACGGCCAGGTCAGCGACCCCGTCGGCGACGGGGGCGACCAGGGCGGGTAGCTCTCGGGGGGCAAAGGACCCGTCGGCGTCCAGCACGCAGACCAGTTCGGTCTCGGCGGCCTCGATCCCGGTGTGCACGGCCGCGCCGTACCCCCGTCGTGGTTCGTGCACCACCCGCGCACCGTGCCGGGCGGCCACCTCGGGTGAGCCGTCGCGCGACCCGTTGTCCACGACGATCGCCCGGTATCCGGGCGGCAGCGCGGTCAGCACGGCGGGCAGGGCTGCGGCCTCGTCCAGGCACGGCAGCACCACGTCGATCTTTGTCGGCATACCGCCGACGCTAGGGCCGCCCAGGGCCGCCCGCGCCGGATTCGACCTTACGGAACACTTACCGCATCAACACTTCTTACCGTCCGGTGACATGCCGACAAATCGGCTGACGGGGCGCGGACCGGGCCGTACCGTCCGGTCGACATGAGACCCGGTGCCACCATCTCCCGTTCGCCCGTCCGCCACCGCAGTCCGACCCGCTACCGGGGCGACCTGCTTGTGCTGGGCGTCGAGGCAACGCTGCTGGTCACCGCCGTGGCGGTGGGCGCGATGCTCAACCGCGCAGGCGTGGGCCTGCACGCCGACGCCGCGCCGCTCTACGCCACCTGGAAACCGCACCTGGGCTGGGGGACGCCGGCTGCGCTGGCGATAGCCGTCGCGGTGGCCGGGCCCGGCACGCAGTGGGCCCGCACCGCCCGATGGGGCACTCTGCTGTCCGTCGGCTACCTGGCGGCGGTCGGCTGGACGCTCGCCCTGGCGCTGGTGGACGGCTGGTCGACGGGTCTGACCAGGCGGCTCACCCCGCAGGCCGAGTACCTGCACGAGGTGCCCCGGGTGACGGACATCCGGCGGATGCTGGCCGGCTTCGCGGACCGCATTCTGGACTTCCAGCCGGACTCGTGGTCCACCCACACCGCCGGCCACCCGCCGGGTGCCCTACTGGTGTTCGTCGGGTTGGACCGGATAGGCCTGGGCGGTGGCACGGCGGCGGCGCTGGTCTGTGTCCTGGTCGGGGCAAGCGTCGTGGTGTCCGTGCCGATCGCCCTACGGGCCCTGGGCGCCGGCGAGGCCGCCCGGGCGGTGCTGCCGTTCCTGGTACTGCTGCCGGGGGCGGTCTGGGTGGGTGCCTCCGCCGACGGCTTCTTCACCGGGTTGGTAGCCGCTGGCCTCGCGATGCTGGCAGTACGAGGACCCGTGACCTCCCTGGTCGGCGGCGTACTGCTGGGCTTCGCGCTGTACCTCTCCTACGGCTTCGTTCTGGTCGCGCCCCTGGCTCTCGTCGTGCTGGCGCTACGCGCCAAAGGCAGGGGCAGTGCGCTGCTCGCCGGCGCCATCGGCGTGGCCGCCGTGGTAGCGGCGTTCACTGTTGCTGGCTTTCACTGGTGGCAGGGGTACGACCGGGTCGTCGAGCGCTACTACCAGGGTTGGGCAGCCGAACGGCCCTACAGCTACTGGGTCTGGGCCAACCTGGCGGCACTGCTGCTCTCTGCCGGGCCGGTGCTCGGACCAGCGCTACGCCGCACTCTGCACTCGGCCCGCCGGGCCTGGCGAGCGTGGGACAGCTCCCCGGCACCGGCCGCGTCGACGCCGAGGACCAGCAGACCGGGACCGGGCGGTGACCCGCTAACCCGCGTCGCGATCCGGAACCGGCGGCTTGGCGCGCTCGCACGACGGGTCGAGACACTCGGGCCCACCGTTCTACTACCGGCCGCCGCGGTGCTGGCGGTGGTCGCCGCCGACCTGTCGGGCATGAGCAAGGCAGAGGTGGAGCGGATCTGGCTACCGTTCACGGTCTGGCTGCTCGTCGCCGCCGCGCAGCTACCTGCCCCAGCGCGCCGCTGGTGGCTGGCCGGGCAGGCGCTCACCGCCCTCGCCGTCAACCACCTACTGTTCACCGTCTCGTGAGCCGGCCCCCGATGGGCGGGTGGGGCGAGTCCGCTCAGACCGACACGACGGCCGGTTCCCGCAGAGGGTCTGTCGCGAAGGCGGTCACCCCGTCGACGAAGCTGACCCGGGCGGTGTATCCGAGCAGGTCGCGTGCGCGGCCGGGGTCGGCGACCACGTGCCGCACGTCGGCGGCCCGGGCGCCGCCGACCACCACCGGTACCGGCCCGCCCATCGCCGCGGCCAAGGCGGTGGCGAGGTCGCCGACGGTGTGGGGCTGACCGGAGCAGACGTTGACCGCTACCAGACCGTCCGGAGCCGGAGCGGTCAGCGCCAGCACGTTCGCGCGCGCCACGTCGGAGACGTGCACGAAGTCGCGCCGTTGCCGGCCGTCCTCGTAGACCCGTGGCGGCCGACCACTGGCCAGCGCCGACCGGAAGATCGACGCTACTCCGGCATACGGGGTGTCGCGGGGCATCCGAGGACCGTACACGTTGTGGTAGCGCAGTGCCCAGACCCCTGCCCCGATTTGCCGGCCCCATGCGGCGGCCAGATGCTCCTGGGCCAGTTTGCTGGCCGCGTAGGTGCTGCGCGGTTCGAGCGGGGCGTCCTCCGGCACGAGCGCGCTGGTGAGTGCGCCGGCGCACGCCGGACAGGTGGGGTCGTACCGGCCGGCGGCGACATCGGCCTCGCGACGTGGGGCCGGTCGAACGACCCCGTGCCGGGCGCAGGTGTATCGCCCTTCACCGTAGACGACCATGGAACTGGCCAACACCAGACGAGACACGCCAGCCCGGTGCATCGCTGCCAGCAGCACCGCCGTGCCGTAGTCGTTGTGGCTGACGTACTCGGGAGCATCCGACGGATCCAGCCCGTGACCGACCATCGCCGCCTGGTGACACACGGCATCAACTCCAACCAGCAGATCGTCGAGCAGGTGCGGATCGCGAATGTCGCCAACGACCGGATCATGGCGGCGGAACCACTCGGGCAGCACGCTCCCGTGCGCCTGGGGCAACAGCGCGTCCAGGCACACCACCTGGTGCCCCTCCGCGACGAGCAGGTCCGCGACCTGCGATCCGATGAACCCGGCGGCGCCGGTGACGAGTACCCGCATTGCGCCACGCTAGGTCAGAGCGGCGGCCCTCGGGGCCGGTTCCGCTCCGATGTCAGCAATCCGTAAGGGACGGGCGGTAAGCCTTCGGTAATGCCGCAAAGCCCGCCCGAAGGCGCCGCTGCCGGCTAGCGTCCTGCACAAAAGCCCGTCGCGTCCGGTTCGACGCCGTTACCGACTGGAGGAACCGTGCCAGCCGACCCGCCGTCCCATGATCCGACTGCGGGACCCGACCCCGGTGAGCCGAGGCGCACGTCCGAGGAGACCGGGCGATCCGCCGAGGCGACCGGGGCCCGAGCGTACGCCTACCCGGCGCGGCTGTGGCGCGCGTTGGACCGGCATCGCCCGCCCGGAGCCGACGCCGCCACCAATGCTTGGCGCAGCCCGGTACGCGGCCCATGGTTGACGTCCGTATTCGGCGTCGTCCTGCTCGCCACCCTACCGCTGGTGATCATCACCGGACTGCTGGACTGGATCGCCTACGGCCCTCGGCTCGGCCAGGCCTTCCCCAGCGACGTGGGCTGGCTGCACCCTCCCATCTTCGACTGGCCGACCCGCCCCGCCTGGCTGTTCCGACTCACCCAGGGACTGCACGTGACGCTCGGCATCGTGTTGGTACCGGTTGTCGTGGCGAAACTCTGGTCGGTGGTACCCAAGCTGTTCGACTGGCCGCCGGCCCGCTCGGTGGCCCAGGTACTCGAACGGCTCTCCCTGCTGCTCCTGGTGGGCGGAATCCTCTTCGAGATGGCCACCGGCCTGCTCAACATCCAGTACGCGTACCTGTTCGGGTTCGACTTCTACACCGCGCACTGGTACGGCGCCTGGATCTTCACCGCCGCCCTCGTCACACACGTGGCGATCAAGCTTCCTCGTACGATCTCCGCGCTGCGCGGTCCGCGCCTCACGCGTGCCACGGCGGAGGACACCACGCCGGAGCCGGCGGATCCGGACGGGCTGGTAGCCCGCCGGCCCGGCCCGGCGACGATGAGCCGACGTGGCGTTCTCGCACTGACCGGGGGCGGCGCCTTGCTGTTGGCGGCGCTGACCATCGGGCAGAGCCTGGACGGGGTGCTGCGCCGGACCGCGCTGCTGCTACCGCGGGGCCGGCAGCACGACGACGGACCCAACGGTTTCCCGATCAACCGGACCGCCGTCGCGGCCGGTATCCAACCCGCCGACACCGGAGCTCAGTGGCGGCTGACGGTGCGCGGCGGCAGCCGCACGGTAGAGGTGGACCGCGATGGCCTGCTCGCGATGCCACAGCACACCGCGGACCTACCGATCGCCTGCGTCGAGGGCTGGTCGACAACGCAAACCTGGACGGGGGTGCGGCTACGAGACCTCGCGGCTCTGGTCGGCGCACCCGACAGCGCCGTGGCACGGGTCGAATCGCTGGAACAGGCCGGTCTGTTCCGTCAGGCCCGGTTACAGGTCAACCAGGTCCGCCACCCCGACTCGCTGCTCGCCCTGCGCGTCAACGGCGTCGACCTCTCGGCCGACCACGGCTACCCCGCCCGCATCATCGTGCCAGCGCTGCCCGGCGTGCACTGCACGAAGTGGGTCCGCGACATCACCTTCGAGGAGCAGCCCGATGACTGAGTTCCGGCGAAGCTACGGCGCCGCGCTCTGGCACCTGCTGCTCCTGTTCGGTTGCTTCGCGGTGACCGGCTGGATAGCGCTGCGGCTGTCCGGGGAGCCGACCGCGGCCCGGATGCTGCTCTGGTTCCTTGGCGCGGTCGTCGTCCACGACCTGTTCCTGTTCCCGGTCTACGCCCTGGTCGATCGGGCGCTGCTCGCCGCGACGGACCGCCCGAACCGCCGCTCCGTGCTGAACCACGTACGAGTGCCCGCGCTTGCCTCCGGGCTGCTCCTGCTCGTCTACCTTCCCGGCATCCTCGGACTCGGCGGCGACACGTACACGGCGGCGACCGGCCTGACCCCGCAGCCGCTGCTGGCCCGCTGGCTGGCGGCCAGCGCAGCGATCTTCGCCGGCAGCGCGATTCTCTACGCGCTGCGGCGTCGTCGGCTCCGGGCTCGAATCAAGATCGGTGGGCCAGCAGACTGATCAGACGGTCGCGCGGCAGGGCCGGCGTGCGGTTGCCGTCCCGGCCAACCATCGCGGTATTGCCGATCAGCGCGTTGACGATGGCCTCTTCCACCACCTGGACGGGTCGCCTCGTAGAAGCGGTCGGTGTACCCCCACGGCACGAACCGCAGGGAATCCAGTTCCTCCCCGCTCAGGGCTCGGACAGCAACTTGCGAGAGCGCCGGGAGTGGCTGTGGCGAAAGCAAGAAAACGGATCACCAGAGAAGTGCGAGCCGGAGGTGCCGGTGCGGGCCATGCCCAGGGGGACCCGCCGGGCAAGGGCCTTGCACTGTCCAGGCCGATGCCGCCCTTGAAGCCGGAGCAGTTCATCCCGGTTCCCCCAGCAGGCCGCCGCGGCGAGCGCGGCCAGTCTGGCCAACGCTGAGGTGGCATAACGGCGCGGATGAAGGTCCACGGGAACTCCCGAATGACGAGAGCGGTTCTTCGTACGCTCCGGTGAAGAACCAGTGGCGCCATCTGTCCAAGGCCTGAACGGTACTGTTGAGTCCATCTCCACGGCGGGCAGACGTTCCCGTGGCGACGGAGGCTGGCCGGTGAAGGGAGTGCAGGATATGGCGCGGCCCAAGAACCAGGAGGAGCGGCGCCAGCACCTGGTGCGGGCGGCGCGGCGCGCGATCGTCACGCACGGCCTGGCCGCAGTACGGGTCCGTGACGTCGCCGACGCCGCCGGCATGGCTACCGGCTCCGTCACCTACTACTTCCGAGAGATCGAGCAGCTGTTCCAGGAGGTCTACGCCGAAGCCGTCGACCGCTTCGATGCCCGCCGTGTCGCAGCCGTCGAAGGTGTCACGGACCCGCGAGAGCGGCTGGCGGTGACCATCGGCTCGGGCCTGCCCACCAGCCCGGACGACGAACTGTGCTGCCTGCTCTACGAATTCTCCCCACAGGCTCGCCGGCGACGTGTCGACGCCTCACTGCGCCGCACGCTCTACGACCGCCAGGTGAGCCTCTATCGATCGATCCTCGACACCGGCGCCGGTCTCGGGCAGTTTCATCTCACCGCGACCTCGACCGAGATCGCGAGCAACCTCGTCGCTCTCGAGGACGCCTACGGCTATCACGTCATCGCCCGGACATCCATCACCCGACAACAGGCCGAAGCGCACATCGTCGGCTACGCGGCCACCACCACCGGCTGCGACCTCGCCCCCGCATCCGACACACACTCGCGCAGACATGTAGCTTCATCGCCCTGACCCACGCGTCGTTGCGGGCACGGCGGCAGCCGCCACCCTGCCGAACCCACCGAACAGGGTGCTCACCCTACCGCTGGCTCACGCTCGGCGAAACGACGTCAAGGGCCAGCAGCGCGACGTGCAGAGAGAGGCAGACATCAACCGAGTCGAGGTCGGCGTCGCGAGGATCCGGCCGATCCGAGCCAGCCGCTCGTAGAGAGCCGGACGGGACAGGTGCGCCGCAGCGGCCGCTCTCGATTTGTTCCGGCCGTGCTCGAGGTATCCGCGCAGGGTGCCCGGTGGTCGCTGCCGCGGATGCGTGTCGGCGTACGACTTCACGCGTACCTAACTGGGCATCCGAACCCGTACGCCGACAGATGCGCCACGTCGTGCGCCAGCAGCGCCCCAGCCCGCGTCCGACAAAGACATGGGGGCCGCCCTGGCGGACCGGAACGCGAGGATGTCACACACGGTGGGCAACGCTGCTGACACTGACCCAGGCCCGCCACACACTTCGGTCTGAGACGCGGCCCATCCGTCCGGGCCAACGGCAGCCACCTGGCTGCCTCACCACTGCCTCCCTGCAATCGACGCGACCGGCAAACTTGACTAACATCGATCACTGTTCTTCACTGCATCGTACGACGAATAACGTTGTCGCCGCTGACGGCATGATCCAGGGGAGGCCCCATGAGTTCGGCACGCCAGAGACTGAGCGCCATCGCGATCGCGGTCACCACGGCAGCGAGCGTCGGGATGGTCGCCACGCCCGCGCACGGCGCCACGGGTGTACGAGCGGCGGTCGTGAACGCCGCGAAGGCCTACCTGGGCACGCCGTACCGCCTCGCCTACGGCTGGACATGCGGCACGCAGACGGTGGACTGCGAATGCCTCAACAGACACGCCATCTGGGACGGAACGAAGGCCGCCACAGGCCGCGGACTGCAGCTGAACTACTGGCTGCAGGGCCAGATCAACCAAGGCCGTCGGGTCAGCTCCCCACGCCCGGGAGACCTCGTCTTCTGGGACACCGACCCGAACGACGGCATTCGCTACGGCGGCGACCTGGACCACACCGGCGTCTACATCGGCAACAACCGGGTCATCGACGCCAACGCCTACTACGGCTACGTCAAGAACGACAGCGTCACACTCGGCGGCACCGAACCCAACCCGCTGTTCATCGACGTCCTCACACCCAACGGCTACTGACGGGCACACGTCCTGCTCAGCGTCACGGCTGGCGCCGACGTCACCGGAGGCACCGGCGCCAACCACGCGAGCCCTGGAAGGCTGCCGGACGGCCGGTCATGACCGAAGGCACCTACCGTGGCAATCCAAGGGGCATGATCAATCAGGCTCGTCCCCATGATCAGCCGGGGTCAGTGCCGCCGCCCAGCAGGTTGAAGATCAAGCTAGTCCGCGCTGGGCCGACCATCCCGGGAAACGCTTCTTTCGCTCGCGTCAGCCGGCCGGCGAGGCACCCTTGGATCTTGCCCGTCGCCCCGTTGCCCCGAAAGCAGGACTGCGTCATCGTCGCCGTTGCGGCCTCGCCGCCGTACGCGTCGTAGCACTCCGTGCCAGTTCGGGGTCTCCCGGTCTTCGTCGAAGGCCCGGGCGACCACGACATCAGTCGATGAGTGTGCCATGATCGAGATGACGATCGTCAGTGCCACCAGGTGGAACACCTCGTCTGCGGCAGCGATGCCGGACTCCACGACGAGCAGCCCATACACCACCGATGCGAAGCCCTTCGGACCGAACCACATGGCGGCAGCCTGCTCCCGCAGGCCGAGCCCCGAGCGGAGGAACGATATGCCCAGGGCGACCGGACGGGCCACCACGATCGCGAGCACCGCGAACACCCACCCGGCCCAGGAAATCTCGCCCAGGAACCCCACCGAGATCAGCGCCCCGAACACCAGGAGCGCGGCGAGCTTCAGCAACTCGGCGACGTTCTCCCCGAAGTGTTCGAAGGCCGCCCGCTCCCGAGGACCGAAGGTCGCCACGGTGATCCCGGCGGCGAACGCGGCCAGGAAGAGGTTGCCGTGGGTGACCTTGCCCAATGCCAGCACCAGCAGCCCGATCGCGACCCCGTTGAGCGGGGCGTAGGCGGCCGAGGCGGCGAACCAACGCATCCGCTCCAGCGCGATCGCCGCCAACGGCACCAACACGCCGATCAGCAGACCAAGCGCCAGTTCCGTGGCGAGCTCACCGAGATGCAGGTCGTCGGAACCGGCGGCCACGGCGAGAAGCACCACCACGAACGGCAGCGCCAGACCGTCGTTGACCCCCGACTCAACGTTGAGCAGATGCCGTAACCGGGCGGGGACCTTGTCGTTGCCGACCAGCGCAGCGGCGAACACCGGGTCGGTCGGAGCAAGGACCGCACCGATCAGCAGGGCCTCCGGCCAGTCCAGCCCGGCGACGTAGTGCGCCAGTACCGCGGTGATCAGCAGGGTCAGCGGCAGGCCCCAGCCGAGCGCCCTTCCCGGCAGCCGCCACGCCGCACGAAGGTCGGCCCAGCCCACCCGCATACCGTCGGTGAACAGCACCGCAAACAGCGCCAGCTCCGCCAGTTGCGCCACGATCGGCGAGTCGGCCCGCAGATGCAGCACACCCGTGGTGTCTTCACCCAGGACGAACCCGGCCACCAGGAACAGGGCCGCCGTGGACAGGATCGTCCGGTGGGCCAGCGCCGACACCAGCACGGCAGCCAACAGGACGGCGGCAAAGCAGAGCAACAGCACGCGGGCCTCCGGAGGGAACGGTTCGTCACGGTGCCGACCAGACTTCCCGGCGCTCCACGAATTCCGCGCCATCATAACGAGCGCCGCGCCGTCACCCGGCTCTGGGCGCGGGGCATCAGCGGGTTCACCGTGCCCGTCGGTGAACTCCCG
This sequence comes from Micromonospora sp. M71_S20, assembly GCF_003664255.1. Classification (NCBI taxonomy): domain Bacteria; kingdom Bacillati; phylum Actinomycetota; class Actinomycetes; order Micromonosporales; family Micromonosporaceae; genus Micromonospora; species Micromonospora sp. M71_S20. The sequence goes on along the minus strand of NZ_RCCV01000004.1, from coordinate 244,681 downwards.
CCGGGCGTCGCCGCCGGCGCCTTCCTGGCCGGTCCGGCTGCCTCGACCGGTGACGGCCTCACACCTGCCGTAAGAAAGCGGTAATCCTGCTCGATAGAGGGCCGGGCTAGTATCCGCTCATGCCCGGTCCCCGTACCGCACCCCTGCCCGGTGTGGCCGCCCTGACGGCGGTCGTTCTCGCCCTCGCCGCCTGCGGCGGCACCGAGCCGTCCGCAGCCCCGGACGGCACGACCGCCGGGCCAAGCGCAGCGGCCCCGCCGACCACTGCGGGCACTGTCGGCCCGACGGCCAGCGGCGCGACGGACACGGCAGTCCCGGAGACGCTCACGTTCACCGGCCGGACGATCGATGGCGCGGCATTCTCGGGCAGCAGCCTCGCCGGCAAGCCTGCGGTGCTGTGGTTCTGGGCGGCCTGGTGTACCCGCTGCCGCGCCGTTGCCGACGAGGTGGCCGCCGTTCAGCGCGAGAACGCGGGCCGGGTCAACGTGGTCGGCGTGGCCGGGCTGGGCAGCGGCGCCGAGGCGATGCGACGGTTTGCGAAGGAGACCGGGATCGAGGGCTTCCCCCACCTGGCCGACGACGACGGCCAGGTCTGGCGCCGCTTCAAGGTGACCAGCCAGGAACAGTACGTGCTCATCGACTCCGCCGGCACCGTCGTGCACACCGGACCACTGTCCCCGGCGGACCTGCGCAAGCGGGTCGCCGGGCTCAACTGACCATGCCGGACACGCCATACGGCCTCGCCGTCGGCGCCGGGCTGCTGGCCGCGGTCAACCCGTGCGGCTTCGCACTGCTACCCGCGTACCTGTCGATGCTGGTGCTGGGCGACGAGCCGACGGCCGAGCGAGGCCTGCTCGCACCGATCGGCCGGGCGGTCGCGCTGACCGGCGCGATGACACTGGGGTTCGTCGCGGTGTTCGGCGCGTTCGGGCTGCTCGCCGCCCCCGCGGCGGACGCGGTCGCCCGTCACCTGCCCTGGGTGTCGATACTGATCGGCCTCGCCCTGGTGGCGGCCGGCGGCTGGCTGCTGGCCGGACGCCAACTGCCGGCCTTCACCCCGAAGGTGGCGACCGGACCGGCGGTCCGCCGACGGTTCGGCTCGATGGTGCTGTTCGGCATGGCGTACGCGATCGCCTCGCTCGGCTGCACCATCGGCCCCTTCCTGGCCGTCGTGGTGGCCGGCTTCCGTGCCGGATCGGCGCTCTCCGGCATCGGCCTCTTCGTGGCGTACGCGATGGGTATGGGGCTCGCGGTAGGGGCCGCCGCACTGGCCGTCGCGTTGGCCCGCGATTCACTGGTGCGCCGTACCCGTCGGGCCGCACCGCTGCTGGGGCGTGTCGCCGGCCTGCTGCTGATGGTCACCGGTGGATATGTGGCCTGGTACGGCTGGTACGAGGTGCGGGTCTTCGCCGGTCGAGGTGACACGGACGACCCGATCATCGACGCGGCCGGCGCCGTTCAGACAGCGCTCAGCGGCTGGCTGGCGGTTCTGGGGCCGTGGACCGTCGCCGCGTCGGCGCTGGCGCTGCTCGCCCTGGCCGCCGGCGTGACACTGACGCGCCGGCGCCGAGCACTGGCCCAGCAGGCCCATCGCCCATCCAATTGAGGATCGGAACGGCACGCTGATCACTCGACCTGCCGAACTGCGGGCCGGTCGCCGCCGGGCGGTATGCCGGAGCACCGACGCGGCGTGGCCCCGGCACCGTTACCCAGCTCGGAGAAGTGGGTCGCGTCGATCCCGCCCCCGGCCCCGACGACGGTCGTGAGGAACGCCCTCGGGATCAGGCTCGGGTCGGGGTGGCGGGCCGGCTGGCGGTGGTTCCGGCATCAACCGTGCTCGCCGTGTGCCACGGTTACGGCTCGTCACCGATGCGGCGCAGCGATACGTTGGACGCTGCTGCGGCCTCGGGTGGCAGCGGGCGACGTGGGGCATTGCTCCTTCGGTAGCTACGGACGTCCACGTCGACGGGCCGACGGGGTACCGCGATGGCAAGGATTCCCACAACGGCGCGTAGGGCACGCCAAGGAGCAGCTGTACAAAGAGGCGAAGAAGCGCAGGGATCAAGGGCCGCTCGTCGCCGTCGAAGGCGACCCTGAGAGCGCTCTGTCTCGCTGAAGCGCTGCGACGCCGGCCTACCCGGATACGGGTAAGGGGCGCGGGCGGGCGCCGTGGGTGGAGGAAGTCCGGTCGGATCGCCACAGGGAGGTTGGTGCGTGACCAGGCTCGGACGGACGGGAAGACGGTGGCTGGCCGCGTACGTACTCGTGCTGCGGCCAGCTGGCCTCGGTGGCCAGCTCTACCGGGTATCCACCCCCGAGGGAGCGAAGGTTCGTCCGTCCGTGACCACCGGCGACGGCTCGGTGGTGGCCAGACTGGCCACCGGTGGTGGCGGTACCGGTCCCGCGCTTGTGGAATTCGCCCTGCATGAGTCGGTGCGGTGGCGCATCCAGCTCCGCGGTGGAACCCGCGAGAAGATTCTCGACCTGCGCAGCGGTCTGGTAGACGAGGTGCATCTCGCGGGCGGCGCCACCCGGGCGCAGGTGACCTTGCCGCCGGCTGTCGGCACCGTCCGCGTGCGCGCCGCCGGCGGAGCCGGCGTCCTCACAGTCGACGGCAAGACGCGCACCGGAGTGGCCGGCGGCACCAAGGTCGAAGCCACCGGATGGGCCGACGCCGAGGACCGCTACGACATCGATGCCGTCGCCGGCGTGTCGAAGCTGGTCGTCGAGCGGTCGTAGGACACCACCCTTCCACTGGCTGGCGGGCCGCCGGGAAGACCTTTGAATGCCAGCTTGTACCGCACTCCACGTCCTCACCTTCCTGACTCCGCCGTCACTCGGCGGCGGCTCCTACCCTCCGCTTGACCACTTGACATCGACATGCGTCGGTGGGCTGGCGTGCCGCCATTGGTGGGGCACGCCGAGCTGGCCCGGCCTTGTCCGCGCCTTCGTCGCGGTTCTCGACGAGCCGTCGCATCGGCACTGGGGTCCTGGGGGCCAGTGGCGTCGCGGGCTGCGGCAGGAACCTGTGCAGGTGCAAGACCGCAGCGGGTTACGGAAACTCCTACTGCGCGCCATGGCTTCTGGAGCAGCCGGCGGCCCAGTGGGTCGTCGCTGCGGGGATCAGGCACCTGCTGCCGCCCATGGCACCGTTGCCCGCCAGCACCGACGTCGGCGACGGCGCTTCACGACCCGTCTAGCGGTGGGTTCCAATGCGGTGTGCGGCCGCCCCGTCCTCCGCGTCCTGGGCGGGGAACCGCTGCTCGCTCTCTGCTACGACCAGCGGGTGGGGTTGGCCGGTGAGGGCGGCCAGGGCGGCGGCGACGGCGTGCAGGTCGGCTTTGATGTAGGTGGTGGTGGCAGGTCCGCGGGGATCCGTGTGCCCGGCGTAGGCGCGAGCCACGGCGTAGCCAAAGTGCCGCTCGACCCAGGTGAGCGTGGTGTGACGCAGCCAGTGAACGGAGATCCCCTGGGCGGCGACCAACGGTAGCTGTCGGCCGATGCGTTTCCACATCAGGTCGTAGCGCCGGTAGGTGACGGGTTGGCCGCTGCGGTAGTGCAGCAGCGCGTCGGTTGGTGCGACGGCGCCGCGGGCTCGGGCATGGTCGTCCAGTCGGCTGGCGAGCATCGGTGTGATGGGCTGCCAGCGTTGCGTGCCGCCCTTTCGCGCAGGCGGATCAGCGCGTGGTCGGTGTCCAGGTCGATCAGGCGTAGCGCGAGGGCGCCGCCCAGTCGGCAGGCCGTTTCGCTGTGCAGACGCAGCAGCAGCGCGTCGAGCACGATGTCGTTACCGCCGCTGCGCGCCCGGCCCACCCATAGGCCACGGCGTTGTCCAACAGGTTCGCCAGCACCTACGCGACACGCCGCGGCTGGACCAGCCACGTCGCGGACCCCTCCGGTGCGAGGCAGACGATCGACGCGGGCAGGTCCAGGGCGTGGCGGGCGTCCCGGGCGAGCGCCGCCACGTCCACCGGGTCATGATGCGCGGGCTGGTCGCTGCGGGCCAGGTCGATCAGGTCGGCGAGCCTCTCCCCCGTCCGGGCTGATCTCCGGCTCTGTAGGTGCGCGACAGCGACGCCGGCGGGGCACCGAACGTCTACGAGGAGCAGTCGACCACAACGACGGCGTCCTGATCTGGACGCTCGTGCGCTAACTCGGCCAGCCGAGTAGTCGAGCGCCGAGCACGGCTGCTTGCAGCGTGAACCGTTGCGTCGGCTCGCCGGGGTGGTAGCCGGTCAGGTCCCGGATTCGGTCGAGGCGATAGGTGATCGCGCGGACGGACAGATGCATCTGCCGAGCCGTCGCGGTGTGGTTGCCCTGGTTGTCGAAAAGGACTGTCAGGGTCTCCAGGTACGGCTCGGCGCCGCCGCGCGCCGTGGTCAGTGGCCCGAGGACCGTGGCCACCAGGTCGGTGATGGCGTCGCGGTCACGCAGGAGCACGGGGAACACCAGCAGGTCGGCGGCATTGAGTACGGGCGTGCTGAAGCCGAGCCTCACGGCGTAGTCGAGGGTGTGACGGGCCTCGTCGAGGGACGTCGCCAGGCCTTGGACACCGGGTTGGGTACGGCCAACGGCGATCTGCCAATTGCCCGGACCGAGTTCGGTGAGGAGCAGGTGGGCGAGTTCGGCCGCGATGCCGCGTAGGCCGCCGGCGCTGATGCAGACAATGTGGCCGTCGCGGAGGGTGGTGAGGGTGTTGCCTTCGCCGAACCTGGAGGCCAGTGCGGCATCGATGCGGTGCGTGATGCCGGGAGTCAGGCCGGCCGCACGGGCGATGAGGACGGTGTGGGTGGCCGACAGGCGGATGCCGTATCGGTGTGCGCGCTCGGCCAGGTCACCGGGATCGGCCCTACCGGTGAGCAGGTCGTTGACGAACACGGCACGTTCGTTGTCGTGGCGATCCAGCTCGGCACGATTCTGTCGGGTGTAGCCGTCCAGGGCGGCGGTGAGGAGGACACGGACTGTGTCCATCAGTGTCTCGGCGCGGGAGTGGACGGCGACGGCGGTGTCGGCCGGCTCGACCGGGGTGGCGCTCCAGTGGGCGGTGGTGGCTTCCAGCAGACCGGTAACAAGCTCGCGCAGCGTCAGCCCCTCATCCGCGGCTCGGGCACCCAGGTTGACCGCTGTCTGAAGCCGGGCACCGGCCGGGACGGACAGCAGATTCTGGCAGTCGGCGGCCAGCCACGTGTCGTCGCTCATGGGCTGTTCCTTGTCGGCATGGCGGTGGCCGCCGGTGAACGGCGGCCACCAGCCTCAGGTTCACACACCGATGTCGCGGCGGTCGAACACGATGACTCCGGCGGTCGTGGTTGCGGCACCGAGGAGCACGAGGATGAGGAGCTCGGCCGGATGCCAGCCGGTGTGCAGCGGGTCGGTACCGATGAAGTAGTGGAACGGTGACAGCCAGCGCACCCAGTGCCACCCGTCGAGCATGGCGCTGATGGCGTTGGCCATGTAGGTGGCCACGGCAAGGCCACCGGTGATCGCGAGGACGGCAGCCCGTTTTCCGGTGGCGGCGCCAATGAGGAAGGCGATGCCGGCGAAGCTCCACACCAGGGCGACCAGGCCGGCGGATGCGGCGGCGACGTTGGACAGGGGGATGTCCATGCCGATCCAGGGAACAATGATCATCAGCAGGATCCCGGGGATGGCGGCGATCCCGGTGAGCGCGCTGCCGGCGGCGGCCACCCGTTGCCAGGCGAAAGCGGCTCGCGAGACCGGATTGGCCAGCATCAGCTCCATGCCACCGTCTTCCTCCGGCCGAGCGATCGTGCGGGCAGCCAGCGTGATGGCGCACATCAGGACCAGCAGTGGGCCGACCAGGCTGAAGATGGTCGCCTGCAGATAGCCAGCGGGCGACAGCATGTCGGCGATGCCGAGGAAGTCCAGCATGCCCTGGGGCAGAGCGTCCTGTTTCAGCTCCGCAGCACCCTGAAACTGACTGTAGAACGAGGTGTAGATCGCGGTGAAAGCGGCGACGCCACCGACCCAACCAATCAATACCAAGCGGTCGTCACGCCAGGTCTTACGCACCAGCGCGGGAAGCATCGCCGGCTCCTTCCCCATGGTAGTAGAACGACAGGAACGTCTCTTCCAGATCCGGCTCGGCCGACAACATGTCCACCACCTCATGACGCGCCGCTGCTTTGATCAACGGGTCGACGCGGCCATCGACCGTGCATTTCAGCACCGGCCCGAACACCACCACGTCACTGACCCCGGGCAGGACACTGAACTCCGCCGGGTCCACCGGACCATCGAAATGAATCTCGACAGCGCGGACCGCCCGCTTCCCCAGTGACTCAACCCGCTCGACCGCGGCCAACTGGCCGTCGCGGACGATGGCGACCCGGTCAGCCGCCTGCTGCACCTCGGCCAGCACATGAGAGGACATGAAAACGGTCTGCCCAGCAACACTGGCATCGCGCACCATGGCCAGGAATTCCTGCTGCATGAGTGGATCCAGCCCACTGGTCGGCTCATCCAGGACCAGCACCGCCGGTCGGTGCATGAACGCCTGCACCAGGCCGACCTTCTGCTTATTGCCCTTACTCATCGTCCGTACCGAACGCGAGAGGTCCAGGTCGAGCCGCTCCGCGAGCTCCGTCACCTGCGACCAGGCCACGCCGCCGCGCGCCGCAGCGAAGAAGCGCAGCAGGTCTTCCGCCTTGTCTCGCCCGGGAAACACGAGCTCACCGGGCAGATAGCCGATCTGACGGTGCAGTGCGGCCTTGTCCTGGCGCGGATCGAGCCCGAGCACAATCGCGTGTCCACGAGTGGGGCGCAGAAAGTCCAACAGCAGCCGGATCGTGGTGGTCTTCCCAGCTCCGTTCGGTCCCAAAAATCCCACCACCTCCCCGGCACGAACCTCCAGGCTGAGCCCCTCGATACCGCGACGCTGACCATAGAACTTGGTCAAGTCCTCGGTGAGTAGTGCGATGTCGCTTGTCATGCCCACATCGTCGCGGGCTTTCCTATCCGGCATCCAGGTCAGCATCCGGCCGACATCTCGCTGATGCCGTTGCCGAACATCGGAAGCAGTAGCCCGAACGCCAGCCCGGGCGGCCTCCGCGCCGCGACCGCCGCGAGCCCTCACATCAGGTACGCCGGGAAGTCTGGTCGGCAGGTCATGTCGTGCTGCGGCTTCTGGAGGCTCCGATGGGCGTTACTGCTCTGCGCACCGAACATCTGTCCAAGCGGTACGGGCGGCTACTCGCCCTCGATGACCTCACCCTCGACGTCGCGGCGGGCGAGGTGTTCGGGTTTCTCGGCCCCAACGGTGCCGGAAAGTCAACAACGATCCGGCTGCTGCTCGGGCTTGCCCGCCCCCTCCGGACGGGCGTGGATCTTCGACGCCGACTCCGCCGACGTCGCCGCGGCCCACCGCATGCTCGCCTACGTGCCGGCGGATGTGGCGCTGTGGCCACGGATGACGGGCGCCGAGGTGCTGGACCTACTCGCCCGCATCGGCCCCGGCACCGACACCGCCTACCGCGACGAGCTCATCCAACGATTCGCGCTCGACGTGTCCAAACCGGCCGGCACCTACTCGACGGGTAACCGGCAGAAGCTTGCTCTGATCGCGGCGTTCGCTACCCGGGCGCCTCTGCTGGTGCTGGACGAGCCGATTAGTGGCCTGGACCCGCTCTTGGAACTGCAGTTCCAGCAGGCGGTCGGGGTTGCCCGCGACAACGGGCAGACGGCGTTCCTCAGCTCTCACCAGCTCGCTGAGGGTGCGTCGTGGTGGCCTGGTCGTGACCGCTGTGTGCGCGGGTATGTCCGTCCTGGTGGTGGTCGGCTACCGCAGCGAGGCGCTGGATCCGGCGGCCTTGGCGGCGCTGGCCCGCAACCCGGCGATCCGCACCCTGTTCGGTGAGCCGGTCGCGCTCGACCAGGCGGGCGGGTTCACGGTGCGGCGCACGGGCACCGTCCTGGCGGTCCTGCTCGGTGTGTGGGCGATGCTCGCCGCCACCCGGTCACCCGTGGGGAAGAGGACGCTGGCCGGTGGAGTCTGTTGCTGTCCGGCCGCACCGCCCTTGCCGAGGCTGTCCGCCAGCACCTCGGTGTCCTGGCCGCCGTTTCGGTCCTCGTCGGAGCGGCGACCGCCGCAGCGATGATCGCTGCGGGAGTGGACGCCACCGGTTCGTTGTTGCACGGAGCCGGCCTCGCTGCACACTCCCCGGAGCCCTGGGCATGGTCCGACGAGGCTCGGCGCCTGCACGCTGTCGGGCGGTTGTACGAGCAACTTGAGCGCGCTGCCAAGACCATGGAGCAGCAGGACGACGAGTACGAGTTCGTTCTCGGGATCGGCCTGCTTCGGTGGACGGCGCCTTGGGCTCCGTGGTCCGTGTGCATGATCGCCCCGTGCAGGCTGCCGCGTTCGCTGCGCGGCGTGTAGGGCGTCGATGACCAGGTCGGTGCGCATGTGATCGGCGATCGCCCAGCCCGCGAGGCGCCGGGAGTGCAGGTCCAGGACGGTGGCCAGGTAGAGGAACCCGCGTTCACCGACCGGTAGGTAAGTGATGTCGCCGACGTAGCGCTGCTTTGGCCCCGGGGGCGGTGAAGTCCCGGCCGATCAGGCCCAGGGTCTTCGCTGCGGCCGGATCCGGGACCGTCGTACGAGTACGCCTGCTTAGACGTAGCCCGTGCACGCCGAAGCGGCGCATCACCCGGGCGACCCCCTTACGGTTGACCGCCAACCCGGCATCGCGGCGTTCGGCGGTGATCCGAGGCGCTCCGTAGGTGCCGTCATGCGCTTTGTGCACCGCCCGGATCCGGCCGACGAGAGCCGCATCCGCAGCCTCCCGCGCGGCCCGCGTTTCGGCGGCGCGCGCCAGTAGTAGAAGCTCGAGCGGGACACCCCGAGGACCTGACACAACCGCTTAACGCCGTAGCGCTGCTGGTGGTCGGCGACGAACTGGAAGCTTCACCAGCGCATCTCCCCAGCGAAATACCGGGCCGTCTTCCGCAGAATGTCCCGTTCCTCCTCCAACTCGCGGACCCGCCGCCGCAATGCGGCGTTCTCATCCTCCACCGAGCCGGCCGCCGGCGCCGACGGCCCGGCCGCTGCACCCCGACGCTGATCATCGGCGCGGACCCAACTACGCAACGTCTCCCGATTGACCCCGAGATTATCGGCGATCTGCGCGATCGTCGGCCCCGGCCGAGACCGGTACAACGCCTCCGCGTCGGCCTTGAACTCGGCGAGGTAGTGCTTCGTCACCATCTGTCAGGGGCTCCTGATCTCCCCGGACCAACGATCCAAGGCTCAGGTGTCCAGGACCAGGGGGCAACTCCCATGCTCGGTGTCGCCGTTGTCTATCTCAACGAGTCGACACCCAATCCCGGTGGCCAACTGATTCGCAACGCCGGCCGGGTCAAGGTGCTGGCAGCCCTGGGCGGCGTCACCGAAGAGATCATCCTCGCGGGGACCCCCTGGGGCCGAGAGGACTGTGCCACGGTCGACTTCCCTTGCGATCGGCCGAGCGACCCGACGCGCCGTCACCTCACGGTTGAAGGCCTCCGTCCATGCACACCCGTGCTGCGAGCGGCGGTTCGAAACTGCGCGACGGCGGCCGTGATCGCCGGGGCGGTCGTGCCGGTGACGACTGCGCCGAGCAGCACGGCGTCGGCTCCGGCCGCGGCGAGCGCGGCGAGGTCCGCCGGTACGAGCCTGTGCTGCGTGGGGACGATGAGCGGAACGTCGACCGCGGCGCGCAGGGCGGTCAGCCTGGCGAGGGTGCCCAGTGAGAGGGGTGTCCCGTAGTCGGCCGGGTCGACGGTGGAGACCTCTATGGCCCCGATGCCTTGGGCGACGAGCGCTGCCGCGGTCGCGGTGTCGTCGTTCGGGCCGATCGCGGCCATCGCCGTGGCCGGTCTGCAGTCTGCGACGTAGGTCGAGTTGGCGTATGCGGCGTACACGTCGAAGTAGTCGAAGCCCAACTGCGCGGCCCGCCGGGTCTGGGCCGGGTCGACGGTACGGGCGGCGCCGACGACGAGCCCGGTGGCGAGCCCGAGCGACACGATCTCGCGTAGCCGTTCGCCCTCTTCGTCGAGGTCGCCGAAGCGGGTGCCGGACGCCCTGTGGTGGATGTTCATGTGGACCTTCAGCCCGTCGGCTGCGGCGTCGCGTGCGGCGGCGGCGAGGGTCACGTCGTTGTGGGGCAGGCTCACGAGGACGCCGAGGCGCCCTTCGGGGAGGATCATGTGGTGGTTCCCGTCCGGTGGCGGCTGATGTGGTCAGTAGGGGCGGATCTGCGGCCAGGTGATCTCGATACCGTCGCTTTCTAGGTTGCGCTGGAAGTCGACGACGCTGCCGGGCGACCCCGTGACCTGCTGCGGTTCGAGTCGATTGGCCAGGCAGAAGGCCGCGAGAGCGCCGGCGGCCTCTCCCGCCGCCCACTCGACCGGGTGCAGCCGGTAGCAGCCGTTGGTGATGTGGGTGGTGCCGATGTTCTTCGCCGCGGCGAGCAGGTTGCGGACCCGTTGCGGAACCAGCGAACGCAGCGGGATCTGGAACGGCCAGGCGGGGACGTCGATGTAGTTGTCGCCGCCGGTGGAGGGGTGCAGGTCGATGCGGTACGAACCGACACCGACCGAGTCGGGATAGGCGACCGCGCCAGCCTCGCCCCGGGCCGACATTGCCAGATCCTGTTCGACCACCCGGTACTGGGCGAGGATCCGACGGGACTCGCGGTGGTACGGGGCCATCGCCAGGCCGTCGGCGGTGCCCATGACGTCGGGCCGCAGCCGCAGTCCGGGCCAGCCGGTGCCGCCGTCGGGGCGAGGGGCTTCGGTCTGCATCCAGAACAGCAGGCTCAGGCTCTGCTGGCGGGCTGCGGCCAGGTGCCCGTCCGCCTCGTCGGCCGGCACCTCGAACAGCGGACCGCCGACGTAGTCGATCAGCGGCCAGTTGACCATGGAGATGTCGCTGGCGTACGCGCCGGGCCGGAAGTGGTTGCGGGCGAGGATGCGGCGGAACGTCCACAGCTCGTCGGCGCCGGGGTCGCGGCTCTGGTCTGCGATGATCGTGCCGGGGCGGTCGTCGGGGTTGGGAGCGAACTCGTAGGTCCGCGGTGCGCGGGTGTGCGGGTGCGGGGCGGTCCAGCCGAGCTGCGGGCCGGGCCAGTAGTCCGGCCGGAAGTCACGCCAGTACGCGTAGTCGGCGGGTTTGTCGATGGTGTGGTTTTGGCCGGCGAGGTGCTCGACGGCGAAGCAGACCGACACTGCCTGGATGTTCATCGGCTGGGCCTGCCGCGGGGCGCTGGGCTCGCCGGTGTCCGCCTGCGACTCGAACCCGGTGACGTACTCGGTCCCGGTCAGCGGAAGCATCTCACCGGTCTCGGTGGCGTCCAGCACGTACCGGCTGGTGATAACGCGTTCGTCGCCGGTCTGCAGGTCGCGCAGCACGACGGCGGTGACCCGGTCGCCGTCGGTCTGCGCCGCGACCGGTCGGTGGTGGCGCAGCACGGTGAGCCGGCCGGCGCTGATCCAGGGCGTCAGCATGGCGTCGAGGACCGCGGCGCCGACGGCCGGTTCGGCGCACAGCCGGCTGACGCGGCCGCCGCCAGGATTGAGGTAAGGGTCGCGGGCCGACTCGGCGCGTAGCGGGTACCAGCGCCGGTAGTGCTCGCGAATGCCGTCGCGCAGCGCGCGGTAGCTGGCGCTGGACCCGAACGACTCGATCCACGGGTGCTCGTCCGGCGGCACCGCCTGCGTGGTGAGCTGCCCGCCGAGCCAGCCGTACTCTTCGCTGAGCAGGACGGACGCGCCTCGGCGCAGTGCGGCCAGGGCGCCGGCGACGCCGCCGAGACCTCCGCCCACCACCAGGACGTCTACGTGGGAGTCGGTCATGTCATTCCTTTCAGGCTCACTGCGGGCGCGGGGCCGCTGGTGCGGCCGGGCACGAACGTGCAGCGAAGGACAGCGGTGTGCGGTTTCGCGTTGCGGGGGTCGTTGATTTGCTTAAGCAGCAGGCGGACCGCCCTGGACCCCATGCCGCGGCGGGGGATCTGGAAGCAGGTCAGGTCGGCGGCCTCCGGGATGCCGCCCGGCGGGTCGTTCAGCACCGCGAGCGAGCAGTCGGCCGGCACCCGCAGGCCCAACTCGCCCAGGATGGCCCGGACCCGCAGCGCCGCAGCTGGTTCGTGGACGACGAAGGCGGTGGCACCGGCGGCCAGCAGCCGGCGCACGTCGTCGGTGCCCGGCCCGGCGTCGTCGATCGGGCAGTCCAGGCCGGTGCCGTCGAGGCCGTGGCGCGCGGACGCCTCCCGCAGGCCACTGTCCCGGTCCGCGGAGTACTCGCCTGGCGTGCGCGGGCCCAGCTGGGCGAGCCGCCGGTGCCCGAGTTTCACCAGGTGGTCCACGACCCGGCCGGTGGCTGCTGCGTAGTCGGCCGCGACGTAGCTGATTCTGCCGCCGGGGATCTCGCGCCGCCCGACGTAGGTGAACGGGTAGCGGTCGTCGCGCAGCTGGACCAGTTCGTCGCGGTCGGCGTTCTTGCCCAGCAGCACGCAGCCGTCGGCCAGGCCGAGCCGGCTGGTGTGCCCCCGGAAGATGGACCTGCGACCGTCGGCGGTGGTGGCGCTGGTGAACAGCACGAGGTCGTAGCCCTGCGCCTCGGCTTCGGCTTCGATCCCGACGAGGAACGGGTAGTAGAAGTCGTGGTGGTCCATCGGGAACATCGACTCGAACGTGTAGACGCCGATTAGACGGTTGGCGCCACCGGCGAGGCTGCGGGCCGACGGGTTGGCGACGTAGCCCAGCTCACGCGCGGCTGCCAGGACCCGGTCCCGGGTCTGGTCCGGAATCGCCGGGCCGTCGGTGCGGCCGTTGACCACATACGACACGGTCGCCTGTGAGACGCCGGCGAGCCGGGCGATGTCGGCCTGGCGGGGTCTGCGCCATGAGTTGTCAGCCATCGTGTTCCTCCGCCGTGTCCAGTTCGAAGTCCACTTCGAACGATCGCCCCCACGGTAGGTCGACGCTGCCGGGACGTAGCCGGCAGGCACCGGCCAGGCCGGGTAGCTCGGCCAGCCGCTCGGCAAGCAGCGCCTCGACGGCGAGCATGGTGCCGTCGGGCTCGGCCGACAGCGCCGACGGGTGCGTGGTCGCGGTGGGGCGCAGCAGCGCCCGGCCCTGCGTCTGGTATGCCCAGTCGTCGAGGAACCGGCGGGTCAGCACCCGCCTGCGGGCGATGCCGGGTACGTCCGCACCGGTCATCGTCGCGCAGCCCTGGGCCAGCGCGCTGCCGATGCTGTTGCCGGCGGTGTTCCAGCCCGCGTATCCGGCCAGCCGGTCGAGCGGCAGCCTGGCGCGCAGCGCCTCGACCAGGGCCGGGTCTGACCCGTTCGCGTCAGCGACGTCGGCGACGACTACCCGGTGGCCGTGTCCGACCAGCTCGGCAACCTGGTCGGCGAGTGCCTGGGCGGCGGCCCTGCGGTCCTGTGCCGCGGCCTGCCCGGCGCTCGGGTGGAACCAGTCGCGCTCTGGCAGGCCGGGCGGGTGCACCGCGACGACGAGGTCAGCCTCGTCCACCGAGCAGGCCCGACGCAGGCCCGACGCGTCCAACTGGGCCGCGATGGTCTGCCCCACCGGCACGTCCTCATACGCGGCGATCCGGTCCAGGCCGCCGTCGACCGCGCACAGCACCAGCGCGGTGGGCGCCGGTCGGCCCGCGGCGCCCAGCACGGCCCGGCCCAGCAGCACCGAGCCGACCTCGTCGGCGCCTGGATAGCACAGCGCCCGGTCGGCGATGCCATAGCGGCCGATCCACGCCTGCAGCCATTCCCGCTCGCTCGTCGACATCGACTCGGCGGTGGTGTCCTCGGGGGTGATGGCCAGCAGGTCGATGATGCCGTCGGCGGTCATCGACAGCGCGTGCAGCTGCAGCTGGTGCAGCTGCACGCGGCGGCGGACCAGATCGGTGATCAGTTTGGCGGGGATCGCCGCGCGGGCGTCGGCGACCTGGTCCGGCCGGCCGTGCTCGGCCCGGTAGAGCTCGCGGGATAGGTCGCCGAAGTGGCGACCGTGGTCGGCCCAGTAGGCGGGCTCCGCGCCGGCGTCATTGCGGGCCTTGGTCCGCATCAGCACCGCGTGGGCGTAGATCCGCAGGTCCGGACGGGTGTCGCGCAGCCGGTGCAGGACCTGCAGGCGGGGCAGCCAGTCGGCCATCGTCTCGGTGGTCCGGCGCGAGGGCACATATCCCCCGTGGACGAGCTGGTTGAGGCTGACCACGACGGCATCGCTGCGGCCGGCGGTCTGCTCGAGCCATCCGACCAGTGCGGGCAGGTCCCCGGCCGCGCCCCGGCGTCCGAGCATCTCCCGGGGAGGCAGGAGCACGGTGGCGCCTGACAGCTGTCCCAGCTCGGCGACCTGCCGGTAGGTGACTGGCCGGTCGTCCAGCGGCAGCACGGCCACGACGCCGCTCAACCCTTCACCCCGCCTGCGGCCAGGCCCTGGACGAAGTGCCGCTGCCCGGCGACGAACACCACGAGGACCGGCACGGTGGCCAGGATCGTGGCGGCCATCAGCGGGCCGTACTGCACGACACCGCTGGCCGAGTAGGTGCTTAGCGCCAGCGGGACGGTCTGCATGTCGGGGCTGGCGACGACGACCAGCGGCCACAGGAAATCCTCCCAGGCCCCGGTGAAGGACAGCACCGCGATGGTGGCCAGGATGGGCCGGGCGATCGGCAGGTAGATGCTGGCGAAGATGCGCAGCTCGGAGGCGCCGTCCAGCCGGCCGGCCTCGGCCATCTCCTCGGGCAGGCCCAGGAAGTACTGCCTGGCCAGGAAGATGTTCAGCGGCTGGACCAGCAGTGGCAGGGCCAGCCCGGCATAGGTGTTGAGCAGGCCGGAGCCGCCTTCGCCGAACAGGTCGTTGCCGCCGGCCATAGGCCAGCGCTGGACCAGCAGGAACAGTGGGATCATCTGGACCACGGCGGGGACCATCGCGGCCCCGAGTACGGCCCCGAACATTGCCCGGGAGCCGCGGAAGTCCAGCCGGGCGAACGCGTATCCGGCAGCCACTGCCACGATCACATTGCTGAGCACGGTGATCACGCCGACGGTCAGGCTGTTGGTCAGAGCCACCGGGATGTTCGTGGTCTCCCAGACGTAGCGGAAGTTGTCGAGGGTCGGCCGCTGCGGCAGCAGCCGGGGCGGGTAGCTGAAGATCTCGGTGGGGTCGCGGAAGGCCAGCGAGATCAGCCAGAAGAACGGCAGGCCGACGAGTGCGGCCACCAGGCCGACGGCGGCGGTCCGCCGCCAGCGCCAGGCGCGACGACCGGTCATGATTTCCCCGTCCGAGTGAGCAGGCGGACGTTGACATAGGCCAACGCGAAGATCAGGCAGAACAGCACGAACGCCATCGAGCTGGCATGGCCGAGCTGGAAGTTCTGGAACGCCTCGCGGTAGACGAGCATGTTCACCACGGTGGTCGAGCCCAGCGGGCCGCCGGAGGTGAGCACATAGATCTCCGAGAACGACTGAGCCAGGTAGATCAGGTCCATCACCACGACATATAGGGTGATCGGCGCGAGCAGCGGCAGAGTCACGTGCCGGAACGAGTGCCAGCGGCCGGCGCCGTCCACGGCGGCGCTCTCGAGCAGTTCCTTGGGGATGGTCTGCAGACCCGCCAAGAAAATGATCATGCTACCGCCGAGGGCTTTCCAGGCCCGCATCACGATCAACGAGCCGAGCGCGGTCTCCTCGGTGTTGAGGAAGTCGACCGGTGGCAGCCCGACCAGATCGAGGGCGTAGTTGAAGAACCCGTCCCGGGAGTAGAGCCACAGCCAGATCATGCTGACGGCGATCAGCGGCACCACCCGCGGCAGGTACATCACCCCGCGGAACAGGGTCACTCCGGGGAACCGGCCGTTGACCAGCATGGCCAGACCCAGCGACGCCGGGATGGTGAGCACCAGGACGCCGACGGCGTAGACGATCGTGGTCAGCAGCGCGCGCCAGAACTCGGCCGAGCCGAGAACGGCACGGTATCCGTCGAAGCCGTGGAACTGCGGGCCGGTCGTCTCGACCGGGTTGTAGGAGGTGAGGCTGAGATAGAAGCCGTACCCGATGGGCACCGCGGCGACGATGAGCAGGACCAGCACCGCCGGAGTGACCAGCATCCAGCCGGCGCGGCGCTGACCGCGCCGGACCGGGCTCACCCGTCGTGCCGAGGGCCGGCCGGCGGCCCGGCGCTCATCGCGCCGGGCCGGCTCAGCGGCCCGCTTCTGGTCGTTCCGGTCGTTCATGCCTTCGGCACGGATTCCGGTCGATGCGGGAGTCATCAGGTCAGCCCTTGAGCACCTTCTCGGCCGCGGCGGCCGCCTCGTCCAGCGCCGCCTGCGGCGCCAAGGGGGTACGGAAGGCCTTCTCGACGCTCGCGCCGAGCGCATCGCGAAGCTGCGTCCACTTCGGGTGCACCGGGTTGCCCCGGAAAGCCGCCGCCGAGGTCATGTAGGGGGCGAGGTAGGGCAGCGCCGCCAGCTCGGGGTCCTTGGCCAGCGAGCCGCGGGCCGGAATGCCGCCGACGGCCATCGTGTACTTCTTGAGGTTCTCCGCCTCCAGCAAGAAGGAGATGAACTCCCAGGCCCGGTCCTGCTGCTTGGAGCCGGCGCTGACGAACATGCCGTTGCCCGCACCGCCGAACGACGCGGCGGCCTTGGGGCCGGTCGTCGCGGGGGCGACCGCGATGTTCTTGGCCACCTCCGGCGCCTGCTCGTAGATGGTCTTGAGGGTGGCATCGTCGATCAGGGCCATGGCGGCCCGGCCGGTGACCAGCGGATGCTGGGCTCCGGTATTGGTGGTCTTCTCTCCCACGCCGGTCGCGACGGCGTCGCCGCCCTGGTACAAGCCCGTGGCGAAGGACAGTGCCGACGCGGCCTCAGGCGAGTTCCAGGTGACCGCGGCGCCGTCAGGGCCCAGGAAGGCGCCGCCGGCCTGGTAGAGGAAGCTCGCGAAGGACTGGGTCATGCTGGTCGGGTTGTCGGTGGCCAGCAGCAGGCCCGAGCGGGTGATTTTGCCACCGTCGCGGACGGTCAGCTTCTGCGCGGCGGAGCGCAGTTCGTCCCAGGTCGTCGGCGGCTTCGCCGGGTCGAGGCCCGCCGCCGTCATCAGATCCGTGCGGTAGGCGATCAGGTAGCCGAATCCGCGCAGCGGCATCACGTACTGCTTGCCGTCGACCTTGCCGTCGGCGAGGAAGGTCAGGTCCGCAGCCCCGCCGGGCAGGCCCGCGACCCGCTCGTCGAGCGGCGCGACCCGCCCCGCCTTGGCGAAGCCGGCGGCTGCGGCGTTGCCGTGGCCGAACACGTCCGGTGCGGTGTTGCCGGCGAAGGCGGTGGACAGCCGGGTCGACAGGTTCCCCCAGTCCACGAACTCGACCTGGACGTCGACGCCGGGGTGCTTGGCCTCGAACGCCGGCACCAGCTCGTCGTTGACCAGCGCGATCTCGCTGCTCAGATTGCCGGGGAACCACACTCGTAGCGTCGAGGCGTCATTCCCGGCGGAGGGGATGGCGCCGTTGCCGCAGGCGCTCAACGCCAGCGACAGCACGGCACCGGCGCACAGGGCGCTCCACTGCCTTCTTCTCATGGTCTCTACTCTGTTCTCTCAGGGGGTGGGGGAACACTGCTGCCAAGGACCGGGAACCGGATCAGGGGCCGGTCGGGTACTGCAGGTAGACGCGGATGTTGGTCCAGTTGTTCACCGGCGAGGTCGGCGGCTCGGTGGTCCCGGTCAGCGACGGGCTCTGCTGCCAGGTGGCGCCGTAGTCGTAGGACACGACGAACCGGGTCGAGCCGGCCAGCCAGTCCTTGTTGTACGAGGTCCGGACGTACATCCCGAACAGCGGCGCGACCGCCTCCCAGCCGGGGTTCACCGACAGCTGGCCGTCGATCAGGTACCGCTCGTCGGCCAGCTGCGCCGACGTGGCTCCGACAGGTCCGACGACCATCCACTGGGCGCGGCCGATGAACGGCTCCTGGCCGAGCACGTAGCCGAGGTACTTCGCGTGATTGGCGGGAACGATCTGCAGCCCGCCGCGCTGGTCGAAATCGGTGGTGTAGCCGACCCGGGGCGAGGTGGACAGCGTCAGCGCGCCGGGATGGTTGGTGTCAATCTGCCCGACCGCGGCGAACTCCGTGCCCCCGAAACGTCCTGAGCCGCGGACCCGCTGCAGCACGTCGGCCACGTGCCGCACCACGCCGCCCGGGTAGGCGACCAGCACCCGGCCGTTGGCCGGATTGGTCCGCCCGCCGACCGTGTCGCCGGCCGACCAGTTCTCCAGCTCCAGGTAGCCGGGCGTACCGTACGCCGAGACCGGCTTGTACACCGTGTACCGGATCTTGGCCGGCACGGCGGCGTTCGGGTTCGCGGCGAAGTGTTCGGCCAACGGCCGCCACTGCGACCTGGCCGTGTCCCACCAGGTCACCGGCGATCCCACCGGCGGCGCCGTGGCCCCACCGAAGATCTTGATCCCGCCGGGGATGTCGGTGTAGATCGTGTCCGCCTGCCAGTTACCCTGATCGGCCTCCAGGAACTGGTCCGGCCGCAGGTTGACCAGCCGGGCGGTGAAGGCCCGCTGGTTGAGCGGGTCGTACGCCTGGTCCGGCCCGACCCGCAGGCGCAGGACGTAGACCGAGGTCGCCAGGACGTGACTGAGGGAGCCGTCGACCGCCCGGGAGTACTTCGACGCCCAGAATCCGTCGTTGGCCGCCACGGTGGTGGTGGCCGCCCGCTCGACCCCGCCCATCCGGGTGCGGACGCCACTCTCGGCCACATGCGTGATCGCGCCGCCGGCGACGTTCTCGATCTCGATGCTGAACTGGCGCTCGATCGACACGTCGTTCTCGGCCGCGGCCTGCGGTGGGATCGCCGTGCCGAGTACGTTGTTGATCCCGCGATCGCCGGGCGGGTCGATCAAGGTGCTGGCTGAGGCGGCACTGCTGAGCAGGACCGATCCCAGCACTCCAGCAACTGCCGCCGCCCGGAAGGGCGTGATCTTGAACAAGATGCCATCCTAAGTTATGCGGATAACTCCAGGGGAAATGCTTCAAGAGCCTCTAGTGATGCGCATAAGCATGGTCGCGATGCTGGGGTCCGCTGTCAAGATTTCGACCCGAGGTTGCCTGGATGTATCCGCTAGTTCACTGAGCGCAGTGGACAGGGTGTGGCGAAGGTGGACTACTACGCCCAGAACCGCCCAACCGCCTCCCACGAAGAGGCAAGATCACTGGTAGCGAGAGTGGGTTCAACACCCCCGTAGCGGCGGTCGCGCCGAGCACGATGCGTGCGACCGGCGCTGACGCCCCCGTTCACCACCAGGGTGACCGAGCCTGCCACCGTCCACGACCGGCCGGCCGCCCGCACTTGCACATCCGCCTGCCCGGCTGGCCGACCCCACGCCCCACCGAGTCGAATCACCGCCCTGACGTTCGTCCACCGGTGCGAATGGGCCACACGGGCATCAAATTGACGAGGTTGGGTTGTCGCACTGACGCCGTCCAGAGGCAGGACGGCTGCAAGACCGGGTCGTGACCACCATCGAGGCCAAGTTCCCGGCCGCCGCCGAGCACCTCGCCGACGCCCGCGACGACCTGCTCGCCTTCACCGGCTTCCCCCGCGAGATCTGGCGCCAGATCTGGTCGAACTGTGAGGATCTTGCAGTGCCGCCTGGTGGTCGGGGTCTGACCCGTGGTCTAACTGGCCGAAGTGCCTATGGATTGATCTGTCGACCACCGGCCCCAGGCGGTGCTTGCTCGCGCCGGCCCGGACGGACATGTCCCGATAGGGGCCTTGCCGCACAAGGCACCGTCACAGTTCTGACTGCCCGCCCGGCCCGGCGCCGGCCAACGACCCGCATCGGCTCGAAGGAATCGCGTGACCACGAACAGCATGACCAACCTCGACGAAGACCGCCAGCAACACCCTGAAACGATCATCCTCGGCGTCGACACGCACAAAGACATCCACGCCGCCGCGATCCTCAGCAGCACCGGCGCGCTGCTCGCCAACGCCACCTTCGCCACCACGACGACCGGCTATCGCAACCTGCTGACCTGGGCAAAGTCGTTTGGTGAACTTCACCGAGCCGGCGTCGAAGGCACCGGCTCCTACGGGGCCGGGCTAACTCGCTACCTGCGATCCGGAGGGCTCGCCGTCTGCGAGGTGAACCGGCCAGACCGCACCAGCCGCAGGCGCAAAGGCAAAACCGACGCGTTCGACGCCGAAGCCGCCGCCCGATCCGTCATCTCAGGCGAGGCGACAACGATTCCCAAGAGCGCCGACGGCCCCGTCGAGATCCCGCCCCGATTGCCGCCTAACATCAAACGGGATCCTGCGATGGCCGTCTCCTACACCACCAGCGCGGACGTGACCCGGCTCGCAAACAGACACCCCGCCCTGCGGCTGAAGGTTTCGCTGCCAGTCGCCGGTCAGGTCGCCGGCCCGCCCCCGTCGGCCTGGACCGTGCCAGCATCATCGTCAAGGCGCGGGCCGCTCAGTTTGGCAGCCGGGACCAATCTCAATCCCGAGGGGTGAGCCACTCGCACCAGCCGCCGCATGCGGTGCGGGGCCGGCGCCCCACCCCTGCGGCGCCGGCCCCTTCCTACGCGCCGTCGACGAGCCGCCCCAACGGGGAAGGGCGCTTCTTGTCGACGGCGCATCCCCTCGCCGTGATCATCGATCGACGGCGTCGATGGTGACGGCCACGGTCTCGCCGAAGGGCTGGCGGGGTCAGCCAGCCGGCGGGCTGAGTCGTCGAGGCTGCACGTCTTGTGGGCTGGCGCGTTGCGCCGCCGGTGGCCAGATAGTTCAACGTCGAGGTGCGGCGGGCGGTGTCCGCCAGGGCGGCGAAGGTCAGGTCGTCGGGCTGCCCGGTCATCCCGAGGGCGGCCGACAGGCCCAGCAGCAGGGTGATCGCGAAGGCGACGGCGGGGCCCCGTCCCGGAGGACGCCGGATCGCCTCAAGGGTCGCCCGCCTGCGCCGGTCGACGTCCCGCCGAGGTCCGCAGGGTGCTCCCTCATGCCCGCGCCTTCCGTTCCGTCCGTCCCGTTCGAGGTTCTTCGCTCCGGCGTCGCGGCGTTGTCCCGAACGCGGGTCGTGCCCGAACCGTGGCCGACGCTGGCCGCGTACCACCGGGGCCTGGACACCGCGCGGCGCGGGCCAGGTGCGGTCGGTGCGACAGCGGGTACCCGCGCCGGGTGAAGCCGGACGACGACGCCGTGGACGTCGAGGAGCCGCTCGCCGTCGGCGTGCCGGCGGCGCCGCACGACGCCAGCGGCGAGCGGGTGGCGACCCGCGACCTGGCCGGGCTGGCACCGCCCGCGCGCCCGGCCCGGCGCTGGACGCCCCGCCGGGTGGCCGTCACCCCGGCGGCACTCGACCACCCGCACGGACGCCGGATCGTCGACCGAGTCGAGGCGCTCGGCATCGAGGTCGAGCGGTTGCGCGCCAACCCCAACCTTCTTCATCAACGGCGCCAAATACACCGACCAGGCCACTTACGACGGGCTGAAGGCGGCGATCGACAGGTCACTGGCACCATGACCCAGGAGTTGACCGAACAGCCCCCAGCCGACGAGGTCGACACCGATGGGAAGGCTGGACTGACAGACCGCCTGATCGGGTGGGTTCTGACCATCGGCGGGCTCGTCGGCGCTCTCGCGGCGTTCGTCCTGAGCGTCGAAAAGATGGCCCTGCTCGAAAACCCGGCCTACATACCGAGCTGCTCCATCAACCCCGTCCTGTCCTGCGGCTCCATCATGACCACCAGCCAGGCCGAGGTGTTCGGGTTCGCCAACCCGCTCATCGGCCTGGCCACATTCCCGTCGTGACCGCCACCGGCGCCGCCGTACTGGGCCGAGCCCGGCTGCCCCGCTGGTGGTGGCTCGCCCTCTAGGGCCTGTGTCGAAGTCGGTCACAGCCACTCGCTGATCGCGGCGATGTGCACGGTGGCTTCGTAACGCACGGCGAGCTTGTCGAAGCGGGTGGCCACGGCGCGGTTGCGTTTGAGCCGGTTGATGCCGCATTCCACGGCGTGACGCTGCTTGTACCGCTCGGGGTCGAAGGCCGGTGGCCGGCCGCCCTTGGACCCCTTCTTGCGCCGGTTGGCGTCCTGATCGGCCTTCGACGGGATGGTGGCCTTGATTCCGCGTCGGCGCAGGTAACGGCGGTTGGCCCGGGACGTGTACGCCTTGTCGGCCAAGACCCGATCCGGGCAGGTACGCGGCCGACCACCACCCGGGCGGGGCACCCGGATGCCGTCGAGCACCGTCACGAACTGGGGACTGTCCCCGCGTTGCCCGGCGGTCAGCACGATCGACAACGGCTTCTGCCCCTGCTCACAGGCCAGGTGCAGCTTCGTCGTCAGCCCACCCCGCGACCGCCCGAGCGCATGATCAGCCGGCTCCACCGACACCCCACCCGGCGGCTCCACCTGCAGATCCCCCTTTTACGCGCCCCAGCAGCATGCTGATGCGCCCGAGCAACCGACGAGTCCACCGACACGCCCCACGTCACCCGCCCGGCCGCATCAGCCAGAGCCTGCAACGCGGTCAGGATCCTCGCCCACGTCCCGTCGCGCTGCCAGCGGCGGAACACCGCGTACGCCGCCGACCATGACCCGTAGCACTCCGGTATGTCCCGCCACGGCGCGCCCACCCGGATCCGCCACCTGATCCCATCAATGAGCTGCCGTTTCGTCCATGTCGGCGGCCGACCGGACCTGCGTCCCACGGGCAGCAACAGCTCCAGCGCCGCCCAATGCACGTCGGTCAGGTCGTGCCGCCTCGTCACCGCTACAGTGGCCACGAGGTCTCCGTGCTGATGGTCTTCTTCGTCGATGAACCATCTACCGGAGACCTCGCTACTTATCGATCACCGCCACGCCGAAACTTCCTCACCCCGGCATCCTCCGCCGACTTCGACACAGGCCCTAGGCCGGCACAGTGTTCGGCGTCGGATTCGTGCACTGGTTGTTCTTCCAAAGCCTCTACCGCATTGGCGCACTCTGCCCGTACTGCATGATCGTCTGGGTCGTGATGATCGTGCTGTTCACCTACACCACCCTGCACAACCTCGATCGCGGCCACCTGCCCGCACCCCGCAAGTTCACCGACGCCCTGGTACGCGTGCACAGCGCCATACCGACACTCTGGCTGCTCATCTTCGCCATCCTGATCGGCGTGCAATTCTGGAGCTACTGGCGAACCCTCGTTTAACCGGACAACGCCGGGCTAACTTATTCCGAGCGGCACGAGCCGGTCAGGCTTCATCCACCGCGACGACGCCATCCGGCACGCCCTGCGTAACGGAAAGCGACCGCTACGCCCGGGCATCCGGTACACCAACCGGCAAGGGCCGAGCCGGTCGCAGAGCGCCTGGCAAGCCCTCCAGCGCCGAAGAATCCACCCCAACCTGGCGAAACGAAACCGCCTAATCGGACCAACCTCACCAAGCGAGATCAGATGCCCTCTTAGGCCCGGCGCTCCTCAAACCATGATGGTGCGGCCGGCGGTTCGTCGGCACCCCGAGAGGGTTTTGGCCACGCCGCTCCGGAGCCTTGCACAGCAACCAGCGGGTGCTGCTCACCGCAAAGTGCGCTGAGCGCTTTTGCTACCTCATATATATCCGCTTTAACGTAGGTCGTTGTTGTCCCCGCAGCAGACCTACCGTCGTGCCCTGCGTAGGCGCGTGCGATGCCGTATCCGAAGTTGCGCTCCACCCAGGTAAGAGTCGTATGACGAAGCCAATGAGTGCTGACCTGCTGCGTAGCAACCCACGGCAAGGACTTGCCCAATCGTTGCCAGATGTAGTCCCCAACCGCTCGGCCGCATCTTGGGCCTCACCATCGACGACATCGACACCACCGGCTCCGACGTCCTGCTCCGGTTGGGTGACCCGCCGACGCCGGTTCCCGCACCCGTCGCCGAACTGCTGTTGGCGCTACGTGACCAGCGCACCAACATGCGCACCGCCACGAACCGCAACGCCCGCTGGCTGTTCCCCGGCCGCCGCGCCGGCCAACCGTTGACCACCCGCACGATCGCCCCGCTCATCCGTGACCTCGGCGTCCCCACCATTCCCGGACGCCTGGCCGCACTGCACCAACTTGTCCTCCAAGCCCCGGCACCGGTCATCGCCCAGGCCCTCGGCTTCCACCACACCACCACCCAACGGCACCACGCCGCCGCCGGCGGAACCTGGAACCGATACGCGCCAACGGCAGCTGGTCAGGCCAACGGCTGGTGAGCATGGTCGAAGCAGACGGATAGCGATCAATTACCGTGCCACCATGCAGCGACTGGCGTTGTTCGACCTGGATAACACACTCATCGATCGCCAGGCAGCGTTCCGCGCATGGGCTGAAGAGTTCGTGACCGATCGCGGGCTTGACGATGAAGCCCTGACCTGGCTGATCGCCACCGACGCACACATGCCAGGCCCCAGAGGCCCCTTCTTCACCGCAGTCCGCGACGCATTCGCTCTCACGCAAGCCGCTGAGAATCTCTGGCAGCAGTACCGCCAGCGCATGCCCGAGCTGGTCTCTTGCAGAGTTGAGGACCTCAACGCGCTCCAACAACTGCGCTCGGCAGGCTGGCGCATCGGGATCGTGACCAACGGCATGACCGACAACCAGCAGGGAAAGATCCGCCGCACGGGGTTGGACGCGCTCGTTGACGCCTGGTGCATCTCCGGCGAGGTAGGCATCCGCAAGCCTGACCCAAAAATCTTTCAGATCATCGCTCAACGCTGCGGAGCCTCCACGCAGCACGGTGGATGGATGGTCGGCGACGACCTGACACTCGACATCGCCGGCGGTCACGGCGCCGGCCTACACACGATCTGGTTGCAAGCGACCCAGACACCTCAGGAGTTCGTGGGCCCCGGCCCGACTTCACCACAGCCACCGTGACCGACGCCGTCCAGATCCTCCTCACGCAGGAGCACCTCCCGCCTGACGCTGCAGGCACACCTCGATGATCACTGCGCGTGACGATCAAGACTGAACTCGGCCGAATACGCGACAGTCCGATTACCGCATCCTGCCAATCGGGCGGGCCTCACCGGTCGGGCGGCGCGCGAAGTTCACGGTGATCTCGCCCAGCAGCGGCGACCGTAAGCCTGACCTGTGCCGTGCGACCTGCGGCCCCGGGCAGTGACGCCCGAGGCCGCAGGTGATGCTCAACCGAACCACTGCCTCAACTGGTCCTCGGAGGTGGGGTTGTTCAGGACTCGGTCGATGGTCGGCACGGCCGGCTGCTCCATGACGCTGTCGACGATGGTGAAGCGCGTCGGCATGACCTCGCGCTTCTTCCAACGGGCGCCGAAGTCGCTGATCCTGCCGTTCCCGCTGTCGCGATGAGGATCGTTGACGCGGTCCACCAGCCCGTAGGTGTGCAGGTCCCGGGCCCTGCGCCAGGTGTTGTCCTTCAAGCCGAAATGGCCGCGGTGCTTCTGCACCACGAAGACGCTGGAGGCATTGTGGGCGTTGGGGAAGGACGCGCGCCGCGCCGAAAGGGCGAGGAACGTGGCGATCTCGATGTTGGTCAGCGCGAACACCCACAGGCTGGTAAAGAAGTGCCGCGAGACGTACAGGCCGGCCGTCGGCACGGTGTACTTGGGCCGGTTGACCGGGGTACTGGCCTCGGACAGCAGCGTGATCCGGTCGAGGTCACGCCGGCCGCGGCTCTTGTCCGGGCCGATGTCCACCAGGTGCTGCTTGTAGAGCACGCACAGCGCGTCTTTGATCTGCCGACCCCGCAGCGCGGCGGCATTCCGGTATTCGGAGCTCGTGTCGGAGAGCACCACCTTCTGCCAGCTCTTGATCGGCGCGTGCGCCTCCACGTCCTCGAACGTGCGGCCGATGCGGACCCGGTCCTCGGGGCCGTACCGGCACTGCGCGTCGAAGAGCATGAACAGCTCCAGGCGAAGCGGCAGCCCTCTGGCCGGGACCAGCCGGGGAAGAACCGGTCCATGATCGGTGTCGGGCTGCTGCATCAGAAACGGCGGCCGGATCAAGATCCAATCGGGGCGGCGCCCCGGGGTCTTGCCGTCGCGATTGCCGCCGTACTGCCAGAGGTGCTCCAGGTTCTGCCGGACCTCCTCGTGCAGCGGGGTGCTCCCCTTGGGTCCGTCGCAGGCGCTGAGCAGCCGGTCGTTGATGGCCGCCCGGGGCGGCCCGGCGGCAGCGGCGAGACGAGGTTCACCGCTTGCCCCGCAGCGCACCGACGTACCGGGTGAGCTGGACGACGACATCGATGCAGTGGCGGCGAGTCCGCGGGTGGCGGGCTGCCAGTGCCAGGACCGCCACCAGGACGACGCCGAGCGATACCACCACACTGGGAAGGGCGACCAGCAGGACGGCAGCAACCCACCCGTGCTGGTCATCGAGGCCAAGCATGTGCCATTTTCCGATCGGTATGGGCTCCCGTCCGCCGTCCAACTTCCTACGGTCGATGGCGGGCGGGAGGCCCTCTCCGGCCTGCCGAGCAGCAGCGCCAGGTGCAACACTGACGGATCCCGTGCAGGTTGTCTCGTTGCCGATCTTGGGCACCGTGTGCCCGCTGACCGCACCAGAACCGCGCAACGGATTCGTAGCGGTTGTGGTGCGGTCAGCGGGTAGAGGCGAACGCGTACACAAGTCCACGGGCCACCGGCCAGCCCTCGACCTGCCAGCCCTCGGGCATCGGCTTCTGCCGATCTCCGCCCCTACCGGGTCACCCCTCCCCCACGATGCGAAGGTGAGTGTTGTTCAGACGCGGCGTGGACGGTGAGCCCGGCGCGGCGCCGGGCTGGAGCGGCCGCCGGGGTGCTGTGGCGGCCGGTCGCGCCGATGCTCGCAGTGTCGGTCGACGCCGTGCCGAAGGGCCCGGACCTGGTGTACGAGCCGAAGTGGGACGGCTGGAGGGCGATCGCCTTCCGGGAGGCCGACGGCGTGTATCTGCAGTCCCGCGCCGGCCGGAACCTCACCCCCTATTTCCCGGACATCACCCGCGCCGTCCGGGCCCTGCCGCCAGGAGTGGTGCTCGACGGTGAGCTGGTGGTGTGGGAGCGCGGGCGTACGAACTTTGCGCTGCTTCAGCGGCGGGTCACCGCTGGCCGCGGGGTCCTGCAGTTGGCGGCTCGGCACCCGGCGTACTACGTGTTGTTCGATCTCCTCGCCGACGCTGGCGGGCAACTGCTGCTGGACACTCCGCTCGTCGAGCGGCGGGCCGAGCTGGCGTGCCTGCTCGCCGGCGCGCCAGCGCAGCTCACCCTCACCCCGCAGACCGACGACATGGCCGAGGTCGGCCAGTGGCTGACCACGTGGACGGCAGCGGGCATCGAGGGCGTCGTGATCAAGCGGCGCGGAGGCCGGTATATGCCCGGCCGCCGTGGCTGGGGCAAGTTCCGCACCCGGGTCACCACCGAGGCGATCGTCGGCGGCGTGACCGGCGGCATCAGCAACCCCGACACGGTGCTCCTCGGCCGTTTCGACCGGCGCGGCCGGCTGCGGTACACCGGCCGCACGCACCCGCTCGGCACGCCGCAGCGCTTGGAGCTGGCGACGCTGCTCTCGCCGCTGATCCTCCCGCACCGGCACGCGGTCGGGCACCCGTGGCCTGATCCGCTGCCCGCGTCATGGTCCGGGCAGTTCGACCGGCCGGAGCCGCTGCGATACGTGCAGGTGCAGCCGACCGTGGTGGCGGACATCGAGGTCGACACGTCATTCGAACACCAGCGATGGCGACACCGCGTCCGGTACGCCCGACCCAGACCAGACCTGTCGGTGTACGACGTGCCGCTGCTCCTCGGCGAGGAAGAGAATCCGTTCACCATGCCGTAGCGCCCAGGACGCGACCTCCGTGCGGCGGCCTACCGGCTGGGCCTCGCCGTAACTTCCGGACCAAAAACAACCCCAACCCTGCTCAAGGGCCCTGCACGAACGCCTGAGCCGGGGGATAGCTATCCCGTCTTTGACCAGCACTGGAGTTGTTTCTGGCCCGGAAGCTACCGGCAGGCCAGAGGAGCACCCTCATCGTGCCTGATCCCGGAGATCCCACCTACCTCGGCGTCGCGTACGCCAGCACCTACGAGCCGCGCTGCCCGTACGGCCCCGCGACGACATCGGCCACTGAGGGCCGGCGGAGCGCATTCAGGGTTGGCAGATTGGGGCGGCGGCGCCGGAGGGCCCCGACCCGACGTACGCGGCGGCCCGACCCGCGGTCCCCACAGGGGCCGACGGGCCGGGCCGCCGCGCGGCTCACGCCGCGCGCAGGGCGTTGCGCCGCATCCAGCCGATGCCGTCGCTGGCGCAGCTGCAACTCACCGACACGTACCACTCCAGCTCGCTGGTGTTGTAGTGCTCCATGCAGTAACCGCCACCGACCCGATCGCCGGCGTTCTTGACCTTCAGGGCCGGGTCCATCCGGGTCGGCTGCTCGTACACACCCGCCGACGGCCAGGTGACCACCCACTCGCAGGTGGCCGCAGCCCGGAAGCCGCTCCGCTGCTCCGCGTCGACCCCGGTCGGGGCGGCGCTGGCGGGGGTGGCGACTGCCAACAGTCCCGTGAGGACTCCGGCGAACCCGAGCATGGCGATTCCCTTACGCATCCTTCGTATCCCCTCGTCAACGAATTCGTGCCAGTCGATAGCTTATGGTGTCGACGCCGTATGCGCTGGGTGAGATCCGGCGCTGCACGGCTCCGGCTGCGCTGGACCTGGTCCTACGACGACGGCCCCTGGGCGACCGGCTACGCCTCCCCCCACGCCCCCGAGGCGGTGGCCCGATGACTCGCCGCCTCTTCGCCACCTACGTCACCGGCGAGTACCGCCCTCGATGTCGTCACCGACCCCGAGCCCGACAGCCCCCAGGGCCTCGCCGTAGCTTCCGGACCAAAAACAACCTCAACCCTGCTCAAGGGCCCTGCACAAACACCTGAGCCGGGGGATAGCTATCCCGCCTTTGACCAGCACTGGAGTTGTTTCTGGCCCGGAAGCTACCGGCAGGCCCTGAAGGCAAACGTCATCCCGCTTCAGTTCCAGGCCGTCGTCGATCTCGGCCTCGTCGAGCTCGCGACGCAGTTCGATCGCCTCATCGGCGCGGCCCAGACCGTCCAAGACGTCAGCCAGAGTGTGGTGTGCCGACCACAGGTCGTCGCTGAACGCCTGCGGTGACTGTTCGACCAGGCGCTGGTACAGGTCGATCGCCTCCTGGATCGCGATAAGCGCTCCGGGCAGGCTGCGGTCGATCTCGACGCAGATCCAGGCATACCCCCACAACGACCTGGCGAGGGCGGGCAGGTGAGCGGCCGCGTTCGCCTCGGCCAACCGCCGGTAGATGGTGACGGCTTCCTCGGCCGGTGCGACGGCGTCGTCCCGACGGCCCAGCTCGGACAGGCGACCCGCCGCTGCTGAGCATCCTCGACGAAGCCGCCAACATCTGCCGCCTCCGACAGTTACCCAACCTCTACTCGTACTACGGCTCCCACGGCCTGCCCATCATCACGATCCTGCAGTCCTACCCCCAGGGCGTCGACGTGTGGGGACGCGAGGGCATGCGCAAACTCTGGTCCGCGGCGAACGTCCGCACCTACGGCGGCGGCGTCGCCGACCCCGACTGGCTCGAAGAGCTCTCCAAGCTCATCGGCGACCACGACGTCACGACCAGGTCGACGAGCAGCAGCGGATCCGGATGGGGCCAGCGGTCCGTCTCGCACGCCACCCGCCGCCAGCGCATCCTCGACGTCTCCGACCTACACGCCCTACCCCGCGGCCGGATGGTCGTCTACGCCTCCGGCGCCCCGCCCGCGCTCGCCCGCACCGCCCCCTGGCAGACCGGCCCGCACGCCGAGGCGATCCGCGCCTCGATCGCCCGCTGGGACCCCCACGGCTGCACCGACTGGACCCTCACCCCCGACGACGCCCCGCCGGAGCCGACCCCATGACCCTGCCCCAGCCCGGACCGGCCGGCGACCCGGTCGCCGACCTCAGCGCCCTGCTCGGCCAACTCGCCGGCGACCCGGACGTGACGCCGCCGGCCGCCACACCGCCAGCCGGCGACGACGCTGCACCGGAGCCGGCCTACCGCAACGTCGAGGCGTTCGTCGGGGATGACCTCGCCCACGTCGTCGAACGACGCCTCGCCACCGGGCCGACCTCGGGGGTGAACTGGTGCCCTCGCTGGTGGGCGCACCCGGAGGCGATCTCCCGCCTGTACGCACTGTGGCGAGCCTGGGAAACGCTACGGGTCAGCGACCCACAGACCGGCATGAGCATCTGGTGGCGCGACCACCTCGACCCGCACCTCGCCGCGCTGGCCGCCGAGTACGGGCCGTTCAGCCGGTGCAGCCCGGACAAGCACACCGAACCCCGGCCCCTGCCCGTCGAGCCGGCGCCGCCAGAGGTGCTCGCGCAGCTCCCCGACGCCGACAGCCTCTGATTCCGTGGGCATCGCCCGTAACGCGGGCGCTCCGCAGCGAGCTTGACGAAAACGCCGGATCGAGACAGCTCCCAAGAGCTTCCCGGTGTTACTCGCGCCGGAGGTCTTCGCTGCTGGTTCTGAGCAGGGTGCCGACGTAGACAACCGCGGTGAGCAGCACGACGGCGGTTGCGGTGAGGCCAACCTGTATGAGCAGGATCTCCCCGAACCGGCGCGTGGTGACCCCGGTGATCTCGATAGCGACATGGACGGCACCCGCGGTCGCCGCCATCGCCAATGCCGCCGAGATGGCCAGGGGGAGGGCCACTTCTGCCATGTCGGCTGCGGCTTCTGTCCGGCGGGGCACTCCGACGATCCGTAGGGCCGCAGTGAGCCGGCGGCGTTCGATCAGCCGGTCGACGGCGACGACGACGAGTGCGGCGAGGCACAGCAGGAGGGTGATGGCCATCAGCGCGCCGATGATCACGGTGACGGTGGCACCTCCGAGACCCTGCGTGGTGCCGAGGAAGCCCTGAACGTTGGATGCGGGAGCTTGTGTGGCGAGGATCTGGCGGGCCCGTTCCAGCACGGGTGGTTCGTTGTGCAGGAGAACGGTGGTGGTCTGCGCTGCGGTGCAGGTCGCAGCGGTGGTGATGAGCAGTTGGTACGGCCGGTCGGCGTACAGCTTCGGGGTCAGCTCAAGCTTGTCGGCGGGAGCCACGACGGTCCGCGCCGCAGGACAGTTGGTTTCCGCGGCCGGCGTCAGGCGCAGGGTGGTGCCCGCCGGGAGTTGCGGCTCGCCGGCGAAGTCGGGCGAGTTGATGTGCAACCGGTAGACGCGCTCAGGAACGCATGCCTCCGCGCCGTCGAACAGTCCGCGGACGTCGGCGCAGGAGGCGATCATGACGTCGGCCCGCTTCTCGGCAGCCAATTCCGCCGAGGCGTATACGTATTGGGAGGCGCCGCGTATGCCCGGGGTGGCGCGCAGAGCGTCGAGCGCGGTGGGGTTCACGGCGCCGTCGAGGGTGAGCTTGAGCTGGGTTGGCGCGGACGGTGTGGCCAACGACTCGGCGAGGCGGACGTGCTCCGCGGCGCCGAGGCCGATTCCTGCGGCGAAGAGGGTGACACCTACCGTCGCGACGAGGCGGGCCGCAGCGCCGTCTGAGGCCAGGGCGCGCCGCCCGGCGATACGCAGCGCTGGCGGGAGACCGGGACGCAGGTTGAGGCGCTGCCACATGGTCTGCACGAGCAGCGGCGTGGCCAGCGGCAGTCCCACGGCTGTCAGGACGAGGCCGGCGGCGAAGGCCAACAGTGCCCAGAAGGCCCTCGTGGCGGGCAGTGCCGCTGCGCCGGCTAGGAGGGCGACTCCGCAGGTGATGGGCGCGATCCGCAGCAGCGCCGGCCGTCGGCTGGCCGCGTTGCGGAAGGTGTGGAGTGGATTGCCGCGCAGGCGGGCGAACGCGCCGGTGGCCACGGCAACGGCAAACAGCGGCAGCCCCACTGCGGTCAACGCGACAGTCAACGGCGACAGCGCGAGATCGTCGGCGAACCAGCGCAGGTGACCAAGACTCACCTGTTCGGTTCCGCCGCGAGCGGACAGCCAGCCGGCGATCCCGATCGCGGCGCCGACGGCCGCCACCGCCCCGGTCTCGACGGCGTTGACCACCTGCGTCTGGCGGGCGTCGGCCCCGAGCAGGCGAAGAGCGGCCAGCCGTCGTTCCCGGGTGGCCGCCGACAACCGTGCCGACGCCGCCAGGAAGATGCCTAGAGGTACGAACACGAACACGGCCATGCCGACCGGCACGAGCACAGCCGGCCGCAGCACCTCCTCGACAGCCCCAGTCCATGAAGCGCCCCGATGCCTGATCTGCGTACCGATCCGTTCGACGCACTGCGTCCCGCCCGCCCGATCCGCTTCGGCGGCGGGCACGCCGACGTAGGCCAACAGCTCGTCGGGCGCAACCAAGCCCGCGGCGTCAACGAGGCCGACGACACGCTGCGGGAACCTCGCGGCAGCGCGCGCGTCGTCGCCGATGAGCTCTGCCAGGGCGGGTGACACCACGATCTCACCGGCCGCTGGCCAAGCCAGCATGCCGGGTGGCCGAGGCGACTGCGCGGTGGTGTTCCACACGGCGACACGGCGTAATGGGCGGGAGCCGATGCTGTCCTCGACGGTGCGTAGCTTGAGACATCCCGCCGTGCCGGCTGACGTCGCCAGGACGGGCTCTCGATTACCGATGCGGCCGTCTTGCCGCTCGGCGACACCCGGAGCGGCGAGGGTGGCCAGGAGCACGAACGCGCCGAAGGCGACCGCTGCTGCCTGCAGCACCAGGCGGACCAGTCCAGCGGGGCCGCCGCCGCGGCACAGCCGCAACCCCAAGCGCACGAACGGGAGGTAGCTCATGCTTGCAGCACGCCGTCTCGCATTGTCAGGACCCGGTCGGCCGTTGCGGCGACCTCGGCGGCGTGGGTGACCAGGATGAGCGCGCTGCCGCCAGCGCGAGCCAGGTCGAGCAGCGCTGACAGCGACTGCGCGGCTGAGCGGGAGTCCAGCGCGCCGGTCGGTTCGTCAGCGAAGACAACACTCGGCTGGTGCACGAGCGCCCGCGCGATGGCGGCCCGCTGGGCTTGCCCACCGGACACCCGCGACGGCGTGCGATTCCGCTCGCCGTCGAGGCCGAGGCGAGCCAGCAGTCCGTCCGCGGTCGCGCGGGCCTTGCGGGCGGATACGCCGGTCAGGCGCAACGGCAGCTCCACGTTCTCGGCCAGCGTCAGTTCCGGTATCAGGTCGCCGAACTGCATCACGAAGCCGCACTGGCGCAGCCGCAAACCGGCTCGTGCGCGGTCACTGACCGCGCCGAGGTCGACGCCGTTGAGGTGCACCGACCCCTTGTCCGGACTTAACACTCCCGCGAGCAGGAACAGCAGAGTGGATTTGCCCGAGCCGGACGGGCCCGTGATCGCGACAACCTCGCCCCTGGCCACACGCA
Organism: Micromonospora sp. M71_S20; assembly: GCF_003664255.1. Taxonomy (NCBI): domain Bacteria; kingdom Bacillati; phylum Actinomycetota; class Actinomycetes; order Micromonosporales; family Micromonosporaceae; genus Micromonospora; species Micromonospora sp. M71_S20. The sequence goes on along the minus strand of NZ_RCCV01000004.1, from coordinate 211,287 downwards.
CGCTGGCCTCGCGCACGGCGACCGTCTGGCCGACCGTGTAGGTCAAGCCGTCGCTCGAGACGACGTCAGCGCCCACACCGATGCCCATCCAGAAGACCACCCCCGAAGTTGCTCACGACGCCGAGGATGCCAGCCATACGAATCTATGGCCAGCACCCTCGCCGCGCGTCGCTGTGATCGATCAGAGACAGTTGCTGGCGAGCTTGTAGCTCTCCGCCTCATTGTCGAAGGCGCGCTCCGGCCCCAACTCCGCGACATATTCGCCAGCGTTTAGGCAAATTCGCGTGCCGGTGTAGCCGTCGTTGTCGAAAATCGTCAGCTTCTGACCGGTGCGGTTCCAGGCCGAACTGATCTCGTTGTCGCCGTCCCATCCGGGGATCTCGAACGTCGTCTGCGTGGAGTGCACGTACCGGTTACCAGCCTTGAACGGGTCCTCCCACATGCACACACGACCATCGTCGCAGGCGGTGGTCTCGGTGAACGGCTGCACCGGAGCCGCTGCGGCGGGAGCGGCCAACGCCAGCGACATCACCACACCAGCACCAACAGAATAGAGTGATCGTTTCACTCGACTCTCCCTCGTCTTGGCATTTGCTTCGATGAGTGTCGGCCGACCTCGACGACGCTACTTAGGCGGCAACGTAGCGTCAATGACTATTCACGTCGGGTAATCCGAGTCGGGCACCGCAGCTAAGATGATCAATTGTTTTGGCGGAGAATATGTGCGCCTATTGAGGGACATTCCTACAGGTTCCAAGGCACACAAGGCCGCAGCCGAAATCAGATCCTGCAACTTCCGCCAGCGTCATCGGTCGCGACGGAGCGACCTGCGCGCAGTTTCCACCCCTGCACGGCCTCGCGGTGGCGCTGCTCGTCGGCGCCGGCGGTGCGGTCAACGCGGCACGATGGTCAGGGCGCTACCCCCCTCACAGCCGTCTGAGAAATGAGGGCCCCAGGCCAACGACGAAGATTCAGAACCCGCTCTGACCAGGCGAACTGGCGCTCGTGGAACAGGCGATGTCACCGGTCCGCGGTAAGGGCGCTTCCAGCCGGACTATCCCGGCGACCGGCGACGTCGGGGGGCTTTCCGTCGTAGTCGCAGGCGAGCGCGGTCAGCCTGCCGTGCCGATGTCGCCGCTGACCACCGGTGGAGTGCACCTATTCGATCCCTGCGCTATTCGCTGATCATGAGCGCGAGGCCGCCCTTCGCCTTCGGAGCAGGGCCGATGGCCGTAGGCTGCAATCGTTGGCCGGATGAGCAGGGCAGCCATCCAAGCTGGCAGGTAGCGAGCTCACGAGGTAGCCGCCGCCTGCGGCCGGCCGGTTCAGCTCCCCGGCCCGCCGATCACCTCGCCATCGGGCCGCCACTCCCCGTGCAGACCCTCGCGTGTCGGTGCTCTCTGCGATGCTTCCTTCACGTTTGGTGTTGAGGGTGAAGGGTGGTGGCGCGGCGGTGATGGGTCGGTCTCACGCGTTGTCCGGGGCAGTGGTCTGGTTGGGCAGCTGCGCGTTGGCGGCGGGCCTGGGGGCGCGGCCAGCGGTGGGAACGGTGGTGGTCGGCGCGGCTGTCACCGCGGGCGGGGCGTTGCTGCCGGACGTCGATCATCCCGGGTCGGTTATTGCCCGGTCGTTGGGTCCGGTGACCCGGCTAATCGCCCGGGGAACGGCGGCGGGAGCGGCGGCGCTGCGGACGGCGTCCTGCCGCTGCTGTACGGGCCGGGGCGGGCACCGGGCAGTCACGCACACCCTGCTGTTCGCGGTGGCCGCCGGCCTGCTGGTGTCGCTGCTGTGCTGGCTCGGTGGGGACATCGCCGCAGCGGTCGTCGCCGGGCTGGCCACGGCGCTGGCCACGCGCGGGGCGCTGCGCAAGCGCACCCGTGGGGCGTACGGAGCGGCGGCGGCCGGGCTGTTCGTCGGGTTGATGGCCGCAGCGCTGCCTGGGCCGGTCGCAGGGTGGTGGTGGGTGGGCCTGCCACTGGGACTGGGCTGCCTGGTCCACTCCCTCGGCGACGCGCTGACCTTCACCCGGGTGCCGCTACTGTGGCCGATCCGGATCCGGGGCTGCCGATGGGCGCCGCTGGGCATGTGGGCCCCGCTGCGCTTCCGCACCGGCTCTGCCGCCGAACTGCTGCTGATCGTGCCGGCCCTGATCCTGCTGGGCGCGGTCAGCGCGTGGACCCTGGTCACCTCGTAACGGGCCACCAATCCGACCGGCGACTCTTCGGGTTCGCCGATGTTGTCACCGCCCCGTGATATCCATGCATACCGTCAGGTAGCGAGTCGATCACGGAGGCGTCATGCCGTTCGTCAGTCCGCACAAGCGCGGCGGGAAGCCGGTACGCGGCTACTACCGCGTGAACTCGGTCTGGAACTTCTGGTTCGGACTGATCCTGATGTTGTTCTTCTTCGCCTACGTCAGCAAGCACCAGTAGCACTCGCCAGGGCGACCGGGACCCCTGCGACGGGCGCACCCAGCCGGCCCCGCTCGTAGGGGGTGTGAGGGTTCCATGGGCGAGCGTGAGGACCAACGCCCCGCCGAGCATGGCTGTTTCGCGCGCGTTCTGTGGTCCGAAGTGCGTGGCTACCGTCGCCGGTGCCGCCTAACCTACGCTTCGTGATCCGGACTCCCCCTTCCTCTGCGTGAGGGTGAGGGTCGTCCAGACCTGGCTAGCGCCGATCGGGTCGATCGCGCGCAGGGTCACCGGCACGTCGAGCACGACCAAGTGCGCGCGCTCGTTCTCTCCCCGTCCCGGCGAGATCAGGCCGCGTACCGCGTGGTCGACCACGTCGTCGTCGGCGCCGGCTTCCGGCACCCCGAGCAGCCTCGCGGCGACCTCGGCCGGGAAGGGGCCGCCCTGCCACTCGATCTCCCATGTCCGGCCGCCGTTGCCGGGCCACCAGTCGAGGTGGGTGGCGCCGTTGAGCGCGCAGGTCTCGCGCAGGGCGGACATGACCCGTCCCAGCACCTCGTAGTACCGCGCCGGATTGTCCCGCAGGTGGTGCACCTGATCCGTCATGGCCTACTCAACGATCCACCCTGGGGGTCAGGTCCGCCCTGACCCGGTTGATCCTGGACCGTCCGTAGCTGTGGCGGAAAACAACTCAGGCAGGGGCGAGATGCCGAGCAGTTTGGCGATGGAGGACATCGACCGTTCGGGCTCGGCGAGGAGTTGGAGCGCGTAGGCGACCTTCTCGGGGCATGGCGGGCGGACGACCGCCGAGGTTTCCGGACGGGTTTTCTGTACGGGACATACCGAGCCGACCGCCCGTTATCGATCTTGTTCGAGAAAGGATCGGTTCTCGGACAGCGCCACGCCGGGAAGGCACCTCATTCACATTCGCCGCCGCGAACCCGTCACCACCGGCGACGCCCGATCGATGCACCAGACAAGGGGGTTGCGCGTCGACGGCCATGTGCCAGCTCTGCCGCACCGCACCGTCGACGACGCGCAACACGGCCTGCACCCAGGGGGTGGGTGCCGGCCACACGCTGTCTCGGGACCGGCGCCCGCGCCGCCTCGCTCCCCACGCGGCCAGCAGCTCGCCCGCCGTCAGCCCTCCTGCGGCCCGAAGTTCTCGTCCAAGAACAGCTCCGACGGAAGATCGGACAGGGCGCGGACCCGCACCGTACGCCCGTCGAAGGCGCGGAGCCGCATCTTCAACTCGAACGCGTGCGTCATCTGCTGGAGGATCGCGAGCGGGTCAACATCGTGCACGAGGAACTCGGTCACTTCGATCTCGGCACGATCGTCGGCCTTGACCTTCTCCCACACATCACGGGGCGCGGCTACCAGCCGCAGGTCGTACCCGTGCTCACCGCCACCGATGCTGAACCCCACCACCTGCCACTGCTCACTGTCGAGGCCAACCGTCCGCGCCAGCCCTTCCCACGGAACCGTCAAGCGCTCGTCCAGCTGCGCGGTGCCCTTCCAGTCGGGGAAGGGCACCTCCGCCTCGCCCCAGACCTCTCCGTCCACGCCTTCTCCCCTTTTCGATGTGTCGTCTCACCCGATGCCAGCGTATGGGGCACCGCCGAGAACGACGTCGCCGGTTACATCGAGGGCTACCGAGGCTGCCCCGGGGAGAGGGCTACTCCGCTTCGCGGCGCCGCTTCGGCGGCTTCTTGGTCGCTTCCGCTGCGGCGCGGAGTTTCGTGTCACACCCACGCAGCCACGGCACCAGCGCATCGGTGTCGTAGGTGCTAACGGGTTGGGTTGCGCTGCACGGACTCGGCCAGGTTGCTCATGTACTGGGCCAGGAAGACCAGGGTGTCGTTCGTGAAGATGAGCGGCTCTTCGAGATTGTTGTGGTTGTCGACCAAGCTCTCGAACTCGCTGGCCCTCGCGATTGACGCCGCGATCGCTGCCATGTGGTAGCCGGCCCCGATGAGAGTCCCGCTCGTGATCGGCTCGGACACGGTGGTGGCGCGGCGCAAGTCGTCGGCGTCGGCGGCCATCGTGCGATCGAGGTCGTCGTAGGCCCCGTAGGTCTCTGACATGCCGGCACTGTCGCGGCCCCAGAAGAGGTGGGCCGCACGTGATTCCGCGCCGGTTCGGCGCGCATGCGGGCCATGCGGGCAGACTGTTCGGGGGATGGCCCCGAAGGGCACCCCCCGAACGCTTAGTACTGCAACGGCAGTTGGTCAGGGGTATCCGCGTCGTCGGTAGTGGCAGGTTCGGGCTTGGTGTTGGCGTCGTCGGCGCCAGCGCGACCAAGCCCAGACGCGCTCTGGCGGGTGAGTTGATCGCACTACGAGTGCGGTGAGCAGCCTTCGGATCTCCGGTACCGTGTAGCCGATCATCATGCCGTCGCCGGGACTGGATCCCCTTTTGTCGTAAGGGATCGGGCGACGGAGAGCCAGGCGTGGGCGGCCATGGACAGGGTGATGTGGGCGTACCAGGCTCGCCAGTCACGGACCTGGTACTCGTCGAGGCCGGCTTCGTTCTTGGCCTGCTGAAAGCACTCCTCGACCGCCCACCGGGCACCGGCGATGCGGGCGAGGTCGACCAGGCGAGTACGGCGAGGCCCGTAACAGACGTAGTAGGCGATCTCGCCGGTGGCGATGCTGCGCCGGGCCAGCAGCCAGTGCCCCCGGCCGGGCTGCCAACCGATGCGCACCGGCACCCGCGCCCACCAGTACTCGCGGGGGCCGTGTGCGCCCGCGCCAGCAGACAGCCGGCACCACGCCCGAGCCGGCAGAGCGGCAATCAGCTCGTCCGCGCGGACGATGCCCATCATGGTGGTGATCATGTCGTCATTGCGGCGGGTCGCGACCGACCACATAAGCCACATCCCGGTGTTCCAACCACACCCGCAGCGACTTCGACTGCCCGTAGGCCTCGTCCATCGTCACCCACCCCACCGGCACCCCGGTATCCAACGCTCGGGCCAGCATCTGACGGGCCATCTGCACCTTCGTGGCGAACTCGACCTCGTCGGGGATCCCGGCGGCCCGACAGCGGTCTCGGTCATCGGTCCACGACGTCGGGAGGTAGAGCTGCCGGTCGATCAACGCGTGGCCCTTGCTGGAGCGGTAGGCCAGGAACACCCCGACCTGGCAGTTCTCCGTCCGTCCCGCGGTGCCGGAGTACTGGCGTTGCACCCCGGCCGACCGCGTGCCCTTCTTCAGGAAGCCGGTGTCGTCGACGATCAGCACACCCGCCGGATCGCCGAGGTGCTCGACCACGTAGTCCCGCACATCGTCACGGACGGCATCAACGTCCCAGTCCGCCCACCGCAACAACCGCTGCATCCCGTCCGGCGACACGTCCCCGGCCTGCTCCGCCAGGGTCCAGCCATTCTTACGGCCCAGACCCGACACCAGCCCACACAGGTACTGACGCACCCGCCGCCGCGGCTCCGCCCGACGAAACCGGGCCCCGATCCGCGCGTGCAACCGGTCCAACTCTCCATGCCACCGGTCAACATCAACATCCGTCACAGGCAGACCAACGAACGCGAGCCGAACTCGATTCGCCTACTGCCGTTGCAGTACTAACGGCAGCGACGTCCGGCACCCCTGACGCATGGGTGCCGGACGTCGTGACTGAGGTGAGAACTATCCGTCGCACCGGACTGGCACTCGAACCCGACACAACCTGACCATTCAAGATCTGCAGCCGATCGGCTTCCTTCCCTGGTCAGATCGGTGCACCGAAGGGACTTGAACCTAGCCTCTCCGCATCACGGCATGCTGTCGGGTGACGGCCGACCGAGCACCCAATTGCAAACAGCGTCCAAAGCTAGCCGAATATCGCGTTGTCCTTTGATTTTCCGATGTTCGGCCCTAGCTTCAAGAGTCTCCATGTCAACAAGGTCGATCTCCGCATCACCGTCTTCCCATATGGTCAATTGAGCACCAAGATCTCCCGCCTCCAACGTCCACGAGACGGATCTTTTGATCCAGCTATCGGGCGACTGTTTGACGGTCGAAACAATGCTGGCTGGCAGGCCAGTGGCCGCAACTTGCGAAATCAGTCCAAGCACAGCGTCAAGCAAAGGTGCGCCCCTTAGCTGCATGGGCCAATATTCGTCGCATTAGGCATACCTGGCGTTCCACCCTTTTTGGCCAAGTAACGTCCCATTAGCGTGTCAGCCTCCGCCATCTTATAGTCACCAGGCCGACCACCCTGGATGAGCGATGATCGTGGCACATCAAACTCTGCATATACAGATCCGGGCCAAGTGGGTTTGAAGGCATCTCGGCTTGCCGGATAAACCACATAGGTCAGACCGCCAGCACCAGGTTGCACCCTTCCAGTCCTCACCATGACATCGTATTCACGTTGCGACATCCAGCGACCGACCCTGACTATATCGTCGCCGGTGTTGTGCACCAAGACGGAAGCTTCGCCGGCCATCACATAGTACGTGTGAATGCCGTCGACGGTCAGGTTGTAGGCGAGGTCGGTGCGGCCGGTGACAAGGCGGAGGCCGATGACAGACCTCGTCCCTCCGTCTGCGGTCTTGACAACGTCGCCTGCGTCGAGTTCGTCGGCCCGTTGCCACTCGCGGTCTGTATGATTCCAGAAGGGATGGTCCTCGGTTGTCATGACCGAGCCACCGGCGAGATCGAGCCTGATCAGATCATCGGAGTGGACCCAGACGTCCGTCACGACCCGGGGTCCCTGCTCACCGGTCTCCGGGTCCGAGGCCATGACCTCGTCGCCAGGCGAAATTTCGTCCAGGCGCTTCTTTGTCCCGTCGGCCATTAGGACCTCGGTATCGCCGCTGAAGCTCTTGCAGCCACAGCTGCAGCCACTTCCACCAGGGCGGCTGCCTCCAGCTGCACGGCCCGCGCCGGCGGCGGCGCCGAGTGCACCGGTCCCGCCGGGGATCAGGTCATCGGAGGGTAGGGTCGCCGCCTTGTGGTCGATGTAGGGGCTGTAAAGCTCCTCGATCCACTCTTGGCATCCGCCGGGTCGACCCATCTCGTGGCAAATGTTCATAGCGAGCGCACGCTCGTCCGACGCCACCAGCTCATCGTTTGCGAAATTTGAACTACCGAACCACTTGCCACGCTGCGCGTTCCAGCGGCGGGTGAACTCTTCTAGCGAAATTGTCTCTGGAACTCGGATGACGTTGCCGAGGATTCGTGGGTCGTTGCGTTTTTTGGGGGCGGTGCCGCTCAGTCCTTGGTCGATTCCCCATGCGACGTTGTCCGTGGAGCCGCAGCCATGCGGGCAGCCTTCGTTGGGGTCATATCCGTAGCAGTCGAAGATCGCGCAGTCATCGTTGATGAGGCCGCTGGGGTCGCTGAAGGTTACCGGTGAGTTGTTGGCGTAGGCATACCCGTTCCACTGTTGCGGGTCCGCGAGGTCCTGCAGCGGGTCAAGGGAGACGAAGCGGCCGATTGTGGGGTCGTAGTTGCGGGTACTCACCTGAGTGAGCCCAGTATTCGTGTTGAGCGGCTGGTTGAGGAATCCACGGTTGTCGGGGGAGGTGACGGTCGCCCCGCGCGGTTCGCCGTAAGGGGTGTACTGCCGCCAGGTGGGAATTTGTGCGGTGTTGTTGAGGTAGAGGCTTGGTGTGCCTTGGTGGTCGGGAATCACGTAGCTGTAGTTGGTGCCGGTGCCTGTCCGCACGGCAGTCGCGCCATTGGGCAGCGGGTAGTACCGCACCCCGCTCAGGTTTTGGGTGCTGGTGTTGAGGGTGATCTGCTGGGTTGGCAGGTACAGGGTTGCCTGGCCGGGGTCTTTCTGGATCAGAAGGTTGCCATCGGCGTCGTACAGGAAGCTGCTGTCGCCGCCCGTGCCGCCGGTCACCGCTGCGAGCTCGCCGGTGTCGTCCCAGCGGAGGGTCTGATTTCCCCGTCCTGCGGTGCGGGTGGTCATGTTGCCGGATTCGTCGTACGTGTACGCCGTGGAGCCAGTTAGCCCGCCCGTGGTGCTGGTGCTGGTCAGCGTGTTCGGCTGCCCCTCGCCATTGCCGTTGTAGATGTAGTTGGTGGTGGTGTCGGTGCCGCCGGTGAGCGAGTACTGCTTCTGGCTCTTGCGGTTGCCGAGGGCGTCTACGGTCCACTCGGTCCAGTAGGCGCTGGTCGAACCGATTCCGCTGCTGACCATCGACCGGTTGCTGCTGGTCGGCGTCACCGCGCAGTCGTCAGTGGCTGTCCATGCGGAGGTGACTTGACGCAGCGAGTTGTAGCGGTAGCACTGTGTCTCCGCAGCCACCGATGGTTGGTGGCGGGTTTCGACCTGCTTGATGGTGTTGCCGAACAGGTCGTACTTGTAGTCCCGTTGCCCGACGTTCGTGGTGCTAGTAGTGGTTTTCGTGATCTTGCGTTGCATCAGACGACCGGTGTGGTCGTCGTACGTGTTGACGAGAGAGGCCTGGCTGGTGCTCGCGTTGATCCCGCCGCCAGTCACCCTGCCCCATGCGTCGTAGTGGGTGACGTTGGCGTAGGTGGCGAGCAGGCTGCTGGCGGTGGTCGGTAGCTCCAACGCCCCGGTGTAGCCGTAGGTGACTGTTTCCGTCGGGAGACCGCCGTTGGCCTGGTACGTGTCGCTGTACGGCGCATTGGTGACGGCCAGGTATCTGTGGCCGACTGTGTAGGTGTTGCCGAGCAGGCCCTCGGTGGCTGGGATGGTGATCGTCTCGCCTGTGGAGCTGCCGAAGGTGTTGAAGCCGTTGTACTGGGTGATGTAGGCGGCGTTGTTGCGGTAGGCGGTGGTGGTAGTGAGCTTTCCGATCGGATTCGTCATTCCAGGCACTGCCGCGTTGTCGTTGTCGTAGACCCAGGAAGCGATCTGGTTGGTCGACGACTGCGCGGCCTGCTTGGCGGCGAAGCTTCCAATCTTGCGGTTGATCTTGTCGTAGCTGTAAGAGACGGTCTTGAGTCTGGCGTCGGTGGCCTCGGTGATATTGCCGATGCCGTCGTACTTGGTGGTGCTGATGCCGGCATCGGGGTCGCTCTTGCTGGTGACCCGGCCCAGTAGGTCGTATTCGCGGGTCCACGTGTTGCCAGCGGCGTCCGTGAGGGTCGACTGGTTGCCGTGGCCGTCGAAGCCGTAGCTGGTCGCCACCGTTGTCCCACCGGTCAGGTAGTACGCGCCGGTGAAGGAGTTCGACGGGCTGACGAGCGTCGGGGCGGCGGTGTACTGGAGCAGCTGCGTGGTGCGGCCCATCGGGTCGGTGACAGTGGTGGTGGTGGTGCCGCCCGTCGGCGGAAGCACCGTGGTCCGGTCGCCGTTGTAGACGGTGCGGGTGGATGAGACGACGAGGTTGTCCCGGGCGTTCTCAACGAGGATGGCCCTGCCGGCGCCGTCGTACGTGTTGAAGGTCTGATTGAGAACCTTCTTACCGAGGTCCGCAGCATAGACAGGGGTGTTACCGGGGCTGTTGGCGGCGTCCCACCAGCCGTTGTAGGTGGCCCGCACCCAGCCCCGGCTGTCGTAGAAGGTGTCGGTGATCAATCGGCCGCCCGCCGGGCTGACCACTTGGGTCTGGCGCGGTCGCAGCTGCGCGTCGTAGATCGATGTCGAGATGGCGTAGCTGCCGGAGTTGTTCAGCTTCTCAACGGTGGTGGCGGTCGGCCCAGTCTTCTCGACGGTGTACGTATAGCGGTAGTGAGGGGAGTTGCTGGGCGCCCGGGACGCTAACCAGATCGCCTTGACCCGGCCGAGAGCGTCGAACTGTCGGCTGGTCACGATGCTGTTGGCGTCGGTGGTGACCGTGGTCAGGTTGCGTTTCGGGGTGACCGTCGACGACGTCGAGTGGCCCTCGGCGTTCGTCGTCTTGGTGCCCGTGGTCAGGCCAACGGCGTTATCCGTGTAGCTGGTGGTGGTCTTGTTGCCGTTCGCGTCGTAGGCACCGACCGCGCGGCCGTAGGTGTCGAATTCGGCGCGGTCGGTGGTCTGGTAGACGTACGCGCCCGAGACATAGCCAGTTGCCTTGCGGACCATGGTCACGATGCCCTTGGTCGGGACGACGGGCTGGGGGAAGGTGGTGTCGAACGCTGGGTCGTCGTAGTAGGTCCGGATGTGTGAGACAACCTGCGTGGGCCTGTTGACGGTGGCCGGTGCGGTCAGTGTGTTCACGCTTCCGGGCACGGACGCCGGGGAACCCTGAGTGAACCCGCCGCAGGCCACCGAGACCGTTTCGATCTCGCTGATCAAACCGACGATGTTCTTGTCGTTGTTCTCGTCGATGTTCGTCGGCGCGTACGTCTTGCTGGTGCAGCGGTCATAGGCGGGGTTCACCGGCACGGAGTGTTCGTACGAGTGCTTGAGTAGACCGAAGGTCGGCGAGTTGACCGAGGTGTCGTACGTGTGGTCGGTTTGGCTGTAGCGCCATGTCGTGGTGCCGGTGGTGGTTACCGCTTGCCGGCTCCAGGTCTGGATCGGCGCTGTCCTTGTCGCCGTAAGCGCGGGCAGACCAGTCCTGTTTCGGGTTGCGCTCGCAGGCGAGACCCAGTATGAGGTTACGGTCGAGGTCTCGACCGGGCCGCCGTCGCCGCGGTATGTCGTGGTCTCCAGTGCCCGGCCGGCGAGCTGGTCGAGGTCCTCGTGGTCGCCGCCGGCGGAGTCCCTGACGTTGACCACGGTGGTGTTGTTGTTCTTGGACATGCCCCGGTAGTAGGCGGTGACCGTCAGCGTCTGCGGGTCGTTGTCGACATCGCCATTGCGGGTTTCGACCGTGCCGTAGCCGCGGAACTGACCGTAGGTACGGTACTTGGTCTTGACGACCTCGTTGTCGTCGTAGTGCCAGGCGGCGCCGCCAACGTATTTGTAACTGGTGGAGGTCTTAGGCGCGCCGCCGGTTGGGTCGGTGGCGGAGACTTTCGTCACCGCGTACTTGTGGAACCAGTCGCGGATCGGATTGGTGAGGCCATCCGGGGCCCAGTAGACCGGATAGCAGGACCTGGTGTTCGAGGCGGGGCTGGTCGTGACCGGGGCAGTGCAGAGCAGCGGTAGTTCGTAGCTTGCGGTTATGACCGAACCGGTCTCGGTGGTGATGGTTTCGATCCGCTGCCGGTAGAACGACGGAAAACCGCCGGTGACGTCGACACGGTTGGGCAGTTTAATACCGGTGAACGACACAGATGGCAGGCTGATCGGGGTGGTGGAGCCGCCGGAGGAGAGGTCGCGACCAGTGCGGGTGATCGACGTGAGCCACAAGGTCGGGGCGGTGCCGTCGCCGGTCGGCGGCATGGTGTGCGTCAGCGCGTATGAGTCGACCGGTTCGTATTTGGCGCTGGCCACGTTGTACTGCTGGGCCTCGATTGAGGTAAGCCGGACGGTCGAGAAGAAGGACGGGCTCCACGACCTGCAGTCGGTGCCTTGGTTGCAGATCAGGTCGAACGGGACGTCTGGCCAGCTGGCCTTGGTGGTGTCGTTTAGCGGTTTGCAGGTGCTGGAGAGGCAGCGGTCGTCGGTGTGGAAGATGACCCTGTTCGGCACGGTGCCGTAGGCGTTGCCGTCGGTGAAACCGTAGTCGATGCGCTCCAGCCAACTGTCCCGGATATAGGGAACGTCGCTGGTTCCCTCGTCGCGACCGTAATAGTTGGTGTCCTGCTTGTAGTAGTAGGACATGGCATTGCCGTGGACATCCTTGACGTAGTCGAGATTCCAGCGGTACGCCATCGTGCAGACTGACGCGGTGAAGCCGGCAGAGTCGTAGCAGGGGTCACCGTCATGCGGCGAGTAGACCGGCGAGTAGTCCACCGAGTTGGTCTCGGGTTTTTGCGCGGACCAGCCGGGGAGTCGGTTACGGCCGAACTCGTAGATAGTGCCGTCGGGCTCTGTCACCCGCCAGTAATCGGTGTTGTAAGTGTCGCTGCCGTTGTTGGAGCCGGTTACCTTCTTGATCAGCGAGCCGTTGTCGCTCTGGAGCTTCCAGGTTTTTTTGCCCGCGTCCCACACCATCGACGCCGACGATCCGTTGAGCGATAGCGTCAGGATAGGGCCGGCGTAGCAGCGGTCGTACGTTTTCTTCGGCGATGGGCTGCCGCGCGGATCGTCTTTACAGGACACAAAGGTTTGCTCTACATAGTTTCGTGGTGTCGACCAGCCATCCCCTACCCAGGACGCCTGCGCGTTAGTCGCGGCGGTCTGCCCGTCCACCGCGCTGGAGCTATAGGACAGGGCCAGTTGCGGAGCCAACTTTGAGCGGCTCGACGGCACCGTCAACGGATACGAGTAGCTGAAGGAGCCGGTGCTGCCGCCGGCGGTCCAGGATCCGGACGGATTCAGGTCAGTAGCGGCGTAGGTTCCACCGGCGCCGCCTTCGTCACCTGCGCCCGCGACTGCGGCCAGCACTGTGGTCGCGGTGGCGGCCGGCTCGGTCTGTCCCGCGATGGCGCTGGCCGGAATCTCCGCTGACACCGTCTTACCCGCGACGTCGTTGCTCGACGGCAAGGGCCGAAGGGTGCGGCACTCCGCCCGCTTCGGAGTAGTCAACGCACATGCGGGCAACTGGACGATCTTGAGCCGGTAGCCGTAGTTTCCGCCGTACGCTTCGGCGAAGCCGGCGTAGTCCAGCCCCACCCGGAGAGACGCGCCGCCGGGGGTTTTCGAGGCCGTTGTTGCCTGTGGAGCGACGGTGAGCAGGACCCCGTCGATACCGGCAGCCTCGGTCGCGGCGCGATCGAGCACTCGGACGTCGAGGCGCTGGGGACCGGCGTAAGGGACGCCGCGCTTTGCCGTGGGCTGCACCCAGACCGGGGTTCCTGCGGCCCGCACCTTGCCCTGCGCAGCGGCGGCTTGGGTGCCGACAGGAGTCAGATCGACCTGTGCGGCGGCGGGCTTCGGCCATTCGGTGCGCGTAGGTCGATGATTGTTCTTCGCTGCGTCACGGGAGGTCACGAACTTGGTAGGCAGCGGCTTCACGCCGGTGACCGACCGGCCAGGTGACGGCACCGGAGGTTGGACCCGACCGGCCTCCTGCGTCTTCGCGCTCGCGGGCGCCCCTGACAGCGTTCCCGCGGTGACCGACGCGATCGCAAGGAACGCGACTAGGGCCTGTTTCAGAAGTTGATCCACGGGCTCGTCTCCGTCGATGATCTTGTGGTGGGTCGTGGTGATCTGACCGACGAGCAGTGGACGATGTTGGAGCCGCTACTGCCCGCGTCGGTGGGGCGTGGGCGGCCAGCGGTGTGGTCGCGTCGACTATTGATCAACGGGATCAGGTGGCGGGTGCGGACGGGGTGTCCGTGGCGTGATCTGCCGCCGGAGTACGGACCGTGGCAGACGGTGTATGGGCTGTTCCGGCGGTGGCAGCGCTCGGGGGTGTGGGCGCGGATCCTCACCGCGTTGCAGGCCAGGGCGGACGCGGCCGGCTTGATCTGCTGGGAGGTCAACGTCGACTCGACGATCTGCCGGGCTCATCAGCACGCCGCCGGCGCCCGACGCGACGTTGACGCGCAGCGGGAGCCAGCCGGTGGGGTGGTGTCTGAGCCTGCCGATCACGGACTCGGCCGGTCCCGCGGTGGCCTGACCACGAAGATCCACCTGGTGTGTGAGCAGGGCCAGAAGCCACTGTCGATCCTGGTCACGGCCGGGCAGCGCGGGGACTCGCCGCAGTTCGTGCCGGTGCTGCGGGGTATCCGGGTGCCCCGGCTGGGACCAGGCCGACCACGGCAGCGGCCGGTTCGGGTGCGCGGCGACAAGGCGTACTCGTCGCGGGCCAACCGTGAATATCTGCGCCGCCACGGGATCAAGGCCACCATCGCCGAGCCCGCCGACCAGGCCCGCAACCGTAAGAAGCGCGGCGCAGCCGGTGGCAGGCCACCAGTGTTCGACGTCGAGGACTACAAGGCCCGTCACGCCGTGGAGTGCGGCATCAACCGGCTCAAACGACACCGTGCCGTGGCCACCCGCTACGACAAACTCGCCGTCCGCTTCGAAGCTGCCGTGCACGTCGCCGCGATCAACGAGTGGCTCTGACCACCGAGCATCACCTCATGCGAAGCTGAGCCCGCTGACCAGCAGAGCAGGGAGACACCGGATGGCCGCCGACTACTACTACGCCGACACCGAGAACGGCGACCACATCGACGACCCCTCCGAAGACGCCCTGTTCATGCTCATCGACGAGCTGAACCGCGCTGACAACACCTTCGTCACGATCAACCCTGCCGACGACGACCCAGCCTGGTACGCCTCGATCTCACTGCTCGACGACGACACCTACGAAGTCGAACGCCGTGACACCCACCAGCACATCCACGACCTCACCATCGAGACCGACCCTGGCCACATCGCCAGGGACCTCACCATCTGGCTAGCCGGCCGCCACTACCCCAACCGACCAGCCTGAACCTCAGTCCGTACTTCTGAAACAGGCCCTAGTGGCCTGGACCCGCTCTTGGAACTGCAGTTCCAGCAGGCGGTCGGGGTTGCCCGCGACAACGGGCAGACGGCGTTCCTCAGCTCTCACCAGCTCGCTGAGGGTGCGTCGTGGTGGCCTGGTCGTGACCGCTGTGTGCGCGGGTATGTCCGTCCTGGTGGTGGTCGGCTACCGCAGCGAGGCGCTGGATCCGGCGGCCTTGGCGGCGCTGGCCCGCAACCCGGCGATCCGCACCCTGTTCGGTGAGCCGGTCGCGCTCGACCAGGCGGGCGGGTTCACGGTGCGGCGCACGGGCACCGTCCTGGCGGTCCTGCTCGGTGTGTGGGCGATGCTCGCCGCCACCCGGTCACCCGTGGGGAAGAGGACGCTGGCCGGTGGAGTCTGTTGCTGTCCGGCCGCACCGCCCTTGCCGAGGCTGTCCGCCAGCACCTCGGTGTCCTGGCCGCCGTTTCGGTCCTCGTCGGAGCGGCGACCGCCGCAGCGATGATCGCTGCGGGAGTGGACGCCACCGGTTCGTTGTTGCACGGAGCCGGCCTCGCTGCACACTCCCCGGAGCCCTGGGCATGGTCCGACGAGGCTCGGCGCCTGCACGCTGTCGGGCGGTTGTACGAGCAACTTGAGCGCGCTGCCAAGACCATGGAGCAGCAGGACGACGAGTACGAGTTCGTTCTCGGGATCGGCCTGCTTCGGTGGACGGCGCCTTGGGCTCCGTGGTCCGTGTGCATGATCGCCCCGTGCAGGCTGCCGCGTTCGCTGCGCGGCGTGTAGGGCGTCGATGACCAGGTCGGTGCGCATGTGATCGGCGATCGCCCAGCCCGCGAGGCGCCGGGAGTGCAGGTCCAGGACGGTGGCCAGGTAGAGGAACCCGCGTTCACCGACCGGTAGGTAAGTGATGTCGCCGACGTAGCGCTGCTTTGGCCCCGGGGGCGGTGAAGTCCCGGCCGATCAGGCCCAGGGTCTTCGCTGCGGCCGGATCCGGGACCGTCGTACGAGTACGCCTGCTTAGTAGTGCTTTGTTAGGTTGGGACGAGTTGGTGGCAGAGGGGGCAGAACCCGAGCCAGGTCGCGAGTAGGTACTGCAGTTGCCGCAGGACGGCGTAGAGGCTCAGGTCTGCCCCGTTGCTTTGGGGATGTCGTCCGTAGTTGGGTGAGGAACAGTTGGGCGGCTGCGGCGAGGGTGACGTGGCGGTGCCAGCCGATCCAGGATCGTCCTTCGAAGTGGTCGAGTCCGAGGGCGGTTTTGAGTTCGCGGTAGTCGTGCTCGACGCGCCAGCGGCTCTTGGCCAGGCGGACCAGCTCGGCCAAGGATGTGTCGGCGGGCAGGTCGGACAGCCAGTAGTCGCTGGGTTCGTCCTGGCCGGGAGGCCACTGCACGAGCAGCCAGCATTCGGGCAGGACACCGTCGTCGCCGCACTGTGGTCCGCGGCGGACCACCCGGCCGGCGGGACGCACCCGCAGGGCGAAGAAGTGCCCGGACAGCTCACCGACGGGCCGGTCGGGCCGCGGTCGGGTGCGGGTAGCCGGGCACGCCAGCGCACCAGACTTGTCGCGTCGGCGCCATGGGCGAGGGCCAGGTCCTTCAGGCTGCGGGCCGGCTGCGGGTACTTCGGTGTGGGGTACTTACCGACGCCGGCGTAGGGGACCTCGACAGGTTGGGCGTCGCCGGGTTGAGCGGTCGTGGACGACGTGGTCGCCACGACGTAGGCAATGCCGCGTTCGGTCAGGCCTTGACGGAACTCGGCGACCTGGCCGTAGCCGGCGTCGGCGGTCAGCAGCGGCGGACGCAGGCCCCATTCGGCCAGTTCGTCGAGCATTTGCAGGGCCATCAGCCACTTCGGCCGGTACCGCTCGGTGTCGGGGACCTTCGACGCCGCCCGCCGGCGGCGGATCTGGTCGATCTGCTCGGCGGGCGGCAACTGCTGGCGCACATGTGGTTTCTTCGCTCCGGCCTGGTCACGGGTGACCGGCTGCTGACGCAGCCTGCGGGCATGGACATTGGCCGGTTTGCCGTCCGGGCCGGGGACGCAGGTGTCGTCCCAGGACTCCGGCACGAACAGCCGCCAGTTCAGCACCGCCGAAGCGGCGTCGGTCGCGGCGTGGATGCTGACGGCGATCTGGCAGTTGGCGACCTTGCCGAGGGTGCCGGAGTACTGCCGGGCCACACACGCCGAAGCCTTGCCGTCCTTGGGAAACCCGGTGTCGTCCACCACAGTCGAGAGGCCACGCACCCTGGAAGGACCCCATCCATGACCAGCCGCCCTGCCATCGACCGTCGCCGTTTACTTGGTTGGGGTGGCGCCGCCCTGGTCGGATCATTACTACCGGCGCTGCCCTCGCTCTCGCCGGAGGCCGAGGCTGCCGGCAGCCCGTTCTTCCGGGAGTACCCATTCACCCTCGGCGTTGCCAGCGGCGATCCGCTGCCCGATGCCGTGGTCATCTGGACGCGGCTCGCGCCGGACCCCACCGTTCCCGATGGGGGTCTTCCTCCGGAGTCTTTTGGAGTACGTTGGGAGGTCTCGGAGGACGAGCGTTTTTCTCGGGTCGTACGGCGCGGCGCAGTGGCGGCGCTGCCCGAGTCAGCCCACTCGGTGCACGTCGATGTCACCGGCCTTCGGCCGGATCGCGTCTACTACTACCGGTTCCGTGCGGGCACAGCGATCAGCCCGACCGGACGAACTCGCACCGCGCCGGCCGTCGGCACCCACCTCGAACGGCTCGCCTTCGCGTTCGTCAGCTGCCAGAATTTCACGGCGGGCTACTACACCGCCTACCAGGATCTGGCGCGGCGCGACCTGGACTTCGTGCTGCATCTGGGCGACTACATCTACGAGGGTGACGGCGCTGGTCCTGGCGCCGCTCGACGGCTCACCCGTTCGATCGAGGCCAAGAGCCTGGACGACTACCGGGTGCGGCATGCCGACTACAAGCGTGATGCGGGCCTGCAGGCGGCGCATGCGGCGTTCCCGTTCATCCTCACCTGGGACGACCACGAGTTCGACAACGGCTACTCGAGCGACGACACCGATCCCGACAGCACGCCCGAAGAGTTCTTTGCACGTCGGACCGCCGCGTACCAGGCTTACTACGAGCACCTGCCGCTGCGTCCGGCGAACCGTCCGGTCGGTCCCGCCGCCCAGCTCTACCGTCGTCTGTCCTTCGGTGACCTGTTACAGCTTCACGTCCTCGACACCCGGCAATACCGCTCGGACCAGCCACAGTGCAGCACCGACGACTGCCCAGAGGCGCGGGACCCCGCACGCACCATGCTGGGCGAGCAGCAGGAGGCCTGGTTGTTCGACGGGCTCGGCGCATCCACCGCCGTGTGGGACGTCCTCGGCAATCAGGTGCCGGTCCGGCGTTACGGTACCCGACAACTCGGCGGCGACCAGTGGGACGGATACGACGCGGCCCGGTCCCGGCTCCTCCAGTTCCTCGCGCAGCGCGGGCCAACCAATCCCATCGTCGTCACCGGCGACCTCCACAGCAACCAGGTCTCCGACCTGCCCGCGTCCTTCGATGAGCCGGGAGCGCCGATCGTCGCCACCGAGTTCATGGGCACGTCGATCACCTCCGGCGGCGACGAGACCCGCCGGACCGTCTACGACGGCTTCGGCAACTCCTGGGAGCGGTTCCGCAACTTCGGCCAGCGTGGATACGTCGCGGTCGACCTGACGCACGACACGTTCCTCGCCGACTATCGGGGCGTGCAGACGGTGCGGCAGCAGATCTCGCCGGCCTACACCGTCGAGAAGTTCGCCCTACAGGCCGGCCAGCGCGGAGCACAGATCGCATGAGACAGCAAGCAGGGCTTTGTTTCGTTGATCAGGGTGGCCGGTCAGCCCAGGGTCATTGCGTAGTTGGGTAACTGCTGGTCACGGTGGTGATGAGGTCGTGGGGGCGGCGGTTGGCGCGTCGGGTGGCTCTGGCGATGTTGGTTTCGCCGTTGCCGCGGTGGAATCCGATGGCGGTGTTGCGCAGGACCGCTGCGACGGCGGGTCCGTTGCCGGTACAGGCCCGGTGGGCGTCCTCGTGGAAGGTCACGTCGCGGATCCAGTGCAGCCGGTTCTCGATGTGCCATTCGAGGCAGGCCCATTCCTGCAGGTCAGCGGGTTGGGCGTGGGCGGCGGGCAGTGACGCCACCAGATAGACGGTCTCTCGTGTGCGCTTGCCGGCCACGGTACGGGTGCGGGTGATCCGGACGGCCTGCTGGGCGTGGGGGAAGCCGATGCCACCGGGAGTCTGGAGGGTCAGCGCTTTGACGGTGCGGGTCTCGCGGCGGCCGTGTCCGGTGTCGCGGTGTTGGTCCCCGACCGGCACCTGCGCCCACGGTAGGCGCTTGAGCTGGGCGAACAACGTCGGCTGATTGGCTTTGACCGACACATACAGGTGCCCGCCGGCAGCGGCGACGGCTCGGGCGTGGGCGACCTGCGTATGCAGCGCGTCCGCGACGATCACCACACCTGCCAGGCCACCCAACCGGACCGCGACCTGCTCCAGCAGCGGGGCGAACGCCGGAATCTCGTTCGACTTCGCCGCGACCTGGACCTGCGCCAGGACCACGCCGGTCGAGGTGTCGTAGGCCGACAGCAGGTGAACCCCGTCCCTCGGTCAGGACCGCGCCCCGCACCACCATGCCGTCAACGGCAATGACCCGCCTGGTCGGCGGCGGCGCCGACAGCCGAGAACACAGCCAGTCAGCGAGGACCGCCGTCAACGTCTCGGCGTCGATGCGGACCAGCAGCCGCCACAGCGTGGTCAGCACCGGCACCCGGCCGGTGAACCCGAGCCGCCCCCACGCCGGCGGATCGAGAGATCGTCGGCCCAGTCGCCGATCGCGGCGAACGTGCTCGCCCCGGCCATCACCGCGCACACGGCCACCGCGAGCACGCTCGCCAAGGGATACCGGATCCCTCGCGGGTCACGCGGGTCAGGAACCCGCGCCAGGGCCGCCAACAGGCCATACGACTCCCGGCCGGCAGGCGTGGCGCCGGACGGGGCAGGGGCGTACTGACGGATCACGTCGATCAGCGATGATGACATGCGCGGGTGTGGTCCTTCTCGGTGTCATGTTGTCTCAGCAACTCCATGATCACCCACGGGCCACACCCGTCCCACTTCACCCTCCAATCAGGCCAGCGACACCGCATACGCCCAGGTCAAAGCACCCTCAGGCGACTACGCAAAGCCCCTGCCGGTCAGCCAGTTAGGAGCAATTACGCGTCAGGGCCATCCGTTGACGGATGGCCCTGACGCGTATCCGGGATCGCTGTCCACGGCCGAAGGCGGCTCACCCCGGGCTGGCCGGCGACGGGCAGGTACTCCTGGTGCAGGCGAAGAGGGAGTCGGTCGCACTCGCCCGGATCGATCTGTGCCGGGCCGTCGAATCGGCGTCGATGACCGGGGCCGAGGCCAGCGGGTCCGGGTGCACCGGGCAGGCGTCGATACGGTCGAGCAGCCACACCCGCTGCCCGCTCGGACCGGTGCCGAAGCTGAAGGACAGGCTCAGGGCGGTGGTGCCGATGTACCGCGGCACCGGCACCTCCTCCGGTGGCCGGGTCAGACAGGACGGGGTCGTCTCGACCACCCGGACGTCGATCACCGTGACGCCGCCCGGCGCACCGCTCACCCGCACCGTCGAGCGCTGCGGGCGCACCTCGATGCGCTGCGGGTGGTCCCAGAAGCCCGCCGGTGGCCCGGAAGCGTCCGGAGAGGGCGTGGGGGGTCGGTCGGCAGCACCGCCCGGCAGGACCGGACGGCCCGGTTCGCCACGCGCAGAGCGGCGGCGTGGTCGTCGTCGCGGTGCAGCGCGCTGAGGTACGGCCCGACGTCACCGCCGGAGACCTGGGCGCCGAGCAGGGCGAACAGCCCGTCCAGGTAGGCGTCGACCAACGCCGGACCCGGGCGGACCTCGTCGGCCGGTATCGACAGCAGGTGCCGCAGCCCCACCGGGCAACGGCTGGCGAAGGACGGCATGTTGATCACCATGGCCGCGGCGGAGATCGGGTCGTTGCACGCCCGTTCGAACAGGGCCCGCTCCTCCTGACGCCGCTGCTGCTCCAGCGAGGCGGTCCGCCGCTCGATGTACCAGGTGGCCGTCGAGGCCAGGCCGAGGAGGGCCGCGGTGAGCACGGCGGCGACCGGCCGGGCGGGCCGGCCGCCCGGGTGGCCGCCGCGGGGACCGCGCGGGGCGTCTCCGGCGTCGGCGGTGCGGCTTGCATCATCCATGCCCGGAACCCCCTCACTGTCGCGCCCAGGGTAGCGGGGGCCCGCGACCGGGGGCCGCTGCCTGGCGGACCCATCAGGCGTTCTTCTCGCTCTCGGCGAGGGACCGCAGCGCCCGCCTGACCGACGGCAACCGCTACGACGTCACCCAACTGCTGCACCTGGTCGACAGGGTCCCCCGGATCGAGGGCATCCGCGGCAGGCCCCGGCAACGGCCCGACCGGATCTATGCAGATCGCGGCTACGACTTCGACAAGTACCGCCGCGAGCTACGGACACGCGGCATCACACCCGTCATCGCCCGACGCGGCGTCCCGCACGGCTCTGGACTCGGCACTCGACGCTGGGTCGTGGAACAGGCCATCGCTCTACTGCACTGGTTCCGCCGCCTCCGGACCCGCTGGGAAATCCGCGACGACATCCACGAAGCGTTCCGCACCCTGCCTGCAGCTGATCGTTGGCGGCGTTCCTCTCTCAACTGTGTAGACGGTTGGCGGCAGAAGCCCGAGGTGCTTTGCGACCGCCTGCTGGCGATACGATAGCCCCATGGCCGACCCCCAACTGGACGCGATCGTCGCGGCTTTCGAAAGCGCACAACACGACCCGACGGCACGCTCGGCCGCGGTCCAGGACGCCATCGCGTGGGCCTTCGCCGAGGCCGACCGTAAACGGGCCTACGAGAAGCCGCTCCGGCAAGGGTGGCTGCAGGCCTGCCTGGTTGCGGGCCTGCAGCCGTCCAGAATCGATGAGGGCCAGTTCCACTACTCCGTCCGCGACCTGGCTCAGCGTCCGCTCGTCGCGCAGGCGCTGAACTCGATTCCCGAGTCGTTGCCCGCGCTTCCCCGCGCCGAACGGTTCAGGCCTGTGCAGGCGCAAGGGCAGCCCGCGCGCCTGCGCGGGGCTCTGCTTTTCGACGGCCACGTCAGCCTGTCGGTCTGCTTCGCGGAGTTCCTTCCAGACGGCCGACCCGACCTCGACTCCGAGGGCCGCCTTCTCCCGACGTGGAACCTGTCCTGGCCCGAAGAAGAGTCGATCTGGACGTTCGGCGTGGATTGGGACGACTTCAACGGCTGGGTCATCGACCCCCTCGAGGCGGAACCCGGCGTCGTCTACGCCACTGCCAATGACAGCGGCTGGTTCCAGCTCGGGCTCGACCGCCCGCTGCCCGCTGACGAAGTCCTCGCATCGTTTTTGCGGGCTACGCTCGTCGCTTACCGCCGGGCCGCGAACGCACGCAGCATCGCGTGTCCGTAGTTCAGCGGACCTTCGTCAGGAAAAGCGCTGCACCGATGATGATGGCCAGTCCGATCAGGACCTTTACGAGCGGCCGGGCCACGCCGTCGGGTTCCCGGGGCTCGACCGGCGGGTCCTGAGGCTCGCCGAAGGGTTCGACGGACGCGTCCCAGCCGTTCCAACCCTGCTGCGCGATCCGCCCGTCGGCATAGGTGTATGACCAGCGCGAACCGTCCCCGCCATTGATGTGGACGGTCCCTTCGCGCACGAACGGCCCGATCGCGACGTAGAAGGCCGTGGCCGCATCCGACCATTTGGGATCTCCGGCCTCGTCGAAGCTGAACTCGATCCAGTCTCCGCCGCGCTTGGCCGACGCCGCCGCCTCCCATGCGATATCAGCCAACGTCTCGGCCGGGTCGGACCCCCCCAATCGGCCCCTGTCGCCCTGCGTCGCCCATACGGCCTTCACGGCACACACCGCTGCGGCGTCGTCCGCCGCCGGAAGGTGCAGACGCCCCGAGGGCCACACGGTGTATCCCACGGTGTCCAGACTACGGCCGACACGAATTCTCGTGCTCCGAGATGTCGCAGCACCAGATGCTTGGGCGTACACGACTACCTGAACGCCGCGCCGTCGTTGACGTGTACGCGTCGGTCGCAGCCGACCGCCAGGACGTAGCCGATGCCACGGTCTTCGAGATCGGCGCGTAGGCCGGGGTCGGCGCCGTAAACCTCGTCGCCAGTCACCCAACCGGCCGGCACACTGGCGTCCATCGCGGCGGCGATCATCTGCCGGGCCAGGGCCGGTTTCGTGGCGAACCCGACGTCGTCCCGGCACGCCGGCGGCGGTGAGACGGCCGGACTGCTCGCACCAAGACGCCTCCGGCAGGTAGAGCCGACGGTCGATCAGGGCCCGCCCCGCGGGTGTCACGTAGGCCAGGAACACCCCGACCTGGCTGTTCTCCACCCGCCCGGCGGTGCCGGTGTACTGCCGCTGCACCCCGACCGAGCACACGCCCTTCTTCAGGAACCCGGTCTCATCGGTGACCAGCACGGCGTCGGGGTGACAAAGCTGCTCGGCCAGCCAGGAACGCACGGCATCGCGGACGGCGTCGGCGTCCCACACCGCTGTACGCAGCAGCCGCTGCATCGCCTGCGGATCATCGTGACCAGCCCGATCCGCCAACGACCAGCAGGTCCTACGTTCCACACCCGACAGCACCCCTTCCACGAATGCCCGGCGGTCCGACGCGGCTCAGCCCGCACGAACCGGCCAGCAATACGCGTCACCGCCTCGTCCAGGATGACCCGCCACCGATCAAGGTCTACGCTGTGGTTTGCGGCCACCGCACGATCTTCGGTTGTCCTCACAAACCATCGATGATCAACGCGGTGGCCGTCCTCATGCCCACGCCAGGCCCAACGCCGAAGCCAAGTGACGTTGGAGTATTAGGCAACAGTGCTTGCTGCCTCCTCTCGGCAACTGGGACCGGGTCTGCTGCACCGATAGGTGACATCTGAGATGGCTTGCCCTGCGGGCAGGCTGGAAGGATGTTGCTGTGCCCAAGCTCTACCCCCGAGAGTTCCGTGATGACGTCGTGCGTGTCGCTCGTGACCGTGAGGCGGGAGTGACGGTCGAGCAGATCGCGAAGGACTTCGGGGTGCACCCGATGACCTTGTTCAAGTGGCTGCGCCAGGCCGACATCAACGCCGGCGCCACCCCCGGGACGACCGGCACCGAGTCGGCCGAGCTGCGGGAGGCGCGCAAGCGGATCAGGTTTGTTGGAGCAGGAGAACGAGTCCTACGCCGGGCCGCTGCCTACTTGTCACAGGCGCATCTGCCGGGAAAAGGCTCTACCCGCTCGTGAGCGAGCTGGCCGCCGACGGGATCCCCGTGGCGGTGACGTGCCGGGTGTTGAAGATCGCTCGCCAGCGGGCCATGAGCTGCGCGATCGTGTTGTCCGAGACCCCTACTACGGTGGCTGAGCCGACCCGTCACCAGCGCCGACCTGGGCGGCGTATCGGGCCAACGCGTTGTTCGACGCCCACCGTGACGATCCGGAGTTCGGCTACCGGTTCCTGGTCGACGAGGCCCGCGACGCCGGGCAGCCGATGGCCGACTGTACCGCGTGGCGGATCTGCTCCGGGAACGGATGGTGGAGCGCGTTCGGTAAGAAGCGTCGCGGCAAGGGCGGCAAGGTAGGCCCACCCGTGCACGACGACCCCACCGCGTGCACGGTCGAGGCGGGCATACCCAAGCGGCCGGCGATCTGGACCGGCCCCAGGCGGTGCTTCCATCGCAGGTGCACGACCTTGCGAACAACCGGTTGCGGCGTGTGTAGGGCTGTGGTGCGGCCGGGACGACTGGTCGACCATCCCGTCGGCGCCGAGCTCGGCATAGCGCACGGCCCACCGCTTCGCGGTCGGCCAGGACACGTCATAGCGCTCGGCCGCCCAGCCCTCGTCCACGATCAGACACGCCAGGCGAAGACGCGCATGAGGCGTCAAAGCAGCGTTAGCGTGGGACACGAAGGCCTCCTGGTTGCCGGAGCGGTTCCTAGACAGCTCCACTCCACAACCGGAGGCCTTCGTCATCACGTCTATCTACGTTGTGTCGTCACACGACCTCAACCAACCTGCCTGGGCAGTACACCTAGCCTAGCCTCGGCCCTTCGTTAAGGGCTGCCCAAGGAGTGGACCGGAAACGAAGAAGTGCCTTCTGATCAGGGAAAATAGGGCTTGTCGAGAGTCCTATGCAACCGGTCACGGAAGGCACTTGCTGGGTGAAGACTACCGCAACACGTCCGAGAATCACGGTGACCGGCGACGGGCGGGGCGTGGTCGGTCACGCTGATGCTCGGCTGCTCGCCGATCTCGCTGATGCTACCGGCCTGAGCGGCGCGTTCGGGCAGGCGTTGGCCGGTCTGCGGCAACGCGGTGGCGGCCACGATCCGGGCCGGATCGCGGTCGATGTGGCGGTGATGCTCGCTGATGGCGGTGAGGCCATCGCCGATCTGGCCGTGCTCCGTAACGAGGCGGCCCTGATCGGGTCGGTCGCCTCCGATGCGACAGCGTGGCGGCTGTTGTCGCGGCTCGACACCACGATGCTGGCCGAACTACGGGCCGCTCGGGCGCACGCGCGGGAGATCGCCTGGGCCCAGCACGCCGACACCCGGGGGGACCTGCCGCGGCCGACGGTGGCCGGCCAGCAGGTCGACGGCCTGGTCCTGGACATCGACGCCACCATCGTGATCTGCCATTCCGAGAAGGAATCAGCGACCCGCACCTGGAAGAAGACCTTCGGGGTCCATCCGGTGCGCCGTGAGGCGCTGTTGATTCGAGCGGAGGTGAGAGACCTTCGCCGCTGTCCCTGTCGCAGCAGGGCGGTGAAGCTTAGGACAGCCTGATCCGGGAGGTGCCGGGGAGGGCGGGATCAGTCCTGACAACCCGGGACGTACTGGTACTGCCAGACGGTGCGGGTTCGGCAAGCGTGACGGAGAGGAGTACGTGAGGAACCGGCGTTTTAACGTCTCTCAAAACCGTACCGGCTCAAATCTGGCGGATATGGGCCGGGAGCGGCGCGCACCCGCGGCGGGTTTCGGCCGGCTGCGGGGAACTTCGGGGCGGCAAATGGATGGGTCGCCAGGAGGCCACGGTGACGTGCTGCGGGGTAGTCGTGGCGATGCCGCAGGGACAAAGTCGGGCTCCTCCTTCGTCGAGCGAATCACAGTGAACACGGAAACTGTCCTGGTCTTGCCCGCTGTCCGTGCTCCCGGCACGGCTGGTCGGGTTGCGTCCACCGTCGACGGAACAGGCCGGGGCGGGGCGGAGCCGCCGTAGTACTCCGAGTTGGGGAAAGCCCGGCACATGGGGAAGGGCGGCAGCGGTTTGTGCGGAAGTGAGGGGTTGTAATGCCGACAGACGCGCCGGTGAATACGGGCGCTCCGACCGACGTGGTCCTCGGGCCGCTCGCTCGGGTATCGGAGATGCAGACCAAACTCCACCGTTGGGCGGTGGCCGATCCCGGCCGCCGGTTCGATGACCTGTTCAACCTCGTGCACGATCCGGCGACGCTGATCTTGGCGTGTGAGCGGGTCGCGGGTAACAAGGGAGCCCGGACCGCTGGCGTGGACGGCCTCACCATGGCCGACGTCGAACAGCGGATCGGGGTCCCGCACTTCCTGGACCGGTTGCGGACCGCACTCAAGACGGGCGCATTCGTCCCGTCACCGGTGCGGGAACGCAAGATCCCGAAACCGGGCGGCAGCGGGAAGGTCCGACGGCTCGGCATCCCGACGCTGGCCGACCGGGTGGTCCAGGCGGCGTTGAAGCTGGTGCTGGAACCGATTTTCGAGGCCGACTTCCAGCCGGTCTCCTACGGGTTCCGACCCCGGCGGCGGGCGCACGACGCGATCGCCGAGATCCAGTTGTTTGGCACCAAGGGCTATCGGTGGGTGCTGGATGCGGACATCGAGGCGTGTTTCGACTCGATCTCGCACACGGCCGTGATGGACCGGGTCCGGGCACGGATCAAGGACAAGCGCGTGTTGGCGCTGGTCAAGGCGTTCCTCAAAGCCAGGCTCCTCACTGAGTTCGGCAAGCAGGTCGACACCCCCACCGGCACCCCGCAAGGCGGAATCCTGTCTCCGTTGCTGGCCAACATCGCTCTGTCGGCGCTCGATGAGCACCTACACGAGCCATGGCAAGCCGCCGGAACGATGGGCAACGCCGGACGCCGACATCGACGCCGGGCGAAGGGCCTGCCGACCTGGCGGGTCGTTCGTTACGCGGACGACTTCGTCGTGCTCGTGCACGGCGACCGCGCCCACGTCGAAACCCTGCACGACGAGATCGCCCAAGTGTTGGCCCCGCTCGGCCTGCAGTTATCGCCGGCCAAGACGCGGATCACGCACATGAGCGATGGATTTGACTTCCTCGGGTTCCACATCCAGTGGCGCCGCAAGCGGGGCACGGAAAAGTGGTATGTCTACACCTTCATCGCTGAGAGGCCGATCAAGTCGCTCAAGAAGAAGATCCGCGACCTGACCCGACGAGTCTCCCAGGCCATGCCAGGCGACGTCCTGATCAGGATCAACCAGATCTTGAGAGGCTGGGCGAACTACTTCAAGCACGCCGCCGCGAAGCACACCCTGCGTCACCTGCGCCAGTTCGTATGATGGCGGATCATCCGGTGGCTGACCGTGCTGCACCGCTGGAGATGGAAACAGATTCGGAAGCGATTCACCGATCACACCGGCCGGTGGCTCCCGATCTCCGCCGACGGGATCACCCTGTTCGACCTCGACTCGATCGCGGTCACCCGCTACCGATATCGAGGCGCGATCCCGAATCCCTGGCAACCACCACGAACCAGAAGAACCTGACGGCAGCAGCCGTGGAGAGCCCGTTGCGTCGAGAGGCGCACGGCGGGTTCGGCGAGCGGCCTGGGGAAACGGACCAGTGGCGACACCGGCACCGCGCCCCAGGCCGACTCATCTTGCTGTGCCTTTCTGGACAACACCGGCGAAGCCCTCGCCGGCCCGCTGCGGGAGGGCCGGGCCGGGTCTTAACACCACGGCCGACCACGTCACCGTGCTCGACCAGGCCCTCGCGCAGATCCCTGACGCCCACCGGCACGGCACCCCGATCCTGCTCCGTGCCGACTCTGCCGGCTCCAGCCACGGCTTCCTCGCCCACCTGCGCGGCCTACGCGCCCAGCACCTCGACGCCCGGTTCTCCGTCGGCGCCGCGATCACCGAACCCGTGCGTGCGGCGATCCGGGCTGCGACCGGCTGGGTTCCCGCCGTCGACACCGATGGCGACCTGCGAGAACATGCGCAGGTCTGCGAGATCACGGGCCTGTTCGACGCTGCCGGCTGGCCCGACAGCACCCGGTTCCTGGTCCGCCGGGAACGCCCCCACCCCGGCGCCGAACTGTCCTTGTTCGACACCATCGAAGGCTGGCGGCATCAGGTCGTGGCCACCGACACCCCACCCGGCAGCGGCAGCGGCAGCGGCAGCGGCAGCATCCAGTTCCTGAAGGCCCGGCACCGGGCGCACGCCCGCGTCGAAGACCGCGCATGAACACCGGTTTCGGTCGGTTCCCGTCCCGACGCTTCGCGATCAACCAAGCGTGGCCGCAACTGGCCCTGACCGGCATCGACCTGCTCGCCTGGACCCAGGCCCTGCTCCTGGACGGCGACCTCGCCACCGCCGAACCGAAGAAGCTGCGTTACCGGCTCCTGCACGTCGCGGCCCGGATCACCCGCAGGACACGACTCGCCATCGCTGCCAACTGGCCCTGGACCGAGGCCCTGACCAGAGCATTCAGCGCACTCGCCGCCCTACCCCGGCCCGCCGGCTGGGGCTGTCTCGCTAACGGTGTTTCCGGCGATCTTGGTTAGTAGGTTTCAGCGGCGGGGAAGCGGTCGCTGAAGGTGATGGCGAAGGCGTTCAACGCGGGTTTCCAGCGCATCGTCCATCGGGTTCTGCCTGCTCCGGTGGGGTCCAGGGACCGGGTCACCAGGTACAGACACTTCAACGCTGCCAGCTCGTTGGGGAAGTGGCCGCGAGCCTTGACCGCCCGCCGGTAGCGGGCGTTGAGCGATTCGATCGCGTTGGTGGAGCAGATGACGGTGCGGATCTCCAGGTCGTAGTCGAGGAACGGGATGAACTCGGCCCAGGCGTTGTCCCACAGGCGGATCACCGCCGGATACCGGCCGCCCCACTTGTCTGCCAGGTCGTCGAACGCCGCCCTGGCAGCGGTGGCGTTGACCGCGGTGCCGCCGCGGTGTGAGTGTCGGTGTGGGTATCCACGCCGACGATCGCGTCAACGCGATCTACGAGTCGTTCTGCCAGGACGGACGGCACGAGGGTCTCCTCTGCATGGGGCGACGTTCGGACGGCGTCGGCCCGAGAGGCGGTCACCCGGCGGCACATCTGTGATGAGTCACGCGACAACGCGGACAGGCTTCTGATCAGGCCAGCAAGGTGGGCCGGGCCGGCGCCAGCGACCCACGAGGACAAGTCCGATGAACGGCACACCGCAAGGCGGCCAGATCTTGGTTGAGTCACTCGTAGATCACCGGCGCCGGACCCTACCGGTACCAATCCCTCCCGGAACCGGCACATCTATAGAAGCGTCCGATGCCCCAACCGGGAGCCTCGCTGTGCTGTCTCACCCGTCCGCGGTCGCGCTGTCCAGCCGCACCCTGAACCACCTGGCCGACCTCATCCGCGCCGAGCGTGCCCGGCGTCGCGGGCGGTGGTGGCGCCTGGACACAGGCCGGCAGGCACTGCACGCCCTGGCTCATCTCCGCAACGGGGACCCCATCGCCCGTCTGGCCTGCGGCTTCGCGTCAGCGTCACCACGGCCTGGCGGTACGTCCGGGAAGCCATCGACCTGCTCGCCGCGCATGCCGAGGACCTGAACGCGGCCATACAGCGCATCGCCCGGCTCGCGTACACGATTCTCGACGGCACCCTGATCCCCATCGACCGGGTCGCGGACCAGAGGCCGTACTACTCCGGGAAGCACAAGCGCCACGGAGTCAACGTGCAGGTCATCGCGGACTGCAAGGGACGCCTCATCTGGGTTTCGCCCGCCCTACCGGGCGCCGTGCACGACCTGACCGCCGCCCGCGCCCACGGCTTGATCGACGCGCTGATCAGCGCGAACGTGATGACCTTCGCCGACAAGGCATACCAAGGCGCCGACGGCAGCATCCGCACGCCCTTCAAGCGCCGCCGTCACCGGCCGCGACTGTCCCGCCGGCAGAAGACCGCCAACCGGCACCACGCCAAGATCCGCGCCGTCGGCGAGCGTGCCGTCGCCACGCTCAAGGGCTGGAAGGTCCTGGTCAAGCTCCGCTGCTGCCCCCAACGCGCCACCGCGATCGTCAAGGCCATCCTCGCCCTACATCACGGCCCTACCAGCCAAACCCACGATGAAAAGCACTCATTCCAAGGCCCCGCCGCCCTGGAGGTCGCCACCGGCCGGATCACCGCTGACGCCTGCTACCCCCGCCATCGCAACAGCGAGTTCCTGACCTTCCTCAAGCAGGTCGCCAAGGCCCACCCCCGGGTCAGAGCGGTGCAAGAGATCAGCGCATCACACGGGCATACCCTCTGGATCGGTGACGAGACGCTGCTGTTCGCCGCGCCGGAGGCGTACGAGCAGCACACCGGCGACCCCGACGCCTTCTGGGACGCTGCCGACGCCACCGATGTGAACATGGTTCGACCGGCCGCGCCCCAAAACCTAACGACGATCGTTGGGACCTTCGCAACGAAGACGAGTGGCGAAGGCGGCTGCCCAAGCTCGCCGCGCTGTTCCTCGCCCGTCGCTTCACACAGAGGTAGTCCCCGAGGCACTGCACCACCTGACGACCCCGTGGGGTCTGTGGATCTACGCAGTCCCTCGACCCCGGACCTGGCCGCCGTCGACCACGAGTACGTGCTCGTGCAGTCCGAGCTATACTTCGGCGCCGACGGCCAACCCGGCGACCTGGCCAGGATTCAGGCCGAACGACCTGACGCAGTGGTCTTCAACGGCTACGTCTCCCAATGCGAGCACCGGCCGTCGACCGCCGACGCCGGCAAACGGATGCGGATTTGGCTACTCAATGCCGGCCCCAACCGGGCCAGGGCCTTCCACATCATCGGCGCCCAGTTCGACACCGTCTACGTCGAAGGCAGATGGCAACTGCGGCCCGACGACCCCGGCGCCGCCCAGATCCTCGATCTCGCCCTGCCGCTGGCGGCTTCGTCGAAACCGTGCTGCTCGGTCGCGGCGGGCCCACGCGCCACGGGACGCGGCGCTGGTGGGTCGCCCCGCCGCCGCAGGCCCGGGCGAGGGGCCGCTTCCACCCCGCACCCCCTATCGGCCCGTAACCGTCGCGTCCGGGCTACCGATGGCGGCAACTACCCGGCTAGCCTCGGCATCGTCCGCCGCGCGGAGGAGGGTCATGCGTCGACGTCTCACGCAATCGGAACGGGCGGTGTGGGCCGCCGGCACCGGGACCCCCGTCAACGCCGTCGTCGCCGCCCGGATCGGCGTCGCGGCGGAGGAGGACCAACTCCGGGCGGCCATCCGGCGGCTCTGCGAACGGCACCCGGGCCTGCGCACCCGCATCACCGGCAGGGTGCTCACCACGGCCGACGTGGACGTGCCGCCGGTGCGCGTGACAGACGGCGACTGGCGGACCGTCGTCGAGGCCGAGGTGCAGACGCCGTTCGCCTTCGGGACCGGGCCGCTGAGCCGCTTCGTCCTGCTGCCGGCGGCCGACCACCATCACCTGGTCATCGTCGGTCACCACCTGGTCGCCGACGGGCTCTCCCTGGTCCAGGTACTCCGTGACCTGCTGGACCCGCCCGACGGGCCGCCCGTCGAGATCCCCGCGCCGACCACCGAGGAGTTGGTGCTGGCCGGGGCGCTGGGCGATGCCGGCACGACGTCACCCACCGGCACGCTGCCGTCCGCGCCGGTGCCGGGAAGACCAGCGGCGGGTCCGGCGCCCACGCCGGGGGCGGGTCAGCTCCGCGTCCTGGCCTGGTCTCTGACGCCGGAGCAGACCGCCGCGGTGGTCGCGGGCTGCACGGCGGCGGGCACCACCGTGTACGGCGCGCTCTGCGCCGCCTTCCTGCGGGCGTTCGCCGACCTGGACGGCTCGACCACGGTACGCCGGGTGGAGGTCCCGGTCAGCCTGCGCCCGATGCTCGGCACGGCGGTGGACAAGGCGTACGGGCTCTACATGGCCACCGTGACCGTTGCCGTCGACTTGGCCGACGAGCCCGACTTCTGGTCCGCCGCCCGGACGATCCGGCGGCGCCTCGTGGCGCTGGCCGCCCCCGCCCGGCTACGCGCGGACGTTCTGCTGGCCCGCCGGGTGCTCCGGCTCATCCCGACGCCGCTGCTGCGCCGGCTGGCCCGCCGGCCCCGGCCCCTCGGCTACGACCTATCGATCAGCAACCTGGGGCGGCTCACGTTCGCCGAGGGGTCGCCGTCGCGGCAGGTCGAGAGCCTGCACCTCGCGGTGAGCATCGCCGCGCCGAACCACCGCGTCCTCGGCGTCGCCACCGTCGGCGGGCGCCTCTGCTGCACCCTGACCAGCTACGATCACGCACTGGCCAGACAGGTGAAGGAAATCGCCATTACACAGCTCCTGAAGGCGGTGCGGGGATGACGGACGGGCCACTGCTGTTCGCCAGCGTGTCCGCGCACGGACAGCTGAACCCACTGCTCACCGTTGCGGGCGAACTCTCCCGCCGCAGGGTCGACGGGCTGTGGTTCGCCACCACTGACGACGCCCGCGCCGAGATCGACGCCCTCACCGTGGACGCGCCGGTCGGCTTCGCGTCGCTCGGCGCGGCGAGCCGGCGGGCCATGCTGGCCGACTGGGACGACGAGACGTACGACGCGCTGACCTCCGGGGCGAAGCTGCGCAGCTACGCCGCGTTCGTCCGGCAGGCCTTCGACACCGGTTTCCTCACCGAGCAGTTCGAGCGCACCCTGGCCTGGGTCGACGAGCTGAGGCCCCGGCTGATGGTGATCGACGTGAACAGCTTCGGGGCCATCGACGCCGCTGGGCTGCGGGGGATCCCGTACGTGCTCAGCGTGCCGTTCCCGGTCAGCGCGCTCTTCCTGACCGAGCTGCCGTGGCGCTATCCGACGCCCTTCTCCGGGCTGCCGCGGACGATGACCGCCGGACAGCAGGTCCGCAATGTCCTGTTCCGGCTCGGCCGGCTGGCCGCGTCCAGCCAGCCCGCCGTGGCCCGGGCGTACCTGTCCTACGTACGCGCCCGGCGGGCCGCCGGGGTGCGCCGGCCGGCCGGAATGAGCCCGCACTACCTGGACCGGGCCACGGACATCGTCAACTACTCACTGTTCGGGCTGGAACACCCGTTCGAACGGGCGCCCCGGTCCCTGCGCATGGTCGGCACGGTCGTGCCGCCGTTGCCGCAGGCGGGCCCGGAGGGCGACGAGCTGCGCGACTGGCTCGACTCCCGTGACTCGGTGGTCTACATCGCGTTCGGGACCATCGCCCGGCTGCGGGCGGCGCAGGTCGCCGCGATCGTCGACGCCGCCGCCCGACTCGGCCCGCGTCACCACGTGTTGTGGAAGCTGCCCACGGCGCAGCAGGCGCTGCTCCCCGCCGACCTCCCCGCGAACCTGCGGATCGAGAGCTGGCTACCGTCGCAGCTCGACGTCCTGGCCCACCCCCACGTGCGGGCGTTCTTCAGCCACGGCGGCGGCAACAGCGTGCACGAGGCGCTACGCTTCGGCAAGCCCCTGCTGGTGACGCCGTTCTGGCTGGACTGCTACGACATCGCCGCCCGCGTGGTGGAGGCCGGTGCGGCGCTGCCGCTGCGCCACCGCGAGCGGCCGGACCCGGCGGAGATCGCCGCGAAGCTCGACGAGCTGTTGACCGGGGCGGCTGCCCGGGAACGCGCCGCGTACTGGGCCGAACGGCTGACGGAAGCGGGGGGGACCGAGGCGGTCGCGGACCTCGTCCTGAAGCGGTACGCGGACGTCGGCTGACCTGGGCGGCGGCGCGGGCACCGGGGGTGCCGGGAGCCTGCCGGGTCTTGGGGCGACAGCCGGCGGGGCGGGGCGGACGTCGTCCGCCCCGCCCCGCCGTGGTCAGCGGAACCCCTCGGCGATCCACCGGCGGATGGCGCGCACCGTGCTCTCCGCGTGCTCCTCCATCATCGTGAAGTGGTCGCCCGGCACGTCGACCGCGGTGTGCGGGAACTGCCAGGCCGGCTGCCAGTCCAGTCCCGCCGGCCACGCCGGCATCGGTTGCGTGGCACGCACCAGCAGCGTCGGCGCGTCGATCGGGGTCAGTCGCCACTCCAGGAAGAAGTAGCGGCCCATCGCGGTCAGCCACGCGTCGCCCCAGACGTCGTCCTGCCCGACGCCGAGGCGGTAGTTGCGGTCGATGAGGCCCTCGATCAGCCCCGGCCGGAGCACGTCCTCCAGCCTGCTCTCGTCGAAGTAGTAGCTGTCGATGACCACCACACCGGCGGCGGGGACGCCCCGCTCCTGGAGGTACTGGGCGACGGTGTGCGCCACCACCCCGCCGGCGGAGTGGCCCACCAGCACGAACGGGCCGCCGTCGGCGAGGCGCAGCACCTCCTCGGCGTGCACCTCGACCAGCGCGGCCAGGTTCGCCGGCAGCGTCTCACCCTTGAGGAAGCCGGGCTCCGGCAGGGCGGAGAGGTGACACTCCTGACGGACCGGGGCGGCCAGCCGGGCGAACTGGTGCGCGCTGGACTTGCCGGAGAAGGCGGGGAAGCAGATCAGGTGGGGCTGGGCCGGATCGCCGCCCCGGGCCAGCCGGACCGGCTGGGGCAGGCCGCCCCGCTCGGCCAGCTCGGCCCGAGAGGCGAACGACGGGCGGAAGGCCGCCGCCGCGTTCATGATGCCGATAAAGTTGGTGTACTCGCCGCGCTCGCACGCCTGGCGGAACAGCTCGCCGAAACCCCCGCCCGGCTCTGCCGCCGGGGCGGCGACCGGCCCCGCCCCGGAACCGATCTGGGTGTGCAGGTGGGCCGCGAGCGCGCGCGGAGTCGGATAGTCGAACACCACCGTCGCTGGCAGCCGCACCCCGGTGGAGACGGCCAGCAGCGTGGCGAGTTCGGTGCCGGTGAGGGAGTCGAAGCCCAGTTCGAGGAACCCGGCGGTCTCGTCCAACGCGTCGGGCGACTCGTGGCCGAGCACGACCGCGGCGTGCGCACGCACGTGCTCCACCAGGACGTCCTCCCGCTCGGCCGGTCCCAGGCCGGCCAGGCGTACCGCGATCTTCGGGCCCTCCACCCCCGCCTGGGCCGGCGCCGCCGCCCGCGACGCGCGCACCTCGGGCAGCGCGTCGAACAGCGGGGTGGGACGGGCCAGGGCGAAGCCCGGTGCGAAACGCGGCCAGTCGACGTCGGTGACCACGAGCGCGGTCTCGTCGTCGGCGACCGCCTGCCACAGCGCGGCGACGGCCAGGTCGGGGGCCATTGCCGGCAGGCCACCCCGGCGCATCCGCTCGGCGACCTGCGCAGTCTCCGCCAGCCCGCCGCCGCCCCACGCGCCCCACGCGATCGAGGTCGCCGGCAGCCCCTCCGCCCGGCGCTGCTCGGCGAATGCATCGAGGAACGCGTTCGCCGCAGCGTAGTTGCCCTGGCCGGCGCTGCCGACGGTCGCCGAAAACGACGAGAACAGCACGAAGAAGCGTAGTCCCAGGTCGCGGGTCAGCTCGTGCAGGTTCACGGTCGCGATCCGCTTCGGGCGCAGCACGGTCTCGAACCGCTCCGGCGCCAGGGAGTCCAGCACGCCGTCGTCGAGGACGCCGGCGGTGTGCACGATTCCGGCCAGCGGCCGGTCCGCAGGGATGGCGGACAGCAGGGTGGCCAACGCGTCCCGGTCAGCCGCGTCGCAGGCGGCGAGCGTGACGCCGACGCCGAGTCCGGTCAGTTCGGCGGCGAGTTCCGCCGCGCCGGTGGCGGCCGGTCCACTGCGGCTGGTGAGCAGCAGGTGCTCGGCGCCGGCCCGGGCCAGCGACCGGCACACGTGCGCCCCCAGCGCGCCCGTCCCCCCGGTCACCAGGATGGTGCCCGGTGGCGGGGACCAGTCGGCGCTCGTCGACGGCCGGGCACGCACCAGGCGCGGGGCGGACACACCCGCCGCGCGGATCGCGACCTGGTCCTCCGTGCCGGCGGCGAGCACCCCGGCGAGCCGGTCGAGGGCCCGCCGGTCGCAGGACCGCGGCAGGTCGACCAGGCCGCCCCAGCGCAGCGGATACTCCCGGGCCGCGACCCGGCCCAGCCCCCAGACCTGGGCCTGGACGACGTCGCCGGC
Source organism: Micromonospora sp. M71_S20 (assembly GCF_003664255.1). Taxonomy (NCBI): domain Bacteria; kingdom Bacillati; phylum Actinomycetota; class Actinomycetes; order Micromonosporales; family Micromonosporaceae; genus Micromonospora; species Micromonospora sp. M71_S20. The sequence continues at coordinate 175,202 of NZ_RCCV01000004.1, read as the reverse complement.
TGCGCCACCCGGCGTCATCGCCTCCCGGGTGAGCACCCACAGCGGCGCTTCGACGCCGGCATCACCGAGGGCCTGGAGCAGGGCAAGCGTGCCGGCCAGCCCGTCGGGGACCACGGTTGCTGCGGGCGGCGGGCCGTCCTCCAGCGCCAGCAGGGAGACCACCCCGGCGGGCGGGGCCGCCGGGTCCAGGGTCGCGCGGATCCGGGTGGCCGCGTCGTCGCGGTCCACCGCGCCGTCGTGGCCGAGGACCACCGGCAGGACGTCCGCGCCGTGGGCCCGCAGCACGGCCGCGCAGTCGCGGGTCAGCGCGTCGTCGGCGAGCCCGGCGGGTACGGCGAGCACCCAGGTACCAGCCAGCGCGGGCGACGCCGCGGGGTCGGGCACCGGTTGCCAGTCGACCCGGTAGCGCCAACCGTCCACCACGGACTGTCGCTGTCGCCGGCGTCGCCAGGTCGACAGCGCGGGCAGGACGTCGCCGAGCCGGTCGTCGGCCGAGACGTCGAGGACGCCCGTCAAGTCGGCGAGGTCCGCCCGTTCCACCGCGTCCCAGAACCGGTCCTCCGCCGAGTCGGTGGCTGCCACGGGTGCGGCATCCGGCCCGGTCTCGGGCCAGTAGCGGCGGCGTTGGAAGGCGTACGTGGGCAGATCAACCGGACGACCAGCGGGCAACACCACATCCCAGTCCACCCGACCGCCAGCGACGTGCACCTGCCCCAACGACCTCAGGAACCGACCCAGACCCCCGTCCTCACGACGTAACGTACCGACCACCGCCGCCCCCGACACCGTCTCCTCGACCGACATCGCCAACACCGGATGAGGACTCACCTCCACGAACAACCGATGACCTGCGTCCGCCAGCAACCGCACCACCGGCTCGAACCGCACCATCGACCGCAGATTCCGGAACCAGTACCCCGCGTCCAACTCCGCCGCGTCGACCCGCCCACCCGTCACCGTCGAATACAACGGCACCCGACCCGGCACCGGCCCGACCCCCGCCAGCGCCTCCGCCAACCGACCCTCGACCGCGTCGACCTGCGCCGAATGCGACGCGTAATCCACCTCGATCCGCCGCGCCCGCACCCCGGCACGCTCACACCCCACCAACAACTCCTCGGCCGCGGCCACCTCACCGGCCACCACCACCGACAACGGACCATTCACCGCCGCCACCGACAACCGGCCCCCATGCCCGGCCAACAGCTCCTCCACCCGCCCCACCGGCGCGGCCACCGACACCATCGCCCCACCACCGGCCAACACCATCAACGCCCGCGACCGCAACGCCACCACCCGCGCACCATCCGACAACGACAGCGCACCCGCCACCACCGCCGCCGCGATCTCACCCTGCGAATGACCCACCACCGCCGCCGGCACCACACCACACGACTCCCACAACGCCGCCAACGACACCATCACCGCCCACGACACCGGCTGCACCACATCCACCCGCGCCAACGCCACCGCATCCGACAACACATCACGCAACGACCACTCCACAAACGGCGCCAACGCCGCCGCACACTCCCCCATCCGCGCCGCGAACACCGGCGACGAATCCCACAACTCCACCGCCATACCCACCCACTGCGCCCCCTGACCCGGGAACACAAACACCACACCCCCACGCTCCACCGCCACCCCGGCGACGACAGCCGGATGGTCACCGCCGTCGGCCAGCACCCGCAAACCACGCACCAGATCCGCACGACCGGCACCCACCACCACCGCCCGATGCGCGAACACCGACCGCGTACACGCCAACGACCACCCCACATCCACCGGCGACAACCCCTCATCACCCGCCACAAACGACGCCAACCGCGCCGCCTGCTCCCGCAGGGCGTCCGCCGACTTGGCCGAGAGCGGCCACACGGTGGTGCCGACCGGCTCCGCCGTAGCCGACCCGGTCTCGGCGGACGAGGGCGGCGACTCCAGCAGCACGTGGGCGTTGGTGCCGCTGACCCCGAACGCGGAGACGCCCGCGCGGCGGGGACGGCTGTTCTCCGGCCATGCCACGGGCTCGGTCAGCAGCTCCACCGCGCCGGCCGACCAGTCCACCTGGGGCGTGGGGGCGTCCACATGCAGGGTCCGGGGCAGCACCCCGTGCCGCATCGCCATGATCATCTTGATCACGCCGGCCACCCCCGAGGCCGCCTGCGTGTGCCCGATGTTGGACTTCAGCGAGCCCAGCCACAGCGGCCGGTCCGCCGGGCGGTCCTGTCCGTACGTGGCCAGCAACGCCTGCGCCTCGATTGGATCACCCAACGTCGTACCCGTGCCGTGCGCCTCCACCGCGTCCACCTCGGCAGCCGACAGCCCCGCGTTGGCCAACGCCTGCCGGATCACCCGCTGCTGCGACGGACCATTCGGCGCGGTCAGCCCGTTCGACGCACCGTCCTGGTTCATGGCGCTGCCCCGCACCACCGCCAGGACCCGGTGCCCGTTGCGGCGGGCGTCCGACAACCGCTCCACGAGCACGACGGCCGCGCCCTCCGCGAAGCCGGTGCCGTCCGCCGCCGCCGCGAACGACTTGCACCGCCCGTCGGTGGCCAGCCCCCGCTGCCGGCTGAACTCGATGAACAAACCCGGGGTCGAGATGAGCGTGACGCCGCCCGCCAGGGCCAACGACGCCTCACCGGACCGCAGGGCCTGGCAGGCCAAATGCAACGCGACCAGCGACGACGAACAGGCCGTGTCGACGGTCAGCGCCGGGCCGACCAGCCCGAGGGTGTAGGCGAGCCGTCCGGAGATCACACTGGCGGTGTTGCCGGTGACCATGTGCCCCTCGGCGCTCTGCGGCGCCCGGGCCAGCAGCGAGGTGTAGTCCTGGCCGTTGGTGCCGACGAACACGCCGGCCGGCGTGCCCCGCACGGCGGCCGGGTCGATGCCCGCGTGCTCGAACGCCTCCCACGCGGCCTCCAGCAGGACCCGCTGCTGCGGGTCCATGGCCAGCGCCTCCCGGGGCGAGATGCCGAAGAACGCGGCGTCGAACTGGGTGCCGTCGTGAAGGAAGCCGCCCTCGCGGACGTAGCAGGTGCCAGGGCTGTCCGGGTCCGGGTCGTAGAGGGCCTCGACGTCCCAGCCCCGGTCGGTGGGGAACGGCGACACCGCGTCCCCACCCGCCTCGACCAGCCGCCACAGCTCGTCCGGGCCGCGTACCCCACCGGGCAGGCGGCAGCTCATGCCGACGATGGCGATCGGTTCGTCGACGACGGTCGCGGTGGGCACGAGCGGCGCCGCCACGGTCGACACCTCGCCAACCAGCCGCGCGCGCAGGTGCTCGGCCAGCTCGCGCGGCGTCGGGTGGTCGAAGACCAGGGTGCCCGGCAGGGTCAGGCCGGTCGCCGCGGCCAGCCGGTTGCGCAGTTCCACCGCGGTAAGCGAGTCGAACCCCAGCTCCCGGAAGGGCTGGTCGGCGTCGACGGCCCTGGCGGTGTCGTGGCCGAGGACGGCGGCGGCCCGTTTCCGCACCACGTCGAGCACGGCCGCCGCGGCGCGGGTCGGGTCCAGCCCGGCCAGCCGCCGGGCCAGCTCCCCGCCCGTCGTGGCGTCGGCGGTGGCGGCGCGACGACGCGCGGGGGCCCGGACCAGATCGCGCAGCAGCGGCGGCACCTGGTCCGCGTCGCCGGGCGCGGAGGTCGACAGGCTGACCGGGACCACGAGGGGGTCGCCGAGGGCCTGGGCGGCGTCGAACAGGGCCAGACCGTCGCGTTCGGAGATCGCGGTGATCCCTCGGCGCATCGAACGCGCCAGGTGCTCCGCGCCGAGCTTGCCCGCCATCCCGCCACGGTCGGCCCACAGCCCCCACGCCATCGACGTGCCGGGCAGGCCGAGGCCCTGCCGGTGGGCTGCCAGCGCGTCGAGGAAGGCGTTGCCGGCGGCGTAGTTGCCCTGCCCGCCGCCGCCGAACAGGCCGGCGACCGAGGAGAACAGCACGAACGCGGACAGGTGGTGTTCCAGGGTCAGCTCGTGCAGGTGCAGCGCGGCATCGACCTTGGGCCGCAGCACGGCGGTCAACTGGTCCCGGCCGAGCGTGGCGACGAGGCCGTCGTCGAACACACCGGCCGAGTGCACGACCGCCGTGAGTGGCGCGTCCGCGGGGATCGTGGCGAGCAGATCGGCCACGGCCGCCCGGTCGGCGACGTCGCAGGCGGCGGTGGTGACCCGCGCGCCGAGGGCGGTCAGCTCCGCCTCGAAGTCCGCAGCGCCCGGTGCGGCCAGGCCCTGCCGGCCGGCGAGCAGCAGGTGCCGGACGCCGTGCCCGGTCACCAGGTGCCGGGCGACGAGCCGGCCGAGCCCGCCCGTGCCGCCGGTGACGAGCACCGTGCCGTCGGGGTTCCAGGTGAACCGTGCCTCCGGTCGGGCCGCGCGCACCAGCCGGGGCACCCTCAGTTCGCCGGCGCGCAGCGCGAACTGCGGCTCGCCCGCGCGCAGCGCCGGGGCCAGGGCGCGGACGGACGCCTCGCTGTCGTCCAGGTCGGCCAGCACGAACCGGCCGGGGTTCTCCACCTGGGCCGAGCGGAGCAGGCCCCAGATCGGGGCGGTCGGCAGATCGGGCACGTCCCCGGGCGCGACTGCGACCGCGCCGGTGGTGACGGCCACCAGCGTGGCCCGCTCAAAGTGGGGTTCGGCCAGCCAGTCCTGGGCGTGGACCAGGGCCGCCGCCACGACGTCGTGCACGTTCCGCGCCGTGGTCCGTCCCGGAGTCGGGAAGGAGGTGAGCACGACGTCGGGCTCGGCGGCGCCGGCCCGCAGGGCTTCGGCGAAAGCCGGCAGGTCCGGGTAGGACTCGACGGTGAGGCCCGCCGCGCGGGCCAGCGCGGTGAGCCGGTCGTCGTCGCCGACCAGGGCCCAGGTCGCGGTGGCCGGCGGGGCCGCTTCCAGCGGCCGGACGGGCCACTGGAGGCGGAACAGCCAGTCGTCGGAGGGCGTCCGGTGCGCGTAGTCGGCCGGTACCGGTCGGAGCACGAGCGAGTCCACGGCGGCGACGGGCGCGCCGGTACCGTCGGCGAGGAGGGCCGACACGGTGCCCGCCCCGGTCGGCGAGAGCCGCACCCGCAGCGCAGTCGCGCCGTGCGCGTACAGGGAGACGCCGGACCAGGAGAAGAGCAGGCTGCCCTCGCGGGCGTCTCCGACGAGCCCGGTGCCGATCGCGTGCAGAGCCGCGTCCAGCAGCGCCGGGTGCAGGCCGAACGCCGTGGCGGCGTCCCGCGCCGGCTCAGGCAGCGCCACCTCGGCGAACACGTCGGCGTCGCGCCGCCACGCCGCCGCCAGCCCCTGGAACACCGGCCCGTAGTGGAAGCCGGCCGCCTCGTAGCGCGGGTAGAGGTCGTCGACCGCGACGGGCTCGGCCCCCCGGGGCGGCCAGACGTCGAGCGCCGCCGGACGAGCCGGGTCCTCCGGGGTCAGCGTGCCGGTCGCGTGGCAGGTCCAGTCCCCGTGCGGGCCGGCGGCATCCGGCCGGGAGTACACGGCGAGCGGGCGGCGGCCGGTGGCCTCGGGCTCGCCGACGACGACCTGTAGCTGCACCCCGTCGCGCTCGGGCACGATCAACGGGGCCTGCATGGTCAGCTCGGCCACGCGGGGGCAGTCGACCTGGTCGCCGGCGTGCACGGCCAGCTCCACGTAGGCCGCGCCGGGCAGCAGCGCCATGCCGTGCACGGCGTGCTCGGCGAGCCAGGGATGGGTGCGCAGGGAGAGCCGGCCGGTGAGGACGACGCCGTCCCGGTCGGCCATGGTCACCGTCGCGCCCAGCAGCGGGTGGTCGGCGGCGCCCAGCCCCAGGGCCGTGGCGGAGCCGCCGACCCGGCGGGTCTGGGAGGTCTCGGGCCAGTAGCGGCGGCGTTGGAAGGCGTACGTCGGCAACTCCACCCGACGACCCCCGGACAACACCGCACCCCAGTCCACCCCACCACCAGCGACATGCACCTGCCCCACCGACGTCAGGAACCGTCCCCAACCCCCTTCCCCCCGACGCAACGTACCCACCACCACACCCGACACCGACTCCTCCACCGACACCGCCAACACCGGATGAGGACTCACCTCCACAAACAACCCATGACCCGCCCCCGCCACCAACCGCACCACCGACTCGAACCGGACCGTGGACCGCAGGTTCCGGAACCAGTACCCGGCATCCAGCTCACCGGCCCCCACCCGCGCACCCGTCACCGTCGAGAACATCGGCACCACCGGAGTCCCCGGCACCACCCCCGCCAACTCCGCCACCAACCGCTCCTCCACCACCTCCACCTGCGCCGAATGCGACGCGTAATCCACCTCGATCCGCCGCGCCCGCACCCCGGCACGCTCACACCCCACCAACAACTCCTCGGCCGCGGCCACCTCACCGGCCACCACCACCGACAACGGACCATTCACCGCCGCCACCGACAACCGGCCCCCATGCCCGGCCAACAGCTCCTCCACCCGCCCCACCGGCGCGGCCACCGACACCATCGCCCCACCACCGGCCAACACCATCAACGCCCGCGACCGCAACGCCACCACCCGCGCACCATCCGACAACGACAGCGCACCCGCCACCACCGCCGCCGCGATCTCACCCTGCGAATGACCCACCACCGCCGCCGGCACCACACCACACGACTCCCACAACGCCGCCAACGACACCATCACCGCCCACGACACCGGCTGCACCACATCCACCCGCGCCAACGCCACCGCATCCGACAACACATCACGCAACGACCACTCCACAAACGGCGCCAACGCCGCCGCACACTCCCCCATCCGCGCCGCGAACACCGGCGACGAATCCCACAACTCCACCGCCATACCCACCCACTGCGCCCCCTGACCCGGGAACACAAACACCACACCCCCACGCTCCACCGCCACCCCGGCGACGACAGCCGGATGGTCACCGCCGTCGGCCAGCACCCGCAAACCACGCACCAGATCCGCACGACCGGCACCCACCACCACCGCCCGATGCGCGAACACCGACCGCGTACACGCCAACGACCACCCCACATCCACCGGCGACAACGCCACATCGGCCGCCACGAACGACGCCAACCGCGCCGCCTGCTCCCGCAGCGCCGCGTCGGTGGTCGCCGACAGCATCCACGGCACGGGCGTCGGGACCGGCGCGTCGGCCGGCGCGGGGGCCTCGGCCGGCGCGGCCGGCGTCGGGTCCGGTTCGGGGGCCTGTTCGAGCACGACGTGCGCGTTGGTGCCACTGATCCCGAACGACGACACCCCCGCCCGACGCGGACGACCCACCTCCGGCCAGTCAACCGCCCCGGTCAACAACTCCACCGCACCCGCCGACCAGTCCACCTCCGGCGTCGGCGCGTCCACATGCAACGTCCGCGGCAACACCCCGTGCCCCAACGCCAACACCATCTTGATCACACCCGCGACGCCCGCCGCCGCAGCCGTATGCCCGATGTTCGACTTCACCGACCCCAACCACAACGGCCGGTCCACCGGCCGACCCTGCCCGTACGTCGCCAACAACGCCTGCGCCTCGATCGGATCACCCAACGTCGTACCCGTCCCGTGCGCCTCCACCACGTCCACCTCGAACGGCGACAGCCCCGCGTTCGCCAGAGCCTGCCGAATCACCCGCTGCTGCGACGGCCCGTTCGGCGCGGTCAACCCGTTCGACGCACCATCGGAGTTCACCGCGCTGCCCCGCACCACCGCGAGGACCCGGTGCCCGTTACGCCGAGCGTCCGACAGCCGCTCGACCACGAGCACGCCGACACCCTCGGCATGGCCGAAACCGTCGGCCGCCGCCGCGAACGACTTGCACCGCCCGTCCGGAGCGAGCGCCCGCTGCCGGCCCAACTCCACGAAGCCGACGGCCGACGGCATCACCTGCACGCCGCCGGCCAGCGCCATCGAGCACTCGCCGCGACGCAGCGCCGCGCACGCCAGGTGCAGGGCGACCAGCGACGACGAACAGGCCGTGTCGACCGTCACCGCAGGCCCCTCGAAGCCGAAGGCGTAGGCGATCCGGCCGGACAGGACGCTGATCGAGTTGCCGGTCAGCAGGTACCCCTCGGTGCCCTCGGGCAGCCGCTCGGCCCCGAGGTAGTCCTGGTGCATGGCGCCGGCGAAGACGCCGGTCTGGCTGCCGCGCAGCGCGGCGGGCGGGATGCCGGCCCGTTCGAGGGCCTCCCAGACCGCCTCCAGCATCAGCCGTTGCTGCGGGTCCATCGCGAGGGCCTCGCGGGGCGAGATCCCGAAGAAGGAGGCGTCGAAGTCGGCGGCGTCGTAGAGGAAACCGCCCTCGCGGACGTACGTCTTGCCGGGGGCGTCCGGGTCCGGGTCGAACAGGTCGTCGATGTCCCAGCCGCGGTCGGTGGGGAACGGCCCCACGGCGTCGCGCCCCTCGACCAGCAGGTCCCAGAACTGCTCGGGCGAGCGGATGCCGCCGGGCAGCAGGCAGCTCATCCCGACGATGGCGATCGGCTCGGTGTCGTCGGCGACCACCACGACGGCCGGGGCCGCCCCGCCGACCTCGCCGAACATCAGCCCGCCCAGGTGCCGGGCCAAGGCCGCCGGGTTCGGGTTGTCGAACACGAGCGTCGCGGGCAGCCGCAGGCCGGTCGCCGCGGCCAGCCGGTTGCGCAGCTCGACGGCGGTGAGGGAGTCCGCGCCCAGATCCTTGAACGCGCGCTCCGGCTCCACCGCGTCGGCGGAGTCGTGCCCGAGCACGAGCGCGGCCTGGCTGCGTACCAGGTCGAGCAGCGCCCGCTCCCGGGCCGGTGCGGGCAGCCCGACCAGCTCCGCGGCGAGCCCGCTCGCGGTGGCCCGGCCGGTGTCGCGGCCGAGCGCGCGCACCTCCGGCAGGCTCGCGATGAGCGGGTTGCGGCGCACGGACAGCAGCCCGGGGCCGAAGACCGCCCAGTCGACGGCGGCGACGGCCAGCGTCGTCTCGTCCTGCGCGAGCGCGTCGAACAGCGCCCCGACGGCTAGGTCGGGGTCCATCTCCGGCAGGCCGCCCCGGCGCAGCCGGCGGGCGGCGGTCTCCGCCTGGGCGAGCCCGCCGCCGCCCCACGCGCCCCAGGCGATCGAGGTGGCGGGCAGGCCCTGCACGCGCCGACGGCGCGCGAGGGCGTCGAGGTACGCGTTCGCGGCGGCGTAGTTGCCCTGCCCCGCGCCGCCGACGACACCGGCGAACGAGGAGAAGAGCACGAAGGCCGACAGGTCATGGTCGCGGGTCAGCTCGTCGAGGTGCCGGGCCGGCTCGACCTTGGCCCGGAGGACCTCGGCGAAGCGGGCCGGGGTGAGCGAGTCGACCACCCCGTCGTCGATCACCCCGGCGGTGTGCACCACCGCCCTCAGCGGGTGCTCCGCGGGGATCGCGGCGAGCAGCGCGCAGAGCGCGTCGCGGTCGGCGACGTCGCAGGCGGCGACGGTGACCGTCACCCCGGCGGCCGTCAGCTCGGCGGTGAGGTCGGCCGCCCCCGGCGCGGCGGGGCCGCGCCGGCTGGCCAGGACCAGGTGCCGGGCGCCCGCCCGGGCCAGCCGGCGGGCCACCCGGGCCCCGAGGGCCCCGGTGCCGCCGGTGACCAGGACCGTGCCGGTGGTCGTCCAGGCGCCCGCGTCCGGATCACCGGGGGCGCGGTCCAGCCGGGCCGCGAAGGTGCCCGACGGGCGTACGGCGAGCTGGTCCTCGCCGCCGACGGTGCCGAGCGCGGCGACGAGCCGGTCGGCGGCCCGCTCGTCGAGCGCGGCGGGCAGGTCGACCAGGCCTCCCCAGCGGTCCGGCTGTTCCAGGCCCAGCACCCGGCCGAGGCCCCACACCTGGGCCTGCACGGGGCTGGTGGGCGGGTCGGTCGGGCCGGTGCCCACCGCGCCCCGGGTCGCGCACCACAGCGGCGCGTGGCCGCCGGCCTCTGCCAGCGCCTGGGCGAGCGTCAGGGTGGCGGCGAGGCCGAACGGCACGCAGGGGTGCGCCGGCGCGTCGCTCTCGGCCAGGGCGAGCAGGGAGAGCACGCCCGCCGGCTCGGGGGCCTGCCGCAGCAGCGCCACCAGCACGGCCCGGTCGGCGTCCGACACGACGATCCGCTCGACCGTCGCGCCGTGGTCGGCCAGGGCGCGGGCGGAGGCGGTCACCGTCTCGTCGTCCTCCGCGCCGGCGGGGACGACCAGCAGCCAGGTGCCGCCGAGGCGGGGCCCGCCGGCGGCGTCGGGCACGGGGTGCCAGCCGACGCGGTAGCGCCACGAGTCGACGGTGGACCGTTGCTGGCGACGCCGCCGCCAGGCGGACAGGGCGGGGAGCACGTCGCCCAGCCGGTCGTCGGGCGAGACGTCCAGGGTGTCGGAGAGCCCGTCCAGGTCGGCCCGGTCGACCGCCGCCCAGAAGCGGTCCTCCGCCGACCCAGCCGCCGGGCCGGTCGCGGCCGGGGCGGACTCCGGCCAGAACCGCCGCCGCTGGAACGGGTACGTCGGCAGGTCGACCCGCCGCGCGCCGGGGAACAGCGCCGCCCAGTCCACCGGCACCCCGGCCACGTGCGCCTGGCCGAGCGAGGTGAGCAGGCGGGGCAGGCCGCCCTCGCCACGCCGCAGGGTGCCGACCGCGACCGCTTCCCCGATCGCGTCCTCGATTGCCGGGGTCAGCACCGGATGCGGGCTGACCTCGACAAAGACGTCGTGTCCGGCGGCGGACAGGGCGCGCACCGCACGCTCGAACTCGACGGTGCCGCGCAGGTTGCGGTACCAGTAGCTGGCGTTCAACTCGGCCGGGTCGATCCGGTCGCCGGTCAGCGTCGAGTACAACGGCACCCGGCCCGGCAACGGCGTCATCCCGGCGAGCGCCGAGGCCAGCCGGCCCTCGACCGCGTCGACCTGCGCGGAGTGCGACGCGTAGTCCACCTCGATGCGGCGGGCCCGGTGGCCGGCGCTCTCGCACGCCGCCAGCAACTCGGCGAGCGCGGTGGTCTCGCCGGAGACGACGACGGCGCGCGGGCCGTTGACCGCAGCGACGGAGAGCCGCCCCGGCCACCGGGTCAGCAGCTCGCGGACCTGCTCCACCGGCAGCGCGCACGACACCATGCCGCCCAGGCCGGACAGGTCGGTCAGCGCCTGGCTGCGCAGGGCCACCACCCTGGCCGCGTCGTCCAGCGACAGCGCGCCGGCCACCACGGCGGCGGCGATCTCGCCCTGCGAGTGGCCGACGACCGCCGCGGGCGCGACCCCCACGGAACGCCACACCTCGGCCAGGGAGACCATCACCGCCCAGAGGGCGGGCTGCACGACGTCGACCCGGCTCAGCGCGGCGGCGTCGGCGAGCACGTCGGTCAGTTCCCAGTCCACGTACGGCGCGAGCGCCTGCCCGCACTCGGCGAGCCGCTGGGCGAACACCGGCGACGACCGCCGCAGCTCGACCGCCATGCCGACCCACTGCGCGCCCTGGCCGGGGAACACGAACACCACCCCGCCACGCCCGGCGGCGAGCCCCGACACGACGCCGGCGGCCTCCTCGCCACGGGCCACCGCCCGCAACGCCGGCACCAGCTCCGCGTGTCCGGCGCCGACCAGCACCGCGCGGTGCGCGAACGAGGTACGGGTGGTGGCCAGCGACAGGCCGATGTCGGCCGCCGTGGCGGCGTCCGCGACGCCCAGCAGCCGGGCGGCCTGGTCGCGGAGCGCGGCGGGGGACTTGGCCGACAGCACCCAGGGCAGCGCGTCGGCTTCGGCGCGCGGCGCGTTGTCGGCGGGCAAGTCGGCTTCGGCGGGTTCGGCGCGCGGCGCGTCGACGGCGGCGGGCAGCTCCAGGATGACGTGGGCGTTGGTGCCGCTCGCGCCGAAGGACGACACGCCCGCCCGCGACGTCCGGCCGGTCCGCGGCCAGGCGACCGCCTCGGTCAGCAGCTCGACGTTCCCCGCGGACCAGTCCACGTGGGTGCTCGGCGCGTCGACGTGCAGGGTGCGGGGCAGCGTGCCGTGCCGCATCGCCATGATCATCTTGATCACGCCGGCCACCCCGGCCGCGGCCTGGGTGTGCCCGATGTTCGACTTCACCGACCCCAACCACAGCGGCCGGTCCGCCGGCCGGTCCTGCCCGTACGTGGCCAGCAGCGCCTGCGCCTCGATCGGGTCGCCCAGCGTGGTACCGGTGCCGTGCGCCTCCACCGCGTCCACGTCGGCGGCGGTCAGCCCCGCGTTCGCCAGGGCCTGCCGGATCACCCGCTGCTGCGACGGCCCGTTGGGGGCGGTCAGCCCGTTCGACGCACCGTCCTGGTTCACCGCGCTGCCCCGCACCAGGGCGAGGACCCGGTGGCCGTGGCGGCGGGCGTCGGAGAGCCGCTCCAGCACGAGGACGCCCACGCCCTCGGCGAAGCCGGCGCCGTCGGCGGTGTCGGAGAAGGACTTGCACCTGCCGTCGGCGGCCAGCCCGCGCTGCCGGCTGAACTCGACGAACAGGCCGGGCGTGGCCATCATCGTCACGCCGCCGGCCAGCGCGAGGGTCACCTCACCGGAGCGCAGCGCCTGCGCCGCCAGGTGCAGCGCGACCAGCGACGACGAGCACGCGGTGTCCACGGTCACCGCCGGCCCCTCGAAGCCGAGGGTGTAGGCGACGCGACCGGACGCCACGCTGCCGGCGGTGCCGTTGCCGACGTGGCCCTCGAGGTTGTCGGCGGCGCCGACCAGCCGGGACGAGTAGTCGTGGTACATGACACCGGCGTAGACGCCGGCCTGCGCGCCGGCCAGGGTGGCGGGGTCGATGCCGGCCCGTTCCAGGGCCTCCCAGGACGCCTCCAGCAGCAACCGCTGCTGCGGGTCCATCGCGAGGGCCTCGCGGGGCGAGATGCCGAAGAAGTCGGCGTCGAAGTCGAGACCGTCGTGCAGGAAGCCGCCCTGCCGGGTGTAGCTGTGGCCGGGCCGGTCGGGGTCGGGGTCGTAGAGCGACTCGACGTCCCAGCCCCGGTCCTCGGGAAAGCCGGAGATCGCGTCCCGGCCCTCGGCGACGAGCCGCCACAGGTCCTCGGGCGACCGGACGCCGCCGGGCAGCCGGCAGCTCATGCCGACGACGGCGATCGGGTCGGTGTCGGTGCCCGTCGACGTCGCCGCAGCGGTCACGGGAGCGGGCCGGCCGGCGAGGTCGGCGCGCAGGTGCCGGGCGAGCGCGGCCGGTGTGGGGTAGTCGAACACCAGCGTGGCGGGCAGCCGCAGGCCGGTGGCCGCCGTCAGGCGGTTGCGCAGCTCCACCGCGGTGAGGGAGTCGAAGCCGAGGTCCTTGAACGGCCGGTCGGCGTCCACGGCCGCCGCCGAGGAGTGGCCGAGGACCGCGCCGACCTGCTCGCGTACCAGGTCGCGGAGCAGGCGGTCCCGGTCGTCGTCGGCGAGCCCGGCGAGCCGGTGCGCCAGGGAGGTGTCCGCCTCCGGGTTGGTGGCGCGCCGGGCCACGGGCCGGACCAGCCCGCGCAGGGCCGCCGGGAGGGCGTCCGCGGCGGCCTGGCCCCGCAGCGCGGCGGTGTCCAGCCGCATGGGGGCGAGGAACGGACGGTCCAGCGCCAACGCCGCGTCGAACAACGCGAGGCCGTCGTCGGTGGCGAGCGGGGTGAGCCCGGAGCGGGCCATCCGCGCCACGTCCCGGTCGGCGAGGTGGCCGGTCATGTCGCTGGCCTGCGCCCACAGCCCCCAGGCCAGCGACTGTCCGGGCAGTCCGGCCGCGTGCCGGAGGTGGGCGAGGCCGTCGAGGTAGGCGTTGGCGGCCGCGTAGCTGCCCTGCCCCGCGCCGCCGAGCACCCCGGCCGCCGAGGAGAAGAGCACGAAGACGTCGAGGTCGAGGTCGAGGGTCAGCTCGTGCAGCGTCCGGGCGGCGTCCACCTTGGGGCGCAGCACCGCCCGGACCCGCTCCGGGGTGAGGCCGGCGATCACGCCGTCGTCGAGGACGCCGGCGGCGTGCACCACGCCGCGCAGCGGCGCGTCGTCCGGGAGGCCGGCGAGCAGGGCCGCCAGGGCGTCGCGGTCGGCGGCGTCGACGGCCACGATCCGGGTCCGGGCACCCAGCTCGCCCAGCTCGGCCAGCAGTCGCGGCGCGCCCGGGGCGTCCGGGCCGCGCCGGCTGAGCAGCAGCAGGTCCCGTACGCCGTGCGCGGTAACCAGGTGCCGGGCGACCAGCGCGCCGAGCAGGCCGGTGCCCCCGGTGACCAGGTAGGTGCCCGGTCGCTGGGTGGCGGCGGTGTCCGGGGCGGGGGCGGCGTCCGGCGTCTCCGCGCGGACGAGTCTCGGTGCCCACAGCCGGCCGGCGCGGATCGCGGTCTGCGGTTCGCCGGCGGCGACGGCCGCGGCGATCTGGCCCGGGGTGCTCCCGGCGTCGGCGTCGACCAGGACGAACCGGCCGGGGTTCTCGGCCTGGGCCGAGCGCACCAGGCCCCACACCGCGGCGTGCGCCAGGTCCGCCGGGGGGCCGTCGACGCCCACCGCGCCCCGGGTGAGGACGACCAGCCGTGTGTCGGCGATCCGGTCGGCCCCGGCGAGGTGGTCGCGCAGGACGCCGAGCACGTCGCACACCGCCGCCGACGCCTCGGCGTGGGCGACGACCGGCAGGACGACGGTCGTGTCGCCGTCGACCTCGGCGAGGTCGCCGATCCGCCGGCCGAGCCCTGTCTCCCGGCCGAGCACGGCCCACCCGGCGGGCGGCCCGGAGTCCACGCTCGGCACCGGCATCCAGTCCAGCGCGAACAGCGACCGGCCGGTGGTTTCCCGGGCGGCGGTAAGCTGGTGCGGCGTGACCGGGCGCAGGACGAGGGAGTCGACCACGGCGACGGGCGCGCCCGTGCCGTCGGCGACGGCCACGGAGACCGCACCAGGGGCGGTCGGGGTGAGCCGGACCCGCAGGGCGGACGCGCCGTGCGCGAAGACCGAGACTCCGGACCAGGAGAACGGGAGGCTGCCCTGCTGCGCTCCGGGAAGCATGCCGGTGCCGACGGCGTGCAGGGCCGCGTCCAGCAGCGCCGGGTGCACGGCGAACTTGCCCGCCTCGGTGCGCACATGCTCGTCGAGGGCGACCTCGGCGAACACCACCTCGCCGTGTCGCCACACCGACCGTAGGCCCTGGAACACCGGGCCGTAGGAGAACCCGGCTGCGGCGTACTCGTCGTAGAGCCCGTCGACCGGCAGCCGCTCGGCCCCGGGCGGCGGCCAGGCGTCGAGCGTGATCCGGGGGGATGTGGTCTCGGTGGTGAGCGAACCGACGGCGTGGCAGGTCCAGTCGTCGTCGGGACCGGGCAGGTCGGTGCGTGAGTGAATGGTGATCGTCCGACGCCCGCCCTCCCCGGGCGCGCCGACGATCACCTGGACCTGCACGCCGGCCTGGTCGGGTAGGACCAGCGGGGCCTGGAGGGTCAGCTCCTCGATGCGGGGGCAGCCGACCTGGTCGCCGGCCCGGGTGGCGAGTTCGACGAAGGCGGTGCCGGGGAGCAGGACGACGCCGTGGACCGCGTGGTCGGTCAGCCAGGCGTGGCTGTGCCGGGAGATCCTGCCGGTGAGCACGAGCCCGTCGCGGTCGGCCAGGGTGATCAGCGCGCCGAGCAGGGGGTGCTCGGCGGCGCCGAGGCCGAAGGCGGCGGCGGAGTGGCGGCCCCGGGCCCAGGCCGGCGGCCGGGGCCAGTGGCGTTCGCGTTGGAAGGCGTACGTGGGCAGGTCCACCCGGCGGCCGCCGGACAACGCGCCCGTCCAGTCCACCGGCACGCCCGCCACGTGCGCCTGCGCCACCGACGTCAGGAACCGCCCCCACCCACCGTCGTCCCGACGCAACGTCCCCACCACCACCGCACCCGCCGTGTCGACGAGCGTGTCCTCCATCGCCGATCCCAGCACCGGATGCCCACTCACCTCCACGAACACCCCGTACCCCTGCCCCGCCAACGCCCGCACCGCCGCCTCAAACTCCACCCGCGACCGCAAATTCCGGAACCAGTACCCCGCGTCCAACTCCGCCGCGTCGACCCGCCCACCCGTCACCGTCGAATACAACGGCACCCGACCCGGCACCGGCCCGACCCCCGCCAGCGCCTCCGCCAACCGACCCTCGACCGCGTCGACCTGCGCCGAATGCGACGCGTAATCCACCTCGATCCGCCGCGCCCGCACCCCGGCACGCTCACACCCCACCAACAACTCCTCGGCCGCGGCCACCTCACCGGCCACCACCACCGACAACGGACCATTCACCGCCGCCACCGACAACCGGCCCCCATGCCCGGCCAACAGCTCCTCCACCCGCCCCACCGGCGCGGCCACCGACACCATCGCCCCACCACCGGCCAACACCATCAACGCCCGCGACCGCAACGCCACCACCCGCGCACCATCCGACAACGACAGCGCACCCGCCACCACCGCCGCCGCGATCTCACCCTGCGAATGACCCACCACCGCCGCCGGCACCACACCACACGACTCCCACAACGCCGCCAACGACACCATCACCGCCCACGACACCGGCTGCACCACATCCACCCGCGCCAACGCCACCGCATCCGACAACACATCACGCAACGACCACTCCACAAACGGCGCCAACGCCGCCGCACACTCCCCCATCCGCGCCGCGAACACCGGCGACGAATCCCACAACTCCACCGCCATACCCACCCACTGCGCCCCCTGACCCGGGAACACAAACACCACACCCCCACGCTCCACCGCCACCCCCGACACCACAGCCGGGTCCTCACCACCGCCGGCCAACACCCCCAACGCCGCCAACAGCCCGTCACGGTCACCGCCAAGGACCACCGCCCGATGCGACAACGCCGCCCGACCCGCCGCCAACGACCAACCCACATCCACCGGCGACAACGCCCCATCGGCCGCCACGAACGACCCCAACCGCGCCGCCTGCTCCCGCAACGCCACCGCCGACCGCGCCGACACCACCCACGGCACCACACCACCCGACACCGACGCCGACGCCTCGACCGGCTGCGGAGCCGGGCCCTGCTCCAACACCACATGCGCGTTCGTGCCACTCACCCCGAACGACGACACCCCCACCCGACGCGGACGACCCACCTCCGGCCACTCCACCGCCCCGGTCAACAACTCCACCGCACCCGTCGACCAGTCCACCTGCCGACTCGGCGCGTCCACATGCAACGTGCGCGGCAACACCCCATGCCGCATCGCCATCACCATCTTGATCACACCCGCGACACCCGCCGCCGCCTGCGTGTGCCCAATGTTCGACTTCACCGACCCCAACCACAACGGCCGATCCGCCGGCCGGCCCTGCCCATACGTCGCCAGCAGTGCCTGTGCCTCAATGGGGTCGCCGAGCGTGGTGCCCGTGCCGTGCGCCTCTACCGCGTCCACGTCGGCAACCGTCAGCCCAGCGTTGGCCAGGGCCTGCCGGATCACCCGGCGCTGGGCGGGGCCGTTGGGCGCGGTCAGCCCGTTCGACGCACCGTCCTGGTTCACCGCGCTGCCCCGCAGCACGGCCAGCACCTCGTGACCGTTGGCGACCGCGTCGGAGAGCTTCTCCAGCAGCAGCAGCCCGACGCCCTCGCCCCAGCCGGTGCCGTCGGCCGCCGCCGCGAACGGCTTGCACCGGCCGTCGGCCGCCAGCCCCCGCTGCCGGCTGAACTCGGTGAACAGGTTCGGCGTGGTCATCACGGTGACGCCGCCGGCCAGCGCCAGCGAACACTCCCCCGACCGCAGCGACTGCGCGGCCAGGTGCAACGCCACCAGCGACGACGAGCACGCCGTGTCCACCGTCACCGCCGGGCCCGCCAGGCCCAGCACGTACGAGATCCGGCCGGACGCGACGCTGGCCGCGTTGCCGGTGCTGAGGTAGCCCTCGACGTCCGCGCCCGCCTGCTCCAGCAGCGCGGCGTAGTCCTGGCCGTTGTTGCCCACGAACACGCCGGTGCGGGTGCCCCGCACCGAGTCGGCGGGGATGCCCGCGCGCTCGAAGGTCTCCCACGCGGTCTCCAGCAGCAGCCGCTGCTGCGGGTCGGTGGCCAGCGCCTCCCGGGGCGAAATCCCGAAGAAGTCGGGGTCGAACTCGCCGATGCCGTCGAGGAATCCGCCGTCGCGGACGTAGGACGTGCCGGGCCGCTCCGGGTCGGGGTCGTAGAGGGCGTCGACGTCCCAGCCCCGGTCGGCCGGGAACGCCGAGATCGCGTCGCCGCCGGACTCCAGCAGCCGCCACAGGTCCTCCGGTGACCGGACGCCACCGGGGAACCGGCAGCTCATCCCGACGATGGCAATCGGCTCCCGGTCCCGGTCCTCGGACGCCCGCAACCGCTCGTGGACGTCGTCGAGCTCGGCGGTGACCCGCTTGAGGTACGAGAGCAGCTTCTCTTCGTTGGACATTGCGGATTTCCCCTGACCCGGCTCGTCTCGGCCGCTCAACGCCTGCCGAACTTCTTGTCGATGTAGTCGAAGACATCGTCCACGCTCGCGCTGTCGAGCGTCGCGGCGACCGGTGCGGTCGCCGCGGCCGCGCCGCGGGCCGACACGCTGGCCAGCAGGGCGGTGAGGCGGGTGGTCACCAGCGCGCTCGTCTCCTCGTCGAGCATGGCCGCGGCGACCGCGGCCTCCAGCCGGCCCAGTTCGGCGTGCACCGGGTCGTCCTGACCGGAGCCGCCGAGCTGGGCGAGCAGGTGCTCGGCGAGCGCCTGCGGGCTGGGGTGGTCGAAGACGACCGTGGGCGGCAGCTCCAGCCCGGTCGCCGCGCCGAGGTGGTTGCGCAGCTCCACCGCGGTCAGCGAGTCGAAGCCCAGTTCGCTGAACGGCCGCGCGGAGTCGACGGCCGCCGCCGAGGAGTGCCCGACGACCGCGGCGGCGTGGGTGCGGACCAGATCCAGGACGGCGGCCCGGCGCTCCACCTCGGGCAGGTCCGCCCACTGCCGGCCGGGCGGGACGGACCGCTGGCCGGCCGCCGGCTCGGCGCTGAGCGCCTGCCGGACCCGCTGCGCGTCGGGCAGGTCGTCGATCAACGGGCTCGACCGGGTCGCCGCCAGTCCGGCCGCGAACCGGTCCCATTCGATGTCGGTCACCACGACGGACGTCTCGTCCTGCTCGACGGCCTGCTGGAGCGCGGTGACGGCCAGCTCCGGCGGCATGGCCGGCAGCCCGTTGCGCCGCATCCGCCGCGCGGCCACCTCCTCCTGCGCCATGCCGGACCCGCCCCAGGCGCCCCACGCGATCGACGTGGCAGGCAGCCCGAGCGCGCGCCGGTACTCGGCGAACGCGTCGAGGAACGCGTTGGCCGCCGCGTAGTTGCCCTGGCCGGGGCCGCCCACCGTGGCGGCGAAGGACGAGAAGAGCACGAACAGCGACAGGTCCAGCTCGCGGGTCAGCTCGTGCAGGTGCCAGGTGGCCGTCACCTTCGGCGCGAACACCCGCTCGAAGCGGGTGCGGTCGAGGGTGTCGAGCATCCCGTCGTCGAGGACGCCGGCGGTGTGCACGACGCCGGCGAGGGGCAGGTCGGCGGGGAGCGCGTCCACCACGGCCCGCAGTGCGGCCCGGTCGGCGACGTCGCAGCCGGTGACGGTGACCCGGGTGCCGAGGCTGGTCAGCTCGGCGGCCAGGTCCCGCGCCCCCGGCGCGTCCGGTCCGCTGCGGCTGAGCAGCAGGACGTGCTCGGCCCCGCCGCGGGCCAGCCACCGGGCGACCTCGCCGCCGAGCGCGCCGGTGCCACCGGTGACGAGGACCGTGCCGCGCGGCACCGCCCCGGGGCGGGTGACCGGCCGCGCGGCGGCGCGCACGAGCCGGCGCACGTACGCCCCGGACGGGCGCAGCGCGACCTGGTCCTCGCCTCCGCCGGAGAGCACCCGGGCGAATGCGTCCGCGGTCCGGGCGTCGAGGCGGCGCGGCACGTCGACCAGGCCGCCCCACCACTGCGGGTGTTCCCAGCCGACGACCCGTCCCAGGCCCCAGACCTGCGCCCGGGTGGGCTCGCGCACCTCGGCGGCTGCCGTGACCGCCACCGCGCCGGAGGTCACCACCCACAGGGCGGCGCGGGCGTCCGAGTCGGCCAGTGCGTGTACGAGTTCGGTCAGCTCGACCGCGCCGTCGTCGCCCAGGCCGGCCAGCGACAGCACGCCGCCGAGCCGGGGACGGGCCGCGAGCGCGGCGCGCACCCCGGCGGGGTGCACCCGGACGACCTCGCCGTGCGCCGCGAGGGCCGCCACGCAGTCCGCCACCAGGTCGCCGTCGGCGCTGGTGCCCGGCTCCACGACGAGCCAGGTGCCGCCCGGCGTCTGTGCCGGCGTCGCCACCGGTTTCCAGGTGACCCGGTAGCGCCACGAGTCCACCCGGGCCCGCTCCTGCTCCCCGCGCCGCCACCGCGACAGCGCGGGCAGGACGTCGGCGAGGCGATCGTCGGCGGTGACCGGCAGCCCGGTGAGGTCGGCGCGGTCGACGGCCGACCAGAACCGGTGCTCGACGGCGTCCGCGCCGGCCGCCGGGGCGGGCGCGGCGGGCTGCGGCCAGTACCGCCGGTGCGCGAAGGGGTAGGTCGGCAGCTCGACCCGCCGGGCGCCGCTGCCGGCGAACACCGCCGCCCAGTCCAGCGCGCAGCCCCGCCCGTGCAGCCGGGCGACCGCGGCCAGCAGAGTCCGGGATTCGTCGCGGTCCGGGCGCAGGGTGGGGACGCACCGGATCGCCTCGTCGGGCAGGATCTCGGGCACCAGGCCGGTCAGCGCGCCGTCGGGCCCCAGCTCGACGAACGTCGTGACGCCGCGCTCGCCGAGCCGGGCGAGGCCGTCGGCGAACCGGACGGCCTCGCGGGCGTGCCGTACCCAGTAGTCGGGGTCGCCCAGTTCGCCGGCGCGCACCGGCTCCCCGGTCAGCGTGGAGATGATCGGCACGGTCGGCTCGTGGTAGGTGACCCGCTCGGCGACGGCGCGGAAGTCCTCGCACATGGCGTCCATCCGGGGCGAGTGGAACGCGTGGCTGACCCGCAGCCGCTTCGTCTTGCGGCCGAGCGCCGCGAAGTGGGCCGCCACGGCCAGCGCGGCGTCCTCGTCGCCGGACACCACCACCGACGCCGGGCCGTTGACGGCGGCGATCGACAGCCCGTCGGTCAGCAGCGGCAGCACCTCGGCCTCGGTGGCGCGGACGGCGACCATCGCCCCGCCCGAGGGCAGTGCCCGCATCAGCAGGCCGCGCGCGGCGACCAGCGCGGCGGCGTCGGTCAGGTCCAGCACCCCGGCGACGTGCGCGGCGGCCAGTTCGCCGACAGAGTGGCCGAGCAGGTAGTCCGGGCGGACCCCCCACTCGGTGAGGGTCCGGAACAGGGCGACCTGAACGGCGAACAGCCCGGCCTGCGCGAAGTCGGTGCGGTCGAGCAGGGTCGCGGCGTCCGGCGGCACGCCGAAGACCACGTCCCGCAGCGGGGCCGGGAGGTGCCGGTCCAGCTCGGCGCAGGCCGCGTCGAAGGCGTCGGCGAACACGGTGAACCGGGCGTGCAGCTCGCGGCCCATGCCGACCCGTTGCGTGCCCTGCCCGGCGAAGAGCAGGGCGAGCCGACCGTCGGCGGCGGTATCGACCGTCAGGTCCGGCGGGGGCGCGCCCGTGGCGAGGGCCGTCAGCCCGGCGGTGAACTCCGCGACGTCGCTGCCGAGCAGCACGGCGCGGTGCGCGAACCGGGTCCGGCCGGTGGCCAGGGACAGGCCGACGTCCGTCGGTGACGCGTCGGGGGTGAGCGCGGCGAGCAGCCGGTGCGCCTGGGCGCGCAGCTCTTCGGCGGTCCGGGCCGACAGCACCCAGGGCAGCACGCCGGCGCTCCGGCGGGCCTCGGTGGCGTCGCCGTCCGGGCCCTCCTCCAGCACGAGGTGGGCGTTGGTGCCGCTGATGCCGAACGCGGAGACGCCGGCGCGACGGGGGCGGCCGGCGGGCGCCCAGGCGACCGGCTCGGTGAGCAGCTCCACTGCGCCGGCCGACCAGTCCACCTCGGGCGTCGGGGCGTCGACGTGCAGGGTGCGGGGCAGCACCCCGTGCCGCATCGCCAGCACCATTTTGATCACCCCGGCCACCCCGGCCGCCGCCTGGGTGTGCCCGATGTTCGACTTCACCGACCCCAACCACAACGGCCGGTCCGCCGGCCGACCCTGCCCATACGTCGCCAACAACGCCTGCGCCTCGATCGGGTCACCCAACGTCGTGCCCGTCCCGTGCGCCTCCACCGCGTCCACCTCGGACGGCGACAGCCCCGCGTTCGCCAGAGCCTGCCGGATCACCCGCTGCTGCGACGGCCCGCTCGGCGCGGTCAACCCGTTCGACGCACCATCGGAGTTCACCGCGCTGCCCCGCACCACCGCGAGGACCCGGTGCCCATTGCGGCGCGCGTCCGACAGCCGCTCCAGCACGAGCACGCCGGCGCCCTCGCCCCAGCCCGTCCCGTCCGCGCCCGCCGCGAACGGCTTGCACCGCCCGTCGGCGGCCAGCCCGCGCTGCCGGCTGAACTCGGTGAACACGCCCGGCGTCGCCATCACCGTCACGCCACCGGCCAGCGCCAGGGCGCACTCCCCGGCGCGCAGCGACCGCACGGCGAGGTGCAGCGCGACCAGCGAGGCCGAGCACGCCGTGTCGACGGTCAGCGCCGGCCCCTCCAGGCCCAGGGCGTAGGCGACCCGGCCGGACACCACGCTGGCCGCGTTGCCGGTCAGCAAATAGCCCTCGGCGGAGCCCGCCGAGTCGGCCAGCAGCGAGGTGTAGTCGCCGCCGTTGGTGCCGGTGAAGACCCCGGTCTGGCTGCCCCGCAGCGACGTCGGGTCGATGCCGGCGCGTTCGAGCGCCTCCCAGGACGTCTCCAGCAGCAGTCGCTGCTGCGGGTCCATGGCGAGCGCCTCCCGCGGCGAGATGCCGAAGAAGTCGGCGTCGAAGTCGGCGGCCTCGTGCAGGAAGGCGCCCTCCCGGACGTAGAACGTGCCGGGCCGTTCGCCCTCGGGGTCGTAGCGTCCCTCGACGTCCCAGCCCCGGTCGGCGGGAAGGGGGCCGACCGCGTCGACGCCGCCGTCCAGCAGCCCCCACAGGTCCGCCGGCGAGTGGACCCCGCCGGGGAACCGGCAGCCCATTCCGACGATGGCGATCGGCTCGTCGGTGCCGGCGGCGACCGGCGCGGCCGTGACCGCCGCCGCGGCCGGAACCAGGACGCCGAGCAGGTGGGTGGCGAGCGCGGTCGGATTCGGGTGGTCGAAGACCAGCGTGGTGGGCAGCACCAGGCCGGTGGCCGCGCCGAGCCGGTTGCGCAGCTCGACGGCGGTCAGCGAGTCGAAGCCCAACTCCTTGAATGCCCGGTTCGCCTCGACGGTCTCGACCGTCTCGTGCCCGAGCACCGCGGCCGCCTCGGCGCGCACGGTCTCCAGCAGTATCCGTAGCCGCTCGGCCTCGGGCTGGCCGGCGAGCCGGCCGGCCAGCCCGGCGTCGGGCTGGTTCCCCTCGGCGGCGGCCCGGTCGAGGCGACGCCGGACCTCGGGCAGGTCGGCGAGGAACGGGCTCGGCCTCAACTCGGCGCCGCCGGGCAGGAACCGGTTCCAGTCGATGTCGGCGATCGCGATCACCGGGGCGTCGCCCTCGACCGCCTGCTCGAGGGCGGCGATGGCCTGCGCGGGCGCCATCGGCAGCGCGCCGCCGCGACGCAACCGCTGCGCGGCCACCCTCGTCTCGGCCAGACCGCCGCCGCCCCAGGCCCCCCAGGCCACGGAGACGGCCGGTAGGCCCTGCCCGCGCCGATACTCGGCGAACGCGTCGAGGTAGGCGTTCGCCGCCGCGTAGTTCCCCTGCCCCGCGCCACCAACGGTGGCGGCGAACGAGGAGAACAGGACGAACAGCGACAGGTCCAGCTCTCGGGTCAACTCGTGCAGGTGCCGCGTCGCCGCCACCTTCGGCGCCAGCACCCGCTCGAAGCGCGGGGCGGACAACGCGCCGAGGACGCCGTCGTCGAGCACCCCGGCCGTGTGCACGACGCCGGTCAGCGGTTGCCCGGCCGGCACGTCGGCGAGCAGCGCCGCCAGCGCGGCGCGATCCGTCACGTCGCACGCGGCCACGGTCACCCGGGTGCCCAGGGCGGTCAGCTCGTCCACCAGCGCCAGCGCCTCCGGGGCGTCCGGGCCACGCCGGCTGACCAGCAGCAGGTGCTCGGCGCCGCGCTCGGCCAGCCACCGGGCGACGTGCGCGCCGAGCGCCCCCGTGCCACCGGTCACCAGGATCGTGCCGCCGGGCGCGGCGAACGGCTCCCCGGCCGGCGGCGACGCGGCCCGCGCCAGGCGGCGGGCGAAGACACCGGTCGGCCGTACCGCCACCTGGTCCTCGCCGTCGGCGGCGGCGAGGACCGCGACCAGCCGGTCGGCGGCCCGGTCGTCCAGGTCCTCGGGCAGGTCGACCAGGCCGCCCCAGCGGTGCGGATACTCCCAGCCCGCGACCCGGCCCAGCCCCCACCACTGGGCCTGCGCCGGGTCGCGCAGCGGGTCCCCGACGCCCACCGACACCGCGCCGGAGGTCAGCACCCACAGCCGCGCCGGTCCCGCCGCCGCGCCGAGCGCGGTGACCAGTTCGGTGGTGTCGGCCAGCCCGTCGGCGCCGGCGCGGCCGGGCAGCGCGAGCACGCCGCTGACGGCGGGATCGGCGGCGGCCGGGACGGGGTCCTGGCCGGCCGGCACCCGAACGACCCTCGCGCCGTGCGCGGCCAGCGCGGCGGCGACCGGCTCGACGGGACCGGCGGCCGCGCCGTCGCCGGGCAGCAGGAGCAGCCAGGTGCCGTCGAGGCGGGCCCCGGCGGCGCGGGGCAGCGGCTTCCAGGTGACCCGGTACCGCCAGGAGTCGAGCTGCGACCGTTCGTGCCGGGTCCGCCGCCAGGCGGCCAGTGCCGGGACGACGACGTCCAGCGCGGGCAGCGCCTCCCGCGGCACCCGCAGCGTCCCGGCGATGCCGTGGTGGTCGGCGCGCTCGACCGCGTCCCAGAACCGCGACTCGGCGGGGTCGGCGGCGGCCGGGGCGTTCGTCGCGTCCGGCCAGTACCGGCGGCGCTCGAACGGATAGGTGGGCAGGTCCACCCGGCCCCGGTCGGCGAACAGCCGCTCCCACCGCACGGGGACCCCGTGGGCGTGCGCCCCGGCCAGCGCGGTGGTGAACTGGTGCGCGCCGTCCTCGTGCCGGCGCAGGGTGCTTAGCACGGCCGCGTCGACGCCGGCCTCGTCTACGGTCTCCTGCACCGCGACGGTGAGCACCGGGTGCGGGCTGACCTCCACGAAGTACCGGTGCTCGGTGTCCAGCAGCAGGCGCACGACCTGTTCGAAGCGGACGGTCTCGCGCAGGTTGCGGTACCAGTAGCCGGCGTCCAGCTCGGCGCTGTCGAGGCGGGTCCCGCTCACGGTCGAGTAGAACGGGAGGCCGCCGGTCGGGGCGATCCCGGCGAGCGCCGTGGTCAGGGTATCCCGCACCGCCTCGACGTGGGCGCAGTGCGAGGCGTAGTCGACCTCGATGCGGCGGGCCCGCACGCCCCGGTCAGCGCAGTCGGCGAGCAGCTCCTCCAGGGCGACCGGGTCGCCGGAGACCACGACCGAGCGGGGGCCGTTGCGAGCGGCCACCGAGAGGCGGTCCGGCCACCGCTGCCGCAGCGTCGCCGTCACGTCGGTCTCGGTCGCGCCGACCGAGGCCATCCCGCCGAGGCCGGCCAGCGCCACCAGCGCCTGGCTGCGCAGCGCGACGACCTTCGCGGCGTCCGCCAGCGACAGTGCGCCGGCCACGCAGGCCGCGGCGATCTCGCCCTGGGAGTGCCCGACGACGGCGTCCGGCTCGACGCCGGCCGCCCGCCACATCTCGGCCAGGGACACCATCACCGCCCACAGCACCGGCTGCACCACGTCGACCCGGTCGAGCACCCGGCCCTCGCGGACGACCTCCAGCAGGGACCAGTCGACGTGCGGGCTCAGCGCCGCCGCGCACTCGGCCATCCGGGCGGCGAACGGCGCGGAGGTCTCCAGCAGGTCCACCGCCATGCCAGCCCACTGCGACCCCTGGCCGGGGAACACCCAGACCAGGCCGCCGCGACCGGCCGCCGTGGCGGTGGTCAACCCGGTGGCGGCGGCCCCGGCGGCAAGGGCGTCGACGCCGCGCAGCAGCTCGGCCCGGTCCCGGCCGACGACGGCGGCGCGGTGCGGGAACGCCGACCGGCCCAGGGCGAGCGACGCGCCGACGTCGGCGGGCGACGCGTCGGGCAGGTCGGCCAGCACGGCGCGCAGCGCGGCGGCGGCGGCGCGCAGCGCGGCGGGCGTCCTCGCCGACAGCACCCAGGGCACGGCGTGGTGAGCCGGGGCGGGCGCGGCCGGCTCGTCGTCGGCCGCCTCGAGCACGACGTGGGCGTTGGTGCCGCTGACCCCGAAGGCGGAGACGCCGGCGCGCCGGGGACGGCCGGTCTCCGGCCACGCCACGGGCTCGGTGAGCAGTTCGACCGCGCCGGCCGACCAGTCCACATGCGGGGTCGGCGCGTCGACGTGCAGGGTGCGGGGCAACGTCCCGTGCCGCATCGCCATGATCATCTTGATCACCCCGGCCACCCCGGCCGCCGCCTGGGTGTGCCCGATGTTCGACTTCACCGACCCCAACCACAACGGCCGGTCCCGGTCCTGCCCGTACGTGGCCAGCAACGCCTGCGCCTCAATCGGGTCACCCAACGTCGTACCCGTCCCGTGCGCCTCCACCACATCCACCTCAGCCGCCGACAACCCCGCGTTCGCCAGAGCCTGCCGAATCACCCGCTGCTGCGACGGCCCGTTCGGCGCGGTCAACCCGTTCGACGCACCATCGGAGTTCACCGCGCTGCCCCGCACCAGGGCGAGGACCCGGTGCCCGTTGCGACGCGCGTCCGACAGCCGCTCCAGCAGCAGCAGACCGACGCCCTCGCCCCAGCCCGTCCCGTCGGCCGCCGCCGCGAACGGCTTGCACCGCCCGTCGGCGGCCAGCCCGCGCTGCCGGCTGAACTCGGTGAACACGCCCGGCGTCGCCATCACCGTCACCCCGCCGGCCAGCGCCAGGGTGGACTCCCCGGCGCGCAGCGACCGCGCGGCGAGATGCACCGCGACCAGCGACGCCGAGCACGCCGTGTCCACGGTCAGCGCCGGCCCCTCCAGGCCGAAGGTGTAGGAGATCCGGCCGGACACCACGCTGGCCGCGTTGCCGGTGCCGAGATAGCCCTCGACCTCGTCGGTGACGCCGCCGAGGAGCTGCGGGTAGTCCTGGCCGTTGGTGCCGACGAAGACGCCGGCGCGCTGTCCCCGCACGGTGGCCGGGTCGATGCCCGCCCGCTCGAACGTCTCCCAGGCGGTCTCCAGCAGCAGCCGCTGCTGCGGGTCCATGGCGAGGGCCTCCCGGGGCGAGAGGCCGAAGAACGCCGCGTCGAACTCGCCGACCGCGTCGACGAACCCGCCCTCCCGCACGTAGGACGTGCCGGGCCGGCCGGGGTTCGGGTCGTAGAGGCCGGCCAGGTCCCAGCCCCGGTCCGCCGGGAACGGGACTACCCCGTCGCGCCCCTCGGCCAGCAGCCGCCACAGGTCCTCGGGCGAGCGCACCCCACCGGGGAACCGGCACGCCATCGCCACGACGGCGATCGGCTCGTCCGCGCCGGCGGGCTCGACCGCGTCGGGGTCCCGGTCCGGGTCGTCGCCGAGGAGCGCGGCGCGCAGGAACGCGGCGAGTGCCTGCGGGGTGGGGTGATCGAAGACCAGGGTGGCGGGCAGCGTCAGCCCGGTCGCGGCGTTCAGGCCGTTGCGGAACTCGACCGCGGTCAGCGAGTCGAAGCCCAGGTCGGTGAAGGCCCGCTCCGGGTCGATGGCGGCGGCGGAGTCGTGGCCGAGCACCGCGGCGGCGGCGCCCCGGACGAGGTCGAGCACCGCGCGGTCCCGCTCGGCGGCGGGCAGGCCGGTGAGCCGGGCGAGGCCGTCGCGTGCCGGGGCGGCCCCGGTGACCAGCGCGCCGACCAGCGGGCTCGGGCGGGCGGCGGTCAACGCCGGGCCGAACAGCGCCCAGTCGACGGCGGCGACCACGGTGCAGGGGACGGCGTGGGTGGCGGCGTCCCCGAGGACCGCGACGGCCGCGTCCGGCGCCATCGGGGGCAGGCCGCCGCGCCGCATCCGCTCGGCGACCAGCGGGTCCTGCGCCATGCCGGCGTCGGCCCAGGCCCCCCAGGCGATCGAGGTGGCCGGCAGGCCCTGGCCGCGCCGGTGCTCCGCGAACGCGTCGAGGTAGGCGTTCGCCGCCGCGTAGTTGCCCTGCCCCGCGCCGCCGACGGTGCCGGCGAAGGAGGAGAACAGCACGAAGGCGTCCAGGTCGATCCCCGCGGTCAGCTCGTGCAGCACGCGGGCGGCGGTCGCCTTGGGCCGGAGCACGGTGTCGCAGCGCGCCGCGTCGAGCCCGTCGAGGACGCCGTCGTCCAGCACGCCCGCGGTGTGCACGACGGCGGTCAGCGGCCGGTCGGTGGGGATGCCGGCCAGCAGCGCGGCCATCGCGTCCCGGTCGGCGGCGTCGCAGGCGGCGACGGTGGCCGGTACACCCCGCGCGGCGAGGTCGGCGACCAGCTCGGCGGCGCCCGGGGCGTCCGGTCCGGTGCGGCTGGTGAGCAGCACGTGCGCGGCGCCGGCGGCGGCGAGCCAGCGGGCGACGTGGGCCCCGAGGGCGCCGGTGCCGCCGGTCACCAGGACGGTGCCCCGGGGCGTCCAGCCGGGCCGGCCGCCCGCGCCCGGGGCGACGCGGGTCAGCCGGCGGGCGAACACTCCCGACGGGCGGATCGCCACCTGGTCCTCGCCGGTGCCGGCGAGCACCGCGCCCAGCCGGGCCAGCGCCGGCTCGTCGAGGACGGCGGGCAGGTCGACCAGCCCGCCCCAGCGTTCCGGGTGCTCCCAGCCGGCGACCCGGCCGAGGCCACCCACCGCCGCCTGCTCGGGGCGTGGCGGCTCGTCGGCGGCGCTCACCGCGGCCGCGCCTCGGGTGGCCACCCAGATCGGGGCGGCGACGCCCGCGTCGCCGAGGGCCTGCACCAGGGCCAGCGTGCCGGCGAGCCCGGCGGTGACGACGGCGTGCCCGGGCAGGGTCCGCTCGTCCAGGGCGAGCAGCGACAGCACCCCGGCGAGCGGGCCGTCGGCGGGCAGCAGCCCGGCGAGCGTGGCCCGGTCCGGGTCGGCGGCCGTCAGGCCGACGACGTCCGCGCCGGCCCCGGTCAGGGCCGCCGACACCGCCGCCACGTCGGCGCACCCGGGCCCGGCGACGACCAGCCAGGTGCCCGACAGCCCGGCCGGGGCGGGCGGGGTCACCGGCTGCCAGGCGACCCGGTAGCGCCAGGCGTCCACGGCGGGGGCGGCGGCACCGGCGGTCGCGTCGAGCCAGTACCGCCGACGCTGGAACGGGTAGGTCGGCAGGTCGACGGGCCGGGCCCCGGCGAACACCGCCGGCCAGTCCGCCACCGCGGTCCGCGCGGCGGCCTGCGCCAGGCCGGCGACCACGGTCCGCTCCTCGGGCCGGTCCCTGCGCAGCAGCGACAGCACGACGCAGCGGCTCGGCTCGGCCAGCGCCTCGGCGGCCAGCGCCGCCAGGCTGCCGTCCGGCCCCAACTCCACGAACGTGGTGACGCCCTCGGCCTCGGCAGCGCGGACCGCGTCGGCGAAGCGCACGGTGCCGCGGACCTGGCGCACCCAGTGGTCCGGGTCGTCGAAGGCGGCGACCCGGCCGGTCAGGGTGGACAGCACGGGAATCCGCGGCGGGCGCATGGTCAGCCCCGCCACCACCCGGGCGAAGTCGGCGAGCATGCCGTCCATCCGCGCGGAGTGGAAGGCGTGGCTGGTCCGGAGCCGCCGGACCGTGCGGCCCTCGGCGCGGAAGGGCGCGACCAGGTCGGCGACCGCCTCCTCCTCGCCGGAGAGCACGACCGAGCGCGGCCCGTTCACCGCGGCGAGGGACACCTGCCCGGTCAGCAGCGGCAGCACCTCGTCCTCGGTGGCGCGCAGCGCCACCATCGCCCCGCCGGGCGGCAGCGCCCCCATCAGCCCGCCACGGGCGGCGACCAGCGCGCAGGCGTCGGCGAGCGAGAACACCCCGGCGACGTGCGCGGCGGCCACCTCGCCGATGGAGTGCCCCACGAGGAGGTCGGGTCGTACCCCCCAGGACTCGGCGAGCCGGAACAGCGCCACCTCGACGGCGAAGAGCGCGGCCTGGGTAAAGTCGGTGCGGTCCAGCGCGTCGGCGTCGGCGCGGACGACCTCGGCGACGGAGCCGCCCAGCCGGGGGTCCAGTTCCGCGCACACCTCGTCGAAGGCGTCGGCGAACACCGGGAAGGCGGCGTGCAGCGCCTGGCCCATGCCCAGCCGCTGGCTGCCCTGGCCGGCGAGGAGGAACGCGGTACGACCGGAGGAGGCGGGGACCCGCAGGACGTCCGGGGACGGCTGGTCCTCGGCGAGCGCGGCGAGGCCCTCGGCGAGCGCGGCCCGGTCGACGCCGAGCACGACGGCCCGGTGGTCGAGCGGGGCGCGCGTCGTGGCGAGCGCGAGGCCGACGTCGGCGGCGTCGGGTTCCTCGGCGAGGACGCGGGCGCGCAGCGCGGCCGCCTGGGCACGCAGCGCGCCGGTGTCGCGGGCGGACAGGACCCAGGGCAGCACCGGCAGCGGCGGCGCGGCGGCCGGCCGGATCGGCTCGGCCGGCGGGGCCGCCTCGATGATGGCGTGGGCGTTGGTGCCGCTGACCCCGAACGACGACACCCCGGCCCGGCGCGGGCGGTCGGCCCGGGGCCACGGGGTCGGCTCGGTGAGCAGCTCCACCGCGCCGGCCGACCAGTCCACATGCGGGCTGGGCGCGTCGACGTGCAAGGTGCGGGGCAGCACGCCGTGCCGCATCGCCATCACCATCTTGATCACCCCGGCGACGCCGGCCGCCGCCTGGGTGTGCCCGATGTTCGACTTCACCGAACCCAGCCACAGCGGCCGGTCCGCCGGCCGGTCCTGCCCGTACGTCGCCAGCAACGCCTGCGCCTCGATCGGATCGCCCAGCGTGGTGCCCGTGCCGTGCGCCTCCACCGCGTCCACCTCGGCGGCGGTCAGCCGCGCGTTGGCCAGGGCCTGCCGGATCACCCGCTGCTGCGACGGCCCGTTCGGGGCGGTCAACCCGTTCGACGCACCGTCCTGGTTCACCGCACTGCCCCGCACCACCGCGAGGACCTGGTGCCCGTTGCGGCGGGCGTCGGACAGCTTCTCCAGCAGCAGCAGGCCGACGCCCTCGCCCCAGCCCGTCCCGTCGGCCGCCGCCGCGAACGGCTTGCACCGCCCGTCGGCGGCCAACCCGCCCTGCCGGCCGAACTCGGTGAAGACGCCCGGGTTCGGCATGACGGTGACGCCGCCGGCCAGCGCGAGGGTGCACTCCCCCGAGCGGAGCGACTGCGCGGCCAGGTGCAGCGCCACCAACGACGACGAGCACGCCGTGTCCACCGTCACCGCCGGCCCCTCGAAGCCGAAGGTGTAAGCGATCCGGCCGGACGCGACGCTGGTGGTGGTGCCGGTCAGCAGGTGTCCCTGCGCGTCGGCGGGGACCTCGCGCAGGCCGAAGCCGTACCCCAGGGAGGTCGCGCCGACGAACACGCCGGTGCGGCTGCCCCGGACCGTCGGCGCGGGGAGGCCGGCGCGCTCCAGCGCCTCCCACGCGGTCTCCAGCAGCAGCCGCTGCTGCGGGTCCATGGCGAGGGCCTCGCGGGGTGAGATGCCGAAGAACCCGGCGTCGAACTCGGTGGCGTCGTACACGAAGCCGCCCTCGCGGGCGTGGGTCGCCCCCGCCGCGCCGGCGTCGGCGGGGAGGTCGGCCGCCCAGCCGCGGTCGGTGGGGAACACCGAGATGGCGTCCCCACCGGAGTCGAGGAGCTGCCACAGGTCCTCCGGCGAGCGGACGCCGCCGGGGAAGCGGCAGCTCATCGCGACGATGGCGATCGGTTCGCCGGCCCCGCCGCTGGTCTGCGCGGCGGGCGCGGGCACGGCGGCGGCGTCGCCGGTGAGGTCCCGGTCGAGGTACGTGGCCAGGGCCCGCGGGGTCGGGTGGTCGAAGATGAGGGTGGCGGGCAGCGGCAGCCCGGTGGCGGACGTGAGCCGGTTGCGTAGGTCGACGGCGGTGAGCGAGTCGAAGCCCAGCTCGGTGAAGGCGCGTTCGGCGCGGATGGCCTCGACCCCGGTGTGGCCGAGCACGGCGGCGACCTGGGCGCGGACGAAGTCCAGCAGCAGCGGGGCCCGGTCCGCCGGCGGCCGGCCGGCGAGCAGGGTGGCGAGCCCGGTCCGCCCCGCCCCGTCGGGCGCGGCGAGCAGGATGCGCAGCAGCGCGGGTACGGGGGCGGTGCCGGCCGGGTCGGCGAAGGCGGCCAGGTCGAGCCGGACGGGGACGACCACCGCCGGCCCGGCCGTGAGCGCCTGGTCGAAGCAGCGCCGCACCTGCGCCGCACCCAGCGGGAGCAGCCCGGCGCGGGCCCGGGTGCCCCCCGACGCCTCGCAGAGCCCCCAGGCCAGGGCCACCCCCGGCAGGCCGTGGGCACGGCGGTGGGCGGCGACGGCGTCGGCGTGCGCGCCGCGGGCCGCCAGGTCCGCCTGCCCGGGGCTGCCCAGCACGCCCGCAATCGCCGAGGAGAGCACGAAGAAGCGCAGCTCCCACCCGTCGGTCAGCTCGTGCAGCCGCCACGGGTCGCCCGCGCCGACGGTGTGCAGCACGCCGACCGGCGGGCGCGCGCCAGCGTCGGCGAGCAGGTCGGCCGGCTCCGCCGCCACCCGGACGTCCACGCCCAGGTCCGTCAGGTCGGCGACGAGGGCGTCGGCGGCGGCGGTGAGCAGCAGCCGACGCGCGCCGTGCTCGCGCACGAGGTGCCGGACAAGCAGCGCCGTGACCGGGTCGTCGGCGCCGGTGACCAGGACCGCGTCCTCCGGGCCGAGGGGCACGGGAACGGGCGCGGGCGGGCGCAGCGGGACGAGGCGGGGCGCGTGGGCGACCCCGGCGCGGACGGCCAACTGCGGCTCGGCGGCGAACGGCAGTGCGGTGAGCGCGCGGTAGGAGTCCTCGGTGTCGTCGACGTCGACGAGCGTGATCCGGTCAGGGTTCTCGACCTGTACGCAGCGCAGCCGCCCCCAGACCGCGGCCTGCTCGGGTGCCGGGGCCTCGTCGCCGACGGCCACCGCCGCCCGGGTCAGCACCACGAGGCGGGTGCCGGCGAGCGTCTCCTCGGCCAGCCATCGGCGGACGGTGACAGCGGCGGCGTCCGGGTCGGCCGCCGCCCAGAGCACGAGGTCGGGCCGCGTCGCCGCGCGCAACTCGTCCAGGTCCGCGTGCCCGACGGGGTCGAGCGCGGCGGCCAGGGCGGGCGCGGCGACGCCGAGGACGGCGTAGCTGCCGGTCCCGGTGGGGGCGGCGGCGACGGTGGTCCAGTCGACGCGGTACAGCAGGTCCTCGGCCGGCGTGGCGGCGACGGTCTTGGCGCGGGCGGCGGTGAGCCAGAACCGCTGCCGCTGGAAGGCGTAGGTGGGCAGGTCGACCCGGCGGGCCCGGTCGAAGACCGGACGCCAGTCGACCGGCACGCCCGCGACGTGCAGGCGGGCCAGGGCGGCGCGCAGCCGGGACGGGCCGCCGTCGTCGCGGCGCAGCGTGCCGAGCACGACGGCGTCGCGGTGGTCGTCACCGATGGTCTCCTCGACGGCCGTGGTCAGCACCGGGTGCGGGCTGACCTCCAGGAACACGTCGAATCCCTGCTCGCTGAGGCCCCGGACCACCGGCTCGAACCGGACCGTGGACCGCAGGTTTCGGAACCAGTACCCGGCGTCCAACTCACCGGCCCCCACCCGCGCACCCGTCACCGTCGAGAACATCGGCACCACGGGAGCCGCGGGCGCGACCGCCGCCAGCTCCGCGACCAACCGCTCCCGTACGGCGTCGACCTGCGCCGAGTGCGACGCGTAATCCACCTCGATCCGCCGCGCCCGCAACCCGGCCCGCTCACACCCCACCAACAACTCCTCGGCCGCGGCCACCTCACCGGCCACCACCACCGACAACGGACCATTCACCGCCGCCACCGACAACCGGCCCCCATGCCCGGCCAGCAACTCCTCCACCCGCCCCACCGGCGCGGCCACCGACACCATCGCCCCACCACCGGCCAACACCATCAACGCCCGCGACCGCAACGCCACCACCCGCGCACCATCCGACAACGACAGCGCACCCGCCACCACCGCCGCCGCGATCTCACCCTGCGAATGACCCACCACCGCCGCCGGCCGAACCCCCACCGACTCCCACACCGCCGCCAACGACACCATCACCGCCCACAACACCGGCTGCACCACGTCGATCCGCGCCAACGCCTCCCGGTCGGTGAGCACCTCCCGCAACGACCAGTCCACGTGCCCACTCAACGCCGCCGCGCACTCCCCCATCCGACCCGCGAACACCGGCGAGGAGTCCCACAGCTCCACCGCCATGCCCACCCACTGCGCCCCCTGACCGGGGAACACGAACACCACGCCGCGCCGGTCTGCGGCCAGCCCGGTGACGACGTGCTCGGCGACGCCCCCCGCCGCCAGGGTGGAGAGCGCGGCCAGCAGCTCGGTGCGGTCCGCGCCCAGGACGACGGCCCGGTGCGACAACGACGAGCGGCTGCTCGCCAGCGACCAGCCCAGGTCCGCCGCCGGCTGGTCGCCGCGCCGCGCCCAGGTGGCGAGCCGCTCCGCCTGTGCCCGCAGGGCCCCCGGGGAGGCGGCGGAGAGGACCCACGGGAGGACGGCGGGTCGCGCGTCGGGCGGGGTC
Organism: Micromonospora sp. M71_S20; assembly: GCF_003664255.1. Lineage (NCBI taxonomy): Bacteria > Bacillati > Actinomycetota > Actinomycetes > Micromonosporales > Micromonosporaceae > Micromonospora > Micromonospora sp. M71_S20. The sequence continues at coordinate 140,444 of NZ_RCCV01000004.1, read as the reverse complement.
TCGTCGGCCGGCGTCGGGTCCGGTTCGGGGGCCTGTTCGAGCACGACGTGCGCGTTGGTGCCACTGATCCCGAACGACGACACCCCCGCCCGACGCGGACGACCCACCTCCGGCCAGTCAACCGCCCCGGTCAACAACTCCACCGCACCCGCCGACCAGTCCACCTCCGGCGTCGGCGCGTCCACATGCAACGTCCGCGGCAACACCCCGTGCCCCAACGCCAACACCATCTTGATCACACCCGCGACGCCCGCCGCCGCAGCCGTATGCCCGATGTTCGACTTCACCGACCCCAACCACAACGGCCGGTCCACCGGCCGACCCTGCCCGTACGTCGCCAACAACGCCTGCGCCTCGATCGGATCACCCAACGTCGTACCCGTCCCGTGCGCCTCCACCACGTCCACCTCGAACGGCGACAGCCCCGCGTTCGCCAGAGCCTGCCGAATCACCCGCTGCTGCGACGGCCCGTTCGGCGCGGTCAACCCGTTCGACGCACCATCGGAGTTCACCGCGCTGCCCCGCACCACCGCGAGGACCCGGTGCCCGTTACGCCGAGCGTCCGACAGCCGCTCGACCACGAGCACGCCGACACCCTCGGCATGGCCGAAACCGTCGGCCGCCGCCGCGAACGACTTGCACCGCCCGTCCGGAGCGAGCGCCCGCTGCCGGCCCAACTCCGCGAACGCGGCCGGGGTGGGCAGGACGGCCACGCCGCCCACCAGCGCGAGGGAGCACTCGCCCTGGCGCAGGGACTGGCCGGCCAGGTGCAGCGCCACCAGCGATGACGAGCAGGCCGTGTCGATGGTGACCGCCGGGCCCGCCAGGTCGAAGAAGTACGCGATCCGGCCGGATGCCACGCTCGAGGTGTTGCCGGTGAGCAGGTAGCCCTCGGTGCCGGCCGGTGGCTGGCTCAGCCCGGCGACGTAGTCCTGGTGCATCGCGCCGGTGAACACGCCGGTGCGGCTGCCCCGCAGCGCCGTGGCGTCGATGCCCGCGTGCTCGATCGCCTTCCAGGTGGTTTCGAGCAGCAGCCGCTGCTGGGGGTCCATCGCCAGGGCCTCGCGGGGCGAGATGCCGAAGAAGTCGGCGTCGAACTCGGCGGCGTCGTAGAGGAAACCGCCCTCGCGGACGTAGGTCTTTCCGGGGGCGTCCGGGTCGGCGTCGAAGAGGGTGTCCAGGTCCCAGCCCCGGTCGGTGGGGAAGCCGCCGGTGCCCTCGCCGCCGGAGAGCAGCAGCCGCCACAGGTCCTCCGGCGACCGTACGCCGCCGGGGTAGCGGCAGCTCATCCCGACGATGGCGAGCGGCTCGTCGAGCATCGCCACGGTCGCCGTCGCCGCCGCGGTGGCGGGGTCGGGACGCCGCTGGGCGATCCCGGCGAGCAGGTGGGTGGCGAGCGCGGCCGGCGTCGGGTGGTCGAACACCAGCGTCGCCGGTAGCGTCAGCCCGGTGGCCGTCCGCAGGCGGTTGCGCAGGTCGACCGCGGTGAGCGAGTCGAAGCCGGCGTCCTTGAACGGGCGGTTGGCGGCCAGCCCGTCGGTCGACTCGTGGCCGAGCACGACGGCGGCCTCGCGGCACACCAGGTCGAGGACGGCCTGCTCGCGCTCGGCCTCGGTCAGCCCGGTCAGCTCGGTGGCCAGGGCCGGGGTGGCCCGGTCGGCTCCGGCCGACGCCGGCGCGGGCCGGGCCTCGGGCAGGTCCGCGATCAGCGGGCTGGGCCGGACGGCGAGCAGGCCGGGCGCGAACCTGTCCCAGTCGACGTCGACGACGGCGACGGTGGCGGCGTCGTCGGCCACCGCGTCGCCGAGCGCGGTGAGGGCCAGGTCGGGGTCCATGGTGGGCAAGCCGGCGCGGCGCATCCGGGTGGCGGCGGCGGGGTCGGCGGCGAGGCCGTCGCCTGCCCAGGCGCCCCAGGCGATCGAGGTGGCGGGCCGTCCTTCGGCGCGGCGGCGCTCGGCCAGGGCGTCGAGGAAGGCGTTCGCCGCCGCGTAGTTGGCCTGCCCGGCACCGCCGACCGTGCCGGCGAACGACGAGAACAGGATGAACAGCGACAGGTCGTGGTCGCGGGTGAGGGCGTCGAGGGCCGCCGCAGCGTCCGCCTTGGGCCGCCACACGCTCGCCATCCGCTCCGGCGTGAGCGCGTCGAGCACCCCGTCGTCGAGCACCCCGGCGGCGTGCACCACGCCGCCGAGCGGATGCTCCGCCGGGATGCCGGCGAGCAGCGCGGCGAGCGCGTCGCGGTCGGCCACGTCGCAGGCGGCGACGGTGGCCCGCGCGCCCAGCTCGGCGAGCTCAGCCACCAGCTCGTCGGTCCCGGGTGCTTCCGGGCCGCGCCGGCTGACCAGCAGCAGGTGCGCGACGCCGGCGCGGGCCAGCCAGCGGGCGACGTGCCGGCCGAGCGCGCCGGTGCCGCCGGTGACCAGCACGGTGCCCGTGGGGACCGGGAACCGCGGCGGCGTCTCGACCGGTGCGACGCGGGTCAGCCGGCGGCCGAACACGCCGGCGGCCCGGACGGCGAGCTGGTCCTCGCCGTGGCCGCCGGCGAGCAGCCCGGCGAACCGCGCGGCGGTCCGGGCGTCCCGCTCGTCGGGCAGGTCGAGCAGGCCGCCCCAACGTTCCGGGTGCTCCCAGGCCGCCACCCGGCCGAGGCCCCACACGGCGGCCTCCGCCGGCCGCAGGCTCTCGCCCGGGGCGACCGCGACCGCGCCGCGGGTGACTGTCCATAGTGGTGCGGACACGCCCGCGTCGCCGAGCGCCTGGACGACGATCGCCGTACTGACGGGTGGGGTCCGGTCGCGGCCGTCCGGGTCGGGCCCGGCCGGCAGCCAGAGGACGCCGGCCGGCGGGCCGTCTGCGGTCGCCTCGCCGATGAGCGCCGCGAGGGTGGCGCGGTCCTGTCCCGTGGGGTCGACGACGCGGGTCGGCGCGGCCAGCGCGTCGCGGCACCAGGCCGCGAGGTCGGTCGGCGGCGCGAGCACGAGCCAGTCGCCGGCCGGCGCTTTCGGGGCCAGCTCGGGCAGGGGCCGCCAGCTCGTCCGGTACCGCCAGGAGTCGATCCGGGACTGGTCGCGGCGCTGCCGCCACCAGGTGGCCAGCATCGGGAGCACGGCCTCGAGCGAGGGACGGGTCTCCTCGTCGGCGCGCAGCGTGTCGGCGAGGGCGGTCAGGTCCTCCCGCTCGACGGCGGCCCAGAAGGCACCCTCCCGGGCGGTGTCGACCGCGGGCAGCGCGGGCATGTCGAGCCAGTACCGCTTGCGTTGGAAGGCGTAGGTGGGCAGGTCCACCCGGCGGCCACCATCCAGCGCCGCCGCCCACCGCACCGCCACACCCGCCACATACGCCTGCGCCACCGACGTCAGGAACCGCCCCCACCCACCGTCGTCCCGACGCAACGTCCCCACCACCACCGCACCCGCCGTGTCGACGAGCGTGTCCTCCATCGCCGATCCCAGCACCGGATGCCCACTCACCTCCACGAACACCCCGTACCCCTGCCCCGCCAACGCCCGCACCGCCGCCTCAAACTCCACCCGCGACCGCAAATTCCGGAACCAGTACCCCGCGTCCAACTCCGCCGCGTCGACCCGCCCACCCGTCACCGTCGAATACAACGGCACCCGACCCGGCACCGGCCCGACCCCCGCCAGCGCCTCCGCCAACCGACCCTCGACCGCGTCGACCTGCGCCGAATGCGACGCGTAATCCACCTCGATCCGCCGCGCCCGCACCCCGGCACGCTCACACCCCACCAACAACTCCTCGGCCGCGGCCACCTCACCGGCCACCACCACCGACAACGGACCATTCACCGCCGCCACCGACAACCGGCCCCCATGCCCGGCCAACAGCTCCTCCACCCGCCCCACCGGCGCGGCCACCGACACCATCGCCCCACCACCGGCCAACACCATCAACGCCCGCGACCGCAACGCCACCACCCGCGCACCATCCGACAACGACAGCGCACCCGCCACCACCGCCGCCGCGATCTCACCCTGCGAATGACCCACCACCGCCGCCGGCACCACACCACACGACTCCCACAACGCCGCCAACGACACCATCACCGCCCACGACACCGGCTGCACCACATCCACCCGCGCCAACGCCACCGCATCCGACAACACATCACGCAACGACCACTCCACAAACGGCGCCAACGCCGCCGCACACTCCCCCATCCGCGCCGCGAACACCGGCGACGAATCCCACAACTCCACCGCCATACCCACCCACTGCGCCCCCTGACCCGGGAACACAAACACCACACCCCCACGCTCCACCGCCACCCCCGACACCACAGCCGGGTCCTCACCACCGCCGGCCAACACCCCCAACGCCGCCAACAGCCCGTCACGGTCACCGCCAAGGACCACCGCCCGATGCGACAACGCCGCCCGACCCGCCGCCAACGACCAACCCACATCCACCGGCGACAACGCCCCATCGGCCGCCACGAACGACCCCAACCGCGCCGCCTGCTCCCGCAACGCCACCGCCGACCGCGCCGACACCACCCACGGCACCACACCACCCGACACCGACGCCGACGCCTCGACCGGCTGCGGAGCCGGGCCCTGCTCCAACACCACATGCGCGTTCGTGCCACTCACCCCGAACGACGACACCCCCACCCGACGCGGACGACCCACCTCCGGCCACTCCACCGCCCCGGTCAACAACTCCACCGCACCCGTCGACCAGTCCACCTGCCGACTCGGCGCGTCCACATGCAACGTGCGCGGCAACACCCCATGCCGCATCGCCATCACCATCTTGATCACACCCGCGACACCCGCCGCCGCCTGCGTGTGCCCAATGTTCGACTTCACCGAACCGAGCAGCAGTGGCCGGTCCCGGTCCTGCCCGTACGTCGCCAGCAACGCCTCGGCCTCGATCAGGTCGCCAAGCGTGGTGCCCGTGCCGTGCGCCTCTACCGCGTCCACGTCGGCAACCGTCAGCCCAGCGTTGGCCAGGGCCTGCCGGATCACCCGGCGCTGGGCGGGGCCGTTGGGCGCGGTCAGCCCGTTCGACGCACCGTCCTGGTTCACCGCGCTGCCCCGCAGCACGGCCAGCACCTCGTGACCGTTGGCGACCGCGTCGGAGAGCCGCTCGACGAGGAGGAAGCCGACCCCCTCGGCGAACCCGGTGCCGTCGGCCGCCGCCGCGAACGGCTTGCACCGCCCGTCGGCCGCCAGCCCCCGCTGCCGGCTGAACTCGGTGAACAGGCCCGGGGTCGCCATCACGGTGACGCCGCCGGCCAGCGCCAGCGAACACTCCCCCGACCGCAGCGACTGCGCGGCCAGGTGCAACGCCACCAGCGACGACGAGCACGCCGTGTCCACCGTCACCGCCGGGCCCGCCAGGCCCAGCACGTACGAGATCCGGCCGGACGCGACGCTGCCCGCGCTGCCGCTGCTCAGGTACCCCTCCAGGTCCTCAAGCCCGGCGAGGGCGCTGAGCAGCCGCGACCCGTAGTCGTTGTACATGACGCCGGTGAACACGCCGGTCTGGCTGTCGCGGACCGTGCCCGGGTCGATGCCGGCGCGCTCGAACGCCTCCCACGCGGTCTCCAGCAGCAGCCGCTGCTGCGGGTCGATGGCCAGCGCCTCCCGGGGCGAGATCCCGAAGAACGCCGGGTCGAAGTGGGCGGCGTCGTAGAGGAAGCCGCCCTCGCGGGTGTAGGACGTGCCGGGCCGCTCCGGGTCGGGGTCGTAGAGGGCGTCGACGTCCCAGCCCCGGTCGGCCGGGAACGCCGAGATCGCGTCGCCGCCGGACTCCAGCAGCCGCCACAGGTCCTCCGGTGACCGGACGCCACCGGGGAACCGGCAGCTCATCCCGACGATGGCAATCGGCTCGCGACCCCGGTCCTCGGACGCCCGCAACCGGGCCCGGGTCTCCTGGAGGTCGACGGTGACCCGGCGAAGGTACTCGCGCAGCTTCTGCTCGTTGGTCGACATCAAGAAACCCCAAGATCCTTGTCGATGAAGTCGAAAATCTCGTCGTCGCTGGCCGCTTCCAGGGTGTTGGTCGCGGACGCGTCCCCGGGCTCGCCGCCGGTGAGCGCGAGCAGGGCCCGCAGCCCGGCCGTGACCTGCGCGGCGGTCTCCCCGTCGAGGGCCGCCGCAGCGAGCGTCGTCTGCCAACGGTCCAGTTCGGCGAGCAGGTCGGCCGGCTCCGGCGCGGCGGGCCGGGCGGGCCGGCCCAACCCCTGCTCGATGAGGTGCCGGGCCAGCGCCTCCGGGGTGGGATGGTTGAACACCGCCGAGGCGGACAGCCGCTGCCCGGTGGCCGCGCCGAGCCGGTTGCGCAGCTCGACCGCGGTGAGCGAGTCGAAGCCCAGTTCGAGGAACGACCGGGTCGACTCGATCGAGTCGACGCCGAGCACGGCGGCTGCCTCGGCCCGGACCACGTCCAGCACGAGCACGGCCCGCTCCGGTTCGGGCAGCCCGGCCAGCCGCTTGGCGAGCGGGACGTCGGGCGGGTCCGCGTCGCCCGGCCGTCGCGCGGGCCCGCCGACGAGCCCGCCGAGCAGCGCCGGGACGGTGCCCGAGGCGCGCACGGCGGCGGCGTCGAGCCGGATCGGCACCAGCAGCGGGCCCGGAGTCGCCAGGGCGGTCGCGAAGAGCGCCGTCCCGTCCCGATTGGACAGCGGCGGCAGTCCGGCCCGCGTCATCCGGGCCACGTCCCGCTCGTCGAGGTGGCCCGTCATCCCGCTGGCCTCGGCCCACAGCCCCCAGGCCAACGACTGTCCGGCCAGCCCGTCGGCGTGCCGGGCCTGCGCCAGCGCGTCGAGGTACGCGTTCGCCGCCGCGTACCCGGCCTGGCCCGCGCCGCCGAGCAGGCCGGCGACCGAGGAGAAGAGCACGAACAACGGTAGTTCCCGCCCGGCGGTCAGCTCGTGCAGGTTCCGCGCGGCGTCGACCTTGGGCCGGAGCACGGCCGCGACCCGGTCCGGGGTGAGCGCCTCCAGCAGGCCGTCGTCGAGGACGCCGGCCGCGTGCACGACCCCGGTCAGCGGACGGTCGCCGGGGATCGCCGCCAGCACGGCGCGCAACGCGTCGCGGTCGGCGGCGTCGCAGGCCACCACCTCGGCCCGCGCGCCCAGTTCGGCGAGTTCCCGGACCAGCTCGGCGGCCCCGTCGGCGGCCGGGCCCCGGCGGCTGAGCAGCAGCAGGTCGCGTACGCCGTGGGTGGTGGCCAGGTCGCGGGCCACCAGGGCGCCGAGCAGCCCGGTCCCGCCGGTGACCAGGACGGTGCCGGCCGCGGCGAGCGACGGCGGCGTCCCGGGCGTCGCCGCACGGGTCAGTCGGGGCACCCGTAGCGCGCCGGCGCGGATCGCCACCTGCGGCTCGCCGCCGGCGGCGACCGCCGCCACCAGGTCAAGCGGCAGGTCGGCGGGGGGCGGCGCACCGTGGAGGTCGACCAGGGCGAACCGGCCCGGGTGCTCGGCCTGGGCGGAGCGGAGCAGGCCCCACACCGCCGCGCCCGCCAGGTCGCCCGGCCTCTCCCCGGCGACCGCGACGGCCCCGCTGGTCAGCACGGCCAGCCGGGCCGAGGCGAAGCGCTCGTCGGCGAGGAACCGTTGGACCGTGTCGAGCACCCCGGTCACCGTCGCGGCCACGTCGGCGGTACCGGAGACCGGCAGGACGACGATCTCGGCGGTGGGGTCGGCGGCGGCCAGGCCCTCGGCGTCGAGCAGGGTCCACCCGGCGGGTTCGGGCCGCCGCGCGGTGGCGAGGACCGGCCAGTCCACGGCGTAGAGCGGACGGGGCCGCGCCGGAAGCTGGTCGGCGGTGAGCGCGCGCAGCACCAACGACCCTACCGAGGCGACCGGGGTGCCCCGGTCGTCGGTGGCGGCGATCGACAGGGCGTCCGGTCCGGCGGGCGAGATCGTCACCCGCAGGGCGACGCCGGCCGGGGCGTGCAGGGTCACCCCCGTCCAGGCAAACGGCAGCCGCCCCGCGCCGTCCGGTGCGGCCACGAATCCGCCGAGGGCGGCGGCGTGCAGCGCCGCGTCGAGCAGCGCGGGGTGCACGGCGTAGCCCCGGGTGTCGACGGGCTCGGCCAGCGTCACCTCGGCGAGGACGTCCGCGCCGCGCCGCCAGGCCGCCCGCAGGCCCCGGAAGGCGGGGCCGTAGTCGAAGCCGGCTTCGGCGAAGGCGGGGTAGACCCCGCTCACGTCGGCGGGCTCGGCGTCGGCCGGGGGCCACTCGTCCGGCTGGCCCGTCGTCGGGGGTGGCGCGGACGCGACGGTGACGGAGCCGGTGGCGTGTCGCACCCACGGCTGGTCCGGGGAGTCGTCGGGGCGGGAGTGGACGGTCACCTCCCGGGCCCCGTTGTCGTCGGGCCCGGCGACCGTGAGCTGGACCCGCACGGCGGCGTCCTCGGGCAGGACCAGCGGGGCGTGCAGGGTCAGCTCCGCGAGGTGCCCGCAGCCGACCTCGCCGCCGGCCCACGCGACCAGGTCGACGAACGCCGTGCCGGGCAGCAGGGCGGCCCCCCGGACCCGGTGTTCGCCCAGCCAGGGGTGGGTGCGCAGGGAGAGCCGCCCGACCGCGACCAGGGCGCCGTCGGCGAGGTCGACGGCCGGCCCGAGCAGGGGGTGTCCCGGCCCGCCGATCCCGGCGGCGGGCTGCGGGTCCGGCCCGGTCAGCCAGTACGGCCGGCGCTGGAACGGGTAGGTGGGCAGGGGGACGTGCACCGCGCCGGTGGCGGCGTAGGCGCGCTGCCAGTCCACCGGCACGCCGTGCAGGTGCGCCTCGGCGAGGGCGACGCGGAAGCGGTGCGGGCCGCCGTCGTCGCGCCGCAGCGTGCCGAGCACGACGGCGGCGGTGTCCGCGACGGTGTCCTGGGCGTCGGGCACCAGCACCGGGTGCGGGCTGATCTCCAGGAAGACGTCGTGTCCCTGGTCGGCCAGGTCCCGCACGGCCGGCGCGAACTGGACGGTCTGCCGCAGGTTGCGGTACCAGTAGTGCGCGTCAAGCGTGGTGGTGTCGACGAAGCCGCCGACGACGGTGGAGAAGAAGGGCACCTCGGCCGGGCGGGGCGCGATGTCGGCGAGCTGGGCGAGCAGCTCGGCGCGCACCTGCCTGACCTGCGGGGAGTGCGAGGCATAGTCGACGGCGATGCGGCGGGCGCGGGTGCCGTCGGCCGCGCACCGGGCGAGCAGTTGGTCGAGCGCGTCCACCTCGCCGGAGACCACGACCGAACGCGGCCCGTTGACCGCGGCGACCGCCAGCCGCCCGTCCCACCGGTCGAGCAGTTCGGTGACCTGCTCGGCGGGCAGCCCGACCGAGGCCATGCCGCCCCGGCCGGCCAGCCGGGCGAGGACGCGGCTGCGCAGCGCGACGACCTTCGCCCCGTCGGCCAGGGAGAGGGCCCCGGCCGCGACCGCGGCGGCGATCTCGCCCTGCGAGTGGCCGACGACCACCGCCGGGGTCACGCCATGCTCCCGCCACAGCTCCGCGAGCGAGACCATCACCGCCCACAGCGCGGGCTGCACCACGTCGACGCGTTCCAGCAGCGTGGCGTCGGCGAGCGCGGCGGCCAGGGACCAGTCGGTGAACGGCGCGAGGGCGTCGGCGCAGGCGTCCATCCGGGCCCGGAACGGGGCGGCGAACTCGTACAGGTCGACGGCCATGCCCACCCACTGCGACCCCTGGCCGGGGAAGAGGAAGGCAACCGGGCCGCGGTCGGCGGCGACGCCCTCGGTTAGCCCGGCGGCGGGGGTGCCGGCGGCCAACGCGGCCAGGCCCGCCATCAGCTCGTCGCAGTCGGCGCCGGTCACCGCGGCGCGGTACACGAAGGCCGCCCGGGCGGTGGCCAGGGTGTAGCCGACGTCGACCGGTTCGACGTCGGGCTCGGACCGCAGCCGGGCGTGCAGGTGCCGGGCCTGGGCGGTCAGCGCGGCCCGGGTGCGGCCGGAGAGCAGCCAGGGCGCGGTCGACGCCTGCCGGGGTTCCGGCGTCGCCGCCGGGTCCGGGGTGTGTTCGAGGATCACGTGGGCGTTGGTGCCGCTGATGCCGAACGACGACACGCCGGCGCGGCGGGGCGCGGCGGCCTGCGGCCACGGCACGGGCTTGGTGAGCAGTTCGACCGCGCCGGCCGACCAGTCCACATGCGGGCTGGGGGCGTCGACGTGCAGGGTGCGGGGCAGCGTCCCGTGCCGCATCGCCATCACCATCTTGATCACGCCGGCCACCCCGGCCGCGGCCTGGGTGTGCCCGATGTTCGACTTCACCGAACCCAGCCACAACGGCCGGTCCGCCGGCCGGCCCTGCCCATACGTCGCCAGCAACGCCTGCGCCTCGATCGGATCGCCCAGCGTGGTGCCCGTGCCGTGCGCCTCCACCGCGTCCACCTCAGACGGCGACAGCCCCGCGTTGGCCAGGGCCTGCCGGATCACCCGCTGCTGCGACGGCCCGTTCGGGGCGGTCAACCCGTTCGACGCACCGTCCTGGTTCACCGCACTGCCCCGCACCACCGCGAGGACCCGGTGCCCGTTGCGGCGGGCGTCGGACAGCTTCTCCAGCAGCAGCAGGCCAACGCCCTCGCCCCAGCCCGTCCCGTCGGCCGCCGCCGCGAACGGCTTGCACCGCCCGTCCGGGGCAATGGCCCGCTGCCGGCTGAAGCCGACGAACGTGCCGGGGCTCGCCATGACGGTGACGCCGCCGGCCAGCGCGAGGGTGCACTCCCCCGACCGCAGCGACTGCGCCGCCAGGTGCAGCGCCACCAACGACGACGAGCACGCCGTGTCCACCGTCACCGCCGGCCCCTCGAAGCCGAACGTGTAGGCGACCCGGCCGGAGACCACGCTGCCGGAGCTGCCGGTGCCCAGGAACGCCTCCACCTCCTCGGGCAGGACGGGCAGCCGGGACGCGTAGTCGTGGTACATGACGCCGGTGAAGACCCCGGTCCGGCTCCCCCGCACAACACCCGGATCGATACCCGCCCGCTCGAACGCCTCCCACGCCGTCTCCAACAACAACCGCTGCTGCGGATCCATCGCGAGCGCCTCACGCGGCGAGATACCGAAGAACTCCGCGTCGAACTCCGCCGCGTCGTACAGGAACCCACCCTCACGCGCGTACGACTTCCCCACCGCATCCGGATCCGGATCGAACAACCCCTCCACATCCCACCCACGATCGGCCGGGAACACCGACACCCCATCCCCACCCGACTCCACCAACCGCCACAGGTCCTCCGGACCCCGCACCCCACCCGGAAACCGACACGCCATCCCCACGATCGCCACCGGCTCGTCCGACGCCACCGCACTGACCGCGGCCACCGGCGTCTCGGCGGCGCTGTCGGTCGTAAGGGTCAGCAGGTACGCGGCGAGCGCGTCCGCGGTGGGGTAGTCGAAGACCAGCGTGGCGGGCAGCCGGACGCCGACCGCCGCCGCCAGCCGGTTGCGCAGATCCACCGCCGCGAGCGAGTCGAGCCCCAGCTCGACGAAGGGCCTCGCCGCCCCGACGGAGGCCGCGTCGGCGTGGCCGAGCACCAGGGCGGCCTCGGTGCGGACCAGGTCGACCAGCGCCCGCGCCCGGTCGGGCTCGGCGACGTCGGCCAGCCGGACGGTCAGCGGGGACGCCGGCGCGGTCGTGGCGGCGCGGCGCGGGTCCTGACGGACCAGGCCGCGCAGGAGCGGCGGCACCGGGCCGGCGGCGCGCACGGCCGCGAGGTCGAACCGGATCGGCACCGGCACCGGCTCGCCGGAAGCGACGGCCGCGTCGAACAGCGCGATCCCCTCGTCGGTGGTGATCGACCGGACCCCGGTGCGGCGCATCCGCGCCAGTTCCGCCTCGGTGAGCGCGTCGGCCATGCCCTGGCCGTGCCGCCACGGGCCCCAGGCCAGCGCGGTCGCCGGCAACCCCAACCGCCGACGCCACCGCACCAACGCCTCCAACCCCGCATTCGCCGCCGCATAACCCCCCTGCCCCGCACCCCCCAACACACCCGCCGCCGACGAGAACACCACAAAAAACGACAATCCCAACCCCACCGTCAACTCATGCAACAACCACCCCCCATCCACCTTCGGCCGCACCACCGCCGCCACCCGCTCCCCCGACAACGACGCCACCACACCGTCGTCCAACACCCCCGCCGCATGCACCACACCCACCAACGGACGCCCCACCGGCACCCGCCCCAACACCCCCACCAACCCCACCCGATCCGCCACATCACACGCCTCGAACACCACCTCCGCACCCCACGCCGACAACTCCGCCGCCAACTCCACCGCACCCGCCGCAGCCGCCCCCCGACGACTCACCAACACCACCCGCCGCGCCCCACACTCCGCCACCAAATGCCGCGCGAACACCCCACCCAACGCACCCGACGCACCCGTCACCACCACCGTCCCCAAAGGATCAACCCGCAACCCACCACCACCCACCACACCCGACAACCGCGCCAACCGGGGCACGAGGACCCGGCCGCCGTGCAGGGCGAGCTGCGGTTCGCCGGTGGCCAGGGCCGCGGCGAGCCGGTCGGCGACGCCGTCGCGGTCGGCGGCCACGAGGACGAACCGGTCCGGGTGCTCCGCCTGGGCCGACCGGAGCAGCCCCCAGACGGCCGCAACCGGCAGGTCGGTCGGCTCGGTCAGCTCCTCGACGGTGGCCGGCGCATCCGGGTCGGCCGAGCCCGTGGTCAGCACCACCAGGCGCGCGTCGCGGAGGCGCTCGTCGGCGACCCAGCGGCGGACCACGTCGAGCACCGCCAGCAGCCGGTCGGTCACCGCGCCCGGGCCCGCGCCGGGGGCGCAGGGCAGCACCACGATCTCCGGCGTCACGTCGGCCGCCGCGTCGAGGTCGGGCACCGTCGGCACGCCCAGCCCCAGGTCGTCGTCGCCCAGCACGACCCAGGCGCCAACCGGGGTCGCCGCGTCGACCGGCCGGGGCGTCCACTGCACCCGGAACAGCGAGTCGCCGACGACGTCCCGGTGGGAGCGCACCTGGTCGGCCGACACGGGCCGCAGGACCAGCGACCCCACCCGGGCCACCGCCGCGCCCGTGCCGTCGGCGACCACGATCGACACCGCGTCCGCGCCGGAGGGGGTCAGCCGGACCCGCAGGGTCTGCGCGCCGCGGCCGGTCAGCGTCACGTCCGACCAGGAGAAAGGCAGCCGTCCCGGGCCGGGGTGGGCCATGCCGAGCGCGTGCAGGGCAGCGTCGAGCAGGGCCGGGTGCAGGCCGAACCGCCCGGCGGCCGACGGCGTCGGGTCGGGCAGGGCGATCTCGGCGTACACGTCGTCGCCCCGCCGCCAGGCCGCGCGCACCCCCTGGAACACCGGTCCGTACTCGAATCCGGCCGCGGCGAACCGCGCGTACTGGCCGTCGAGGCGCACCGGCTCCGCGTCCGCCGGCGGCCAGTTGGTCAGGCCGGGCAGGGCGGCGTCGGTGGCCTCGGCGAGCTCACCGGTGGCGTGCCGGACCCAGGGTTCGCCGGCCGCCGCGCCGTCCGGGCGGGAGTGCACGGACAGGGCGCGACGCCCGTCGGCGTCGGCCGTCCGCACGTGCACCTGGAGCGCGACGGCGCCCTGGTCGGGCAGCACGAGCGGGGCGTGCAGCGTCAGCTCCGCGACCCGGCCGCAGCCGACCGCCGCGCCCGCGTGGGCGGCCAGGTCGAGCAGGGCCGTGCCGGGCAGCAGGACCGCGCCGTGCACCCGGTGCTGGCCGAGCCAGTCGTGCTCGGCCGCGGACAGCCGCGCGGTGAGGAGCAGGCCGTCGCCGTCGGCCAGGGCGACGGCCGCGCCGAGCAGCGGGTGCTCGGCGGGGCCGAGGCCCAGGCCGGCGGGGTCGTCGGGCCGCGCGGGCGGGGCGTCGGGCCAGTAGCGGGTGCGCTGGAAGGCGTACGTGGGCAGGTCGACGCGGCGCGGCCGGCCGCCGGCGAGGACGGCGGCCCAGTCGACCGGTCGGCCGCGCAGGTGCACGGCGGCGACGGCGGTGAGCGCCGTCACCGGCTCGGGGCGGTCCTTGCGCAGGACGGGCACGACCAGGTGCCCACCGGTGAGGCAGTCAGCGGCGAGGGTGCTCAGCGCGCTGTCCGGGCCGATCTCGACGAAGGCGGTCGTCCCGGCGTCGGCGAGCGCGCGCACGGCGTCGGCGAAGCGCACGGTGTCGCTGATGTTGCGCAGCCAGTGTCGCGGGGCGCGGACCTCGTCGGCGGTCAGCACGGCACCGGTCACGGTAGACATGATCGGGATCGTCGGGGCGTCGAACGTGACGTCGGTGAGCAGCTCGGCGAAGGGCTCCAGCATCGGGTCCATCCGGGCCGAGTGGAACGCGTGCGACACCCGCAGCCGGGTGGTCCGGCGGCCCAGCCCGGCGAAGTGGGCGACGACCCGGGCCACCGCGTCGTCCGCGCCGGAGACGACGACCGAGTCCGGGCCGTTCACGGCGGCGACGCTCACCCCGTCGGAGAGGCACGCGCGCACCTCGTCCTCGGTGGCGCGGACGGCGACCATTGCGCCACCCTCGGGCAACGCCTGCATCAGCCGGCCCCGGGCCGCGACCAGCGCCGCGGCGTCCGCCAGGGACAGCGCCCCGGCGACGTGCGCGGCGACCAGTTCACCCACCGAGTGACCGGCCACGGCGTCGGGCCGTACCCCCCAGGATTCGAGCAGCCGGAACAGCGCGACCTCGACGGCGAACAGCGCGGGCTGCGCGTAGCCGGTGCGGTCGAGCAGGTCCGCAGGTCCGTCGACCAGCTCGGCGACGGGGCGGTCGAGGTGCCGGTCGAGTGCGGCGCAGGCGTCGGCGAACGCGGCGGCGAAGGCCGGATGGGCGGCGGCCAGCTCGCGGCCCATGCCCACCCGCTGCGCGCCCTGGCCGGTGAACAGGAAGGCCAGCCTGCCCTGGTCGACCACCCCGGTGAGCGGAGAGTCGCCGCGGATCAACGCGTCCAGGTCGGCGGCGAGCTGCGCGTGGGTGCCGCCGACCAGCGCGGCGCGGTGCGGGAAGGCGGCCCGGGTGGTCGCCAGCGACCAGGCGACGTCCACGGGCCGGGCCGCGCCGTCGCGCAGCGCGGACCGCAGGCCGACGGCCTGGGCGCGGAGGCCGTCGGGCGTCGGCGCGGAGAGCAGCCACGGCACCGCGACCGGGTCGGGGCCGGCCGCCGGTGGCGGGGTCTCGGCGGGCGGCTGCTCCAGGACGACGTGGGCGTTGGTACCGCTGAAGCCGAAGGACGACACGCCCGTGCGGCGGGGGCGACCGGTCGCCGGCCACGGCACCTGTTCGGTGAGCAGCTCCACCGCGCCCGCCGTCCAGTCCACGTGCGGGCTCGGCGCGTCCAGGTGCAGGGTCCGGGGCAGCACCCCGTGCCGCATCGCCATCACCATCTTGATCACACCCGCGACACCCGCCGCCGCCTGCGTGTGCCCGATGTTCGACTTCACCGACCCCAACCACAACGGCCGGTCCGCCGGCCGACCCTGCCCATACGTCGCCAACAACGCCTGCGCCTCGATCGGATCACCCAACGTCGTACCCGTACCGTGCGCCTCCACCGCGTCCACCTCGCCGGCAGACAACCCCGCATTGGCCAACGCCTGCCGGATCACCCGCTGCTGCGACGGACCGTTCGGGGCGGTGAGCCCGGCGGACGCGCCGTCGGAGTTGACGGCGCTGCCGCGGACCACCGCGAGGACCCGGTGCCCGTGGCGGCGGGCGTCGGAGAGCCTCTCGACCAGCAGCACGCCGACGCCCTCGGCCCAGCCCGTGCCGTCCGCCGCCGCCGCGAACGGCTTGCACCGACCGTCCGGGGACAGGCCCCGCTGCCGGCTGAACTCGGTGAACGCCGCGGGCGTCGCCATGACGGTGACGCCGCCAGCCAGCGCCAACTCGCACTCCCCCGAGCGCAGCGACTGCGCCGCCAGGTGCAACGCCACCAGCGACGACGAGCACGCCGTGTCCACCGTCACCGCCGGCCCCTCGAAGCCGAACGTGTAGGCCACCCGGCCGGAGATCACACTGCCGGAGTTTCCGGTGCCGCGGTACCCCTCGGCGCCACCCGTCACGTCGTCGAGGCGGGAGACGTAGTCGTGGTACATGACGCCGGTGAAGACCCCGGTCCGGCTCCCCCGCACAACACCCGGATCGATACCCGCCCGCTCGAACGCCTCCCACGCCGTCTCCAACAACAACCGCTGCTGCGGATCCATCGCGAGCGCCTCACGCGGCGAGATACCGAAGAACTCCGCGTCGAACTCCGCCGCGTCGTACAGGAACCCACCCTCACGCGCGTACGACTTCCCCACCGCATCCGGATCCGGATCGAACAACCCCTCCACATCCCACCCACGATCGGCCGGGAACACCGACACCCCATCCCCACCCGACTCCACCAACCGCCACAGGTCCTCCGGACCCCGCACCCCACCCGGAAACCGACACGCCATCCCCACGATCGCCACCGGCTCGTCCGACGCCACCGCACTGACCGCGGCCACCGGCACGGCGTCGTCGAGGCCGAACAGGCGGTCGAGGTGCTCGGCGACGCTGTCGGCGCTCGGGTGGTCGAAGATCAGGGTGGCGGGCAGCCGCAGGCCGGTGGCCGCGGTGAGGCGGTTGCGCAGCTCGACCGCCGTCAGCGAGTCGAAGCCCAGCTCGCCGAACGGCTTGTCGGCCGCCACGGCGGCCGGGCCCGAGTGGCCGAGCACCACCGCGACCTCGGCCCGCACCAGGTCCCGCAGCGCGCCGGCGCGGTCGGCACCGGAGAGTCCGGCGAGCAGGCGGGCCGTCTCGGTAGGGGTGACGCCGGTGGCGGTCGCGGGCTCCCGTACCAGGCCGCGCAGCACCGTGGGGACCGTCCCGGCGGCCCGCACCGCGGCAGGGTCCACCCGTAGAGGCGTCAGCACCGCCTCGTCGACGCCGAGCGCGGCGTCGAACAGGGCCAGCCCGTCGGCGATGGACAGTGGGGGGAAACCGGAGCGGGCGGCGCGGGCCTGCTCGGCCTCGCCGGCCATGCCCGCCGTCCACGGGCCCCAGGCCAGCGCGGTCGCCGGCAACCCCAACCGCCGACGCCACCGCACCAACGCCTCCAACCCCGCATTCGCCGCCGCATAACCCCCCTGCCCCGCACCCCCCAACACACCCGCCGCCGACGAGAACACCACAAAAAACGACAATCCCAACCCCACCGTCAACTCATGCAACAACCACCCCCCATCCACCTTCGGCCGCACCACCGCCGCCACCCGCTCCCCCGACAACGACGCCACCACACCGTCGTCCAACACCCCCGCCGCATGCACCACACCCACCAACGGACGCCCCACCGGCACCCGCCCCAACACCCCCACCAACCCCACCCGATCCGCCACATCACACGCCTCGAACACCACCTCCGCACCCCACGCCGACAACTCCGCCGCCAACTCCACCGCACCCGCCGCAGCCGCCCCCCGACGACTCACCAACACCACCCGCCGCGCCCCACACTCCGCCACCAAATGCCGCGCGAACACCCCACCCAACGCACCCGACGCACCCGTCACCACCACCGTCCCCAAAGGATCAACCCGCAACCCACCACCACCCACCACACCCGACAACCGCGCCAACCGGGGCACGGTCAGGTTGCCGTCGCGGACCCGCACCTGCGGTTCGCCCGTGGCGACGGCGGCGGCGACGCCGGCCGGGGAGTCGGTGTCGACGAGGACGAACCGGTCCGGGTGCTCCGCCTGGGCCGACCGGAGCAGGCCCCAGACGGCCGCGCCGGCGACGTCGTCGCCGTCGTCGCCGACGGCCGCGCGGGTGACCACAACCAGGCGGGAGTTCCGCAGGCGTTCGTCGGCCAGCCAGCCCTGGACGGTGGCGAGAACCGACCGCAGGGCCGCGTGGGTGGCGGCCACCCTGTCGTCGCCGGCGGGCGAGCAGGTCAGCACCGCCACGTCCGGGACCGTCCCGTCGACGGCGTCGAGGTCGGCGTGGACCGGCAGGCCGAGGCCGAGGTCGTCGGCGCGGAGCGCGACCCAGTGCTGCCGGGGGTCCGGCGTCGGGCTGGCCCGGTGCGGCTGCCAGGTGAGCCGCAGCAGCGACTCGCCCGCCACGGCTCCGGCGGGGCGGAGCTGCTCGGGCGAGACCGGTCGCAGGGTCAGCGAGCGGACCACCGCCACCGGCCGGTTGTCGGCGTCGGTGGCCGCCAGCGCGACCGCGTCGGGGCCGATCGGGGTCAGCCGGACCCGCAGGGTCTCGGCGGCCGGGGTGAACAGCGACACGCCCGTGAAGGAAAACGGCAGCCGGGCCGGGCCGGGCAGCAGGGCCAGCGCGTGCAGGGCGGCGTCCAGCAGGGCCGGGTGCGTCAGGTAACCGCCGGCCGTGCGGCGCGGCTCGTCGGGGAGCGCCACCTCGGCGTACACCCCGTCGTCGGCCTGCCAGGCGGCGCGCAATCCGCGGAACGACGGCCCGTAGGCGAACCCGGCGTCGGCCATCCGGTCGTAGAGGCCGTCGGCGCGCGCGGCGACCGCCTCGCGCGGCGGCCAGTGCGGCAGGTCGGGCGGCGGCGTCGAGTCGCCGGTGAGGGTCCCCTCGGCGTGCCGGGTCCAGGGCTCGTCCGTGCCCGCCCGCCGGGCATGCACCCGCACGGCGCGCGTGCCGTCGTCGCCGGCTGGGTCGACGGCGACCTGCACGTCGACCGCGCCGTCCGGGGGCAGCGTCAGCGGCGTCGCCAGGGTCATCTCGGCGATCCCGGGGCAGCCCGTCTCGACGCCCGCGCGGGCGAGCAGCTCGACGAAAGCCGTGCCGGGGACCACGACGGTGCCGTGCACGGCGTGGTCGGCGAGCCAGGGCTGGGTGGCCAGGGCGAGGCGACCGGTCAGCGTCACAGCGTCCCCGCCCGCCGGCCGGAACACCGCGCCGAGCAGCGGATGGCCGGTGACGCCGAAGCCAGCGGCGGACACGTCGACGCCGTGCCCCGGCGGCGCGTCCAGCCAGTAGCGCCGGTGCTGGAACGGGTAGGTGGGCAGGTCCACGTGTCCGGCCGGCGCGGCGGCGAACAGCGCCCCGAGGTCCACGGGGACGCCCCGGGTGTGCAGGCCCGCCAGGGCGGTCAGCGCGGTGCCGGGCTCGTCGTGCCCGCCCCGCAGGACCGGACAGAACAGCGCCTCGTCGAGGATCTCCCCCGCCAGCCCGCAGAGCACGCCGTCCGGGCCGATCTCCACGAACGCGGACGTGCCCAGATCGCGCACCGCCCGTACCGCGTCGGCGAAACGCACCGTTTCCCGCACGTTGCGCACCCAGTGCTCCGGGCCGGCCGGCTGCGCCGCGTCGAGCAGGCCGCCGGTCACCGTCGACACCACGGGCACCGCCGGCGCGGCGACGGACACCGTCCGCGCCACCTCCGCGAACGGCGTCAGCATCGGCTCCATCAGCGCCGAGTGGAACGCGTGCGACACCCGCAGCCGCTTCGCCCGACGCCCCCGCTGCACACACCACCGCTCGGCCGCGTCGACCGCCTCCCGCCCACCGGAGAGCACCACCGACCGTGGGCCGTTCACCGCCGCGACGTCGACCCCGCACGCGTCCACCAGCTCCGCGACCTCGGCCTCGTCGGCCTCGACCGCCACCATCGCCCCGTCGCCCGGCAACGCCGCCATCAACGCGCCCCGCGCCACCACCAGCCGCACGGCGTCGCCCAGCGACAACATTCCCGCCAGGTGCGCCGCCACCAGCTCGCCCACCGAGTGCCCCACCAGCACGTCGGGAACCACCCCCCACGACTCCAGCAGCCGGAACACCGCCACCTCGACCGCGAACAGCGCCACCTGCGCGTGGTCCGTGCGGTCCAGGTCCTCCTGCTCGCCGCCGAAGACCAGCTCCCGCAGCGGCCGGTCCCGGTGCCGGTCCGCCTCCGCGCACACCTCGTCGAACGCCGCCGCGAACGCCGGGAACGCCGCGTACAGCTCCCGGCCCATCCCCACCCGCTGCGCGCCCTGGCCGGTGCACAGCACCGCCACCCGCGCGCCCGTGGCCTCCCCCTGCACCACGCCCGGTGCCTGCGCGCCGCGGGCCAGCGCGTCGAGGCCGGCGAGCAGGTCCTCCCGGCCGGCGACGACGACGGCCCGGTGGTCGAACGCCACCCGCTCGGCGACCAGCGCGCGCCCGACGGCGACCGGGTCGTGCCCGGGGTGCGTGCGCAGGTGCGCGTGCAGCGTGCGGGCCTGGTCGCGCAACGCGTCGGCCGACCGGGCCGACAGCGACCAGGGCAGCGCCGGGGGCGCGGCGACGGCAGGGGGCGGGGCCGCCGCCGGCACGGCCTCGATGATGGCGTGGGCGTTGGTGCCGCTGACCCCGAACGACGACACCCCGGCCCGGCGCGGGCGGTCGGCCCGGGGCCACGGGGTCGGCTCGGTGAGCAGCTCCACCGCGCCGGCCGACCAGTCCACATGCGGGCTGGGCGCGTCGACGTGCAAGGTGCGGGGCAGCACGCCGTGCCGCATCGCCATCACCATCTTGATCACCCCGGCGACGCCGGCCGCCGCCTGGGTGTGCCCGATGTTCGACTTCACCGAACCCAGCCACAGCGGCCGGTCCGCCGGCCGGTCCTGCCCGTACGTCGCCAGCAACGCCTGCGCCTCGATCGGATCGCCCAGCGTGGTGCCCGTGCCGTGCGCCTCCACCGCGTCCACCTCGGCGGCGGTCAGCCGCGCGTTGGCCAGGGCCTGCCGGATCACCCGCTGCTGCGACGGCCCGTTCGGGGCGGTCAACCCGTTCGACGCACCGTCCTGGTTCACCGCACTGCCCCGCACCACCGCGAGGACCTGGTGCCCGTTGCGGCGGGCGTCGGACAGCTTCTCCAGCAGCAGCAGGCCGACGCCCTCGCCCCAGCCCGTCCCGTCGGCCGCCGCCGCGAACGGCTTGCACCGCCCGTCGGCGGCCAACCCGCGCTGCCGGCTGAAGCCGACGAACGTGTCCGGGGTGGCCATCACGGTGACGCCGCCGGCCAGCGCCAGGTCGCACTCCCCCGACCGCAGCGACTGCGCCGCCAGGTGCAGCGCCACCAGCGACGACGAACACGCCGTGTCCACCGTCACCGCCGGCCCCTCGAAGCCGAACGTGTAGGCGATCCGGCCGGACGCGACGCTACCCGAGTTGCCGGTGCCGACGAACGCCTCGACCTCCGCCGGCACGGCCGGCAGCCGGGACGCGTAGTCGTGGTACATCACGCCCGCGAACACGCCCGTCCGGCTGCCGCGCAGCGAGTTCGGGTCGATCCCGGCCCGTTCCAGCGCCTCCCAGGTGGCCTCCAGCAGCAGCCGCTGCTGGGGGTCGGTGGCCACCGCCTCCCGGGGGGAGATGCCAAAGAAGTCAGCGTCGAATCCGGCGGCGTCGTAGAGGAAGCCGCCCTCGGCGCTGTACGTCTTCCCCGGCTGGTCCGGGTCAGGGTCGTACAGGTCGGGATCCCAGCCCCGGTCGGTGGGGAACGCGTCGATCGCGTCCACGCCCTCCTCGACGAGCCGCCACAGATCCTCCGGCGAGCGGACGCCACCGGGGTAGCGGCAGGCCATCGCCACGATCGCGACGGGCTCGTCCGCCGCAGCCGAGGTCGCCGACGTCACCGCGCGGGTCGGCGCGCCCGCCTCGTCGGGCTCGGCGGTCTCCGCGACGAGGTAATCGGTAAGCGCCAGCGGGGTGGGGTGGTCGAAGACGAGGGTGGCGGGCAGGCGCAGGCCGGTGACGACACCGAGCCGGTTGCGCAACTCGACTGCGGTCAGCGAGTCGAAGCCCAGGTCGGTGAACGGCCGGGCGGCGTCGACGCGGTCCGCGTCGGCGTGGCTCAGCACCGCCGCGATCTCGGCCCGGATCAGCCGGAGCACGGTGCTGTGCCGCTCGTCGCGGTCCAGGCCGGCCAGCCGGGCGGCCAGCGAGGAGGTGGCGGCGCGGGTGATCCGTCGGGGCGGAACACGCACCAGTCCGGCCAGCGGCGCGGGAAGATGTCCGGCCTCGGCCGCCGCCCGCAGCGCGTCGAGGTCGAAATCGACCGGCACCGCGACGGCGTGCCCGGCGGCGAGCGCGGCGTCGAACAGGGCGAGCCCGTGCGCCGGGGTCAGCGCGCGCGCCCCGGTGCGGGCGAGCCGGTCGCGGTCGGCCTGGTCCAGCTCGGCGGTCATGCCGCCGCCGGTCGACCACGGGCCCCAGGCCAGGGACAACGCGGGCAGCCCGGCCGCCCGCCGCCGCACGGCCAGGGCGTCCAGGTAGGCGTTCGCGGCGGCGTAGTTGGCCTGCCCGGCGCTGCCCAGCACACCGGCGGCGGAGGAGTAGGTGACGAACAGCGCGAGGTCGTGCCCGGCGGTCAGCTCGTGCAGGTGGACGGCGGCGTCGACCTTGGGCCGCAGCACCGCCCGCACCGCGTCGGGGGTCAGCGCGGTCACGACGCCGTCGGCGACGACGCCCGCCACGTGCACGACGCCGGTCAGCGGGTGGGCCGGGTCGATCCGGTCGAGCAGGTCGGCGAGCGCGGCGCGGTCGGCAGCGTCGCACGCCTCGACGGTGACGTGGGCGCCGAGGGCGGCGAGGTCGGCGACGAGGTCGGCCGGGGCCACGCCGCGCCGGCCGGTCAGCACCAGCCGGCGCGCCCCGTGTGCGGCGACGAGGTGCCGGGCCAGTAGGCCGCCCAGGTCGCCGGTGCCCCCGGTGATCAGGACGGTGCCGTCCGGGTCGAGGGTCGGCGGGGCCGCCGCCGGGTGGGCGGGGACGAGCCGGGGGACGCGGACCCGCCCGTCTCGGACGGCCGCCTCCGGCTCGCCGCTGGCCACGACGCCCGCCACCAGGCCCGCCGAGGCCGCGTCGTCGTCGACGTCGACCAGCACGAACCGGCCCGGGTGTTCCCGCTGCGCGGACCGCACCAGGCCCCTGACCGCCGCGCCGGCCGGGTCGGCGAGGTCGCCGTCCGGGCCGGCGGCGACCGCCCGGTGGGTACGCACCACCAGCCGCGCCCCGTCGGTCCGCTCGTCGGCCAGCCAGCGCCGCAGCACGGCGAGTACGGCGTCGGTCAGCTCGGCCACCTCGGCCGGCGTCGCCTCAGCACCGCGGACCGGGAGCACCAGGGCCGCGGGCAGCGCGCCGTCGGGCAGGACGGTCCCGGTCAGCTCCGGCAGGTCGCCGGGGATCGCCAGGACCGGCTTCTCGGGCCAGTCGAGCCGGAACAGCGCGCGCTCGCCGGGCGCGGCGGCAGCGACGGGGCGCAGCGCGAGCGCGGCCACGGAGGCCACCGGCGCGCCGGTGGCGTCGGTCACCAGGACCGCGACCGTGTCGACGCTGGTCGGGGTGAGCCGCACCCGCAGGCCGTCGGCGCCCCGCGCGTGCAGCGCCACGTCGGCGAAGGAGAAGGGCATCCGGCCCTGGTCGTCGCCGAGCACGCCGAGCCCGACCGCCTGCACGGCGGCGTCGAGCAGCGCCGGGTGCACGCCGAACCCGCCGGCCGCGGCGCGCACCGGCTCCGGCGGCGTCACCTCGGCGTAGACCTCGTCCCCGACCCGCCAGGCCGCGGCGAGGCCCTGGAAGGCCGGGCCGTAGGCGAAGCCGGCGCGGGCGGCCCGGTCGCGGAGGCCGTCGACGTCCAGCGGCGTCCCGCCGGGGGGCGGCCAGGCGGCGAGGGCGTCGGGCGCGGCGGGGGTCACGGGCGAGAGCGTGCCCGCCGCGTGCCGGGTCCACGGGCCGGCCTGGCGCGCGTACACCTCGACCGGTCGTCTCCCGTCCCCGCCGGGCGGCTCGACCGACACCTGCACGTCGACGGGGCCGTGTTCGGGCAGCACCAGGGGCGCGGTCAGGGTCAGCTCGTCGACGCCGCCGCAGTCGACGAGCTGGGCGGCGTGCAGCACGAGCTCAAGGAACGCGGTGCCCGGCAACAGGACCGCGCCGCGTAGGGCGTGGTCGGCCAGCCACGGATGGGTCTGGAGGGAGAGCCGCCCGGTGAGAGTCAGCCGGTCCTGACCGGCGGGCTGGAACGCGGCGTCGAGCAGCGGATGGCCGGCGGCGTCGAGGCCGGCGGCGGCCAGGTCCCGGGTCGGGGGCAGGGGGGTGAGCCAGTAGCGCTGGCGCTGGAACGGGTAGGTGGGCAGGTCCAGCGGCGCGCCGACACCGGTGAACAGGGCCGGCCAGTCGGCCGGCGCGCCGTGCGCGTGGGCCCGGGCCAGGGCGGTCAGCGCGCTGCCGGGCTCGTCGTGCCCGGCGCGCAGCACGGGGCAGAAGACCCCCTCGTCCGGGGCTTCCTGCGCCAGCCCGGAGAGCACCCCGTCGGGGCCGACCTCCACGAACACCGACGCGCCCAGGCCGCGCAGGGTCCGCACCGCGTCGGCGAAGCGGACCGTCCGGCGCACGTTGCGCACCCAGTACTCCGGCGTGGCGACCTCGGCGGCGTCGACCAGCTCACCGGTCGCCGTGGACACCCACGGCAGCGTCGGCGGCGCGAACGAGACCGACTCCAGCACCGCCGCGAACTCCGCCAGCATCGGCTCCATCAGCGCCGAGTGGAACGCGTGCGAGACGCGCAGCCGCTTCACCCGACGCCCGTGCTCCACGCCCCACCGCTCGGCGGCGGCGACCGCCTCCTCCGCGCCGGACAGCACCACCGACCGGGGGCCGTTCACGGCCGCCACGTCCGCCCCGGACGCGGCGGCGACCGCACCGATCTCCGCCTCCGACGCCTGCACCGCCAGCATCGCCCCGCCGGGGGGCAGCGCCGCCATCAGGGTGCCCCGCGCCGCGACCAGCCGGGCGGCGTCGGGCAGCGACAGGACGCCGACGACGTGCGCCGCCGCCAGCTCGCCCACGGAGTGCCCCAGCACCGCGTCGGGCGTCAGCCCCCACGACGCGAGCAGCCGGGCGACCGCCACCTCGATCGCGAACAGGGCCATCTGCGCGTGGTCCGTGCGGTCGAGGTCCGCCGGGGAGCCGTCGAACACCAGCTCCCGCAGCGGCCGGTCCCGGTACCGGTCCAGCTCCGCGCACACCTCGTCGAACGCCACCGCGAAGACCGGGAACGCCGCGTACAGGCCGCGGCCCATCCCCACCCGCTGCGCGCCCTGGCCGGTGCACAGCACTGCCACCCGCACGTCCGACGCCACGCCCCGCAGCACGCCGGCGGCGGGCTCGCCGTCGGCCAGCGCGGCCAGGCCACGGGTCAGCTCCGCGAGGTCCGCGCCGAGCACCACCGCGCGGTGGGTCAGCGCCGTCCGCCCGCGGACCAGGGCCGCCGCGATCGTCGCAGGCGTCGCGTCGGCCGCCGCCGCGTACGTCGACAGCCGCCGGGCCTGCTCGGCCAGCGCGTCGGCGTCGCGGGCGGAGAGCACCCACGGCAGCGGGGTGGGCCCGGTCACCCCGCTGCCGGTCGGGAGGTCCGGCGTCGCCTCGATGATGGCGTGGGCGTTGGTACCGCTCACCCCGAAAGCGGAGACCCCGGCCCGGCGGGGCCGATCGGCCTGCGGCCACGGCACGGGCTCGGTGAGCAGTTCGACCGCGCCGGCCGACCAGTCCACATGCGGGCTGGGCGCGTCCACGTGCAACGTGCGCGGCAGCACGCCGTGCCGCATCGCCATCACCATCTTGATCACGCCGGCCACCCCGGCCGCCGCCTGGGTGTGCCCGATGTTCGACTTCACCGAGCCGAGCAGCAGCGGCACGCCGTCGCCCCGGCCCTGCCCGTACGTCGCCAGCAACGCCTGCGCCTCGATCGGGTCGCCCAGCGTGGTGCCCGTGCCGTGCGCCTCCACCGCGTCCACCTCGGCGGCGGTCAGCCGCGCGTTGGCCAGGGCCTGCCGGATCACCCGCTGCTGCGACGGCCCGTTCGGGGCGGTCAACCCGTTCGACGCACCGTCCTGGTTCACCGCACTGCCCCGCACCACCGCGAGGACCTGGTGCCCGTTGCGGCGGGCGTCGGACAGCTTCTCCAGCAGCAGCAGGCCAACGCCCTCGCCCCAGCCCGTCCCGTCGGCCGCCGCCGCGAACGGCTTGCACCGCCCGTCGGCGGCCAACCCGCGCTGCCGGCTGAACTCCACGAACGCGCCCGGGGTGGCCATCACGGTGACGCCGCCGGCCAGCGCCAGGTCGCACTCCCCCGACCGCAGCGACTGCGCCGCCAGGTGCAGCGCCACCAGCGACGACGAACACGCCGTGTCCACCGTCACCGCCGGCCCCTCGAAGCCGAACGTGTAGGCGATCCGGCCGGAGACGACGGCGGTGGAGCTGCCGGCGAGCAGGTGCCCCTCGACGGCGGCGGTCGCGTCCTGCAACCGGCCGCCGTAGCCCTGTCCGGTCGCCCCGACGAACACGCCGGTCCGCCGGGCGGTCGGCCCGCCCGGCGCGATCCCGGCCCGCTCGAACGCTTCCCACGCGGTCTCCAGCAGCAGCCGCTGCTGCGGGTCCATGGCGAGGGCCTCGCGGGGCGAGATGCCGAAGAGGTCGGCGTCGAAGTCGCCGGCGGCGTCGAGGAACGCGCCATCGCGGGTGTAGCTGTGGCCGGACCGGTCCGGGTCCGGGTCGTACAGCGCGTCGACGTCCCATCCCCGGTCGGTGGGGAACGGGCCCACCGCGTCCGCGCCGTCGCGCACCACCCCCCAGAGGTCCTCCGGGCTCGCCACGCCGCCGGGATAGCGGCAGGCCATGGCCACGATGGCGATCGGCTCGTCGGACGGGCCGCCCGCCGCCGGGGTCGCCGCCGCCGGGGCGGCGTCCGCGCCGAGGAGCAGGGCCAGCAGGTGGTCCGCGAGCGCGGCGGGCGTCGGGTGGTCGAAGACGAGCGTCGCGGGCAGCACCAGTGCGGTGGCGTCGGCGAGCCGGTTGCGCAGCTCCACCGCGCTTAACGAGTCGAAGCCCAGCTCGCGGAAGGCCCGGTCCGGGCGTACCGGAGCGGGGTCGCGGTGGCCGAGCACGGCGGCGGCCCGGGTGCGCACCAGGTCGAGCAGCGTGTGGTGCCGTTCCCCCGGAGGCAGCGCGGCGAGCCGCTGCCGCATCGGCGAGTCCTCCGGTCCGGGCCCGGGGGCCGTCGCCGGCCGGCCCGCCTCGGGCAGGTCCGCAAGCAGCGGCCGGGGCCGGGCCAGGGTGTACGCCGGCAGGAACCGTTCCCAGTCGAGGTCGGCGACGGTGAACGTCGGCTCGTCGATGGCCAGCGCGGTGACCGCCACCGCGGGGTCCATGGCGCGAACACCGAGCCTGGCCAGCCAGTCGCCGGCCCGCTCATCGGAGACCATCCCACCGCCCGCCCAGGCGCCCCAGGCGATCGAGGTCGCGGGCCGGCCCTGGGCGCGGCGGCGCTCGGCCAGCGCGTCGAGGAACGCGTTCGCCGCCGCGTACCCGGCCTGGCCGGCGCTGCCCCAGACGGCTGCGCCGGAGGAGAACAGCACGAACGCGTCCAGGTCGGCCCCGGCGAGCAGCTCGTCGAGGGCCGCCGCGCCGGACGCCTTGGCGCGCAGGACCCCGGCGAGGTCGGCCGGGGTCAGGTCGGCGACGTCGGCGAAGGAGACCACGCCCGCCGCGTGCACGACGGCGCGCAGGGTGACGCCGTCCCGCGCGAGGTCGTCGAGGAGCGCGCCGAGCGCGTCCCGGTCCGCCACGTCGCATGAGGCGACGGTGACCCGCACGCCCGCGCCGGCGAGGTCGGCGACGAGGTCGTCGGCACCCGTCGTGCGGCGGCCGACCAGCACCAGGTGCTCGGCGCCGTGCGCGGCCAACCAGCGCGCCACGTGGCCGCCCAGCGCGCCGAGGCCACCGGTGACGAGGACCGCGCCCCGGGGCCGCCAGCCCGCGCCGGCCGGCGCGGGGGCGTGCGCGAGCCGGCGGGCGAACACCCCGCTCGCCCGGACCGCCACCTCCTCCTCGGCGCGGCCGGCGAGTACCCCGGCTAGCCGGGCGGCGCACCGGTCGTCGACGTGCTCCGGCAGGTCGACGAGGCCGCCCCAGCCGGCGGGGCGTTCCAGCCCGACGACGCGGCCGAGTCCCCAGACGGTGGCCTGGGCAGGCCGCAGGACCGGGTCGGCCCGGCCGGTGGAGACCGCGCCCCGGGTGAGGCACCACAGCGGCGCGGCGACGCCGGCCGCGTCGAGGGCCCGGACCAGCGCGACGGTGGCGGCGAGGCCGCCGGGCACGTCCGGGTCGGCGGGGTGCGGGTCGTCGCGGAGGCCCACGAGGGAGAGCACGCCCACGGCGTCGGGGTGCTCCCGCAGCCGGTCGGTCAGGTCCGGGCCGTCGGCGAGGACCTGCACCCGCGCGCCGTACGCGGCGAGCGCGGCACCGATCCGCCCGGCCAGCGGCTCGTCGGCGGCGGCGACCAGCAGCCAGTCGCCGGACAGGGCGGGCGGTCGGTCGGCGTCGACGGGCCGCCAGCGGACCGTGTAGCGCCACGAGTCCAGCGCCGACCGCGCCCGCCTGCGCCCGTGCCAGGCGGCGAGCACCGGCAGCGCGGGGGCCAGCGCACTGCGGTCCTCGTCGCCGTCGGCGAGCGCCGGCAGGTCGCCCCGCTCGACGGCGGACCAGAACTCAGCGTCGTCGTGGCCGGTGGGGACGAGCTCCGGCTCGGGCCAGAACCGCTGGTGCTGGAACGGGTACGTGGGCAGGTCCACCCGGCCGGCGTGGTCGGGGAAAAGGCGGGCGAAGCTGACGTCCTGGCCGGCGGCGTACACCTCGGCCAGGGCTGCGAGGAACCGGCGCGGGCCGCCGTCGTGTCGGCGCAGCGTGCCGACCACGGCCGCGTCCGCGACGGTGTCGGCGATGCCGGGAATGAGCACGGGATGCGGGCTGACCTCGATGAACAGCCCGTGGCCCTGCTCGGCCAGGGCCCGGATGGCCGGCTCGAACTCGACGGTGTGCCGCAGGTTGCGGTACCAGTAGTCGGCGTCCAGCGTCGTGGGGCCGGTCACCGTGGAGCGGATCGGCACCTCGGCGGGCAGCGGCGCGACGCCGGACAGGTCCCGCAGCAGCCGGTCGGCGATGACGGCCACCTGCGCCGAGTGGGACGCGTAGTCCACGTCGACGCGCCGGGCCCGCACCCCGTCGCGGCCGCAGGCGGCGAGCAGTTCGTCCAGCGCGGCGGGCGCACCGGACACGACCACGGCGCGCGGCCCGTTCACCGCCGCCACCGAGAGCTGGTCGCCCCAGCCGGCGAGCAGGTTCCGCACGTCGGCCACCGGCAGCGCCACCGAAGCCATCCCACCGGCGCCGGAGAGCGCGGTCAGCGCCCGGCTGCGCAGCGCGACGACCTTCGCCCCGTCCGCCAGGGACAGTGCCCCCGCCACAGTGGCGGCGGCGATCTCGCCTTGCGAGTGGCCGACGACCGCGGCGGGTTCGACGCCGTGCGCGCGCCAGAGGGCGGCCAGCGACACCATGACCGCCCACAGCGCGGGCTGCACCACATCGACCCTGGCCAGGGCGTAGGGATCGGCCAGGACGTCGCGCAGCGTCCAGTCCACGTGCGGGCGCAGGGCCGCCGCGCACTCGGCCATCCGCTCGGCGAACACCGGGTGGTCCAGCAGCTCCGTGGCCATGCCGGCCCACTGCGCCCCCTGGCCGGGAAAGACGAACACGACGCCGCGGCGGGTCGCCGGGGCGGCGGTCACCACCCCGGGGGCCTCCTCGCCCGCCGCCAGGGCCCGCAGCCCGCCGGCCAGCTCCGCCCGCCCGGCGCCGAGCACGACCGCCCGGTACGCGAACGACGACCGGGTGGTCGCCAGCGACCAGCCCACGTCGACCGGCCGGGCGGCGTCAACGACGGCCGACAGCCGGGCGGCCTGCTCCCGCAGCGCGGTCGCGGACTTCGCGGAGAGCACCCACGGCACCAGCCCGTCCGCGTCCGGTTCGGCGGGCGGCTGCTCGACCGGGTCGCCCTCGGTCAGCACCACGTGCGCGTTCGTGCCGCTGACGCCGAAGGCGGAGACGCCGGCGCGGCGCGGCCGGCGGCCCCTCGGCCACCGCACGGGGTCGGTCAGCAGCGACACCGTGCCCGCCGTCCAGTCCACGTGCGTCGACGGCTCGTCCACGTGTAGGGTCGCCGGCAGCAGCTCGTGCCGCATCGCCATGACCATCTTGATCACACCGGCGACGCCCGCCGCCGCCTGGGTGTGCCCGAGGTTCGACTTCACCGAGCCCAGCCACAGCGGCCGGTCCCGGTCCTGCCCGTACGTCGCCAGCAACGCCTGGGCCTCGATTGGGTCGCCCAGGGTGGTGCCGGTGCCGTGCGCCTCGACGGCGTCGACGTCAATGGTGGCGAGGCCGGCCTGCGCCAGCGCCTGCCGGATCACCCGACGCTGGGCCGGTCCGCTCGGCGCGGTCAGGCCGTTGGAGGCGCCGTCGGAGTTTACCGCGCTGCCGGAGACCACCGCGAGCACCGGGTGTCCGTTGCGTCGCGCGTCGGAGAGCCGCTCCAGCACCAGCATGCCGACACCCTCGGCGAACGCGGTGCCGTCCGCGGCGTCCGCGAACGGCTTGCACCGGCCGTCGGCGGCCAGCCCCCGCTGCCGGCTGAACTCGACGAACAGCCCGGGGGTGGCCATCACGGTGACGCCGCCGGCCAACGCCAGCTCGCACTCGCCGGCCCGCAGGGCCTGCGCCGCCAGGTGCAGCGCCACCAGCGACGACGAGCAGGCGGTGTCCACGGTGACCGCCGGGCCCTCCAGGCCCAGCGCGTACGCGATCCGGCCGGACGCCACGCTCGGCGTGCTGCCGGTGAGCAGGTGCCCCTCCAGCTCGCCCAGCCCGCCGCGCAGTTGCGGGCCGTAGTCCTGGTAGGACTTGCCCAGGAAGACGCCGTGCCGGCCGCCCCGCAGCGAGCCGGGATCGATGCCCGCCCGCTCGACCGCCTCCCAGGCCGCCTCCAGGGCGAACCGCTGCTGCGGGTCCATCGCCAGCGCCTCGCGCGGGGCGATGCCGAAGAACTCGGCGTCGAATCCCGCCACGTCGTCGAGGAAGCCGCCGTCGCGGACGTAGCAGGTGCCCAGCCGGTCCGGGTCCGGGTCGTAGAGGGCGGCCAGGTGCCAGCCCCGGTCACCGGGGAACGGCGAGATCGCGTCGCGCCCCTCGGCGACCAGTTCCCAGAGCCGCTCCGGGTCGGTCACCCCACCGGGGTAACGGCAGCTCATCCCGACGATGACGACGGGGTCGTCGGCGGCGGTCGCGGCGAACCCGTCGGTGACCGTCTCGGCGGCTGCGCCGGTCAGCTCCGCGTCCAGCAGCCGAGCGAGGTCGGCGACGGTCGGATGGTCGAAGATCACGGTGGACGCTAGGCGGAGCCCGGTCGCCACGCCGAGCCGGTTGCGCAGCTCCACCCCGGACACCGAGTCGAAGCCGAGTTCGCGCAGGGCCCGGTGCTCGTCGACCGCGTCCGCCGACGAGTAGCCCAGGACGACGGCGACCTGCGTGCGGACGAGGTCGGACAGGAGACGGTTCCGCTCGGCGGCGGGCCGGCCGGCCAGCCGGGCGGCGATCGGCGCGCCGGCCGCGGCGGACGGGTCCGCCGAGGAGCGAGCGGCGGCCAGCCGGTCGACCTCCGGCACGCCGCGCAGCAGCGCGCTGGGCCGGGCGGCGGTGAAGGCGAGGTAGAACCGTTCCCACCGGATGTCGGCCACGGTCAGCGCCGTCTCGTCGGCGTCGAGGGCCCGCTTGAGCGCGGTCAGCGCTAGCGCCGGGTCCATCTCGGGGACGCCGTGCCGGTCGAGCAGGTCGCTGACGGCGCCCTCGGCCATGCCGCCACCCGCCCAGGCGCCCCAGTCGACCGCGGTGGCCGGCAGCCCGTCAACGCGCCGCCGCCGGGCGAGCGCCTCCAGGTAGGCGTTGCCGGGCGCGTAGTTGCCCTGGCCCGGGATGCCGAAAGTGGACGACAGCGAGGAGAAGAGCACGAACGCGGACAGGTCGAGGTGGCGGGTCAGGTCGTCGAGGTGCCGGGCCGAGTCGGCCTTGGCGCGCAGCGCCTGGCCGGCCTGGGCGCAGGTGAGCGACTCGACGATGCCGTCGTCGAGCACGGCGGCGGTGTGGAACACCGCGGTCAGCGGGTGCTCGGCGGGCAGCTCGGCCAGCAGGCGGGTGAGCGCGGCGCGGTCGGAGACGTCGCACGCGGCGACCGTGACCCGGGTGCCCAGCGCCTCCAGCTCGGCCCGCAGGTCCGCCGCGCCGGGCGCGGCCGAGCCGCGCCGGCTGGCCAGCACCACGTGCTCGGCGCCGCAGCGGGCGAGCCACCGGCCGACCTGGCCGCCCAGGGCCCCGGTGCCGCCGGTGACCAGGACGCTGCCCCGGGGCTTCCAGTCCCGCACGGCCCGGGCGGGCGGGGCGTGGCGCAACCGCCGGGCGTGGACGCCGCCGGGGCGCACCGCCACCTGGTCCTCGCCGTCGAGCCCGTTGAGCACCGCGACCAGCCGGGTCACCGTACGCCGGTCGACGGTGGCCGGCAGGTCGACCAGCCCGCCCCAGCGCTCGGGGTGTTCCAGCGCGACAACCCGGCCCAGCCCCCAGGTCAACGCCTGGCCGGGCGCGGTGAGCGGCTCGCGGTCGTCGACCTGGACCGCGCCCCGGGTGAGGCACCACAGCGGCGCGTCGATCCCCGCCCGGCCGAGCGCCTGCACCGCCGCCAGGGTCGCGGCGTGGCCGGCCGGCACGGACGGGTGGTCGGGGTGGGGTCGCTCGTCGAGGGAGAGCAGCGACAGCACGCCCGCGACGCTCCGGCCCGCGACGACGGTCGCGAGGCGCCCGGGGTCCGCCGGATCGAGGTCCACGGGCAGCAGTTCGCCGCCGTGCCCGGCCAGCGACCGGACCAGCTCCGCGTCGGCGTCGGCGCCGAGCACCAGCCAGGTGCCGGTCAGGGTGGCCACTGACGGCGCGGGGACCGGCTGCCACTCGATCGCGTACCGCCACGCGTCGGCGTCGTCCCGGTGCGCTGGCGGCTCCGGCGCGGCCCGCCGCTCCACGTTGGTGAGCCAGTACGGCTCACGCTGGAACGGGTAGGTCGGCAGGTCGACCGACCGGCCGTGGGGCAGCACGGCGGCCCAGTCGACGGGCAGCCCGTGCGCGTACGCCTGGCACAGCGCGGTGCGGAACGCCGCCGGGCCGTCCTCGTCGCGGCGCAGGGTGCCGACGACCACGGCCTCGACGGCCCGGTCCTGGATGCCGGCGGTCAGCACCGGATGCGGGCTGACCTCGACGAAGAACCGGTGTCCCCGGTCGGCGAGCAGGCCGACGGCACGGTCGAACTCCACGACCTGGCGCAGGTTGCGATACCAGTAGTCTCCGTCGAGGGTGGCGGAACCCACCAGCTCACCGGTCACCGTCGACACCATCGGCACCCGCGGCGGGCGCGGCGACAGGTCGGCCAGGGCGGCGGCGAGGTCGGCCCGGACCTGCTCGACGTGCGGGCTGTGCGAGGCGTAGTCGACCGGGACCCGCCGGACCCGGTCGCCGGCGGCCTCGCGGGCTGCCAGCCACCCGTCGAGGGCAGCGAGGTCACCGGACACCACCACCGAGGCCGGGCCGTTGACCGCTGCGACGACGAGGCCGGGCCAGTCGCGCAGGCCCCGCCGGACCTGCTCCACCGGCTGGGCGACGGAGGCCATGCCGCCGTGGCCGGAAAGCGCGACGAGCGCCCGGCTGCGCAGCGCCACCACCCGGGCCGCGTCGGCGAGCGGCAGTGCGCCGGCCACGCAGGCCGCGGCGATCTCGCCCTGGCTGTGCCCGACCACGGCGGCGGGGCGTACGCCGGCGGACTCCCACACCGAGGCCAGCGACACCATCACCGCGAACAGGGCGGGCTGCACGACGTCGACCCGCTCCAGGCCGGGCGCGTCGCCCCGGATCACGTCCCACAGCGACCAGTCGACGTGCGGGGCGAGCGCGTCGGCGCACTCGGCCATCCGGCGGGCGAAGACCGCCGACCGTTCGGCGAGGTCGGCCGCCATGCCGAGCCACTGCGAGCCCTGCCCGGGGAAGACGAACACGGCCTCGCCCTCGGCGGCGACGCCCCGCAGCAGCCCGGCCGCGTCCTCGCCGGCGGCCAGCGCCGCCAGGGCGCGCGCGGAGTCCGCCGGGTCGGCGGCGAGCACGACCGCGCGGCGGTCGAAGGCCTTCCGGCCGGTGGCGAGCGTATACGCCACGTCCGCGGGGACCAGGTCCGGGCGGGCGGCGAGGTGGGCGCGCAGCCGGCCGGCCTGCTCGCGCAGGGCGGCGTCGGTGTGCGCGGAGAGCACCCACGGCACCGGGGTCGCGCCGGGCTCGCCGGCCGGTTCCGGTTCCGGGTCGCCCTGCTCCAGGATCAGGTGGGCGTTGGTGCCGCTGATGCCGAAGGACGACACGGCCGCCCGGCGGGGCCCGTCCGCCGGCCAGCCGCGCTCCTCGGTCAGCAGCGACACCGCGCCCGCCGCCCAGTCGACGTGCGGCGACGGCCGGTCCGCGTGCAGGGTGCGCGGCAGCCGCCCGGCGCGCATCGCCAGCACCATCTTGATGACGCCGGCCACGCCGGCGGCGGCCTGGGTGTGGCCGATGTTGGACTTCACCGAGCCGAGCCACAGCGGCCGGGCCCGGTCGCGCCCGTACGTGGCGATCAGGGCCTGCGCCTCGATCGGGTCGCCCAGCACGGTGCCGGTGCCGTGCGCCTCGACCGCGTCGACGTCGGCCGGCGCGAGACCGGCGGTGGCGAGGGCCTGGCGGATCACCCGCTGCTGGGCGGGGCCGTTCGGCGCGGTCAGCCCGTTCGACGCGCCGTCGGAGTTGACCGCGCTGCCCCGTACCACGGCCAGCACCCGATGACCGTTGCGACGGGCGTCAGAGAGCCGTTCCAGCAGCAGCAGGCCGGCGCCCTCGCCGAGGCTGAACCCGTCGGCCTCGGCGGAGAACGGCTTGCAGCGCCCGTCGGCGGCGAGCGCACGCTTCTGGCTGAACTCGACGAAGATGCCGGGGCTGGCCATCACGGTCACCCCTCCCGCGAGGGCGAGCTGACACTCGCCGGAGCGCAGCGCGCGTACCGCGAGGTGCAGGGCGACCAGCGACGACGAGCACGCGGTGTCGACGGTGATCGCCGGCCCCTCCAGGCCCAGCGTGTACGCCACCCGGCCGGAGGCGACGCTGCCGGTGGTGCCGGTCAGCAGGTAGCCCCCGACCTCCTCCGGCGCCTCGTCCAGGCGGGGTCCGTAGTCCTGGGTCAGCATGCCGACGTAGACGCCGGTGCGGCTGCCGCGCAGGGCCGCGGGCGAAATGCCGGCCCGTTCCAGGGTCTCCCAGGACAGCTCCAGCAAGAGCCGCTGCTGCGGGTCCATCGCCAGCGCCTCCCGGGGGGCGATGCCGAAGAAGCCCGGGTCGAATCGGCCCGCGTCGTGCAGGAAGCCCCCGGCGCGCTGGTAGAAACGGCCGGGCGTGCCCGGTTGCGGGTGGTACCGGCCGGCTACGTCCCAGCCGCGGTCGGTCGGGAACGCGGAGACCGCCTCGCCGCCGGCGGCGACCAGATCCCACAGCTCCTCCGGGGTCTGCACCCCGCCGGGGAACCGGCAGGCCATGGCGACGATGGCGATCGGGTCCCCCGCGTCCGCGGGGTTCTCCCCGTCGGCGGCGGCCCGGCCGGCCGTGCCGTCGAGTTCGGCCGCCAGCAGCGCGGCCACTGCGGCCGGGTTCGGGTGGTCGAAGGCGACGGTCGTCGGCAGCGACACCGCGGTCTCGACGACCAGGCGGTTGCGCAGCTCCACCGCCATCTGCGAGTCGATGCCCAGTTCCAGGAAGGTCGCGTCGGCGGGCGTCCGGTCGAGGTCGGCGCGCCCGAGCACGCCGGCCGTGACGTCCCGGACCAGGCGGAGCAGCCGCCGGTCGCGGTCGACGGGCGGCAGCTGCGCGAGCAGCCGCGCCACGACCGGTTGCCCGGCCTGCGGCGGCCGGGCGCGGACCAGGTCGAACCGGCCCGGGTCGAGCCCACGGACCGACGCGCGTTCCCCGGCGTCCAGCGCCTGTTCGAGCGCGGCGACCCGGGAATCGGGCGCGACGGAGACGACCGTGACGCGCCGGCCGTGGGCGGGGGCGACCGCGTCGAGGTACGCGTACAGCACAGCCGCCACCGCCTGGGTGGGCCCGCCCGCCGCGCCCGGCGGGGCCACGATGATCAGCTCGGCGGCGTCGGGCCCGTCGAGGAGGTCCCGCGCGGCCCGGAGCGGCCCGGCGAGGTCGGGGCGCTCGGGCGACAGCAGGTCCAACTCCGGCGCGGTCACGACGGCCAGCACGGCGTCGGCCGGTTCCCCGGCCGCCTCCGGGGTGAGCAGCCGGGCGGCGCCCCGCGAGCGCAGCCACCCGGCGATCACGGCATCGGGCTCGCCGACGCACCGGACCGTGGCGGGCGCCCGCCACCCGTCGGCCGGCGGGGACGGCACGGGCGCCCAGTCGGCGACGGACACGCCCGCCGCGCGGACAGCGAACTCGCCGCCGTCCGGTCGCGGCCCGGCGAGGACGGCGGTCAGCCGGGTCACCGTCTCCTCGTCCAGCGGGTCGGGCAGGTCGATCACGCCGCCCCAGTGGGCGGCGGCGTCGAAGGCGGCGGCGCGACCCAGCCCGACGAGCGTCGCCCCCGCCGGGTCGGCGGCCACCCGGGTCAGGCACCACAGCGGCGCCGGGAGGGCGGCGACGGCCATCGCGCGCAGCAGGTCCACGGTGGCGTCCAGGCCGCCGTCGCCGGCCTCGGCCAGCCCGAACAGGCCGAGCACGCCCCGCACGGGCGCGAAGTCGATGTCGGGCAGCCCGTCGACCGCGTGCACCACCCGCGCGCCGTGCGCCGCGAGGCCACGGCCGAGCGCCCCGGCCAGGTCCGCGTCGAGACCGGCGGGACGTACGACGAGCCAGGTACCCAGCGGCTCGCGCGGCGCGGTGACGGGCCAGTCGCGCCAGTCCCGGCGGTACCCGCCATCGTCGGTCGCCGCCGCCGACACCGGCCGTGGCCGGCGCTGGAACGGGTAGGGCGGCAGGTCCACCGGGTGGGCGGCCGGGAAGTGGGCCGCCCAGTCCACTTCGACCCCGTGCACAGCGGCCTCCGCGACGGCGGTAAGAAACTGGCGCAGGCCGCCCTGGCCCCGGCGCAGCGTGCCCACCGTAACCGCCGTGTCGTCCACCGTCTCCTGGATCGGGGCGGTCAGCACCGGATGCGGGCCGACCTCGACGAAGAACCGCGTTCCCGCCTGGGCGAGCGCCCGCACCACGGGTTCGAGGTGCACCGGCTGACGCAGGTTGCGGCACCAGTACGTGGCGTCCATCGGGACGGTCAGCTCTGCGGCGGTGACGGTGGAGTAGATGGGGACCGCCGGGGTCCGGGAGGTGACACACGCGAGCGCCTCGGCGAGCCGGCCGACCAGGGTGTCAGTATGCGGAGAGTGCGCGGCGAGGCCCACCGGCAGCAGCCGCGCCCGGACGTCGCGGGCGGCGAGTTCGGCCAGCAGTTCGGCCACCGCGTCGGCGTCACCGGACACCACGGTCTGCCGGGGGCCGTTGACGGCCGCCACCCAGATCCGGCCCGACCAGCGGGTCAGCAGCCCGGTCACCTCGTCCAGCGGCAGCAGGACCGAGGCCATGTCGCCGAGCCCGGTCAGTTCGAGCTGAAGCTTGCTCCAGGTCGCCACCACGCGTGCGCCGTCGGCAAGCGAGAGCACGCCCGCCACGCACGCGGCGGCCACCTCACCAAGACTGTGCCCGACGACCGCGGCGGGGCGGACGCCGTACGCGCGCCAGAGCGCGGCGAGCGAGACCATCACCGCCCACAGCACCGGCTGTACCACGTCGACCCGGTCCAGGCTCGGCGCGCCCGGCAGGTTGCGCAGGACGTCAGTCAGCGACCAGTCCACGAACGGCGCGAGGGCCTCGGCGCACTCGGCGATCCGGGCGGCGTACACCGGCGACGAGTCGAGCAGCTCGCTGGTCATCCCGGCCCACTGCGGGCCCTGTCCAGGGAAGACGAGGACGACATCCCCGGCCGGGGCGGCGGTGCCCCGCACGACCTCCGGCGCGACGCCACCGGCGGCCAGCAGCTCCAGCGGGCCCACGGCGTCGGCGTCGTCGATGAGCAGCACCGCCCGGTGCGGGAGCGCGCTGCGCACGGTCGCCAGGGACCGACCGAGGTCGGCGACGGCGACGCTGTCGGCGAGCCGGGCGCGGATCTGGCGGGCCTGTTCCCGCACCGCATCCTCGTCCGCGCCCGCAACGGGCAGGAGCACCAGCCGCGCGCCGGCGACCGGTCCCGCGTCGTTGGGCGAACCGGGGCCGGGGATGCCGGCGGCGGGCCCGGAACCGCCCGCCGGAGTCTCGGCGGTTACCGCGGCGCCGTTGAGCACCTGGTGCACCCGGTCGCCTGCGGCGAGCGCGGCGGGCAGCGGCTTCACCACCAGGAACCCGGCGTCCGCGCCGTCGGCCCAGCCGACTAGGGCGAGACCGCCGGCGTCGGCAGCCGGCCCGTGCGGCCACGCCTGCGCCATGGCCGCCATCGACGCGGCCGGGGCGATCCGGACCCGGGCCGGGGCAACCCGTGAGCCGGTGGCGTTGGCCAGGGCGGTACGGAACAGCAGCCGGCCCGGCCCGTCCCAGGTGGCGCCGACGTGCACGCTCACGGCGCCGAGTTGGTCCGGTCCCAGGCGCGCGTCCTCCAGCGCCGTCCAGGCGAGTTCGAGCATCAGCCGCTGCTCGGCCAGCAGGCGGGCGGCCTGGGGCGCGGACAGTCCGAAGAACCCGTCGTCGAAGGACCGCCCCAGCGCGGCGTACCGGTCGGCGAGCGCCGCCGGGTCCACCGTCCGGTGGGGCATCCCGGGCAGTCCCCGGCCGGCCTGGCCGACAACGGCAATGAATTCGCCAGGAACAAATACGCGTGCGAACAATGCCCCTCCCCCGTTCGACACCTGCGGCAAGACAATTGTGTCAATGCGTGCCGCCGAACAGGAAAGAGAGCTGAAAGGCGGACTTATACAGTTATCGGCAGCGTGGAGAGTTACCGTTGATCAAGTTTGGTGAACGATAGCCATGGACCACCCCTAACAACAACCCCTAGCCTCGCGCCTTCACGAGGGCTAGCTGGGGTGGCGGGGCGTTACGCGAAATAGAGGCTCTCCCCGCAACGCCCTGGGTACGGAGCGTGCCGTCCGGAATGGGTGGACACGGGTAGGAACGCCTGCCCAGGTGAGGCTGAGAGGGTGGTTCGGTAGCCTTTGCCCATTGTGGGCTTGGCTCAGTGTGTGAATGCGAGCGATGGTCGTAACCGGTGAGGCCTCCATCGCGTTGGGTCGATCATGGGCGAGCGAGCGGCGTACCCGAGTGACCTGACCGACGAGCAGTGGTTGGTGGTCGGACCGTTCCTGCAAGCGTGGAAGGACCGGCACCCGTCGGTGTCGGGGCATCAGGGCCGCTACGCGCTGCGGGAGATCGTGAACGCGATCTTCTACCAGAACCGGACCGGTTGTCAGTGGGCGTACCTGCCGCATGACCTGCCACCGAAGTCGGCCACCTACTACTACTTCGCCCTGTGGCGTGATGACGGCACCGACCAGGTGATTCATGATCTGTTGCGCTGCCAGGCGAGGGAGCGAGCCGGCCGGCGGGAGGACCCGACCGCGGTGGTGCTGGACACCCAGTCGATCCGGGCGGCCAACCACGTCCCGGCCGCGACGACCGGCAAGGACGCCGCGAAAAAGGTCCCGGGCCGTAAGCGGGGCCTGGCGGTGGACGCCCTGGGGTTGATCATCGCCGTGGTGGTCACCGCCGCGTCGGTCACGGACAACGCGATCGGCGTGCGACTGCTGGACAACGTCGTGGCCCACACCCCTACGGTGACCAAGGCATGGGTCGACGCCGGGTTCAAAGACGACGTGCAGATTCACGGCGCGGTGAACGGTATCGACGTCGAGCAGGTCAAGCGCACCGACACGGCCGCCGGGTTCGTGCCGATCGCACGCCGGTGGGTGGTGGAGCAGACCAACGGCACGCTGATGCTGCACCGCCGTCTGGTCCGCGAGTACGAGAGCCGACCCGCCTCGGCGGTGTCACGCACCTGGTGGGCGTCGACGGCGAACCTCATCCGCCGGTTGACCGGCACCGCCACCGCGTCCTGGCGCGACCCGGACTACCAGCGGTGACCCGACCGCCGCTGCTGGACCTGCTCACCGAACGCGAGACCGCCGCCGGCATCACCGCAGAGCGGCTCCGCGAGCAGATCGCCACCCTCACCGACCAGCTCACCATGGCCGAGACCGAGCTGGCCGAACTCGCCATCACCCGCAAGACGCTGCTGAGCCTGACCGACCACGCCGACCCGGCGGCACCCGCTGACGCGACCGTCGCCAGCCCCGCTTACCAGCAGATCCTCGCCGTGTTCCACGCCGCCACCGCACCGATGCGCGCCAAAGACATCTGCCATGCCCTCGGCGCCGGCACCACCACCAAGGACACCGAGAATCTCCGCGCCAAGCTCAAACGCCTCGTCGCCCGCCAGATCCTGACCGAACCCGAGGCCGGCCTGTTCACCCTCGCCTCGCCACCGCCGGCCGCGTAGCACCACGAGCAGGGCCTCTACCCCGCAGCCAAACCCACAACGGACATAGACCCCCGAACCACCCTCTCAGACCCTTGCGTGACTGCTATCGGCGCTGAGGCCGAGTACCTGGAACAGGCATACGAGCGGTACGACCCGCACGCCCGCCTGCTCGTACCCACCAGCCGCCGAGACGGCTGGCGTCCCCTTGGGTGACCGTACCGCTGCAGGGGCGGGTGATTTTGGGCCGGTGGACGACCGGCTGGATCGTGCCACCCAGTGAGACGCCGCTGGCGCACTGGCCGGATCCCCAGGCCGGCCGCCAATCGGGAGTGTGGCGATTTCGGCTCTGGCTCACATTCGGTGGTTAAAGTCCGTAGCAACATTGCAGGCCTGCGTGCGAGCCTCCGAAGCCGGCGCTTCAGGGCTGGCTGGTCTCCGCGGGGAGCCGCATCGACGGCCTCCTAATGCGGTCTGTCCCGATTGCGCCACTTTGGACACACTGCCACACGGGAGGGGCTTGTTCGCTACTTTCTGTCGCCACCGAATGTGAGACAGAGCCTGATGATCAGTGTGCACGATGTCGAGTCGACCGATGAGGTCGGGCGGCTGGCCGCGTTCCGGCGTGAGTTCCACGCCTGTCTGACCGCTCGTGGGGATGCGTTGTTCGAGCTGGCAGATGCGCTGATGTGCGCCGACGGGCCGGTGCGGTCGCTGGTGGAGTTGTCGCTGTTGGGTGAGCACCGCCGCGGCCGCGGCTCGGCTGTACGCGGCGTTGAACCGCGGCCGGATCGACATCGCGCGGCTGCGCACCGCGGTGGTGACGGTGCCGCGGGCCGCGGACGGGCGGACCGTCCTGGCGGTGGATGCGACCTACTGGCTGCGGCCGGAGGCGCACACCTGCCCGCAGCGGGTGCTGTGCCACACCTACGGTCGCGGCAAGGACACCCACAACGGGGTTCCGGGCTGGCCGTACTCAATCGTCACCGCCCTGGAGGCCGGGCGCACCTCGTCGACCGCACCGTTGGACGCCCGCCGGCTGGCGCCCGGCGACGACGCTGCCACCGCCGAGCAGTTGCGCGACGTGGTCCAGCGGCTGCCCGGCAGCACCGGCCGCCCACGAGGGCATGGCGGCGAGTTCATCTTCGGTGACCCGAGCAGCTGGGGCGCCCCGGACGTGACCACGACCACCGACACCCGTCGCTACGGCGCCGCAACCGCGCACCGACTGCACCCCGGGCTCACCCACCGACCGCCTGGACCGCCCCAGCACGGCCCGCTGCCGATCATCGATGGCACCGTGATCCTGCTGCAGGTCGACCGGCTGCCGTCAGTGGGACTTGGAGAAACCGTCCTGCCCTGTTCGCAGCTTTTACTCCCAATGCCCGAATCTGGATCTCAAGATGGGCCGCACGCTGAGGAGCGCCACGATTGGTCGGGTGGGGTCCCGGTGGCGGCTGGGCACGAGGTGGGGGTTGAGGAAGAACGGAACGGAAGTTGGCGCTAAGCCCCGGCCCGGTAACCACCAAGCCGGGGATGGGTTAGATGATGTTCGTAAGCACAGTCCGGACGACGATGACGGCCCGACGTCGTCATATGTCCTCGTCGCGCATCGCGTAGAGCCGGTAGCCGACGTCGATGACGCCGATGAGGACCGTGGCCAGGAAGGTGTAGCCGCCCAGCTTGACCATCGCGTCGACACCGTCCAGCACCAGCCCCACGACGCCGGCCAGGAGCGTGAACACGAGCGCCCCTGTCACCGAGAACAGGACGTGGCGCTTGACGTGTGCCCGGCGTACCGCGCGGTCGTAGGCGTCGATCTCCTCGCCGACGTTTCGGTCACTCCTGTCGCGTTCCACGTTCACCGTCCTGCTCCCTTCCGGCGTGCCGTCCTCCGGGACGAGAACGGCGGTCGATCTGTGTCGACAACAGACTGCCTCCGTGATGCCGCAAGCACCAGACCCCCCGAGGACCGGCGCGCCCCACCTTGTCGGGCCGCTCGGTTCCGGGGGCACCTTACGGGTCACAGGTTCTCTCGGCGCCATCTGCTGACAGCTTCCTCAGCCACGCGTTCCTCCTGCCGCCGCCGGCCTTTGATCACCTTTCGCGGTACGGAGGCGCTGAGCGCTCGGGTGACGGCCAAGGCAGTGCAGATCGTGACGAGCAAAGCCAACACGGCGAGTGGGGGAAGAAGAGCGGCTGGCGCGATTAGCAGTTCCAGGAGCACGATGATCCTGAGCGGCATGCTCGGTGCTGGCCGCCCCGAGGTCGACGTCGAACGGGTGCTGATCGCGCTGGTCGCCAACCGGGCGCTCAAGCGTGTGTCGGCGTACGACCTCAGGTGCCCAGGTAGGTATGGCTGTCACCATGACCAGCCGGGGTCACCGAACGGCCGCCATAGGTTAAAGATCAAGTTAGGACCAGGTGATCGCTCCGAGGTCGTAGTGTTTGTTGAAGTCCGGTGACGGGTCTTGTTCGAACTGAATCTCCTTGCCGTACGGCGGGCCGCCGTACCGCACCTCCGTCATCGGGCGGGAACGTGATGACACGGCGAGCAAGCAGGTCTTCCATTCGGCGCCCTTGCGATCGAACTCGTCGGAATCGGGTGGGTACCCTTCTCGGCAGCTCGGCAGCCGCATCTCGCCGGTCACGGTGACGGCGGGACCGAAGTCGCCGAACTCGCCGGTAAAGCGCGGCGTGCCCGGCGAGAAGGCATTGCCACTCTCGTTGGTGATGATGATCTTGGCGTAGTACGCGGTGTGGCGCTTCAGTACCGCCCTGCTGTCTTCGTCGAAGTTGCCCTGGACCTCCGAACCCGGGGTCGTCTGGATGCGCTGCACCACGATGCCGAGCACGCCTTCGGCGTAGGTCTTCAGCAGGGGGTAATAGTGGCGGACGGGCACGATCGCCTTCTCACCGAACCGCAGTCGCGCCCCGGGCCGGGTCATTTCATCGGTCAGCCGGAGCGGTTCGGTCGGAATCGCGGCCGTCGCGGGTGTCGGCGCCGACGTGGCGGACGATGGGGCCGGTGACGCGGTCGTGGCGGGAGCCGCCGATGGTGCGGCGGCCTCGCCCGTGGTGCAGCCCGCCAGCAGCAGGCAGGAGATCAAGGCGAAGGCATGGCTGCGCATACGCGAAGTATCCCTGAATCACACCGAACCAGTCATGAAGGGGATGCTGCTCAACGGCCGTTAGGGAAGGATAACTCTGTTCCTCTCCGGCCGGCAGCGGGTGGCCCGGGTGCAGATCGACGGGCCGGCGGCGCTGACCGACCGACTCCGCAGCGCCGACCTGGGCATGTGACGACGTGTGCGGAAGCAGTCACACGAGGGCCTGAGGGCATCTCTCCCCCAACGACCGTCACCGATCTCTGCTCCCGTACGCTGTCCCGCGCCGTCCCGTCGGGGGGCGGCGCGGCAGGGGGCACCATGCGGGCCTTTGCGGTCTCGGCGCTAACGGAACCCCCTTTCCCGCGTCCCAGCACGACGCCACCGATCGGGTGGCACGGGAGAGCATCGAGTGGGCGCTCAGCCACGGGCTGATCAGTAACGGGCACCGGCTGCGCCGGGCCGACGCTTCCGGGCTGGCCGGGCGGGCCTGCCCGGAGGGGCCGGTCGACCGGCTGCGGCTGCTCGCCGACCTGATCTCCTGGCTGTTCGTGATGGACGACGCCTGCGACGAGGACGGCCTCGGCGCCGCCCCCACCCAGCTGGCGCCGACCGTCGCGGCCCTGCTGGACGTGCTGGACGGGCACGGGATTCCGACCGACGGGCCCGCCCCCGCCGGGCCGCTCGGCGCGGCGCTGGGCGACCTGTGCCAGCGGGTCCGGGACGCCGGGACGCCGGGGTTCCTGCTGCGCTTCGTCGGCGAGGTGCGGGAGTACCTGCTGGCACTGCTCTGGGAGGCGGCGAACCGGGAGCACGGGCGGGTGCCGGAGCTGGCCGAGTACGTCCAGATGCGCCGGCACACGGGCGCGGTCCACCCCAGCTTCACCCTCACCGAACTGGCCGCCGGGGTGCTGCCGGACGCGGCGAGCCGCACCGAGCCGGCGCTGGTCGCGCTCGACCTGCTCGCCGCCGACCTGGTCTGCTGGTGCAACGACGTCTTCTCGTACGGCAAGGAGAACCTCGCCCGGCCGGACGTGCACAACCTGGTCGCCGTGATCGCCGCGGGCGGGACCGGGAGCGACGAGTCGTCGGCCCTGCGGGCGGCGGCCGACCGGTTCAACGAGTCACTGTCGGCGTACCTGACGACGGAGGCGGTGATCCTCGCCACCGGGGACGACAGGCTGCGGCCGGCCGTCACCGCGCGGCGCAACTGGATCCGGGCCACGTACGACTGGTCGCTGGCAGCCGCCCGATACGCCTGAGCCGGGCGTTCCATCTTCCGAGCCGTGGCCCAGCCGTGATTCCTCCGGAC
Organism: Micromonospora sp. M71_S20; assembly: GCF_003664255.1. NCBI lineage: Bacteria > Bacillati > Actinomycetota > Actinomycetes > Micromonosporales > Micromonosporaceae > Micromonospora > Micromonospora sp. M71_S20. The sequence goes on along the minus strand of NZ_RCCV01000004.1, from coordinate 95,567 downwards.
ATCCGCCGATCACCTGCACCCCAGCGGGATCCAGGATCCACCCTGGGACTGACAACGAAATTACAGCCCGTCCAGACCAGCCGAAACCACGATGAAAAGCGTTCCCTGTAAGTCGACGCGGCTCGCGGCTGTCAGGTCGGGTGATGGGGTGGAGGTCGACTTGGCCATCATGAGTCAGCAGGTGCTGCGGGAGGAGGTCACCGCTACCTCCCGTACGCGTCCGACCAGGCATGGGCCGGTCGGTGGCCGCACTGTCCGCCTGCTGCTGACCACCGAGGCCTGCGCCGGCCCGGGAGTGATCCCGGGCCGGCAGTGCTCGCTGCCCGCCCCGCAGGATGAGGCGTGTTACGTACATGGGACCGAGCCTGTGACCATTGCTGGGCGAGTGATTGATCATCAGCCAGCGGGATCAGATCGCCAGCTGAATAGCGGTGGAGCTGGTCGTTTCGTAGGTAACGCCATTCTTGGTGGCGTGGTGGGTGCAGCTCACGGTGATCGTGCGGGCGGCGGGAGTACTGCCCGTGACGTAGTTCGAAACGAAGCTCACGTCAACGAGCGCGCCGCCATTCTCCGAATCGTAATCGGTCCTGTAACCGCCCAACGCATCGTAGGCAAAGCACCGGACGTTGATATAGTCCGCATCGACCCGATCGTTGCCCCAGGTGGCGAGCCGCGAGTACCCCCGGATCTTCGCCCGGCGGCCGTGGAGATAGCCGTCCGGATGAACTTCCGAACCCTCGTTCTGAATGACGCCCTGTAGGTTGTACGCCGGTCCTGACGGGGGCGGCGGGGGCGGCGGCGTGCAGTCGACCCACACATCGCAGGGATCGACGGGAAAAGCTTGCGCTGGCAGGGCGCCCGCCCCGACGCCACCGACACAGATCAGCAGGGCGATCCCAATTTTCATAACTCGTCTGAACACAAGGTCTCCTGTCGGCAGACACCTAGGCCAATCACCTACGTTGCGTGATCGGCGCTCAGCCTACCGATCTAATTCCTCGTGAGGCAATGCCGCTCATCCGAGCGGACACAAGGACCGGCTAACCGTCCACCTCACTATCATCGACGTCAGCACCCACTGGCCAGGGCCCCGGCAAAGTCGTCAGATGACGCCGAGTAGTGCCAGCGGGCGGGTGCTGTCGCGGGCGTGATGTTGGTTGGCGGCGGCGATGTTGGTGACTCCGGTCAGGCGCAGGGCGCCGATCGCGGCGTTGCGCAAAGCGGCCATGACCTCGGGGCCGGTGCCGGTGCGGATCTGGCTACGGTCTTCGTCGTAGGTGACGTCGCGTACCCAGTGGACCTTGTTTTCGATCGACCAGTGCCCGCGGATCCAGCCGGTCAGTTGTGCCGGTTTCGCCTGGTGGACGCGGAGATCGGTGATGGCGTAGACGGTCTCGGTGGTAAAGCGTTTCGGCTGGTCGAGACGGCGTCTGCGGCGGCGGATCTGGATGGCTTGGGCGGCGTGCGGGAAGTCGATGCCGGTGGAGATCGTCAGGATCTTGCAGCTGCGGATCTCGCGGCGGCCGTGTCCGCGGTCGGTGTCGCGGGCGGCGTCCGGGACTGCCCGCCAGGGCAGCGCGGTGAGCTGGGCGTGCAGGTGGGGTTGGTTGCCTTTGACGGTCAGGATCCAGTGCGCGCCGCGTTGCGCGAGGTAGGTGACGTGCTCGCGTTGGCAGTGCAGGGCGTCGGCGGTGATTGACGGCGTCGCGTAGGTCGCTGATCTGGTCGAGCAGCGGCGCAAATCGGGTGATCTCGTTGGTCTTGCCGTCGACGTCGATGCTGGCCAGGACCACGCCGGCGGCCTGGTCGCAGGCGGTCATCACGTGCCGGGCGGCGGTGTCGGTGGTGCGGGAGCCGCGCAGGGTCTTGCCGTCGACGGCGATCGCCCGGCCGGCCGTCGAGGTGGTGGCGGTGGCCCGACCCGCGAGCCAGACACTGATCGCCGCGGTCAGTAGCTGCGGGTCCATAGCCTGCAACAGCCGACGGATCATCGCCTCCGATGGGCGCCGTTCGGCAGTCATGCCCAAGGCGAGAGCCGTTGCCGCCGGCACGTCGGCGACCCATTCGGCGATCGCGGCGTACGAGCGGTAGCCGGCGACCACAGCACACACGGCTACGGTGACCACGACTGTCAGCCGATGCCGGACACCTCGCCTGGCGCGTGGATCAGGCAGACCGGCGAGCGCCTCGGGCAGCCCACCAGCGGTTTCGGCAACGGTCAGAGCCGGTGCGCAGGACAGGGACGAGATCAGCGATGATGGCAGCGCGGGCATGACTCACTTCGGGCGATCAGCATGGCGTAGAGAACCTTGATGCCGTCGCTCTCGCGACGGCATCGCCAGCACGATGGCCGACCGAGAGCACCGCAACTTGTCCGTCGGCGAGACGGAGCTATGGGGATGGTTCACCGAGGCCTTTCTCTGCGATCTGTGGGAGCGTCCCGAACGCCGAAATCTGTTCGCCTTGCGCTGGCGCACGCAGCCGCGGATACGGGACGTCGCCAACACCCTCGCTTGGTCCGTTGTCGCAAACCGCGACAAAATCATCCCGGTCGAGAGCTTGAGCAACACGATCCGCTCTGCAGTGCTCTGGGAGTTCGCACATTGGCAGCGGTCTGGCGGCAACCCACAAGAGCAGGTCAGCTACCCCCTCGCCGCACCGGTGGCTGAGATGCTCGACTGGCTGGTCCGCCACGAGCCGACGAAGGCCGCCGCCGTTGTGGCCGAGATCGTCGGCGAGGCTGATCGAGAACTGGGCATCTCTCCGAAGATCAGCGGTGAGTCCATCCGTGAAGCGCTTGCCCTCGACGGGAAACTCGCCGGCACGGACTGTTACCACGAGTTCCTGGATGTCGCTCTCCCACCAGACGACTGACTACCAGCGACCCGAATGCTGCCCGGCGCAGAGCCCGACCGGGTGGTACTGCAACCGCTACGCCAATCGCCACGGCGGGCACGCCTTCACTGTCGAAAACTAGCGACGCGGAATCAGGTCTGGCCCGCCGCGTACCCGACGAGGACGGCGGCCGGGGCGCTGCCACTAGTCTTGAAACACCATGATTTAGGGTTATCGCGGGAAATCACCGGTTTCCCGCGATAACTCGAACCGGCGCGACCACGCCGCCGGGCAACGAGCAGCGCAGGCGCCGAAGTGTCGTACCGCTCTGACACCCTCGCCCCGTACGCATTTTCTCGACGAGCGGTTAAGGTGCGCGGTGGGTCAGGTCCATAAGCTCAAGACGTCAATCGCGACGCCGACCTTCGCCCACGCCGTCGAGACGTTCCTCGTTGCGCACGTCGCCGCCAGCGCCTGGTCGCCCGGGACCACCGTCAAGTCCCGTCAGGCTCGGACCACGCTCGCGTACACGGCGGCGTTCGGCGCCACTGCCCCGGCCACCCGGGTCCGGCACCTGTCCACCCTGCGCTCCGCGCTCACCGGGTGGCGCGAGTCGGCCGGCTGGATCGTCGGCGATCCCACCGCAGGCTGGGTCCGGCCGAAGGTCACCGTGGACACCACCCGGGCGTTGACCCGCGACCAGGTCGCCGCGCTGTGGCGCCTCGACGTCAGCCTGCGCGACAAGACGCTGTGGCGGCTGCCGCAGCGGCCGAGCTGCGCCGATCACTGGGATCGACGAGCGCGTAGCAGGCCGGGCCGGTTCTCGGTGTTTTAGCTGGTCAGGGCTTCTTTCAGCCGAAAGGGTTCACCACCACCCGTTGTCGCTCCGAGGGCTTCTGCGAGCTGTTCTCATGTTGCTGGGACCGATCGGATGCTTTCGGTCTTTCCGTGACGGAAGGGTGCTGGACATGAGGTATCTGCTCAACAGGGGTGTGCTGGTCGCTGGTCTGTCGGTTGCTGTCGGAGTCGGGGCGTTCGCCGGCCCGGCCGCCGCCGATGGCGGGTCGTGGGACGACGGGAAGCACCACCGCGACAAGTCGTGTCACTCCTACTACGACCACGACAAGGACCGCTACGACAAGAACAAAGACCACAAGTCGCGATACGACGACGACAAGAGCGGCTACTGGTCGAAGTACGACGACAAGCACGAGGACCGCCACTGGTCGAAGTACGACGACCACAAGGACGAGGACTACTACTGGTCGAAGTACGACAAGAACGAGCACCGGTCGACGTACGGCAGGAAGGACGGCCGGGATGGGCTCAAGGCCATCGGGCTGACCGACGACCAGAAGCTGATCAAGTTCGACGTCGACAAGCCGTGGGACGCCTGCACCATCGGCCGGGTGTGGCTGGAGGACGGCGAGAAGCTCGTCGGCATCGACTACCGGGTCCAGAACGGCCGCCTGTACGGCGTCGGCGACGAGGGCGGAATCTACCTCATCTCCACCCGTGACGCGAAGGCCACCGAGGTCAGCCAGCTCAGCGTCCCGCTCAAGGGCCGCTACTTCGGTGTCGACTTCAACCCGGCTGCGGACCGGCTGCGGGTCATCAGCGACCAGGGCCAGAACCTGCGGCACAACGTCAACGACGACACCACCATCGAGGACGGCACACTGACCTACCCGCCGTCGACGGACGCCGCCAAGGGAGTGACCGGAGCCGCGTACACCAACAACGACCTCGACCCGGACACCGCCACCACCCTGTTCGACATCGACACCAAGCGTGACCAGGTCGCGGTACAGTCCCCGGCCAACGCCGGCCAGCTGGCCGCCACCGGCAAGCTCGGCGTCGACGCCGGCATCTGGGCCGGCTTCGACATCTACAGCAGCATCCGCGACGACAAGGCCGTCTACAACAAGGGCTACGCGGTCCTGCACGTCAACCACGACAGCAAGCTCTACAAGATCGACATGCTCACCGGCGACGCCGACAAGCAGGGCACCTTCGGCGACTACACGGTCGTCGACCTGGCGCTGCCACTCGACCAGCACTGAACCTCGGCGACACACACATAGCGGGCGAAGGGGAGGCCGAGGCGTTACCGGCCTCCCCTTCGCTCTGCCGCACGGCTATGGCGGACCAGGTCAATCACGCCTCGCGGCCACGGCGACGGTGGCGCGCCACACGGCCGCGATGTCGCCGTCCTCCATGACGTCCGCCTCGCGGACGGCGCGTTCCACGACGGGTACGTAGCAACTCCACTCTTCCTCGGGCAGGCCGAGGACCTTCCGCGCTTCGCCGCCTACCGCAACCACCACCGCAGCACGCCGAAACCGCAACGCAGCCGTCCCGACAGCACGAGACCATTTCGACGCGCCGGTGGTGCAGGTGGCGAGGCCGAGGAAGGCGTCAGGAATGTCGTCCGGCGTTCCCAGCAGATGCGTAGTCGTCGCATCCCGCGGTACCAGGCAATCGTCCGCTCGACCACCCACCGGAACACGCCCAAGCCGGAGCCGTGGGGGCTGGCCGCGGCGGGCGATGCGCAGGCGGATGCCCCTGCCGCCTACTGCCTTCACGCGGTACTTGTCAGAGTCGTAGGCGCAGTCGGCGAACAACTCATCGGTGCGCTGGCGGGCGTCCGCGTCGACCGCGTGCCAGCGAAATCTTGTCGACGAAGCACTTGTTCATGTTGGCGAGCACGTCCGGCAGCGACACGGGCTGCCCCACGTTGAAATCGGCCCATTCGGTGGTGACCGAAGGTAGTCGATGTCGTTGAGACCGTGTGTGTAAGATCGATGATCTTTCGAAGGTCGTGTTCTCGGGGCTGCTGCCGCTGGTGATCGACGACGTGGCGGACGAGGGCGAACGGATCCTGGTGTGGGCTCGGACTCCCGAAGGGCCGTCGGCCTGTCCGGGCTGCAGGGCGTTGTCGGGTCGGGTACATGGGTACCACCAGCGGACCCTCGCGGACGTGCCGGTCGATGCCCGGCCGGTGGTGCTCCGGGTACGCGTACGTCGGCTGGTGTGCCCGACCCAGGGCTGCCGTCGAACGTTCCGGGAACAGCTGCCCGGGGTCCTGAACCGCTACCAGCGCCGCACGCCTCGGCTGGCCTTCCAGGTCGGTGCGGTGGTGCGGCAGGTGGCCGGCCGCGCCGGCGCGCGGCTGTTGTCGGCCCTGGCGGTGGTCGTGTCCCGGCACACCGCCCTGCGGGCGCTGCTGCGCCTGCCGTTGCCCGAGCGGCGGGTGCCCCGGGTGCTCGGCGTGGACGACTTCGCGCTGTGCCGGCGTCGTCGTTACGCCACCGTCCTGATCGACGCGGTCACCCGCCAGCGGATCGATGTGCTGCCCGACCGCAAGGCCGCGACCCTGGAGGGGTGGCTGCGTGAGCATCCCGGTGTCGAGGTGGTGTGCCGGGACTCCTCCGGCGCCTACGCCGAAGCAGTCCGCCGCGCCCTACCCCAGGCGGTGCAGGTCGCCGACCGCTGGCACCTGTGGCACAACCTCGCCGAGGCCGTCCGCAAAGAGGTCACCGCGCACAGCTCATGCTGGGCCGCCACCGATCTGCCGCCGCAGGAAGGGATCCGGGCCGTGACCACCCGGCAGCGATGGCAGCAGGTCCACGACCTGCTCGACAAGGGCGTCGGCCTGCTCGAATGCGCCCGCCGGCTCAACCTCGGCCTCAACACCGTCAAACGCTACGCCCGGATCAGCGAACCGCAACGCCTGGTCCGCGCACCGCAGTACCGGCCTACCCTCGTTGACCCCTACCGTGAGCACCTGCGACGCCGCCGGGAACAAGACCCCGCCGTCGGCGCCACCCAACTCCTCGCCGAGATCAGGGAACTGGGCTACACCGGCAGCCTCAACCTGCTCTACCGCTACATCACCCAGGGCCGAGTCGAAGCCGACCGCCCCGCTCTATCGCCCAGGCGTCTGACCCGCTACCTCCTGACCGCACCTGACCAGCTCACCGAGCATCAGCGGACGCTCGTCGATGCTCTCACCGGAGCCTGCCCGGAGATGACCGCGCTGGCCGGCTTCATCGGCTCGTTCGCCGCGCTTCTCACGCCCGCAAACGGCAACGACGACCGTCTCACCGCGTGGATCGTCGAGGTCAAGGCCACGGATCTTCCCCACCTGCACACTTTCACCCGCGGCCTCGGCCTCGACCGCGACGCCGTGAACGCCGCCCTGACCCACCCGTTCCACAACGGCGGCACCGAAGGCGTCAACACCAAGACCAAACTGATCAAGCGACAGATGTACGGGCGCGCAGGCTTCGCCCTCCTGCGACACCGCATCCTGCTCAGCTAACCAGCACCGTCCGTCACCACCGAATGTGAGACAGAGCCGTTAGATCCACACTCCCCCGCACCTCGCAGTCCGGGCTGAAGGGGCGTGCTGCTGCACTCGTCGCCCGGATGCCGACCCGCGGCGTGCGTGATGGTACGTCTTCGTTCAGCGGTCGATGGCGGCCATGTTGTCCGTGTCGTAGCGCTCGCCGGAGGCCGGGGGCAGGTTGTTCAGGCGGGCGACGTGGCTGGCAGTGAGCTCGATGTGGTCGGCGGCGGCGTTCTCCTCCAGCCGGGCGACTCGCTTGGTGCCGGGGATGGGCGCGATGTCGTCACCCTGGGCGAGCAGCCAGGCCAAGGCGACCTGTGCGGGCGTGGTGTCGATCTCGGCGGCTACGGCTCGGACCTCGTCGACGATTCGCAGGTTGCGTTCCAGGTTGCCGTCGGCGAAGCGGTGGTTGGTGCGGCGCCAGTCGTCGGCGTCAAGATCGTTCAGGGAGCGGATGTTGCCGGTCAGGAAGCCGCGGCCAAGCGGGGAGTACGGCACGAAGCCGATACCCAGTTCGCGCAGGACGGGCATGATCTCGACCTCCGGGTCGCGGGTCCACAGCGAGTATTCGGACTGGATCGCGGTGACCGGATGCACGGCGTGGGCGCGGCGGATCGTGGCGGGGCTGGCCTCCGACAGGCCTATGTGGCGGATCTTGCCTTCGGCCACCAGTTCGGCCAGCACGTCAACGGTCTCTTCGATGGGCGTGCTGGGGTCCACCCGGTGCTGGTAGAAGAGGTCGATGTGGTCGGTACCCAGGCGCTTCAGTGATCCCTCCACGGCCAGGCGGATGTTGGCCGGGGTGCTGTCCGGAGCCGAGCCACCGGCGTGAGGGATCAGTCCGAACTTGGTCGCCAGCACGACCTCGTCTCGGCGCCCCTGCACGGCCCGGCCGACCAGTTCCTCGTTGATGAAGGGGCCGTACCCCTCAGCGGTGTCGATGTGGGTGACCCCGAGATCCAGAGCGCGGTGGATCGTGCGGATCGACTCGTCGTCGAACTGGCCGGCGCCGGTGTAGAACGCCGACATTCCCATGGCTCCGAGACCGATGCGCGAGACCTTGAGGCTGCCGAGCGAAATGGTTTTCATGGCGCGACTTCCCTTCCCATTAGTTAAGTACCGGTCGGTGCAGAACCGTAGCACATCAAGACCGATCGGTACTGAACTGCGTTGGCCACCTGAGTAGGATGAAACTGCTGGTCAGCGGAGATCTGTACCGAGGGGTACGCTTGTGGCATGGGTGACTCCCGTAGGGCCGTCATGGGTCGGCCTCGAGGATTCGACATCGACCAGGCGCTGGAACGCGCGATGCGGGTGTTCTGGGCGCGAGGTTACGAAGGTGCGAGCCTCGCTGAACTGACCGGCGCCATGGGGATCACCAAGACGAGCATGTATGCGGCCTTCGGCAACAAGGAGCAGTTGTTTCGCAAGGCCCTCCAGCGCTACGGCGCGGGGCCGGCCGCCTACGTCACGCGCGCACTGGAGGAGCCCACCGCACGGGCTGTGACCTTGGCGTTCCTCCGCGGAGCGGTCTGCACCACGACCCCTCCCGGCGGCCCCCCGGGATGCCTGACCGTGCAGGGTGCGCTGGCGTCGAGCGACGAGAGCCGGGCGGTCCACGACCTGCTTGTCGACTGGCGCAACGACGCGGGGGGCCGCCTTGAGGAGCGCTTCCGGCGCGCCGTCAACGAGGGTGATCTTCCGCGCGACGCCGACCCTCGACGTCTTGCCCGGTTCGTCATGACGATGGGTTTCGGCATCGCGGTGCAGGCCGCCAACGGCCTCGGTCCTTCCGCGCTCGATGAGATCGTCGACACGGCGTTGCTCGGCTGGCCTGCGTAGCGACCGCACCCCTCGGTGAGACATTCTCCTCGCATGAGGGCCGTGACGGTGCGGCCAAACTTCGGTACCGTTCGGGACAGAAGTTCCGGGGGCCGAAGAAGGGGATCATGTCCGACACCGACCTGCGCGAGTTCTACCTGCGCTACATCGGGGCGCTCAACGCCCACGAGATCCACCGCATGGACGAGTTCATCAACGACGAGACCACCCTGAATGGCGAGCCGGGCACGCGGGACCAGGTCATAGCTGTGCTGAACGGCATCGTCGACGCGGTCCCGGACTTCCGCTGGGAGCCCCGGGAGATCGCGGTCGATGGTGATCGCCTGGCCGCCCGTCTGACCAACACGGGCACGCCCGCCAAGGAGTGGCTCGGCGTGGCTCCCACCGGCGCCTCGTTCGAGATCGTCGAGTACGCCATCTATCATCAGGTTCGTGACGGGCGGTTCGTGCACATGACGGCCCTGCACGACGCCGAGACCCTGAGGCGGCAGCTCGGTGCCTGAGCCCCGTCAGCCGATCGGCGTCGGCATCGTCGGCCTGAGCGCCACGGGAGGCTGGGCGGCCGGGGCCCACCTGCCCGCGCTGAGCGCCGTCGACGGGATCGAGCTTCGCGCGCTGGCGGCGAGCTCCGAAGCCTCGGCCCAGGCCGCAGGAGCGGCGTATGGCGTACCCGCGTACACATCGGTCGAGCAGCTCGCCAGCGACGAGAACGTCGACCTCGTTGTCGTCGCCGTCAAAGTGCCTCAGCATCGCGAACTCGTGTTGCCCGTGCTGAAGGCGGGAGTGCCGGTGCTCTCCGAATGGCCGCTCGCCGTCGACCTGCGCGAGGCCGAGGAGATGGCGCGTGCCGCCGGGACGACGCGCACCTTCGTCGGTCTTCAGGGACGCTCCTCGCCTACCTTCCGCTGGCTGGCCGACCTCGTGTCCGAAGGATTCGTGGGGGAAGTGCTCTCCGCGACCGTCGTGGCGTCTTCGACCGAATGGGGCACTCCGGTGTCTCCGAACATGGTCTACACGCTCGACCGCAAGCTCGGGGCCACGATGCTGACCATCGCGTTCGGACACGCGATCGACCTGGTGTCGATGGTCGTCGGCGAGCTTCAGGACGTGGTTGCTACGACCGCGACCCGGCGCCGCCAGGTTCCCCTCGGGCGCACCGGGCAGGTCGTTCCGATGACCGCCGAGGACCAGATCGCGATCTCGGGCACCGTGGCGGGCGGGGCGGTCCTATCCGTCCACCACCGTGGAGGCGCGGCATCGGGTGCGGGGTTCTCTCTGATCATCGACGGCACGGAGGGGAGACTCGAGATTACCGCAGCCGAGTTCCCGCACATCGGTCCGGTCACGGTGTGTGGCACACGCGGCGGCGGTCGGCCTACGAAGGTCACGCTGCCCAGCGGCTACGACGACCACCCCGGCCTGGCCGGAACAGTGATCCACACGCTGGTGCACGCCTACGCCGCGATTCGGGACGACCTCGTCCACAGAACGGCTATCGCCCCGGACTTCACCCACGCCCGTCAAGCGCCACCGACTCCTTGACGCGATCGTACGGTCCGCCGCCACAGGCCAACGAAAAGCCCTCCACCCTGACGACCCCTCGTGCGCAGTAGTTGATGGTGCGTGACCTGGGGTTACCAGGTGAGTCCGGCGGACTTGTCGGAGACCAAGCCGACGATGGCGTTGATGGTCTCGGGGAGGAGTTCGCGGCGGCCGGGTGAAGCGTTGCAGGACGCGCCACCATCGCAGTTCCGAGATGGGTGTGCTTGACCGCAATCCGTTGCGAGGACCGGCGTTTGCGGTTGTGTTCCCACTCGATATCGCGGAGGCCAGCCGCAACGACGAACGCATTTATGTCTCTATCTGGTAAGGCGGGTGAAGCTGTCGAGCATGGCGGTGAGGCCGAGGTCGAAGTGCCCGTCGGCACCCGCGTCGTCCGCGCTTTGGGCGAGGAGGTTGTAGTCCGGTGAGTCAGCATCACCATCGGGTTCAGCTACTTCACTGTCCTCGCCACGCACCTGCTCCGACAGCACAAGCGCCCACCCTCACTGCCATCCTGACCACGGCTCGCCCGGCCCCTCACAGGCCGGGCTTGTCCCTTCCTCTGGCCAGCACCGCATCAGCACTCAGCCCGGTATGATCTACAACACATAGCGGCAGCAGGAAACGAGACACATGACTGTCCAATACGGACCAGACGTCATTCGTCGCTACGCCGTCCAAACAGGACACGAACCTATCTAACGACCTCGTGCACGGTTGCGGATCTTTAGGTATCCATGATCGTTGTTCCTGTCATGGTTGGTGCTGCGATCATGATGAATCGTCGGATGACGGGGCTGTCCCGGCTGGTGATCGAGGGCCTGGTTGTGGAGCTGGCGCCGCGCTGGCAGGCCCGGCACCGCGATCGGCTTGCCGCGCGGACGCGTCGGCGTGAGATTGGCGCTGGAGCGAAACACCGGTTCGCGTTCAAGGATCGCCTGTTGGCCACGCTGGTGCATCTACGGCACGGGTTGACCCATGACGTGGTGGCCGCCTGGTTCGGAGTGCACCGCTCGACGGTCACCCGCAGTGTCGCCGAGGTACGGCCGCTGCTGGCCGAGCGGGGTTGCCGGGTACCCGACGGAGTCAGGCTACGCACCCTCGCGGACGTGGTGGCCTACCTGGGCCACCACCCGCAGGCGTTGATGGACGCCACCGAGGTACGAGTCCGCCGACCGGTCGAGGGCCGGGCGGGCCGGAACCGTTTCGTATCCGGCAAGGCCCGGCTGAACACGATGGAAGCCCTGGTGATCTGCGATCCGGCCGGTCGGCTGCTTTTCTGCGGCGAGACCCGGCCGGGCTCGATGCACGACCTCACCCAGGCACGGACCGCAGGCCTCGTCGACCTGCTTCTCCACACGCCGATCGGGGTTCAGGTCCTCGCCGACGCCGGCTACCAAGGACTCGGTACAGACACCGCCGGCGCGGTGATCATCCCAAGGCCCAAACCGCGGAAAGGCCAGAAGTCGCTGCCGCCGAGCGTCATCGCCGCACACGACGCGGCTCGAAAACGGCACTCGTCACAGCGCATCCGAGTCGAGCACGTCATCGGCCACCTCAAGAACTGGCGGATCCTGGCCCGCTACCACGGCCGACGCGAACACTTCGACGTCTTCGGTTTCGTTTTCGCCTTGCCTGTCGAGGGGCTGGTCGCGCCGGATGTGGTGTGGACGTCGTGGCGTGGGGTGGGGTGGCTGTTGCGGCGGCCGACTGGCCGTCCTGGTCCTGGCCGGGATGCTTTCGGTGCGCCGGCCGGGCAGGTGGCTTTGGCTCGGAGGTGCCGAAAACCTCGGCGGACGCGGGCGGGTGACAGACGCTGTGGTGGTGCTGGTTTCTCCCAGGGCCTGCGCAGATCGACGGCCAGGGCGCGGGCCAGACGCAGTTGCGTGTAGGCGGCCAGGATCAGCCAGGTCCATCGGTCGGCGGCCTGCGGGGTGCGGATCTTCGGGCAGGTCCAGCCGAGGGTCTACTTGAACAGGCGGAACGTGTGCTCGATGTCGAAGCGACGTAGGAACGTCTGCCAGAGCCGATCGACATCGCCGGCGGTGGCGTCGACGCCGGACCACCACAGCCATACCGGCTTCGGGGTCGCGCCGCTGGACAGGTGCTCGACCTCCAGGCGGATGACCGTTCCCTCGATGACCGGTAATACCTTGGCCGCGTCGACCCAGGCGGATCGGTGGGTCAACCGTGGGTGCAACCGGTCCCAGGCTCGGGCTCGCGCGATGCCGTAGAGGCGGGTGTCGGTCATCGTGGCCGCGTCAGGTTCGCCCCAGGTGGCCGGGGCAGCGAAGGCGAACTCGCCGCCGTGGCGGGGTGGCCGGCCGATCGTGCCCGGCTGCCGGGGTGGCACCGCGCGGCGTAGTACCCGGTCCGAGCGCATCCGCGCGAGGACCTGCACGGGCAGATCACGCAGGAGGAACGCCGGCCGAGGCGCGTCGTAGCCAGCGTCGGCCACGACCAGGATGTCCAGGTCGCCGGGCCGCCACTGGCCGGCCGCGACCAGCCGCTGCACGATGTCTCGCACCTGCCCGGCCGTGACTGCCGCCGCGTCATCACCGGGCGCCAACCGCACCGCGTCCAACGGCGCGGTCCACGAGCTACGGCCCGACTCCAGGGCCACCACCATCGAGTAAGGCCAGCCCGGGACCATGATGGTCTGGTCCTTGCCCCGACCGTAGGTGTGACACAGGACGCGCTGCGGCGAGGTACGCGCGTCCGGCCGCAACCAGCAGGTGATGCCCACCGCCAGCACGAGCCGGCCGTCAGCCGCTCGTGGCAGCGGCACCACGGCCAGGGCGGTGCGCAGCCGGTCGATGTCCAGCCATCCACACGCGAGGGCCTCGTACAACGCGCCGTGGCCGCGGCGGTGCTCACCCACCAGCGACAACTCCACCAACGACCGCACCGGCCCATCGGCGCACAACACCGCGTCGGCCACCTCGAACAACGCATCCGCCCGCACGGTCAAGCAGCCGTAGAACTCCCGCCGGAACCTGCCCAGCTCCCCGACGCCACCAACCGGATAAGGATCATGCACACTGATCACCGAGACAGCCCTTGGCTATTGATCATCTTCCCTGGACAAGAAGAATGATCAACCAAGGGCTGTCCCCATGATCAGTCGGGGTCACCGACCAACCGTCGCAGGTTAAAGATCAAGTTAGAGAATTTCTCCAGCGCGCAGGAGGAACACGCCGGAACATTCGGTAGCCGAGGCGTTACCTTCCGAGGCGATTGAGCGTGACGCATCTATGTAATGTGGATCGCCTGCGCATCGCCTATAGAAATGAGAGGCCATTCGGCCTCCACGCCCGGGCGGCTCTCCGCCCCTCCTCCCCCAACCCTCCGGAGGGCCGCCCGGGCTCAACTCCCGGGCGATGTCCCGGCCGCCAGGAACGAACCTGCCCCACCCACCGTCCGTCACGACTTGGTACACCGACCAGTGGCGGCCCTACGCGCTGCTCGAGGGGATCACCCTGCTGACCGGAGCCCTCGCACTGCTGGTAGTCGCCCTCAGCATTTAAGTGTTATCGCCTTGGCAGGGCGCCATTGGCGGGGCAGCTTTTATTCGACGCTCGAGGCCCGTCTACTTAACTCTGAATTCCTGGAGATGGGCGGACCGCATGATACCCAATGAAGCTCCTGCGGCGAGTCGATAAAGGCACCTTGTGGGTCTTGCTACCGGGTGTGGTCTTCAATTAGCTGCATCTCGATTGACTGAGCAGCAAGGGCGGTGAGGTGTTCCGATCCCTCATCCTGCGATGCCAATGGAGCGCGAATTTTACTGTTTCCAAGATACTTCCCGGGTAGGTGCCGACATCAGCCGCGGGGGGTTCCGGCCGACCGGCCGGAACCCCCCGCGGTGACCTACGTCAGGGTGCTGACGTCACGCGTCATGCGCCGCTCTGCTCCGACGCAGCAGCACCGAGGCGCTGCCGCCGACGGTCACCATGGCGGCGCCGATGGCGAACAGCCACCACAACCGGGTCGTGTCGTCGCCGGTCACGGGAAGGACCGGGCTGGGGCTGGCCGTGGGTGGCTGGGTCGGGTCATCCGTGGGGGGCGCGGTCGGCTGGGTCGGTGACGGGGTGGGCTGCGTCGGCGTCGGGGTCGGCGACGGGCCGAGCGGACGCTCGCAGCGCGCCTCGGCCAGGATGACGGTGCCGACGGGGATGTCCAGCAGCGGCCCTCCGACCACAGTGCCGGTCAACCGGAGGGTCGCCTGCACAGCGATGGCGACGGCGCCGTCGTCGGTGACGGTTTCGACGTTGGTCAGCGTCGCGTTCAGCGCGGCACCGGTCAACCCCGGGACCGTGACCGCGGCACTCGCCGTGACGCCGGGAGTGTTCGGCACCAGGTCCACCGGCTCGCCGAACAGTTCCAGGCCCGTGAACGTGGTGTCCGCCGTCTGTGCGCCGGTCTGCGGGCAGTTGACCGCCGCGGTGATCACGTCGGCGTCGATGACGGGGGTACCGAGGACGGCCAGGGCCAGGTCGGCGATCTCGGCGTTGGCCGACGAGGCCGTCTCGCCCCGGGTGGCGCTCACCTCGACCACCGTGCCCGAGGCTGTCACGCCGAGGGCGCCGGGAATGGTGATCGCCAGAGCGGTCTCGGTGTCCGTGCCGCCGCCGGCCGGTGCGGTCGCGCTGCCGATGACCACGTCGGCCGCGACCACCGGAACACCGGCCACTGCTGCGGACAGGTCGACCACGACGCCACGGGCGCTGGCATCCCCAGGCGCGGCGAGCGCCGGGGTCGCGCTCGAGAGCGCTACGGCACCGACGGCAATCATCGTTGCTCCGGTGGCGGAAATTCGCCGGATCAGTCTCACGTTCTCGCCTCTACTCACTCAAGCCCTCCCGCCCATCGAGAAGGCAGGTCGACCCTATAAGCCATTAGTTATATACACGCAGAATTTGGACAATGTGGAAGCAGCTCATGACAGTCACGACTTTGCGAGCGCCACTCGGCCCCGGGCGAAGACACGGGCAGCGACTACCGTGGCCTGCGGACGCTTGTCGTTGAACAAGGGTCGCGGAACATGAAGGGATCGGTAGCCTGCCAGCATGAATGACGTCCCGGGGGCCGCCGACCGGTTTGAGTCGGCACGGGCACGCCTTGGCGGTGTCACATCGCTGATGTCGCAGCACTTCACTGGCGAGACTGTCACCGCGCTCCGGCACGCTCTCGAGGCGAAGGTCTCCGCCGCGGGTCTGGTGGGCGATCCCGGCTTCGATTTTGTGCTTGCTGTGCACGAACTGGTCACCAATGCCGTTCGTCACGGCGGCGGCCATGGGCGCATCGAACTACGCCGTGAGAAAGACGTCCTGATCTGCGAGATCAGCGACCATGGTGCTGCGGCTGACAGCCTGTCTGTGCGGCCGCCGTCAGTCGATGTCGCTGGTGGCCGTGGACTGTGGCTTGCCCACCAGCTGTCCGACAGGCTCATCCTCACCCGCCGACCCGACGGGGTGACCGCCACGGTCACCGTATGCTTGCAGCCATCGAGCGGCCCCAACACCAGCGCGTCATCGGCCGCACGACACAACGACGGTCTCAGCAGCCCTGGGAAGGGCAACGAGTGACGAACCCCCAGCCAAGCTGGCAGCACCACGTTCGCGTCGAGCCGGACCGCCAGATCGTCCTGCTGTCTGGGGAAATCGACGTCAACGGAGCGGGCCACCTCCTGGATCTGCTCAATCACACGATCAACGCGGCGCATCGGGTCGACGTCGACATGGCAGCGGTCCAGTTCCTTGACTCGACTGTCATCGGCGCGCTGATCACCGCCCGGAACACGGCAACGGCAGCCGGTAGACAACTCGTCGTCACCAATCCCAGCAGGATCGCCCGTCGAGTCCTGGGTGTCACCGGCGTGCTCGACGCCCTTTCATCCGCCAGCGCCTGACGGATTTTCCTTCCGTACCGGGCTGAGCCTTCGACTACGCGGGTCTGTCGTCGCTAGGGGTTGTCCGAACTGGGCCTGTCTCGCTACAGATCTTGAATGGTCAGGTTGTGCCGGGTTCGAGTGTCAGTCCGGTGTGAGCGAGGAAGCCGTCGAGTAGGTCGTTGCGGTACTGGATGCTCTTGAGTCGGTTCTTGATGATCGCGAGGAGGTGGTCGACGCCGGTGACGGCGAGGTTGCCGATGCTGCGGTTGAGGTGCGACCACACTGCCTCGGTGGGGTTCAGGTCCGGGGCGTAGGCCGGTAGCCGGATCACGGTCAGCCAGTCCCGGGCGTCGATCATCTGCCGCATGGCGGCGGAGACGTGGGTGTTCAGGTTGTCCCAGACGCACACGATCGGACCGCCGAGCTGTTGGTGGGCGGCATCCAGCAGGGCGATGTAGTCGCGTTCGCTGAAGCTGCGCCGCTCGTTCTTGCGGCCACGGTGCACGATCGTCCGGTAGATCAGCCGGGACCGCTGGCCGGGCCGGTAACAGGTCAACCCGGCGATCGAGACGCGACCGGAGCCCCTGCCCGCCACCGGGACTACGGGGGTGTGGCCGCGTCGTCCCCAGGTCCGCGCCTTCGGTGGGCGCAGCGTCTGACCGGCCTCGTCCTCGAAGACCAGCCACGCCTGCCGCTGCGCCGCTACCGTTTTCCCGCCGGCCACGTCTCCCGCCGCCAGGTGACGATCGCGGCCTCGTCCCGCTCGACCGCACGATGCGCGGGGACCTGCACCGACCAATCCAACCGGTACATGATGTTTGCCGTGCCACGCAGCGTGTACCGGATACGGAACATCCGGACGATCAGGTCCGACACCCGGGCCAGGGTCCAGCGCTGATCAGTACCGAAACCGTGCGCCGCCGGCCCCTCCTCCAGGGCATCGGCCAGCCGCCGCAGCCGGCCCTCATCCAGCCGGCAGCGAGACCCACCAGGCCCCTTCGACGCCAGGGCCTGCTCACCGCCAGCCCGCCACCGTTTGCGCCACCCGTACACCGCCGTCTGCGACACCCGCAGCCTGCGCGCGATCTCCGGCACCGACACATCCTCGGCGAACCACCCGGCAGCCTGCCGCCGCACCGCCTCACGCTTCGCCCGCCCCCGCGCGGACAACCCACCTCCATCGGGATACCTCATCCCATCGATCTACCCCAGCCCAAGGCCATCACACAGACCACATCGGACAAACCTGGCCATTCAAGATCTGTACCGGTTCGCGTCGGGCACGAAAGGTTGCATGGTCCAGTGGGGGGCCGCGGCCGCTGGCACCGAGCCGGCGGCAAGGACCCATTCGTCGCAGAGCGTGCCGACGACCAGGTCACCGTTGTCGAACCGCAGTACCAGACCAGCGCAGACCAGCTCGCCATCCGGGCCGACGATCACGGCGCCGTCGGTAAGCCTGGCCCCAACGAACCTGGACAAGACGTCCGGATGTAGCGCCGAGCCAACCCTTGTTTCCCCGTGGTCGGCCATGTCGTAGGAGCGGTACGGCTCCTCCTTTGCCAGCATCAACTGGTCACCGACACCATGGAGACCGACTGGCATGGCGTATTCGAAGTACAGCCACGCGTGTAGCAGGCTTTCGGCGTCAGGCTCGCGGCGTCCCTCGTACCAGTGCCGAGCCTCCGTCACGGCGTCAAGCCGTCGGCCCGCCATGTCGTTCAACCACGACGCGACCATCTGAAGATCGCTGAACCCCACGTACGGCGCGCGGTGCTCGACGCCCAGCGCCTGCCACACGGCATGGGCGGTGGCCTCGTAGACGTCCCCGATGCTTGTGTCGATCTGCGTGGTGACCACGTCGGTCACGGTGATCTTCGCCGCTTCCGAGAGGCCGCGCAATGCCCATCGAGCACCCAGGTCGGCTTCCCGTCGGTGTTCGGCGGCGGCGGTAGTGGTCACCTCAACCTCGGGCCTACTCGATGACTTGACCTCGACGGTGACTTCAGCGAATCGCGAGCAGCGGTTCGTCTGCCGCAGTAGCCGGAAGGTAGTCATGATCCTGATGTTCTCAGCCGTCGTGCCATCCTTGGCATCCCGAAACGCACTTCTCGGCTGGTTCCAGATGCCGACGGCGCAAGTCGCCGGCCACCGGGGGCAACGGCTCGCGGCTGGCCCGCGCGCCCGATCGGCGGCTACTTAGAGACTTGGTTCAGGATCGATGTCCGGCCAGACTCGGTCCAGGTGCCCGGCGAGACGCTCCCACATTGCGGCTGCCCACCGGTGTCATTGGTGTGGCTCTCTCATGGCCTGCGGTCTCGCCGGGCACCGCGCGAGGAGAGGCTGGAAAGGGGTTTGTCCTGCTCGAAGTAGCGGTGCCCTCCTTGCTGACAACCCCATCCGGTTCAGCCAAGGGAGGCGCCGATGTCTGTGATCATCGGGATGGACCCGCACAAGCGCTCGGCCACCATCGAGGTCGTCGACGAACGTGCCCGGGTGCTCGCAGTGGGCAGGTACGGCACCGACAAGACCGGCTACGCGCAGATGCTCGCCGCCGGCCGCCAGTACGCCGATCGGGTGTGGGCGGTCGAGGGTTGCAACGGCATCGGCAAGCACATCGCCCACCGCCTGCTGCATGACGGTGAGACGGTGCTCGACGTACCCGCGAAGCTGTCGGCGCAGGTGCGGGTGTTCGCCAGCGGCAACGGCCGCAAGACCGACCCGGTGGATGCGCACTCGGTCGCGATGGTCGCACTGCGCACCCCGAACCTCGTGCAAGTCCAGCTCGACCCGGACCTGCAGGTGATGGGAATGCTGGTCGACCGTCGCGACGAGTTGGGCCGCGCCAGGACGCAGACCATCAACCGGCTGCACCGGCTGCTGCTGGAGCTTTTTCCCGGCGGGGCAAAGCAATTCCTGTCCGCACGACAGGCACGGGCGCTGATCGCGACCATCAAACCCCGCGACATCGTGGGCAAGACCCGGCGCCGTCTCGCCGTCGAGCTCATCGGTGAACTCGAGGGCATCGACAAGAAGATCAAGACCGCGGAGAAGGACCTCAAGGAACTGGTGGTCGCCCGCAGCTCCACCCTGATGGACCTGCACGGCATCGGCCCCTCAGGTGCAGCCCGGCTGCTGGCAGACGTCGGCGACATCCGCCGCTTCGCCGACCGCGACCGGTTCGCGTCCTGGAACGGCACCGCCCCGCTGGACGCCTCCTCCGGCGACCAGAAGCGTCACCGACTCTCCCGCGCCGGCAACCGCCGCATCAACCGCACACTGCACATCATGGCCGTCGTCCAGCTGCGCAACCGCACCGAAGGCCGCGCCTACTTCGACGCGAAGAAGGCCGCCGGGAAGACCTCCATGGAAGCCATGCGCGCCCTCAAACGCCGACTGTCCAACGTCGTCTACGCCCGCATGATCACCGACCACAAACGCAGGCAGGCGGCGGATCCGGGAGGGCACTCGGGGACGACTCTGCAATCCAGCGTGACCGACCTAACCCCGGACATCGGCCCTTCGGACAAGCCACTTCCCGGACCCGCCACCAACCACCCTAAACCCCTGGTGTCAGCGGCGCCTTGACATAAAGGGGTGCCATGAGCGGACGCCGGATCGGGTGGGCTCGGCCCCTTTACACACCGGTGCCGGCCGCTGCGGTGCTCAGGCTGTCGAGGTCGGTGTGATACCAGGTGGATCGGATGAAGGCGTGCAGCTCTCCGCCTCGGGTGATGTACTGCAATCCGCGGGTCTCCATGCCGTCAGGGAGCACGACTCGGCATTGCGCACCCAACTGAGGTTGGTCGTCTCGGCTGATCCGCAGCATCGTCGCGACGTCGTACTCCGGACCCCATCCCCTGATCAGAGCGAGATCCGGGCCGCGTCGCAACAGGTGGTGAGCAGACCTGTACGGGGATGGTCCCCAGTCAGTCACCTGGCTGCCGGTCGCGGAGAGGATGTGGAAGTGGGTGTAGGGACAGAAGTATGCGGTTTCTCTGGCGACGTTGAGCGAGTAGCAGTCCGAGATGTAGGGCAGCCCGGAGTTCAGCGGGTACAGCCAATCGACGGTCAGGTCGCTGTTGAAGCGCGCGAGGCCGCGGCCTTCGGGGCCGCATCCGCCCATCGCCTCGTCGAAATAGCTGGCCCACACCTTGCCGGAGGGGGTGGTAAGCAGGTCCTCGATGGCGTCGCCGAGGTGGCCCCGGTGCTGTAGATCGCCGCTGCTGCTCCATACCTCGGCGTTGGCTTCGCTGGTCCGGGCCCGAGCAGCCGCCAGGAGCACGCGCCCCTCGGGCAGTGGCTGCACGAATCTCACCTGCAGGTCGGTTTCGACATCGACAGCACCGAGGACACGTCGCCTGCCGGGGGCATGCCACGTCACCTGCTTGCGATTGACGCCCTCGCGAAACCGCCACACGGCCAACGCGGTGCCGTCGGGACCTACGGAGACCGCTTCAGGCTCCCGCATCGTGTCCGCTGGCTGCGCTGGCATCACGAATCCGTGGCGTTGCAACGGCGCGACCGGCAGCTTCAGAACCTCCAGTCGCCGCAGGAGATTGGCCCGATCACGCTCCACGTCAGTTCTCATCGCGAGCGTCATCTTGACATGACGGTCTGCCGATGGGGGCGCACCGCCGGGACCGGCCCGTCAACTGAGAGCCGATCCGCTGAACGCACTCTTCCTCGGCGGATCCGTGCACGTCAGCTGGCGGTGCGCGAACTCTCCAAGCATCTGACCGAGGCGACACTCGGGGTGGAGATCCAGCCCTCCGCAGGACACAACCCCGCACGGTGCGCCAGTTGGCCCGTACGGCCGGCATCGCGGCCGTGGCTAAGAGCGTGTCTCAGGTGGTGAGTTTGAGGTAGCGCTTGTGGCAGGTCAGGGCGGCGGCGAGGGTGACGAATGCGCAGTACAGGCCGGGGTCGCGTTCGTAGCGGATGGTCAGCCGGCGGTAGCCGGTGAGCCAGGCGAAGGTCCGCTCGATGACCCATCGGTGTCGGCCAAGGCGGTGGGGGGATTCGATGCCGCGGCGGGCGATGCGGGGTCGGATGCCGCGGGCGCGGAGCATGCGGCGTAGGTGCGGGTAGTCGTATCCCTTGTCGGCGTGCAGTTTGTTCGGGCGTCGTCGGCGGGGTCCGCGCCGGGACTTGACGGCGGGGATGGCCTGAACGAGAGACTCCAGGCAGCGGCTGTCGTGGGTGTTCGCGGCGGACACGCCGACGGACAGCGGGAGCCCGCCGCGCTCGGACAGGGCGTGGATCACCGGTGCGATGGGAGCCAATGTCCGGGACTGGTTCGTCCACCAGGTCGCCGCAGGTGCCCGGGGCAACGCCGACTTGGTCGTGTACTTCTTGCTACGGGCGAACGCCCTGGTGCGGCCGGCCGGCACGATCGGGCTGATCGGCACGAACACCATCGCGCAGGGCGACAGCCGTGAGATCGGCCTCGACCGGATCGTCGCGGAAGGGTTCACGATCACCCGCTCGGTGCAAAGCGCCGCCTGGCCTTCGACCAGCGCCAACTTGGAGTACGCGGCAGTCTGGGGCACCCGCGGCCCTGTTGCCGACGCCGCCGACCTCGTCGCGGACGGGGCCATTGTTCCGCGTATTTCCACGTTGTTGGAGCCCGCCGGGCAGGTCGACGGAGCCCCGGCCCGGCTGATCGAAAACGAGAGCATTGCCTTCGGTGGCTGCTACGTGCTAGGTATGGGGTTCGTGCTGGAGTCGGACGAAGCACACACGTGGACTGCCGAGGACGACAGGAACCGTGAGGTGCTATCTCCCTACCTCAACGGCGAAGACCTGAACTCCCGCCATGACAGCTCTGCCTCCCGCTGGGTCATCGACTTCAACAACCGCTGCGAGACCTGCGCCGCACGTTATCAGCGGCCATTCGAGCGAGTCCACCAACTCGTCAAGCCAGAACGAATGCGGAACATGCGTGCAGTACGAAGAGATCGGTGGTGGCAGTTCGCCGAAAATGCCCCTGGACTGCGGAAGGCGATCGTAGGGCTGGACGAGGTGCTGGTAATTGCGCTGGTCAGCAAGTCGGTGATGCCGGTGCGGGTGCCGACCGGCCAGGTCTTCAGCCATAAGCTCGGCGTTTTTGCGACCGATTCGTTCGCGGATCAGGCGATATTGTCGTCGAGTCTGCATCAGATGTGGGCGATCAAGTACGGCTCGACAATGCGCGCGGACGTGAACTACTCACCTTCGGATGTGTTCATGACATTCCCGCGGCCAGAGCCGACGGATCAGTTGGCGGAGGCGGGGCGGGTGTTGGACGTGGAGCGGCGGGAAGTCATGCTGCGGCGTGGTCTCGGGTTGACCAAGCTGTACAACCTGGTCAACGACCCAGGGGTCGCTGACGGCGACGACGCGGACGTGGCCCGGTTACGGCGGATTCACGTCGAGCTGGACGAGGCGGTGATGGCGGCGTACGACTGGTCGGAGGTGCCGCTGGAGCATGGCTTCCACACGTACCGTCAAATGACGCGGTGGACGGTGA
Organism: Micromonospora sp. M71_S20; assembly: GCF_003664255.1. Classification (NCBI taxonomy): domain Bacteria; kingdom Bacillati; phylum Actinomycetota; class Actinomycetes; order Micromonosporales; family Micromonosporaceae; genus Micromonospora; species Micromonospora sp. M71_S20. The sequence goes on along the minus strand of NZ_RCCV01000004.1, from coordinate 72,596 downwards.
GTCCGGCGGCGCGGGTTGAGATCCTGGACCGGTTGCTCGCGGAGAATCTGCGCCGCGCGGCGGCGCAGCTGCCGAAGGTGGCAAAGAAGGCCGCTGCCCGCCAGCGAAAGCCGGTGGTCCACGAGGGCCAGGAGTCGCTGCTGTGACTGACTCGGTACCGGGTTTCCGGCTCGCGCACGAGCCGGATGGCACCTCGTACACGGTTCGGGAGAATCTGGTCGACGTCCTGGAGCGTGAGCTGCTCGGGCCGTCAGCTGGCCCGGAGGAGTTGTTGGCGGTGAGCCCGCGCCAGCTGTACCTGGTGGGGCATATCGCGCCGGTGAAATTGACCGAGCCCGATGCTGATTTGGCCGGCTCTGAGGACGGGTATGGCCTGGTGGGCATCCGATCTGATGCGGCGGGTTTTCATGCCCAGCGTGGGATTCCGGCCGAGTCTGCCGACGGCAGCGACGTCGAGGGTGAGGAGGATGATGCCGACGACAAGGCTCCGAAACAGGGGCTGATGATTCCGTCGTCGATGGGGTTGCGGTTCCAGGTGCCGAACGATCTGGCGGAGTTCACGGTGACCGCGTCGTGGGGCACTTACGAGAGTGTGAAGACCGGTGAGGTCGACAAGCGGGGCCGGGCGGTGCGGCGGTATCGGCGCACGCCGGTTGGGATCGTCGAGAAGATTGCGGTGGCCGAGCTGACGTCGGGCCGGACGTACACGCGTGTGCTGACCGGGCAGATCTGTTTGCGAATCGATGCCTACGACGACGCGCGTTTCGGTCGGCGGTTGATCGAGATCGCGCTGGTCAATGACCGGGAGACGCCGCCGACGATCCCGGTGCACGAGTGGCTGTTCCAGACGAAGCTGCACGTCGATGCGGACGGTGCGGCGGTGTTCCTGCCGGTGCGTGACGTCATGGAGCAGGAGTGGCCGGAGCACGACGACGAGATGCGCCGGTTGCACTTGCAGTACCGCAACCGGCTGGAGTTCGCGGTCGGGCGGACCTGCTCGGTGGACTGGCGGGCGGAGCCGGGAGCACGGCAGGCGACGGCGGTGTGGACGACGTGGCTGCCGGTCGCGGAGACACCGCAGACGCAGGCACGGTCGGTCACGGGCGCATTGCTGTCCATGGACGCACTGGCCAAGGCCAGCCCTGAACAGGTTCGTGACGGGCTCGCCCCGCTGGTAGACGGGTACCGGACCTGGCTCGACGGTGAGGCCGCGAAGGCGGCACAGCTCCCCGAGCATCTGCGGGACCTGGCCCAGGAGGTCGTGGACGAGGCACGCGCGGCACAGCAGCGGCTGTCGGACGGTCTGGCGCACGTGGTGGCTGATCCGGAGGCGTTCGCGTGCTTCCGGTTCATGAACGAGGTCATGCGGGACCAGCGGGTCCACTCCCGGATCGGGGCCTTGCGTAGCTCCGACCCGAGCCTGTCGTTCGACGACGCCCGCGATCAGGTCGAGGCCGACGAGCGGGAGAAGCCGTCGTCGTGGCGGCCGTTCCAGCTGGCGTTCATCCTCATGCAGCTGCCAGCGTTGACCGTCCCCACCGCGGCGGCGCGCAGTGGCGAGCTGTCGCGGGTGGAGTTGTTGTTCTTTCCGACCGGTGGTGGCAAGACCGAGGCGTATCTGGGTCTGGCGGCGTACACGTTCGCGATCCGGCGTCGGCAGCAGGTGGTGGCGTCCTCCGATGGGCCGTTGGACGGGCGTGACGGGGTGGCCGTGTTGATGCGGTACACGTTGCGGCTGCTCACCGCACAGCAGTTCCAGCGGGCCACCACGCTGGTGTGTGCGGCGGAGCTGGTCCGCCGCCGGGACGAGGCAACCTGGGGTAGCAAGCCGTTTCGGATCGGGTTGTGGGTCGGCACCGACGTGAGCCCGAAGCGGTGGGACGAGGCGGATGAGCAGCTGCGTAAGGCCAACGCGTACGGCGGGCACCGGTTGACTGTGTTGCAGGTGCAGCGGTGCCCTTGGTGCGGCAGCCCGATCGGCGCCGCGAACGTGAAGCCGGTCAAGACGACCCGGCGGGTGCTGGTCTTCTGCGGCGACGATATGGGGCAGTGCCCGTTCGCCAAGGGCGGTCAGGTGGATGAGGGCCTGCCGATGCTGACGGTGGACGAGGAGATCTACCGGATGCCGCCGGCGTTCGTGATCGCGACGGTCGACAAGTTCGCTCGGCTGGCGCGCGAGGGTGAGGCGGCGTCGCTGTTCGGCTACGTCGGCCGGTACTGCGGTCGGCACGGTTACGTTCACCCGGACTACGCCAGTTGCAGTGTGACCACCGGTCACCAGGCTGAGCCCGGCCTGCCCGCCGCGACCGTACGGCCGGTGGGACGGCTCCGGCCGCCGGATCTGATCATTCAGGATGAGCTGCACCTGATCACCGGGGCGCTGGGCACCGCCGTGGGGCTGTTCGAGGTGGCCGTCGAGACCCTCGCATCGTGGGAGACCGCCGACGGCGAGCCGGTCCGGCCGATGATCGTGGCGTCGACGGCCACCGTGCGCCGCGCGGACGATCAGGTGCGAGGGCTGTACGGGCGCGGCGTCCAGATCTTCCCGCCGCAGGTGTTGGATGTGGCGGACACGTACTTCTCGCGGGAGTTGCCGATCGGGCCGACCACCCCGGGCCGGCGTTACATCGGGGTGAGTGCGCAGGGAGTGCGGCTGTCGAGCGCGGAGATCCGGGTCGCCGAGGTGTTGCTGCTCGCGGGGCAGTTGCTGTTCGACCGCAGTGGGTCGGCCGCCGATCCGTACATGACGTTGGTGGGCTACTTCAACGCGACCCGTGAATTGGCCGGTATGGCCCGCTACATGGCCGACGACGTGCAGAACCGGGTCCGGCAGCCCCGCCCTGGATCGGGTTTCCCACGGCGGCTCGGCTCGTACGGGCGCCTGGTCACCGGCGAGCTGACCTCCCGCATCGCTTCAGTCGATATTGGCCGCACCCTGGACAACTTGGCCCTGGAGTTCGACCCCGACTACGCCACCACCGCGGCGATGCGGAAGCGGCTCGAACAGCAGGAGGCCGGCGGGCGGATGGAGCGGCCGAAGGCCGACCCGTTCGACGTGGTGCTGGCCACCTCGATGCTGCAGGTCGGGGTCGACGTGCAGCGGCTCGGGCTGATGCTGGTGGTGGGGCAGCCGAAGAACACCGCCGAGTACATCCAGGCGTCCTCGCGGGTGGGCCGCGACGTCGGCCGTCCGGGTGAGGACTGCGGTCGGCCCGGTCTGGTTGTGGCGCTCGGGAACTGGGCGCGGCCCCGCGACCTGGCCCACTACGAGCAGTTCCGGCACTACCACGAGACGTTTTACGCGCAGGTGGAGGCGCTGTCGGTTACCCCGTTCTCGCCGACGGCTCTGGACCGGGGCATTGACGGGGTGCTGGTGAGCGCGGCTCGGGTGCTGCAGGCGCACCGCGACGACGGGCTGTCGCCGGAGCGGGCGGCGTGGCGGGTGCGTGACGAACAGGATGCTCTCGCCGCCCTGGTCGATCGGCTCTATGCCCGAATCCGGCCGGCGGCCCAGCTGGACGACCTGATGGCGCAGGCGCACCAGCGACTGATCAACCGCCTGGACCAGTGGAACGCTCGGGGAAAGTACGCCGGGAAACTTAGCAAGACCCTGGTGTATGAGCGCACCGGTGACAACGACAGCTACCTGCCGTTGCTGATCAGCCCGGAGAACGCGAAGGCACACCAGGGTCAGCCGGACCGCGCGCCGTTCGTCGTCGCGCACTCGATGCGGGAGGTCCAGCCGGAGATCAACCTGCTGGTCAGCCCCATAGCCGAGCGGCTCTTCGTTGTCGAACCCGACGACGCGCCGTCGTGGGAGCTGCCCGAAGGAGAAGACGAGTGACGGACGACGACGGGCAGATGATCTTCGAGTCGGCGCAGCCGTTAGACCCACTCGCCGACAGCGAGCAGTCAAACGTCAAGAACCGGGCCAAGGTCGGCTCGGCCCGCCCATCGTCACTGCTCTACACCTATGGCGTCGGCTCAATCATGGACCTGCCGCAGTTCTCGATCATGCCGGCTGGCCTCGACGACTGGGAGCCGATCTGGCGGCGGCGGCCCACCGTGCCGACGATCGAAGAGCCACGGCTACTCAAGGTGGTTCAGCTTCACCTCGGGTCCCGCGTGCAGCAACTGCGGCCCTTCCCGTGGCAGCCAAAGGCTCGTGCGATGTCACAGGAGGGCTCCGACCTCGGCATCCCGGCCCGGGTGTTCCCGCAGTGGCTGCGGTGCACCGGCTGCGACTACCTCGGGCCGCTGTCGCGGTTCAGCTACACCAACACCCACCCGTTCCGGTCCGACCTGGCGACCTTCGAACACGCAAGTTGTCCCGGCCGTACGTTTGCGGGTGCGGCGACGGGAAAGGCCAAGGCTCCCGCGAAGGGAAAGGCCAGGCGCAGCCCGGCGGTGCCCGCCCGTTATCTGCTCGCCTGCGCCAACGGCCACCTCGACGAGTTCCCGTACGCGCTATGGGTGCACCGCGGCAGAAGCTGCCCCGCTGCCCCGCACCCGGACCTGAAACTGCGCGACAGCAACATCGGTCAGGGAGCCGGCGCGGTCATCACCTGCGAACGCTGCCAACAGCGGCGCGGCATGGGCGAGGCGCAGGGCGAGGCCGGCAAACGGAAGCTACCGACCTGCCGGGGCCGGCATCCGCACCTGAACGCCTTCGACCCCAAATGCGGGCTGGACACCTCGCTGATGATGATGGGCGCGTCCAACCTCTGGTTCGCCTCGACCCAGTCGATCATCGTCATGCCCCGCACCGAGGAGCAGAAGCAAGCCGCGCTCGCCACGAAACTACGCACATACCTGACTCCGGAGGAACTGGCCGACTACGTAGCCCTGCCAAAGGTGCTTCGTTCGCTTCTCGTCGCGCACAAGTGCGATATCGCCGGAGTCACCGACGAACAGCTGACCGCGGCGGCGGTCGAGGCACTCGCCCCACCCCCGTCAGAGGAGGAGCGCCGGGAGAGGCTACGCGATTGGGACCCGGTCGAGCTGCTTGTGCCGGAGTGGGACTACCTGCAGAAGCCGAGCCTATTCGCGCAGCAGCAGGACTCCAGCGGACTGATGGTCACCGAGATGCCCACGGCCGCCGACCTCCCGAAGCAAGTGCACCGGGTCATCGCCGTGAACCGGATGAAAAAGGTCAACGCGGTGATCGGCTTCACCCGGATCGACGAGATGGACCGGGTCAACGACCTCGCAAGCCGGCTCGTCAAGCTCACCCGGGACGGCCGACCCACCTGGGTGCCGGCCACCGAGGACCGCGGCGAAGGCATCTTCCTGCAACTGGACGAGACCGCCGTCGCCGCCTGGGAAGCGCAGATCCTGCCCACCGCGCTGTGGCGGGCGCACCGCGAAGCCCACCGACACAACTTCTCCCGACGCTTCTCCGCTACCGCCGCCCAGATCGACCCCGACACCCGGTTCCCCGCCCCGCGCTACTGGTTGATCCACAGCCTGGCGCACATCCTCATCCGCGAGATGGCGATGTCCTGCGGTTACGGCGCGGCCAGCCTCAGTGAACGCCTCTACGCCTGGCCTGCCACCCCCGACCGGCCCGCCGCCGCTGGACTGCTTATCTGCACCACGGCCTCGGATAGCGAGGGCACCCTCGGTGGACTGGTCGCGCTCAGCCAGCCGGAACGGCTGCACGGGCTCCTGCTCGACGCGCTGCGCAGAGCAGCCCGCTGCTCCTCCGACCCCGTCTGCGGGCAACGCACACCACGGCACGGTGAGGACTTCCTGCACGGCGCGGCCTGCCACTGCTGCAGCTTCGCCTCGGAAACCTCCTGCGTGTCGTCGGCGCGTGAAATCGGACCCTGCTGGGGCGTCTGAATTTGGACCCCTTTGCCTGTGTGTGACCTTACTCAGTCGTTGGTCTTGGTGGCTGGGGGGACGCGGCCGAGGTCGCGGTCTTTGAGTCGGTAGCTGTCGCCCTTCATGGAGATGACCTCGGCGTGGTGGACGAGGCGGTCGATCATGGCTGCGGCGACGACGTCGTCGCCGAAGACTTCGCCCCAGCGGCCGAAGGGCTTGTTGCTGGTGACTATCAGCGAGGCTCGTTCGTAGCGGTTGGAGACGAGCTGGAAGAACAGGTTCGCGGCTTCGGCTTCGAAGGGGATGTAGCCGACCTCGTCGACGATCAGCAGCGGGATCCGGCCGAGCTTGACCAGTTCGTCTTGCAGGCGGCCGGCGTGGTGGGCGTCGGCGAGGCGAGAGACCCATTGGGCTGCGGTGGCGAACGCGACCCGGTGTCCGGCCTGGCAGGCCCGGATCCCGAGGCCGATGGACAGGTGGGTCTTGCCAGTGCCGGGCGGGCCCAGGAACACGACGTTCTCTCGGCCGGTGATGAAGTCGAGGGTTCCCAGGTGGGCGATGGTCTCCCGCTTCAACGACCGTTGGTGGTCGAAGTCGAACTCCTCCAGGCTCTTGCGGGCCGGGAAGCGGGCTGCCCGGATGCGGCCCTCACCGCCGTGGGCTTCGCGGGCGGCGACCTCGCGTTGCAGGCAGGCGGCGAGGAACTCCTCATGCGTCCACGACTCTGCCCGAGCCCGCTCGGCCAGGCGCTCGACGGAGGCGGCCAGGGACGGCGCCTTCAGGGCACGGGTGAGAAACGCGATCTCCGAGGCCAGGTTGCGGCTGTTGGTCTTGGTGGCCATCACGCAGCCACCTCAACGTCGAGGCCGAACAGGCGGTCGTAGTCGCTTAACGGCCGGCGCTCGACTTGCGCGTCGACGGCGGCCGTCGGGGTGCGTTGAGCGGCGACGCGCAGGTCAGCGGCGGCTTGGCGGTGGACGGGGTCGGTGATGCTCTGATGCTTCGCCCAGCAGCGGTCATGCCGGGCCACCACCCGACCGTCGCAGAACACCGTCACCTGGTCGCAGTCGGCGGTGACCTCGACCCGCCGGCCAACCACCGACGGGTGCACCGAGTAGTCGTTGCCGTCCAAGCGCACGTAATGATCGCGGGGCAGACGGGTGCTCTGCCGCCAACCGACCACCGGCGCGACCGGCGGCAGCGGCAGCATCACCTGCCGGTCGGCGTCCCACCGCTCAGCCGGCCGACAGCCCAACACCCGATGCTGACGGTTGTTCGCCCGCACCAACCACTCGGTGAGCTGGGCGTTGAAGTCGCCGGGTGAGGCGAAGCGGCGTCCGGGCAGGAACGAGGTCTCCAGATAGCCGTTGGCCCGCTCGACCAGGCCCTTCGATTCAGGATCCGCCGGCCGGCACTGGATCACCTTGATGCCGAGGGTGCCGCGGAAGGCGTTCATCGCCTCGGTCAGCTGAGGCCTGCCGGCCCGCCACTGCCCGACCGCGGACTCGTTGTCCCACACCAACGCCTTGGGCACCCGCCCCCACCCGGAGATCAGCGTCCAGTGCCCAACCAGCAGATCCGCCGACTGCCGCGACGGGAGCATCACCGCCGACAGCCACCGCGAATACCCCGACACCATCACCAGCACCGGCGGCCGACCGACCTGACCGAACCCCAACGGCACGTCCGCCGGCGGGAACCACAGATCACACTGCACCAGCTCACCCGGCAGATACTCCGTCCGCTGCGCCGGATCCGGCACCGTGAACAACGGCCGCAACACGCGAACTCGTTCCTTGAGCACAGTCAACGACCGCGTCCAACCGATCCGCTCGGCGATCACCGTCGCCGGCATCGACGGCCACTCCCGCAGCAACTGCCGGATCTGCGGCTCCACCGCATCCACGATCGAACCCTTCACCGGCCGCTGGTACTTCGGCGGCCCCTCGGCGGCCAACGCCCGCCGAACCGTGTTACGACCCACCCCAAGCTTGCGGGCGATCGCCTTGATCGGCATCCCCTCAGCCCGATGAAGACGACGGATCTCCGCCCAGTCCTCCATGCTCAACACCCCTACGATCCTCGAAGAGGGGTCCAGATTCACCCGCCGATCCGGGGTCCGATTTCACGCGTCGCCGACACTGCGAACGCGCCAACCGATTCCTCGACCGCAGATTCCTGCTCACTCTGCCCACCATCGACGACGAACGGGTCCCCGGCTTCTTCGGCGCCATCGATGTCTACTGACCCCTACACGGCGCTCGGCGCCTTCCTGACCGCCTACGAGGCACAACGACTCGCCACCGTCCTACAAGCCGGCGGCACCTCTGGCCAGGCACTGAAAGAAGTACACGCCGCCCGCCGCGGCGAGGCGAAGCGCCTACTCCTCGCGGCCGAACTCGGTCCGGAGCGCCGGGACAACTCGGTCGCCGTACTCCGGGCCATCGCCGGCGCACGATCCGTCTGGACCGCCATTTCCCCCGTCTGGACCATGCCCGGCGTCGAAGCCACGACCGGCCGTCTCACCAGCGAAGCTCAGCGCATCATCGACGACGCACGCATGTCGATCGTCTGCTCCAGCTTCAACTTCACGCCGCACTCGGGCATGTGGACTGCCCTCAAGAACGCCGCACGGCGCCCCGGCCTGAGCGTCACGGTGTACCTCGACGCCCTCGCCGGCTCCCCGGCAGCCGTCGCGGCCCATCTGCCGAAGGCGACCGTACTCCGGACGCTGACCCCGCCCGGAGGCCACCATCCGCTGGTCAGCCACGCCAAGTTCATCGTCGTCGACCGCGTGATCACGCTGCTGACCAGCGCGAACTTCTCCTACAGCGCCGAGAACACCAACATCGAACTGGGGCTGCTGGTGCACGACACCAACCTCGCCGCGTCGATCGAAGCCCTCATGCGGAGCAAGCACGGGGTGCTCTACGAGCAAGTGACCTGACAGGTGCACGCGCGGCTTACCAAGATCACCCGATGCCGCGTATCACAATTCCGCCGACTTTCTATAGCCGGGTCCGGTCGAGCCGACCTTCATCGGTGGATCGAGGCTTAGGCCCGGGGCTCCTCGAACCATGATGGTGCGGCCGGCGGTTCGTCGGCACACCGAGAGGGTTTTGGCCACGCCGCTCCGGAGCCTTGCACCGCAACCAGCGGGTGCTGTTCACCGCAGAGCGCGCTGAGCGCTTTCGCTACCTCATATATATCCGCTTTAACGTAGGTTGTTGTCGTCCCCGCAGCAGACCTACCGTCGTGCCCTGCGTAGGCGCGCGCGATGCCGTATCCGAAGTTGCGCTCTACCCAGGTAAGAGTCGTATGACGAAGCCAATGAGTGCTGACCTGCTGCGTAGCAACCCACGGCAAGGACTTGCCCAACCGTTGCCAGATGTAGTCGTACCGTCGACGCGTAATTGGCGCCCCATTGCGATACCTCAACAACTGGCCATCGGTGTTGTTGAGCCCTCGGTCCTCGTTGTGATGAGCGAGCGCACGTGCCAATGTAGGCGAGATCGGCTGCCACCGCACTGTCTCACCCTTCTCGCGAAGTTGAACAAGACATCCGTCCAGGTCTAGATCGTCTGGACGAAGGGCCAAGGCGCCAGCTCTTCTGCAGGCGGTTTCCTCGTGCAGCCTGAGCAAGAGAGCGTCAAGTTGGGGATCGTTTCCGCTCATTGCTGCCGCCTCGTTGATCTCCAATAGTTGATTGTCGGAAAGAGCCCGGCGAGTGCTAGTTAGGCGACGGGGTTTGGCGACACGCGCGGCAGGATTGGCCGTTTCCGAGATCAGCCCATCGGCCACCGCGTAGGCATATAGGCAGCGCATTGCAGAGATGAAGTGCTCTGCAGCGGTTCTTCCACCACGAGAGTTTCGCCTCACAACGACGTTTCTTCTAACGAATTCAGCGAGTTGCCTGATCTCCATGGGGGACGGTTCGTCGATACGCCGGTCCCCCCAAACTTGTCCCACCTTCTTCCAGTAGGTTCGATAAACACGCCGAGTGCCTGCGGAGACAGCGTGGGAAACCCTTTCGATTTGTTCGTCAAACGTCGGCATTTTGTCTGGGCGCTTTGCGCCTTTGAAGACTTCCTCAGCGGTCACCCCCAGCCGTTCGAGCAGCAGCCGCACTGCCTCCAGTTCTGCTCCACCTCCCGATCGCTCACTTGAGTCGCGTGTCACAATCCGTCTCCATCTCGTGAAGGCTGATGAATCCCGAGCGCCCGATCGAGTCTGTCCATCGTGAATAGGTGAAGTCTTGCGCCTTGCAGGTCCGCCGCAATCAGTAGACGATCTATTGGTCTCACCCCGATGGCGAATCGGATCCCAGATGGAAGGTACAGATGGCCTTGCCTGTTAATCTTCCATCTTCCGGACTCTGATTCTGTAACGGTTACTGATTCCGAGTTCACTGCATATTCGATGGACTGCATCGGAAGCCACCGCATAATGCGAAGCGGTGACCGGTCGGCCAACCGGCCGCGATCGTCGATAGGGGTGACGCAATAGTAAATTGATGATCTCTCTACGCTGCCGATAAGACGCGAAAGGGGAAGACCTTGATGGCGCATTTGAACAGAGGTTTCGGCATCCGCCCCCTCGGGCGGGTGACCCTCCCCCATGCCAGGCGCTCGTTTAGGCGAATTGCCACCCATAGGCGCTCCCCACCTCCCTTATCAGCACTGCCATCGACCTACAGTCCGCCAGCATCGCAGCAGGGCGTTCCTGAACAGCAGCCCAAAGGGCCACCGACAGGTGTGAGCTGACGAAAAATCGCTAAAGCGTCCTAGGATATTATCTGCTGACTCCCCACCTGCGATGGGCGACCAGGATTGTTGCGTCCAAGCCGACACACCCTCAGGCACGGCAGGGCGAGTCGCCGCGGCGGTTGACAGTTGTGGGAAGTCGACGCCGGATATATCTACTGACAAGTCCCAGAGCAGACGCGCCGCAGCAGCGTTATGGGAATCGGCGCTAGAGGTTTCGAGGCCGACCGGCCCACGGGTGCGCCACCATTGTGTGGGGCCGAGGTAGGCGCCGGACGAAACGTCGGCGGTAGAGGCGAGCAGTAGGGAGCTTGCTCCGGCCTCTGGTGGCTGCGCAACGATTGCGCCGATCGCTCGCAACGTCGCCAGGCCTGCTCGGTGTCTTACGCTCCCGGCCCCTGGCGACAGGAGTTGTGTGGTGGCCCAGCCTGGTTGGCAGGCGATGCTGCGCATCGCGACGCCGGCGGCGATGATCCGGCGGTGGAGGTGGTAGGCGAAGAGGAGGTTCGCCAGTTTACTCGCGGCGTAGGCGCGGAAAGTGTCGGTGACCTGCGGGTTGGGCCAGTCTTGTGGGTCGAGGTTCGCGACTCGATGGGCGGTGCTGCTGACGGTGACGATCCTGGCCTCCGGGGCGGCGAGCAGGCGGTCCATCAGCAGTCCGGTGAGGGCGAAGTGGCCGAGGTGGTTGACGCCGAAGCAGGACTCAACGCCGTCGAGGGTGCGCCATCCAGGCTCGCCAAGTAGTCCCGCGTTGTTGATCAGCACGTCGACGTGCGGGTGGTCGTTGGTGATCGCGTTCGCTGCGGCTCTGACGGATTGGAGACTTCCCAGGTCGATCGTGACCTGTTCGATCTCGGCGTTGGGGTGTGCGTTTCGGATGGCTCGGGCGGCATCTGCCATCCTGCCGGGATGCCGGCAGGCTAGGACGACGGTGGCGCCTGCTGCGGCTAGTTGCCGAGCGGCGTGGTAGCCGATGCCCGAGTTCGCGCCGGTGATCACGGCGATTTTTCCCTGCATGTCGACCGGCTCCTGCCGAGCTTCGCTGGCTGCCCGGAGGGCAGCGCCGGACCGAGGTCCGGACGTTATCCCCCCTGCACCGGCCAGCTGAGGTGGGGCAGCCGGCACGGTCTTTTCCTGGTTCACCATTCACCGACCCCGTACGCGGCGTTGTAGGTGCCGAGGTTGGTCTGCATGAACAGGTAGAACCGGGTTCCGTCCTTGACGTTGGTGGCGAGGTTGCGCCACTGTCCGGCAGGGATGTAGGTCCAGCCGTTGGCGCAGGTTGCCCGGCCGACCCACACCACGCAGGCCCAGAAGGGACCGCCCCAGGCGCCGCCGTTCCCGGTGTTCTTGACCTGGATGTCCCGGCATTGGCTCGTGGTGCGGTAGCTGCCGGAGCGTGGGAAGTAGGCGTCCTCCATACCGACGAACATGTCGTACGGGTCGTGCATGCCGAACTTCGCGCTGTACGGGGCGCTGCGGCAGCCGGAGGCGGCCTGGGCGGGTACGGTCGTCACGACGAGAGCCGCGGCGGTCAGGAGCAGGGTGACCGCGGCGGCCAGGAGCCGCGGTGTCTTCGTGCCGAGTTGCGGCCCGTCGGCGTCGGGCCGGGTGGGGTTGAGCGGAAACATTCGTCCTCCTGGTTGTCGTACGGGCAGTTGCAGCGGCCGGGAGGGGCGGCGCGCTGGTAGTCGGGAAGACGTGGGGTGTCGTCACCGACCGGGGGCATGAGGGCCGGTGTCGCCCGGGGCTGCTGCGGCACCGGGAGCCGGGCAGAAGGCCGGCGAGGCGGGCGCGGTGCTCATATCTCCGCTCCGGCATCCGGTTGAGCGGTGGGGCAGTGGTGGAAGACCGGTTCCTGGCGGGCGTCGCGTAGGTATGGGGTGCCTTCGGTGTAGCCGGTGCCGCTTCGTTCGGGTCCGAGGATGCGCACAGCGAGCCGGTAGTGGGTCTGCCGCCACTGGTTGATCGCTGCGGCGAACTCGCGCATCGCGGCCCCGAGCATCGGGTCGGGTGCCGACTGCTGGGCGGCGTTGAGGGCATCGTCGAGGCTGACCTGGCCGTGCATGATCGCTGTGCGGACCTCGGGCACTGACAGGTAGGCAGGAGAGTTGAGGCGTGCGTTGCGGGGTGTACGGCACAGGGACTCGACGATCTTGTAGTGGCGGGACTGGATAGCGCTGGCGCCCTCGGTGAACGTGCGGAAGGCGTGGAACGCGGCGGGCTGGATGGTGGCCATCAGAGGCCAGAGCGATGCGCTCTCGCGTAGCAGCGATGCCGCTGCGGACAACCTGCTCGCGGCTCGCGGTACCTGTCCGGCCTCCACGGCGGTGATGACGTCGGTGAGGTCGGTGGCCAGGAGCGCGAAGGTTGTCTCGAAGGCTTGCAGGACGCGGATGAACATCCACTCGTCGTGGGCGATGTGGACCGGCAGCATGCTGACTTGCAGGGCGCGTCGGTCTTCGGCGGTGAGGACCATGCTGACGGCGGCAACGACGCGCCGGGCCAGGGTGACCTGTGAGCTGTCCGTGGTGTGCTCGACGAGGCTGAGGCGGCGCAGTGCCGGCATCGCCGCGCGTACCGCGTGTCGCAGCCGCTTGGCCACCAGGGCGGGTGCCGGGCGCATCTGAGGGAGCGGCGTGTGCTCGTTGTAGGCGGCTCGTAGTTCGAAGGCGATGAGGTCGGTCAGCAGGTTTACGTGCAGGCGGTCGCGCCGGGCGAGCTGCTGTGCTGCCGTGCGCGGCACCTGGTCGGGACCGGGTAGCCGCAGGAGGGCCAGGCCGAGGTAGGAGCGGTAGTCGTAGGTCCCGTCGACCTTGTCGAGCGCGCAGGCGAGGAATGCGGACAGGTACCTGGTGTTGGTGCCGATGAGCTGTGGGAGTCGGTCTCTCGCGGCGGCTAAGGCGCGTGTCCACTCGTCGGGTACGAAGTGTTTGCCGTGGTGCTGGTAGGCGGTGACGACCGCGTCGTACGGGAAGCGGTCGGCCGAGGGACGGCGCTGTGCGAGCCACCGGCGCACGGGTTCGGCGGTGGTCATCGCGATGCTCCGATCGGGGTGCGGGTGCGGGACTTGACTCGGTAGACGGCGATGGCGTCGCAGAGCGCGTCGATGTCGCTGTCGCTGGTGTAGGCGTGTGTGGCGAGGCGGATGACGTTGCGGCGGGGTGCGACGGTGATGCCGTGGTTGTCGAGCCATGCGGCCATCGCCCAGGCGTGGGGCTCGATGAGCGCGAGGTGCGCGCCACGCTCGTCGGGCGTTGGCGGCAGATGCACGATTTCGCCTTGGGCGGTCAGGCGGTCTGCGGCGCAGGCGAGGAGCCGCTGCGTGTGCGTGCGGACCGCCGCCAGGTTCAGGTTCTCGATGAGCGACAGCCCTGCGACTGCGGTGTAGGCCGCGGCTACTGACGGTGTGCCGGTCTCGAACCGGCGGGCATGGGTGGGGAAGTCGAGCCGGGTCGGGTCGAGTGCATGCGGGTCACACCGCCCGAACCAGCCGGTCAGGGCTGGCGTGGACTCTTTCGGATGGCGGGCGTAGAGGAAGGCAAGGCCGGGCAGGCCCAGCAGGTATTTCCCGGTGCCGGCCAGAAGGTAGTCGCAGCGCAGGGCGTCGACGTGCAGCGGAATCACGCCAGCGGCCTGGTAGGCGTCGACGATCACGGTCGCGCCGGCGGCATGGGCGGCGTCGGCGATGCGTCGGATGTTCAGGCGTGTCGCGTCTCGGTGGGTGACGGCGGGTACGGACACGAGCGCGGTGTCGGTGGTGATGGCGTGCAGGTAGTCGGCGGAGGTGACCCGGCCGGTGGGGGTGCCGCACCAGCGCACCCGTGCGCCTCGCTTCTCCTGCGCCAACCAGACGTGGGCGACGCCGGGGAACTCGGCGGTGGTGGTGAGCAGGTCGCGTCGTCGGCGCCATCGCAGGCCGGACACCGCCTGGTGGGCGGCGATGCTGACGTTGGGCAGGATCGCCGCCTGATCGACCTCGGCACCGATGAGCCGGGCGAAGCGACATCGGGCGTCGGATACCTGCTCTTCGGCGGCGCCCCAGAAGCCGGGGCGGGCCAGGTCGTCCAACATCGTGGTCAGCGCCTGGTCCATGTCGCTGCTGCGGGGGGCGATGCTGCAGGCGGCCAAGTGCGTCGTTTGTTCCAGGCTCGGAAACCGGCCGCGGACCGCTGCTGGCAGGGGTGCGGTGGCGGCGTTCATCGCGGGCCCTGCCGACTCTGGCGGCCCCGCGGGCTGGACTCGGTCAGCTCGCTACGTGCCTCCCACAAAGTGGGGAAGCGGCGGTGTGAGATGAGGCGGGCCAGGCTGTCGACCGGAGTGTTACGGGTACCGAGTACACCGTGGCCGATGATGCGGGTGGCGACGGTGTAGTGCTCGGTGCGCCACAACGCGATCTGCTCATCGAGGGTCACCAGCGTCTCGGCGAGCCGGTACAGCGGGTCGGAGGGTTCGCCGCGGTGAAGGTCAACCGGCGTGAGGTCGAGGGAGGCGAGCATCCGGCTGAAGGCGATGTCGAGTTCGGTGGTGGCGTCGCGCAGATGCTTCCAACCGGGGGATTCGAAGCCGGAGCCGTTGCCCAAGGCGCTGCGGAAGGCGGCGAACCGCGCCGGGTGCAGGTGCCTGAGAATGTGCAGCTGCTCGGTGACCAGCCGCAGGCTCAACGCCGCTCGCTGAATGAGGATGTCGGCCGCGCCAGGCTGGTCAGCGGCGATGTGCTGGAGCGCCCGCGCCAGGTCATCGTGGATCAGCTTGAACCACAGCTCGGATGCCTGGTGGACGACCTGGAACAGCAGCTCGTCGGGGTGGGCCCGCTCGGTGGGACCGCGTTGCAGTGACAGCAGTTCGTCGGTGCGCATGTAGCGGGCGTAGTCGGTGCGGCCCGGACCGGGCAGCACGGCGGGCAGAGATGTCGTGGACACGATGTGGTCCTCCGCGTTGATTGATTCGGCGCTGTCGCGGTGTGGCGGTGCCTGGGAGGTGTGCGCTGATCGGTGCGAGGGGTCAGGCGTGCCGCGAGGCCAGGGCGACGGCTGCCTCGTGTGGCATCGGCTCGGTATGAAGCGGCCTTGCCACGCAGGACCGCGGGCCTACACGGCGAGGCAGAGGTTGGTGTCGTAGGTGGCCCTCACGTCGTTGCGATGGGCGTCGGCGCCGAGGGTCGCGTTGTTCGTGACGGGTGGTTCTTTCGTGAGCGGGACGTTGGCGCCTGGTGGTCGCGTTCTTGCCGGGTCCATCACTTCGCCGGCGGGCCGGGAGTCCAGTACCGCGCACCACGCGTCGACGCGTCGGTAGGCAGCTTGCGGCTGGCCGCCGCCCGGCGGTGCCCGGCGAGGAGGCGGCAGACGTGCGTGCGGGTGCGGAGCGGGGCTTGGCGTCGACCCGTGCGCAGCCGATCAGGGCCAACACCGTGAGACTGAAAAGCACGAGCAGCTTGCCTGTAGCCCGGTGAAGAGGCGGGGCCGCGCGGTGTCGCCCGGTGGTGCCGACCGACACCAGTGCGGCGGTTGCCCGTTGTCGGCCGCGGCACCTCACATCCGCGGCGGGTTGAGTTACTCGAATCCTCATTCGTCGGCGATACCAATCTGGGGGCGCAGAACATCAACCCGACGCAGCAATACGACGAGCCACAGACCCACGTCCCTCCCCCCTTGTCGAGGACCGGGTCCAACCGGCAACGAATCCACCACAACACCCACGTTGGTGTCCATGAATGCGACTAAAGCTAGCCGCATATCAGGCGATGCCAACAACCTTCGAGAGACAGGTTGAGCTGCGGAAACAGCCGCCTCTCTAGCAGTTTCCGACGAAGAGCGAACTAGTGTTTAAGTCCAGGAGGCGCTAGCGTCCAACCGGCATTAGCGGTCGCGGCAGCAGCGAAACGAGCCCCACCGCATGACATTTCCGAGATGGAGAGGTACGAGTTCGTGAATTCCTATGCGTCCTGGGGGCGAGAACACCTGACTGCCGCAGCGGTCATTGCTTCTACTCTGACGGCCGTGGCGTTGTTCGCGTCACCTGCCTGGGCCGAGGCGACCCCACCGGCTGCCGCAGCCACGACCGTCGGCACCGATGAACCCACGCCGCGGCGATCCCCGGAGGAGACCAAGCCCTCTGCGGCGGCGGAGCCGACAGTCACCGAAGCTCCCGATCCGACGAACCCGCCGCCCGCGCCGGATCCCACCACTCCCCCGCCGGAGCCGACCCCTCCGCCAGGCCCCGATCCGAGCACCCCACCGCCCGACTCCCCTCCCCCGCCGGAGCCGACCTCGGCAAGCCCTCGGCCGTCAAACCAGCCGTCCCGAGGTGGGGACACAGGGCCTCAGCCAGGCGCGGGCACCGCGCAGAGCGGCGGTGGACGGGAGGCTCCCCGCGCAGACCCCGGACCGTCGCTGCCGGTCACGGGCGGCAGTGTCGCTCCGCTCGTCGGCACCGGAGGCGTGGCCCTGGTAGCCGGTGTGGGCTTGCTGATGGCCGGTCGCCGCAAGACCCGTTGAGCCGCGCTCACATCATCTGCGACAGCAAGGAGTAGCCGATGACGACGCCGCACCCGGACCGGGCAGTCTGGCCATCCTCGACCGAGGACGTCCCGGCAACCGCGCCCGGCCGGGTGCCTGCGCTCTCACCCGTACGCCCCGCGGCGTCGCCGCCACCCGACAACGGCATGGGCACAACGGCGGACCCACCGCGCCCCGACTGCCAACGCTCCGATACCTCCGCCCCTGGGCATGGCCGGCGCCGGCGGTGGGCGCGAGGAACTGCGGCACTCGCTCTGGCGGTTCTGCTAGCCGGCGCCACCATCGGATTCGGGCTCCACTCATGGGTACTGACTCAGGCCCGTCACACACCGGCGGCAACCGCACCCACCCCACCCGCCGGGGCGTTGTTCTCCCAACGTCAGGCAGCCGTCAACCGCGCCCGCCTGCCGACACCCGAAATCGCCGACTTCGCCAGCCCCTGGCTCGGCATCGGAGGCTGCTCGACCGACGCCATCAGCGAGGCCCAGCGCAGCAACGGCGAAACAACCCGCACACGCTGCACGGCCGGCATCGTCGCCAGCTACTGGATCACCTATCGCAACCTCACCGACAGGGATGCCGCCCACGCTCGATACCGCATCCAAGCGATGAGCACTCCGGGCCTGGCGGCAGGTGTGACGGCCCCGACGCAGCAGCAGATCGCCGCCGGCCGAAGGGTCCAGTACATCGAGTACGCCTATCGAATTCCCTCAGGCGATCGAGCTGGACACGTCGTGGCCGCGATCTGGTGGAGCGACCCCACGAAACCGCTCGCAGGAGTCTTCACCTGCTACTGGAATGATCTGGCATCCTCGTGGACGCCGCTTCGAGACCTGTGGACGCAGGCCGACACGGCACCCGGTCAGCGATAGCCGGCACGCGCCGGTGGCCTTACGTAGGCGATCTGACCAAATTTGCGCCGTGTCGTGTGATCGTCCGCGGTTGATCGTCGAGCGCAGTCTGGCCTGGCTGACCGCCCATGGCGACTGATCCGCAACTACGAACGCCACTCGACTTAAGTACAGGTTCAACGTCTCCCACTGTCGCACGGACATGCTGCTGCTACCCGCCCCGGGGCCCCTGCACCCGTCATCCGGCCGAGGATTCACACTGGTGCGGTGGAGACTGGTGGGATTGAGTCAGCTCGAACTTGGCTGTTGACAGGTCAGCTGGCTCGCTTTGTTGGCTTGCCCGAATCTGCCTGGCTCGATGTCAAGTCAGGGCCGTACCGGCTCGATGATCCCGGAAGCGCAGCAGAACTGGCCAAGGACGTTGCCGCGTTCGCGAACGGAAGCGGCGGCCTACTCCTAGTCGGGTTTTCAACCCGACGTGAAGGCGGCCGCGAAATCATCGAGAAGCTTCGGCCGGTGCCGAGCGGCCTCGTGGATCTTGACCGCTACCGCAAGCTGGCGCGGGAACGGGTCCAGCCGCACATCAGAGGACTCAACATCACCTTCGTTCCGATCGATGATGACAAGGGCGTGCTGGCCATCGATGTTCCGCGTCAGCACGAATCGGCCAAGCCGTTCATTGCGGACATTTTCGATGGGAGGAGAGCGCCGACTGCCGTCGGGGTGCCCATCCGGGACGGCGACGCCACGCATTGGCTCTCGCGCGGCGACCTTCAAAAGCTGCTCTCGGCAGGATGGAACGCGTTGGACGGCCCGCGGGAGAGCACCGTCCGGGCACTTCATGAAGCCGTCGCCTCAGCGCTACCGATGCGGGGGAAGCCACAGGTTCCGCTTGTCGGCGTTGGGTCAGGCGCGATGAGGCGAAACTTCGAGACCGCATATGCCGCAGCAGGCGGTGAATCAGTCCTCGGTCACCCAACCGAGGCCGTTACTCCGCTTGGCCCCGGCTTCATGCAGCCACTTTCGGGCAACAGCGAGCAACCCGGGGCAATCTTGTCCGCGTTACCCGGTCACGGCTGCGCGGTCGTGCCGGATCAGATCTGGGAGAGCATGTGCCGCGCCGGAGGCGATGCGAATCGAGAACTCAGCATCAGCAAGATCGGGTTGCCAAAAACGCCAGCCGACGGGACGCCGTTGATTATTGACCGTGATGCCACGGTAGTGGAACTCGACGGCGGAAGCTGGCGAGCAGGCCGCCTTAGCCGCTCATCGCCGCACGAGCCGTGGATGTGGCGCCCCATTCCGCAGCTTGACTTCCAAGTAGGTTACAACAGTCACTGGCCCAACGGCGGTCACGTAGACGTCGTCGTCCGTGCCGTGCTCGACATCTCGTGGCAAGGGTATCCGCAGCGCTCTCGTTCCTTGTCGAGGGCGGTTCGGGCGGACCACCAAGCTGTGCTGGCAGGCACCGGGTTCGCAGCGGTGCTGTCAAGCCTTTCCGCCCGTCGTGGCGCCAGGATCGCCCTACCGCCTTGGCAGCCAGCGGACGGGCAGCACACCTACCACTCCGGCACGACTTCACATATGCGCGCCCGCCTTGCCGCACCTGATGGCGCCCAAGCGCTGGCAGCAAACGCGATTCTCCAACTCGGCACCCTTCGCTCTTCATCGTCTGTGATCGGATATGTGGATCTGAGTATCGGTCTGGCTGCGTGGCGTAACGCCCTCATGGATTCGGGAGCCTCCTTAACAGAGGAAGCGGACATTAGGCTCTCGCTCCCAGAGGTCATCGAGGTGTTGACCTCGGCATGGAGCACCGCGCTTGCCCTGCCGACTGCCCTAGCAGTCTCCTACGACGATCTGCCACTGGCTGCACCGCCGTTCATCGAAATGCACCTGCGAGCAGGCACACGCGCCGACAGCGGTGGCGGCTATCGCCAACTGAGCCTGGCAGAGGCCGTTGATCTTTCGATCCTAGGAGAGACGTCGGAAGTATTCCGATCAGAGACAGGGCTGCGGGTCGTGGGCCCCTTCGGACTCAATCGAGCCTCACAGCGCCGAATTGTGGCCGAGGGTCTCGACGAGCTGGCCCTTGGGTGGGGACACCATAACATCGACTCGGAAGCCCTGTTCGCCGAGATTACTGACTGGCCGCTGTAACCGGCAGCCGCCGTCAGGACCTCTACGTCGCGCCTCGTCATCACTGACGCTTCGGCCAACTGACGTCGAGCACGTAGACGCTCACGTCGAACTGCGGCGCCACCTCCGCGGCCCAGCGCCGCATGTCGTCGAGGAGTTCCTCCTTGTCGGCGTACTTCCGAGAGCTGGAGCTCCGTTGTTCGGGTGGAAGCCAGTACACGAGATAGATGCCGTGCCGCTGGCCGGTTGCCGCGAGGTATCGCTGCACGAGCTGATCTCGTAGTGCGGTGGGTACCTCGGCGTTGCTGACCAGCTTCGCCTCGATGATCGCTCCAGCGACTCCGACGGGCGCTGTGTTGGTCGGGGTGCCTGCGGTCAGGTCGATGCGCGTGCCGGAGCCCTTGACCGCGATGCGTTCGACTTGAGGCTCCCGGGTGAGGATGACGCGGTCCCGACCGAGTTGGTCGGTCAGGCGGCGCCGCAACCAGTCGGTGATGTCGTCCTCGCTGCCGAGGTTTTTGCCGTTCGGTGACCACAGGTCGCGGAAGCCGTTGTTGCGCGAGAGTTCGTGCTGCAGGTCGTCGAGGTGGTCCATCAGGGCACCGATCAGGTCACCGGAGTTGCGGATGAGCCGTAGATCCGAGCGGCCGAGCAGGTCGAGCAGGCTGGTCGGGTTGAGGTGGGTCTGGGCATTGTCGGCCGCGATCTGGCGGGCCTTGCGCAGGTGGTGGCGGATGAGCGCCTGCGCTTGCGGCGGCTGCCCGTCGGCCAGCACCTTGAGCTCCGTGGCGAGGCCGCGCATGGCCAGCATCTCGACCATGTGGTTGAGCATGCGGGCTTCCCGCTGCGCCGGGCTGTCGAGCGAGTCCTCACTTTCCCGCGGGTCGTCAGCAAGCGGGAGCCGATCGAGCAAAAGGCAGATCAGGTCGGCCAGGCGGCCGTCGTCGACCGTGTCCAGCGGCAGACTCTCAAGGAGTTCTAGGAATGCGCCGGGTAGGGTCGGCTCGTTCAGCAGGCGGTTGATCGTACCGAGGCTGTCGATATGGGCGAGGTGTCGGTTCGCGGCGCGGGACAGCTGCGAGTCGTCTCCGTTCGCTACCGATCGGGCCCCGACAGTGGCCATCTGCGGGTCATGCTCGATCAGGAAGGCGAGAACGTCGGCGTTCTGGTCGTCAGGGTAGCGACGCTGCGGCAGGATGGCGGCCAGGTCGGGCGCCAGGTCCCGGGCGAAGTACTCGTAGAGGGGTGTGCGTCGCCATTCGACGCGGCTGTCGAGCGCGACCCGCACTGCGTTGCGGATCTCGGCCGTCGCCTCGGCGGGAGCGAGGTCGACGAGATCCCCGAGCAGGTCCTTATCGTCGTGGGCCCAGGCGTTGGCGATGGCAGGCGCCCATCGCGCCCACGCCGTCAGCGGGAGGTCGCCGAGGCGCTCTGGTGCGTGGCGGGCCAGCGTCGTTAGCAGGTACACCCCGGACCAGTCGCGGACGACGTCGAGCCCGATCGAGGCCCTGCCCAGCCACAGGCCCGGGTCGGGCGAACGCCCAGTCACGTACTCGATGCCCCGGTTGAGGACCTCTCGCTGCTCGTCGCTAGTCAGCAGCGACCAGCCCCGCCTGGCAGTGAGGTCGCAGGAGAACAGCGGTACAGGTTGTTCGTTATCTGGCATCAGGGCGATCGGGATGTCGGCCCACGCGGCGAGGTCCTGGCGGGCAGCCGAGATCGCTGTTCGCAGTGCCGTAGCGTCGGGCCGGTCCTCGGTTTCCTGCTCCTCGGTTTCCTGCTCGTCGTCTGTCGGGGCAGGCGGGGCAGTCAGCCGCTGAAGGCACCGCGCCAGGACATCCTGTCCGGTGGCTCGCTGATCGTTGATCGCGTCCGTCAGCCAGTCGATGTCGTCGGCGGTCACGAGACCGAGTTGGAGTAGGACGGTCCATCGTTGTTCGTCGAGTCGCGCCGCCGCGGCGAGGGCGAGATGCCGGCGCCGGGCGGTGTCTAGCACCCAGTGCGCGCCGACGCGTATGTGTCCGGCCAGGTCGACGACGAGTTCGGCCAAGGGTCCCAGCACTGCCGGGTCATCGGATGCGGCAACGGCTCGCTCCACGACCCGAATCGGCACGTCGCTCAACCATCGGCGGGACTCGACGGAGACCTGGGGCTGGAGGCTCGCACGCGCCCAGGCGAGAAACTCGGGCAGATCGGCGTTCGGAACCCTGGCGGAGAACTCCCAGAGGAATTTCCGATACGCGCCGATGAAGTTGACACGCCGCGGCCAGGTAACGAAAGGCAGCAGCCGGGTGGTGGTCATGTGCTGCGGGTAGAGCCCGTCAAGCAGTCCGGCCCGCAGCTCGTCGTCTGGGTCCGCGTCCGGGTCGAGCTTCAGGCCGTCAAGCAGGGCCGACCGCTCGGACGCTGAGCCCAGGTCGGTCACCACGGCGATCGCAGGCCTGCGGACCCAGGACGGAAGCCGATCGTCGAGCGCGATCGTCAGTGCCGCGGGGGCGACCGCCGAGATTCGTCCGGCCAGGGCAAGCCGGCAGAGCCACCACGCCTCGAGAGGCTGGTCGACCCCGGCCGCCAGCCGGTCGGTGAGCTGCCGCGCCAGGTCGGGGTGGACGACGACCGACAGGTCCAGGGACCACCGCGGTGGCGCGTCATGCTCCCGCGCGTCCGCGAGCAGCGCGTCCACGACCGCCGCCCGCGCGGCCGGCGGCAGGTCGACCTCGGACTCGACCAGGGCCGCTGCGTTGGCGGGCGCCACCAGGTCCGCGAATTCCGGACGCAGCGCCACCATCCACGCCGCGACCGCGACGATCGAGCGCGGCAGCACCCCATCGGTCAGGCCGAGCAGGGCGGTGACCTGGGACCGCGTGGGCGCTCGGTCCACCACGTACTTCGCGGCGAGATAGTCAACGTACTCCTGGTGTCGGAAGGCGACAGTGTCCCGCGGCGCGGTGTCGAACAACGCGCTGCCCAGCACCTCCGCGTAGACCCCGCCCCCAATCGTGGCGTCGGGACGGTCCGGCTCGGGCATGGTCGGCAACTCGGCAATCGCGACGGCGGCCGGACCCGCGCCAGTACGGAACGCGAACCGGCCGACCCCGCCGAACGCAGCGAAGACGGCCAGCCGGCCGGCCGTCCGGCGCCGCATGTCCGCGCCCGTCCGTAACGGCTGCCGAAGCTCCTCCCGCTCGGTCAGCAGCCGCTGGACCTCTGACTCCAGGGCGTCCGCGCGCTGGCCGGGAACACGACCCGCCTCCTGCCACTGTCGGGCCGCCGCGATGAAGTGCAACAACGAGGCGCTCAACCGGCTCCGGCCCGCCGCGGCCAGCACGTCCAGAAAGCCCTCGTCGACATCGAGGCAGGCGAGCAGGCGACGGGCCGCGTCACGCGTCATCGGCAGCAGGCGCAGTTTCTCGAAATTCTTGACGCCGTCGACAAATGCACTGGTCCAGGCCGAAGGGCGGCACGCGAGCCGCCACTTGACCCCATCGGTCCCGGGGCCGGACATCGCCCGGTTAACCAGCCGGACAAGGGCCGGCTCGGTAAGCATGGCCTCGTCCAGAGAATCGAGGTAAATCGGTTTCCCGGACGCGATCGCCGCACCGATCGCCCGGCCGATGTCAGCGCCCCGGAGCCCGACGAGGTCGACCTCGAAGCCGTCCTCCCGCCGCCGCAGACCGTCGAGGACGATCGACTTTCCGACGCCGCCTGGCGCGAGCAGGACAAAGCTTCCCGGCCGCCCGGCGAGGTCCCCCGCCAGCGTGATGCTGGCCGCCGCGCCGTCGAGAAAGCCGTCCCCGTCCAGCGGCGTGTGCTCCTCGTCCGCACCCTGGACATGGCGTTCGACTGCACCGATGGTCAACAGCCCCTCCGCTCCGCGTTGCCCATCCATCCTAGAAAGACGGCGATCGGCGGCCAAACCGAGGAATGGCCTCAGTCTCGGCAGTCGCCGCCAGTTGACTTGATCCTCGGCGGAATGGCCGCTTCATTCGTCATGGCCGGGCCGGCGGAGCCGACCCGACGAGAGCGATGCACAGGATCGGTTGCAGGCGCGGAGCTACGGGAGACGGGCTGCTTGGATGTGGGCTGGGCAGGCCCTAGCTGCCCGGCATGCCCTGACCCGATAGATGGGCAGCCGTCCGGCGCGAAGCTGATCAGTTAGCTGAGTGGCGACGGTCCATCGCAGGACTTTCGCGACGGTCTCGTCGGCGATGTCGAAGCCCAGCTGTCGCTCGCCGCATCAGCAAGCGCCGCCACATCCCCGGCGAACTGGCCGTCCTTGTCGGCTGACACGAGTATGGCCCTCCATCAAAGCGGGGGGACCTCACCCTGAGTTCGGCTGCTGACGGTGGCTTCCCAGACTGGTCTGGTCCGGCGGCGCACCGTCGCCATGCCTTCCTGATGCTGCCTGCCACCACCTCACCGGGGGTGAGCCCGTCGGTGAGCTCGGGATCCAGCTGGGCGGCGACCGCGGGGAAACCGTGTGGCGAGCGAGTTGGTCACCGACGGACGCAGTCCTCGGCAGCACGGGCAGCCGCTGGACATTTAGGTGCGGCCGGAGACGGGTGCCGGCCCGACGTGATGGGGCCCTTTCGGGCAGCGCCACCACACCTTGCGACCGCTGCCGGCCGAAAGCGCTGCGACGTCGAGATCGCCGTTCAGGTCGGGGTCAATCTGATCGAGAAGACGGGGATGGGTCTCACGCAGTGGCCTGCCGGTCATTTCCGGGCTACGGCGCGGGGCCGGCACTGATGTCACATGATCATATTTCCGAGCAGGTATGACACTCTACTGCAGATGATCCGCTCATATGCTCGACGGTCTGAGAGTTGCGGACGTGAATGCGTGATCGCGGCCCCGGAGGGCCGCCGGACCGGGACTTCGCGCAGCCGGAGCCGGCGCGCGCCGACCCGCACTACGCCATCGCCGACCCGAAGCCCGCAACCTCCAACGGTTCGCTCGGCGAGCCCGTGGGACCGTGGTGTCAGGTGCGCCGGCACCGATCCCGGACTTCGGCAAGGACCGCACGCTCCGAGCCGTTGGCCGGGCCATCGGCCACGGCGATCTCCTCCGCCATGGCGACGATGTCGCTCAAATCCCCCGGCGTGGCGTCCAGACGTTCCCACACGTCGCCGGGTCGGAAGTCAACAACGCTCCCGAGTTCGTCGACGGACATCTGGTGCTGATCACGGACCATCATGCCGAGGTACCGAAACAGCGTCTTTTCGGCGGCAGACGTATTCTGGTCTGCCCGGATAACCATCCACGCAACCCACAACATCAACTCCGGATGCCGGGTTCGCTGCGACAGCCGGCGCGCCAGTTCGACCAGCCGCGCTTCCTCCCGGAAGATCTTCTTCGCGTGCCGGCCCGCCGCCTTGGTCGTGCGATGGTTCATCACCACCGCAGTGGGCACCCCGAGCACCGGAATGCCGGTTTTGATAACGGTCCGCTGCAGGAGATGCTTCCCGACGATCGGAAAACTCTTCGCGGTGGTCAGCGCCGCACCGGAGTAGAAACGCTTGACCACCTGCCGAGCCGCTTCCGGGGCCGCTTTGATCACCACCGACCGGGTAACCTCGCCGGCTTTGACCGGCAGGATCGCCCGGACAAGCATCCACATGTCCTCAGGGTCCGACAGGTCCAGCGGAATCTGGTAGAGGACCGCGATGTCGTAGACCAAGCGGAGCTGCATCCTGGTGACGAACGCAACGTCGTAGATTAGCGACGCGGCTGCGGCTGGCAACGCGGCTCGGGATGCGCCTCCGCGGGATCCGATCGTGGTAACGACGGCAGCCGAGTACGCGCTAGCCGACAGTCCGCCTTTGATCGCCGCGTTCCGGGCCGCCGCCCTGATCCGCTCATCGACGACACCGTCGATCGGCATTCCCGGATATCGGTCCCGGAAATACTGCGCGTTGGCCTTCGCGGTGTAGGTATGCAGTGCGTGCGCGAGCAGCTTCGCGAACCAGTCACCTGACACGACGTCGTCCCAGGGCAGCCCTTGGGCGAACCTCTCAACCTCGGCCCGCTCGTACTCGACAACTGCGTGCTCAGCAGCGTCATCGTGGCCGGCAACCTCAGCCGTACCTTCGGTCATAGCGAGCTTCCCCACGTGTTCAGCACGAGATCCAATAACCTGCCGACATCTCAGCAGCGACCACCCGGGCCGGCACCTACTTCCACGATTACCGGTCGCGCGCAACGCTAGCCGGTCAGCGCCAACTGACACCGCGCGGCCACCGCACCTCACAGCAGGTCAGCACGACCATGGCCCCAATGCCAAGGAGCACCGCCCGGAAGCCCACCCTCGGGAGTGTCAAGAAGACGGCTTCGGCGAGGAGCGGTGGTCTGCGCTGCGTCCTACGTGACCGGTCGGTCCGCAATCATGACACTCGAGCGACTTGATCGGAACGGCGTGGCCTGGGTGGTGGAAGGGAAGGCGTCGCCGGGACCGCTGTCGACAGAGGCAGACAGCAGAGCAAGACCCGAGGTCGTCGCTCGGCTCCCTCACACAACCCGCGGCGGCGAGGATGTCAGGGAACCAGCCGCAGCACCGGACGCTGATGCACCAGCCCGAGGACTTCGCGGGTTCGTTCCACCGACCAGCCGAGTTCCTGAGCCAGCGCAGGAACGGTCAGCCCGGTCTCCTGTGCGGCGAGTTCGAACGCCTGCCGCAGCATGACCGGCTGTTCACCGGGATAACGGTCTACCGACTCGGTGGCGAAACCCGTCTCCTGCCGCAGCTGCGCCAGCCGGCGCCAGGCGCGGCCGGCAGCCTGATCGGACAGCAGACCGACCTCCCGGCAGCGATATAACAGGGAGTCGATGCTGACTCCCCAGATCCGCTGCAGTTCGGCGAGCCGACGCAGATCGGCGCGAGGGGGCAGTTCCGGCAGGATGCTGGAGCGGGGGGTCAGGAACTCTGCGGCGAACGTGTCGGCTTCCCGTTCATGCTGTGTGTCACCGGGTGCGGTGTCGCCGTGTAAGACCAAGTGCCCGAGTTCGTGGGCACCAGTGAACCGGTACCGGTAGATGTCGTCGGTGCGGTTCGCGGTGAGCACCATGATCGGCCTTAGGTAGGCGGTGGAGAACGCATCCACCTCCCGGTCGGCATGATCCGGCGGTGGAGTGTTGACCACGATGCCATGTGCCTCCAGGTGCCGGACCAGATGCGGTATCGGGCCCGCCCCCAGCCCCCAGTAGGCACGCAGCGCCCGGGCGGCCTCGACCGGGGAACGGGGAAGCTCGACACCGGAATGCATCTCCCCGCCGGCGAACCCAGGCAGGTCGACCAGAGGCAACTGCACGCGTTTCTCCAGCGCCAACGTGAGCTCACCCACCTGATTGACATGAGCGATCGCCTTGTCCCGCTGCCATGCCCGTGCGGTGCGGAGGCTACGGAAGTGCGCCCCCGACGCGTCGATACGGGCGTGCGGCCGGCCGGCGACGAAGAAGGCGATCGGCACGTTGAGCTCATCAGCGAGTCGCGGGAGCAGGTCTGGCCGAGGTTTGGTGACTCCGGCCTCATACTGACCCACTGCCGCGGGGGTCACCCCGACCGCCTCGGCGACCTCCTTCTTGGTCTTACCGGCCAGATGGCGTGCCTGGGTCAGCCGTGCCGGGTCGAACACCTGGGCGACCGCGCCCGGCGTCGGAGCGGCGTCGGCCTCCGCGCCGGGCAGCAGTGACAGCTGACGGTTACCGGTCCTCTTCATCAGCCTTGAGTGTTTCCGGAGCCCGCTCGATTACTGGCGGGAACACGTCGTTGTTGGCTCGCTCGACCGGGGGCCGCGCACTCAGCGGAACCGTCGGCATGGTGCCGTTGTCGAACCGGGTGTTGCCTACGGTGTCACCGGCGACGCGAGGCTCGGGAACCGATACCGGCGAACCGGTCACGGGGGCGCCGACCGGTAGCGGCTCGTAGCAGCCGGGCAGCCACCGCAGATGGCCTGCGCCGTCAACGAGTTCCCCCTCGCCCCAGGCGGCGTCGATCAAGCCGCTGTGCTCATTGCAGGCGAACGCGACCAGGATCAGTTTCGTCGTCGGCGGCAGCATGTCCAGCGCTGACCGGAACTCGTCGTCGTCGGCGCTGGGCTCGGGATCGGGGGCGAACAGCGGGAACGGATCGGCCTGGTGGGTGGGTTCGGGACCGAACCGCTGGAACAGTTCGGTGACCATCGCGCTGACCCGGCCGTCGGTTACCCGGGCGTCGCTCAGCGCGGTAGCGCCGTCCTTGGCGTACCGAAACGGATAGAACAAGTTGTCGCCGAACAGCACGAGATTGTGCGGCGATCCCGCCGGGCGGACCAACTGGACGTCGTCCATGTCCCGCAGCGCCTCGACCAGCCGTTCGTACTTGCGCACTGCGAGTGTCCAGCCGAAGGTGTAGAGCTTGTCGCTCTTGCCTTCCTTGTGGGCGTCCTGCGCGTCGATCACCGCCGCCCGCAATGCCTCTACCGCGGCATCGCGCATGTGTTCCGCGCGTTCACCGAAGCGTTGCCGAGCCCAACCGCCGATCGGATGATCCACTGTCGACCCCTTCACGTCACTTCACCGACATGCGGAAACCATAGCATTGACACTTTAGTTGATCGCGGATTTCGTTCACTTGGTTGGGCTCGGCGAGCCGTGCTCTTCGCGGTGGTCGTGCATGGCCGGTGTCGGGTGCTGACGGCGGACGTCGTCACAGCGCGACGATGGTCGACTTCGCGCGGGTCAGCGCGACGTAGAGGATGCGGTGATTGCTGTTGAGCGGGTCGAGACCGCCCGCGAGTGCTGCCTTCTCCGTGCCGGTCAGGCAGACTCCGACGGCCTCCCATTCTCGGCCCTTGGCCTGGTGCACTGTGAGGCCGGGGACAGGATGGGTGACGTTGCGGTGCAGGAACGCCCGCAGCCACTTCAGTGGTTCGGTGTAGGCGTGGTGTCGGGGCCGGAAGTGGCGGGTGGACTCGGTGCCGATCGCTGTCACGAGGGCGTCCCAGGTGTCGTTGACAGCTGTCATCGCGGGCGAACGCAGGATGTCCAGCACGTCGATCAGGTGTGGGCGCAGCCGGTCACGGGCTGCCGGGTCGGTGATGCCGAGCAGCCGGTAGGACTCCTCGGCGAACACGGCATGCTGACCGAACGCGGCGCTGGTCACCAGATCCGCCAGCAGAGTAGCGGCGGCCCGCTCGACGGTGTTGGGGCTGTTGAACGACATCGGCAGAACATCGCCGCCGGCGGTCCATAGGGTCTTCCACTCGTGGGCCAGGACAACGTCGAGGGCAGCGCCGTCACGAGGTGGCACGGCGACCGGTTTCCGGTCACGCAGATCCCGAGTGAGAGCGATGCAGTGCGGGCTGCGGAACCGGAACGAGCGGGTGAGTCGATAGGTGCGTAGTCCTTGGGCAATGACGAAACCGGTGATCAGGTGAGCGCGGGCGCCCCGGAACTCGTACAGTGCCTGCCACGGATCGCCGATCAGGGTCACTGTGACGCCGTGGTGCCTGGCCAGGCTGATCAGGTCGAGGTCGAGCTGGTTGGCGTCGAAGACCTCGTCGATGAGCAGGCCGCGGATGGTGGCCGCCAAATAGCCGCCGAGGAACGCAGCGAGGTGCCGGTCACTCAACGCCGCCGCGACGACGGCACGTACGTCGTCGTGGGTGCAGGTGCCAGCGAGGATGTTCTCCCAGTACGGCGGGCCGGTTATCCGCGCTTCGAGGGAGGCCTTCACCCGGGTCCGGACTATGGTTCGGTCACGTAGCGTCAGCGTCTGTTTCGTGGTGGTACGGGCGTGAGGGTGGGCGGTGCTCCATTTGTCGAGCACCCGCAGGTCGGCGTGTCCTTGCGGCCATGTCAGCTCCCCACGGCGCAGGAGATGATGTAGTAGTTCCACCAGCAGGGTGTCGATGGTGACGACCCGGTTCGGTGGCCGCAGAGCTCCGGGGCCCCAGGTACGTACGATGCGCTGGCGCAGTTCCCAGGTTGCGGCGCGGGTGAAGCTGACTGCGACGATCGCCCGAGGGTCGGCCAGGGTGCTGTAGTGCAGGAATCCGTACCGTTCGGCGGCCACCGTTGTCTTACCGGAGCCGGGCGCCGCCTCGATGAACACAGCCGGTTCAGTCGCGGCTGCGGCGAGCAGCTGTTCGCTGGTCAGCCCCTTACCCGTGGCCGCCGGCGTTACGGGTGTCGCGGATCCGGTCGCTGATGCGCCCATTGGTCGCCGCTCGGTCAGAACGGCAGGTCGGTGGTGACCGGGTCGGGCAGGGCGGCGTTCGGATCGGACAAGAAGTCGTAGAGCGCTGCGATGTGCCCGGGAACGGTGATCGCCGCCGGGTCGGTACGGACGCGGTGTTCCAGCAGTTGCGCCAGGTTGAGGGAGAACTGCGCCTTCAGCGCCTTGCCGGGGCCCTCCGGGCGGGTGCCGTCGGAGCTTCTGCTGGCGAACAGTCGGTAGACGCCGGCCACGTCGAGCGGCTCGGGCACGTCCAGGCCGGTCTCGTGCAGTGCGGCGGTGAACAGGTCCTCGTTGCCGGTGACGAGTGATGGTTCGAGGGTGGGATGGCTAATGAAATATCTCAGCGTGTCCTGATCGTAGCTGCCGACCCACGCGGGTGGGCCGTACGACGCGTCCGGCTGCTTGTCGCTGTCGGCGAGGACCGCGACCCGGGTCGCGAGTTCGTAGCCGGGTGTCGCGAGCAGCTGCGCCGGCCATTCGCCGACTTTCCAGCCCATCACCGTGATCGTGAGCGCGTCAACGAAGGCCGCCTTGTCGATATCGTCGCCGGCCCAGACCCGGCCGAACAGTCGTAGCACCGCGGCCTCGGTGACGCCTTCGACGAACAGGACCCGTTCGGAGAACAGCGCTGCTGACCGGGTCGCGTCCATGTGCAGCCGGGCGAACCGCAGTACCTTGTCACGGTCCCCGCGGGGCAGGAGCCCGACCGGCCGCGTCACGTGAGCACCACTGGCGGTACGGCGCACCACGACCAGTTCCTCGGGCAGGCAGGAGGCGACGATGTCGGTGGCGTGGCTCGACAGGATTACCTGCAGCTCCGGACGCTGCTCGACCACCTGGCGAAGATACCGGGCCAGGGCGTGCTGCAGCTGCGGGTGCAGGTGCGCCTCTGGTTCCTCGATCACGACGGTGGCGTGGAACGGCGTCGACGGGAAGAACGAGTCGTCCTCCGAGTCTCGCTCGGCTTTAGCCTGCGCCAATCTGGCTGTGGCAGCCGCCACCTGCGCGTCCGGATCATCCACGGGTTCCTGCACGCCCGAGACGTCTCCCTCCGGCGGAACCACCATCGGTGCATCGATGCCCGGTGTGACGGTTTCACCGCCGGGTGCAGTGCCGGTTGCCATGGCCTTGACGTCTGCGGCCGTGTCGGCCGCGTGCAGGGCTGTCGAATCCGGGATCGCGGCCAAGGTCACCGCGATGTGCAACAGGTTGACGTACCCGAGCCCGCTGATTTCGAGCTGACGGGCCTCGGCCCGGTCTGCGACCGTAGCGAGCATCAGCTCCAGCACCCGGGCCAGGTATTCGTCGTTGACCGCTTGGCCCCGCACGAACGGCCACTGCCGTGAGATCCCGGCGGTCAGATGCCGCAGATGTTCACCGACACGCTGCTCGATACTTTGCAAGATTTCGTGCTGGGCCAGCGTGTCCAGCAAGCCTGCCGCCATGCCCCGCAGCGTCCGCAAGTTACGGCTGCCGGTCAGCCGCTGCTGCTGTGCGCGCAGCAGTTCCACCAGCACACGGGCCTCTCGGCGGGCGAGGTCGTCGACTGGATTACGCCACGCCGGCAGATAGATCACCCGGACGTCGTTGATCAGGTCGGTGGCGTGTTCCAGGTTCGTGGCGACGCGCCCGAGGTCCCGGCGTAGCCCGTACGTCCAGGTTCCCGCGATGCCGGTGCTAACCGTTCCCGCTGCCACTTGCAGTTTGGTGCCCAGCGGCCCCTCGTCCATGGGGCTCGCGGCGTACGAGTACTCCACTGTGATGCTGCGGCCGCCGGGGCCGAGAGTTGTCGACGGAGGGTTGGGAAGGCGGGGAAACCGCAGCCGGTGGCCCAGGAAGACCGCATCGCAGATCGTCGACTTGCCGGCATTGTTGGCACCGAGCAGCACCGAGAACCGTCCTGGGATGGTGCACTCGAGGACGCCGTTGGCGCTGGCTCGGAACCCGGTTATCACCAACTTGCTGAGATGCATCGGCTGTATCCCCGTAACATAGCGCCGTTCGACTTGCCGATGGACCAGTGTGCCGCACCGCGACAACGACCGGAACCCGCAGAAGACGGATTAGACGCTTCGCAAGCGCTGATCTCTGAGGGCTGTGACTCTCGAACGCGGTATTGAGGTCGTCGATCACTTGGGCCTAGCAGCTCACGGTCGCCCGGAGCACCTCGATCTCCTCACGGAGTTCTCGGTTGGTCTTCTCAAGCTGCTCTCGGTGCGTGAGCTTCCACCGCTTCACGTCGGCTTCGAGAGCAAGCTGGATGACGGTGAGGTCGCCGTTGGACCGCAGCGGTGCTCCGGCCAGCAGACGTTCGATCGCCGCCTCGATCTGCTTTCGCTCCGACCTGACCTCTGCTTCTGGCGTGGTCATGCGGCTTTCCGTCGGGCTGCGAGGGCGATGCGTCGGCGTCGTGCTTCTCGGTGATCCGGTGGAGCGTCGCTTCCTCGCGCTGGTGTCGGATCGGTGGCGCGAGAGGGTCAGCGACGACATCAGCCACATGGCTGGCATCAACGCGGAGCTCATTGACGTCGCGGTCGGTCCGCGCGATGTTGCCGCAGTAGGGCCGGCAGTCGTCCAAGGCAGGTGTGCGGCGGCTGTCCGCGGTGCGTGGAGAGGGAAGCTCGCAAGCGGCGGTCGGGGCGCTGAAGACGCAGGTCATGCCTCTGCCGGGGGAGATTTGCAGGTTGAGGTTCGAGGTGATGGCGTGGACCTGTTGCCTGCTGCGTAGGACGCGGCCGGCGAAGGTCGCCTTCGCGTCACCGACTCGCTGGCGGTAGGTGTCGGCGGCCGGCCCGCTGACGTGTTCACCGTCTTCGAGTCGCTGCTGGTCCTCCAGGATCTCGTCCAGCCGTTGGAGGAACTCCTCGACGGCAGTGACGTCTGGAAAGCCGGACGCGAAGCTGCCGCCATAGCCGAGCATGATCTGGGTGCGGACGTGGCCGTACTGGATCGTGGCGCCCACCAGCCCGCGAGGGCGGCGGATGATGTGCCAGGCCAGCGTGCGCCGGAACCGGCGGCTGAGGAGCGGTCGGCCGGACGGGCAGGCAGGGATGTTGTCGCTGTGCTGATTCTCTGCGCAGTAGGCGTTGACAGCGGCCACGAACTCGCTGGGCTGGGTCGCCGCTGGGCACGGGCCAGCTCCCGCGTATCAGCGCAGGGCAACTGCGGTGGCGCCGGAGGTTGCGAGGTCGCGGATCGCTCGATGAGCGTGTTCGGCGTTCACCAGGGCCGGGCGGCCGGTGCCTGGGATCGGCAAGGTCACGTAGTGGCAATTGACGCACCAGGTGCCTGCGCGCCAGACGCTCATCGCTCGCGCCGTCGTCACGGCTGACTGCCGCGTACGTCGCCAGCGTGCAGCCGCCACGACTGCCGTCAGGGCGGCGGCCGTGGTGAGGACCGCTGCCATGAACAGCGCTGCTGAGGCGTCCTGCGTGGAAGTCGTCGACGAGGCCAGCAGCCCGTAGAGGATGAAGAGGGCCAGCGCGGCGCATCCTGCTGCCGCTGTGGCTGGGCGTGACGCGGAGGGCTGCGCGGCGGGGGGACGCAGTTGTGTCGCCAGCAGGCTCGATGACCTGGTGCGGCTGCGACTGCGGACGGCGACTGCGCCCCCGACGATGGTGGTGGTGGTGGATGTGCGCGCCATGCGTGTCCCCGCTGCGTGCACTGCGGGCAGGGCGCGGGCTGTGCCAGTAGTTCCACAGTGGTGACAGGTCGACCCGTTCGCCATGCCTTAGAGTATGGCAAGCACCTCCGGCACCGGCCAGGGCTTTCGGCACGAGTGCGGCCTCGATGCTCAGTTGGTGGCTACCGCGCCCCGCATCGGTGAGCCGCCGGGGGCCGTGGCGTAGGGGTCTGGCTCGCTCAGCTCGGGTCGCCAGTTGTTGAGGGGTACGAGGCCGGGTGCCAGGGTGCGGTAGTCGCCGAGTAGTGCGGCGATCTGCTCGTCGGTGCGCAGGGTGATCTCGGTAGCGGCGCGGGCGCGGAAGACGTTCTTCGCCGTGGTCACGCCGTCTTCGCCGTAGGTGTCGGTCACTGCGGCGCTCAGGTGTGAGATCACGATGGCGCTGCCGGGGGCGAGCCGGTCGCGGATCGGCGCGACGACGTCATTGATGCGCTCGTCGGGCACCTGCTGGAGTACGGCGCAGTAGATGAGGGCGGTGGGCTTGTTGAGGTCGATCACCGTGGCGGGGTCACCGTCGTCGAGGGCGTCGAGGATGAGGTCGGGGCGGTTGAAGTCGCCCTCGATGGCGCGGCAGCCGGGGTTGCCCGTCAGGATCTCGTTGGAGGCGACGACGGCGACAGGGTCGATGTCGACGTACAGAACTCTGCTGGTGGGGTCGATGGCTTGGGCGATCTCGTGCACGTTGCCCTGGGTGGGGATGCCGGAGCCGAGGTCGAGGAACTGGGTGATGCCGGCCTCGGCCAGCACTCGGACGGCGCGGCGCAGGAACAGGCGGTTGGACCAGGCGATGTCGGCCGCTTCGGGGACGACCTGGATGAGCTGTTGTGCCGCTTCGCGGTCGGCGGGGAAGTTGTGCTTGCCGCCGAGGAGGTAGTCGTAGATGCGTGCGACGGTGGCCCGTCCGCCGGCTGCGGCGTGTGTGTCAGGTTGCTGGTCGCTCACTGCTCCTCCGTCTTGTGGACGTGTGCGGTGGCACGTTGGTGTCGGTGGATGAGGAGGGGGAGCTTAGCCGACGTGGCTGTTCCAGCGGGGTGCGATGATCGGGTACTCGCAGGTGACCCTTTGGGCGCTACACTCTGACCTTTCGATCATCACTGATCGTAGTTTCGGGAGGTCGGTGTGGTGTGGGCTCGTGCGCGTCTGCGGCGGCGTCTGCGTAAGGCAAGAGTGCCACCGCCGCCCGAGCCCTACACAGTCGAGGGGTGGTGCCAGGCGATCGGAGATTCCCGGGGGCGACCGTTGGTCATCCGGAACGAACCGTTCGGCGCGGACTACCCCTCCGGTGTCCTTGTTCCTCTGGACCGCGCCGACTACATCCTTGTTGACGCGAGTTTGCCGACGCTTGCGCGGACGCAGAGCGTGCTGCACGAGGTCGCGCATCTCGTCCTCGGGCACGCTGGCAGTGCGATGCACTCCGACATCGATCCCGCCATGGAGGCCGAAGCGGAATTGGCCGCCGACCTGCTGTACCAGCAGATGATCCGTGCCGCCGCCAAGTCCGGCGGCGGGCCTAGCGAAAAGCCAGCACGACTGCGGGCTTGGCGGCCGGCGACGTGGTGGGCGGACCGTCGTACGGACTGGCACGTCAACCAGCTGTGGATCAAGCTGCGGGCCGGAATGCCCGACGCGACGATCGTCAGCACGACCACCGGTGTACCCCTGCCGGTGGAGGTCGGCGGGAGCCGGCATCGCCACCGCCGCGTCATCGAGGTTCACGATGCGCTGCGGCTTTTGCGCCCCTGGTGCAGCAGGCGGGTGCACGCCAGCGCGCAGCGGCGGGCGCACCGCTATCGCCTGGACTCCGCTACCGCCGCCGCGGTCGCGGACGCCGCCACACTCGCCGTCGCGCTGCGCCGGCGTCAAGCCGCGCTTCCCGTTGTCGACGACCCGCTCGACACGACACCACCTGTCGACGTGTCCGATGTGCGCGGGGAAACTCGGCGCCTCGCCCGTATCTCCTGCGCATGGCATGACTCCCCCGTGGTGGCGGCCGAGGTCGCTCGCTGGGCACCCCTGGTTGCGACCATCAACGCGAGCGACGAGCCACGCCACTCGGCTCTCGCGCAGGTGCTGTCGGTGGCGCCGCTGCCTGAGGGCGTCGCCCGGCGCGGCCGGTCATCCCGAGCGGTGCAGCCGCAGCACTCTCGCCCGCCCAGGTAGAGCCCGTGGCTGCCACAGCCGCGCGTGGTTTCTCAACTGGCTGGGGAACATTGCGCCGCCGAACAGTGAGCCGCTGCCCAAAGCACAGCCGAGGGCAGCCAACTCATCCCGTTCGTCTTCGGCTGCTATGCCGGGAGCGATGACCGCGAAGCCCAGGTCGATGGACAGGTCGGCCGCCGCGCGGATGACGGAGCGGGCGGGCCGCCAACCGGCGTCCAGCGCGTAGGCCGGGTGCAGGCGCAGGAAGCTCCAGTCGGCGGCGTTCAGTGCCTCGAAGCTGTTCTGGTCGCTGCCAAAGTTCGCCAGCAGCAGCCGTACTCCGTAGTGCCGCAGCTGCTCAATGGTGTTCCGATCGCGCAGCGCGGTCGGTTCCGCGACCTCCAGCACCAGCGATGACGCGGCCACGCCGTAGCCGCTCAGCATCTCCCGCAGAGAGTCAGCAAACTGCGGTGTCAGCGCACGTGCCGGCACCGGCACGATCAACGCTGTCCGCGGCAGCGCCTCCCGCCAGGTGGTCGCCGCCGACACCGAGCGTGCGACCACCTTGCGCGCGAGGTCCCGCAAGGCTTCCTCATCGTCGATGAGTTGGTAGATGTCCTCGTCGGCGGCAAACACGTCGTGTCGGGAGTAGAGGAATCGCGGCGTCGACTGCACCATGACGATGCGGCCGGTGGTCAGGTCCACGATCGGCTCGCAGGAAATCGACATACGTGCGTCCAGCAGCTCTCGGGCCAACGAGGTGCCGGGTACGGGGGCCGCCTGGTAGGACACCAGGCGGTCCTGTCCCGCGCGGACCGCCCGCCACATCACTCGCTCCGCGGCATCCAGCAGGTCGTGCGCCTGCGCGGCCGGTCCCGACGTCATTCCGGCGCTCGCCCGCACGCTCAACGGGCCCTGCTCGTCGGTGACCAGTCGACGCAGCGCCGCCACCGCCCAGCATGCCCGCTGGTAGGCGGTGTCCTTTGACAGGTTCCACATGACCAGCGCGAATTCCGCGTCGCCGACGCGACCGACAACGGAAGACGCGTCTCGTGCCGCTCGGCACAGCCGACTGGCGAGTTCGTTGAGCACCCTGAGCGCGCGGTCCCTGCCGATCGCATCGGCCAGGAACTGGTAGTTCTCCAGGCGGACGACCACGACGTGACAGGTTCCGGTCGCCTTCGCCGTCACGCGAGACAGCACCGCCGTCCGATTCGGTAGTCGGGTGTCGGGATCTTGGGTGGCTGCCAGCTCGTGTCGATGGGCATCTTCCGCCAACAGTCTGTAGGCGTGGACGCCGTCCAGGCTGGTCGACAGGTTCGCGGCGAAAGCCCGCAACGTTGCCCGCTCACGCACTGACAACACGTCACGCCGGCCTGTCAGGTAGAGCCGCACCATGCCCTGCAATCCGGTCGCATCGCGCCGGATCTCGTGCCGCACCACCGTTCGGGCGCCAGCTATGTCGGGAGCTTCGGATGCAGGGCCGTCGTACACGACTCCTGCCTCCCCCGCCTCGCTGTCGGCGCGCACCAGTCGCTCGCCGCCGTGAATCTCGATGTCGGCCGTCCGGGCGCCGAATAGTCCGACCGCTCCGACTGCGGCTGTGTGCAGGACGGTGTGCAGGTCCCGGGCCGACAGCGCGTCGGTCAGCGCTGCCAGGTGCTCCCAGGCGCGCCGCTCTTCACGAATGCGCAGCCGGTACGTCACCGCGAGGTGCAGTACGAGCATCACCGCAGGCAGGGCGATCATCGCCCGCTTGTCGAGCCCGATAACGACCGCGAACAGGCCGGCAGTGACGATCTCGCCGAGCGCGACGATCAGACGGGTGCGCCAGAGGGTACGCAGCACCAGCGCGAACGGTCTACTGGTTGCCAACATCACTGCGGCGCTCGTGATCAACTCTTCGATGGCGAACACGACGGCCGCCGCTACCAGGAGACCCGCTCCAAGACGTGCCAACTCTGACGTGTCCAGGTCGGCCTCGACGAAGCCGGGACGCACCCCGAAGGCATACAAAACCGCCGCTGCGGCGGCAGCCGCAACGATGTCCATGCTGGTGTTCTGGATCGCCTTGTGCAAGCCCGAGGCGCGGGGGTACCGCGTCACCATCCGTGCCACCGCCACGCCGACGGCCGCACACAAGATCACCCAAGGCGCCGGCAACGCCGCGGCACACACCAACGACGCGGTGGGCGTCAGAGTGATCCGAATTGGCATCCGTTGCGGTAATGGCGCCGAACAGATCGCGCCCACCGCCATCAGCGCCGCACCCATCAGCGGATACACGAAATAGTAACGCGCCGGTTGCCCCGCATGGGTTACCGCCCACACGAGGCACACCAGCGCCATAATGCAAACCATGGATGTCAATGCGACCAGCGCCCATCTTCCACGCTGGGTTGACATCAATCAGGCCCCCGTGTTCATCGGCCCAGTCCTCTCGTGCAAGTCGTCCACAGTAGCAGCCCACCACTGGTTCTTCAGCCCCACTCGACGCCCTTACGCATGCTGCCACCTCCCTAGGCCGGACCGAGATCAGAGGGAACATATGCCATCACATAGGCTTCAATCAACATGAAAGGTCTTTTTGGTCATCACTCGCGCACTGCGGCTTTTCCGTTGGCTAAAGAGGGGCGAAGTAGGCGGATCCCACGAAGGTTGGATCGACTGATGGGCGCCACGGGCATCGCCGACAGCAAGAAGACAGCGGGGTAGACGAATTCACCCCGGCTCTCCTGAGCAATCAGTCGGCGCCGTGACAACCACCTCGCGGTGAGGCGAAGATCGCCTCGGGGCAGCGCGGGTCGCCACGGCGTGCCTGACGTAAGAGGCTTGAGTAACGGACAGACGGTTGAGAGCCAATGAGCGTCAGGCATCGGCGGGGTGTCGGTGCTTGTTGTTGAGGCAGTGGCGGCGCATGCGGTCGAGTTCGTGTTGCATCCGAGGGCCGTCGGGGTGTTCGGGTCGCTGGGTCTTGTGGGTGGCGAGGGTGTCTGCGAGCAGTTGCCGTGCGGTGAGGCAGTCGCCGCTGTCGAACAGCAGTAGTGCGTGGGTGGCGTGAGCCGCGATGGTGGGCAGCGCGCGAGGGCCCAGCACGTGGTGGAGGTGTGTGGCGAGTTCGGCGTACAGGTCGGCGGCCTGGGAGGTGTGACCGGCGTGGCGGTGCGCGGCGGCGAGGACCTTCAGCGCGTGGCACGTGGTCGGGTTGTGGTCACCAAGGATGTTGCGCAGGGATCGGTGGCCGTAGGCGGCCCAGGCGATAGCGATCGGGGCGCGGTGGGTCGTGAGTAGAAGCTGCGCGTAGAGGACGGCGGCGGTGGCGGTCGTCTCGTCGCGTGCGGTGGCGCCCGTGCGGTGGGAATCGATCTGGAGGAGTCCGGTCTCTAGTAGTCCGAGTGCGTCAGTCATGTCGCCGGCGTCCATCCGCTGGCGGGCGAGGTCGAGCCGCTGCTGTGCGGTCAGGTCGGGCCGGTGTAGGCGTCGTGGTGCGGGGTGCCAGGTGATGTGCAGGTCTGTGGGGGCCGCGCCGACCGTGATGCGGCGGATGATGCCGGGTGCGTAGAGGGTGGCGTCGTGGGTCCGACCGCGGGGGACGAGGTGGGGGACGCGTTGCAGCATGGCCTCGGCGATAAGGGTGCTGATCTGCGCAGCGGGCAGCGGGCGGCGTGGGCAAGCCGAGCGGCACGTGTAGCACGGCTCTTGCTCAGGCAGATCCACGAGCACCATCGGCTGCGCGCACAGTCGGCAGACGAGCAGCCCTGGCGGCAGTGACACCGTCTCGATTCCGGTGGCGCGTGCCACCCATCGCCATACGGTGGCTGCCGGGATCTGGTGGTCCTGCGCCGTCAGTGTGGTGGCGCGGTAGAGGCCGGCGCTCTCGCCGCTGTTCAGGACGTCGGCTACCACGTCCGCGACGAAGGCGGGGGTCCACGCGGTCGGGCGCCGGGTCATGTTCTGGGGCATCAAGGGCTCTCGGATGGTGGAGGACAGCTCGGGCTTCGGCGGTCAGGCAGGGTGGAGGATTGCTGGACGTACCGGTCGGGCTTCCCTGCTCAGGGGCCAGAGTTTCGGTCCGTCGGGTAGGGCCAGCGGCAGGGCGGCGTGGTAGCCCTGCTCGCGCAGCAGGTCGCGGGCGGCCTCGGTGGTGACCACGGTGTAGGCCGGCCATCCGGAGCTGTCGACGACGGCGTGATGCCGTCGTAGTAGCTCGCTGGCGAGGCCCTGTCGGCGGAAGGCGGGGTGCACGGCCAGCCATGACAGCCAGTGGTGCGGCGCCCAGGAGCGGTAGCCGTCGACGACCGAGGTCAGCTGCCGCAGGCGGCGGGCCGCAGTGCCGGCGAAGGTGGTCAGGTGGTGAGCGCCGAGCGGCCAGGCAGAGGCGTCCGGGTCGTAGCGACGCCACACCGCGACTGCCGAAAGGTTCACGGCTACGTCGACGGTCCCGGTCTCGATGGCGTGGTCGACGTTAACGGCGAGCAGGCGGTGCAGGACGGTGACGCGCTGTGTCGAGTCGGGCAGCAGCCACCGCACGACGGGGTCGGCGTCGAGGGCGCTGGCCAGCAGCACCGTAATCGCGGCGACGTCGCGGGGCGTTGCCCTGCGCATCGTGGCAGTCAGGGCAGGGCTGGCCACTGCGCCTGCCTGCTCTGCGGTCACGGCTTCACCCCTTCCCTGGGTGAGGCGGAGGTCGGTGCCTGCGCCAACGCCTGCGGATCGAAGTCGACCACGATTGGCAGGTGGTCTGAGAGCCTGCGTGCTGCTGGGGTGTCGATCACGTGGTAGCTGCGCAGCGCAGCTGGCCGGGTGGTCCAGAAGACGTCCTCGCGTCGGCTCCAGCCGCCGCGGTGACCGCCGGTGGCCTTCCACGGCACCCGCAGGGTGGGGGCAGCGTCGTGGAAGCCACTGCGCTGCATCATCTGCGACGGGCGTCGGTCGGCTACCGGCGGCGCATCGGGGTCGTCGTTCCACCGGACATGCCGCGCGATCCACTCCGCGGGGAGAGCCGACCAGTTTGGCTCAGGGTCGTACTTAGGATCGGCGCCGAAGGAGTTCCAGTCGGCGCTCAGGATCGTCGCCTCCGATAGCGGTAGTTGCCCGGTCAGGGTGTAGGCGTCGGCGAGTTGCTTGTCGGGCGACCACGGGCCGAGGTGGGTGACCGCCACCGTCAGCGACACCTCCGCGCCGACATCGAGCCGGACAACACCCAGGCCGTGCCACATCAGCAGGTCATACGCCCGCTGGGACAACACGGCGTACTCCGGCCGCCACAAGATCGCCAAGTGGCAGTCGGAATGCGCTGCGGGGACTGCGATGGCCGCCATCCCGAGCGCCTCGGCTATCGCACCCACGAGCCGGTCGAGTTCCAGCGTGTCCGCGCCCACGGCATAGATCTCCTGCAAACACACCACGTCGGGGCGGAGGAAACGCAGCAGTTCGTGCTGCCCACGCCGCGTCACCGACCCCGACTTCCCATACGACATCAGGTTCCAGCTCACGGCACGCAGCGTGCGCCGGGTCATTGCCGGGCCGCCGGGTGCTGGCAGCCAGCCGCCGGGACGCGGGTGGTCGGGGTGCGGCGGCTGTCGGCATAGAGGCGGTAGCTGGCGGCCTCGGCAAGCATCACGGCTTCGCCGTCAGGCCCCATACGTGGGTCCAGGGGTGGGATAGGGCCGGTGATGGTGCTGTAGGCGGCGAGGAGGACGCCGGTGCTCGCATCGATGGTGAGGATGTCGCGCCGTGGCACACCACTGCCGTCGGTGTACGGGAGAATGACGTCCATTCCGGGCCGGTGGATGCGATCGGTGACGCCGGTCTGCACGAGCAGGCCGGGTTGCTGGACGAGCAGCCGTAACGCTGCGGCCCGGACCGGGCGGGTGAGCGCCAGGTGCTCGTAGAGCGCCGCGATCCCGCCGACGATGTGCTGGGGCTTGGTCTCCTCCGGTCCAGCACCGATGAGCAGGTGAGCACGCAGGTCAGCCGGCGTGCGTGGAGGCGTTCGCTCAAACTGGTCACTGGCGTGTCGGGTCCAACTGCTGTCAGCGTCGTGCGGGGTACAGCTGTCGGCGGCGACGAGCACGCTGAGCTGTCGGCCGCTGCGGGTGTCGTCGGTACGCCACAGCTGGTCGAACCGGACCCGCTCGGGCCACCCGGCGGGTCCGGGCGGGCCGATGATGTCGCGGTACCAGGTGCGGCGCTCGACGTACTGGTAGGCGCCGGAAGTGGTGTCGGCTGGCGCGTCGCTGAGGCGGTCGGCCAGGCGGGTCAGGACCGGGCCGGCGGCGACCGGCGGTGCGCTACTCGACGTCGAGGCGGGCGACGGAGTCGGCATCGAGACCAGCGGTTGCACCGTGGGCCTGGCGCAGGCGGCCACGAGGAGCAGCACCCCGAGCAGCATCGCGCCGGATCGGATCCGCGTCGCCGCATGACCTCCGACGGTCCGGAGGTGGACTCCTCGCGCACGGATGACGGCGAGACGCCGGCGGGGGCCGACAGCCTGGTCGAGCGGGTGGTAGCTGACGAAACGCTCGGTTCTCTGTAACAGCGTCAGGTGGAGGCCTGGGCTGGGCGGACCTACCACCGGTGGACTAGGCGACGGTGGTGAGGACATGGAAGCCGCACCCGTCGACGCTGGTGTGGGCGATGCCGCAATGCCGAGTTTCATGGCTACTCCTTCAAAAACGGTGCGGGTGTCCGTGCCAATTGGTGACGCGTGCGTGGCGTCGCCGGGCGGTGACCTGTTGTCCGCCGACTCGTCGTGCGGCGCGCTGGCCGTTGGGCAGGTGCGCGACAGTGCGCCCTCCGCACGTCTTGATCGCGTCGTGGACCGCGCCCTCGGGCACACCGGGAACGGCGTCGGCCAGCTCCACGATCGGGCCGGATGCCCCTAGGAGGGCGACGATGTGCGCGTCGGCGACTGTGGGTCAGCGGCCGGCGGGGCATGCCTAGTCCCACGTGTCCGACAGTGGCGTGGCTGGCCGGTCACGAACGTGGCCGGTCGGGGGAGGAGAATGGCTGTCGGTGTGGGGTTGGTGGCTACTGGATGTATGTGCGGTCGAGAGTGCGCAGGTAGACCCGTAGGCCGGGATCGTGGCTGGGCTGTCGATCCCGGGTGCAGGGGCCATGGCACGGCGGGCTCTCGGCGCATGGACCTGCCACTCGAAGCCGAGCCCGTCGAGGACGTCGATGCGCCACTGCGGGACCTTGCCGAGTCGGCGTTGCTTGCGGGTGTTGTGCGTAACGTAGCCGAGCTTGATGCCATCCTCACGGTGCTCGCGGGGCACTCGCAGGTGTCCCTCGCGGCGGGCGAAAGAGGCGAATGCGGGGATGTAGATTTCTGCCCACCGCGCGTTGTTGATCCGCCACACCATGCCGAGGGCGTCCAGGATCCACACCTGCTCCGCGTCGAGTTGCTCACCGTGGTCGCGTGGTCTGAGGTAACGCCTCCGCATGTTGTGGATGAACCCGCCGAGGTCGTAACCGTCCTCAAGGTGATATCGGAATACCACCAGGTGGCCTTCGCGTTCGTGGAAGGCCACAGCGGCGGAGATCCCTGCGAACCACCAGCGTGTGCGCGGATTGTTGTTGAGGCGCTCAACAACGCGGAGTCGAAGCCTTTCGCGGTCGTCGAGACTGCGGCCGTGCACGGGAGCGACGAGGTTGGCGTAGGAGGGGGGAACGTAGGCGGGCATGACGAGGGTATGGCGTCTTTCTGTCAGGGGTTGACTGAGTGCGGCGCGTGGCCGGGCCGAGCAGCACAGGCAGGCCATGTATGAAAGCCACGTCGGGATCAAGGCCGACGGTGACGCTTGACAACAGTGATGCCGCCAGCATCAGGTTCCGGATGAATGAGCAGGCACGTCAGCGGGGGTCAGGGTGCCCTGGTGGCCTGGTGATGCGGATGGTGGGCGACGCAGGTGGCGCGGATGCGGTGCAGCGCTGTACGCATCTGTGTGACGGCGGCTCGCGAGGGGCCATCGGGGTAGGAGCGGCTGTAGATGGTGATCGTGCGGACAAGCAGCCGCTGCGCCTGGTCGCAGTTGCCGGCGTTA
Organism: Micromonospora sp. M71_S20; assembly: GCF_003664255.1. Classification (NCBI taxonomy): domain Bacteria; kingdom Bacillati; phylum Actinomycetota; class Actinomycetes; order Micromonosporales; family Micromonosporaceae; genus Micromonospora; species Micromonospora sp. M71_S20. Next base: position 28,414 of record NZ_RCCV01000004.1, on the reverse strand, counting down.
GCGAGGACATCGGCGAGGGCTGCGTGGGCGGTCAGGGTGGCGCGAGCGGTAGGGCCTTCGGCATCGGTGTGCAGGCCGATGAGGTCCATGTAGCTGGTGGTGGCGTCGGCGAGGCGGTTGGTGCGGTGCTGCGCGGCGGCCAGGACGTGCAGCGCGGTGCGGGTCTCGACGGCAGTACGGTGGGGTTGGAGCTGACGCAGGGATTGGTGTGCCCACGTGGCCCACAGCAGGGCGGTGTGTACGTCGCCGTCGGCGAGCAGGAGTCGCGCGAGCAGAGCACCAGCTTGGGCGCTCGCTCCGTCACGCGCGGGCCCGTGGTGGGGATCGACGTACGCCAGTCCGGTGCGCAGGAGATCGATGGCACGGCCGTGCTGGCCGTCGTGGGCGCACTCCGTGGCGCGGGTCAGGCGCTGTGCCATGGAAATGCGGGGCGCGACGACCGGTAGGAGGCTCTCGCGCCAGTCGATCGTCAGGCCGGTGATGCCCACACGGACACGCTGGATGGCGCCGGTAGCGTAGTCGGCGGCCCGATCGCGCTGCCGTTTCGGCACCAGGTGCGGGACGCGGCGCAGGATCGCCGCGGCTACCTCGTCACGGATGACGGCGGCGGGCATCGGCGCCCGGCCGCAGGCAGGCGCGCACAGGTAGGCCAGGGACCCGTCCGAGTCGTGCAGCAGGATCATCTGCCGACCGCAGGGCTGGCAGATGAGCAGCCCCGGCGGGACCGGCGCGGTCTGGACGCAGATGGCACGCCCCGCCCATCTCTCCACGGTGCGGGCTGGTAGGCCGTGGGCCTGCGCCACAGCGATGATCGCGGCCGGTCGGCCGAGTTCGGCCGTGCGGTCTTCGACCGCAGCGACCATGTTGGCGACGAGCGTGGCTGCCGGCGTCTCGGTCCGTGCTGGCACGGTAGTGGTCTCCCCCGGATGGACGGTGATTGAAATGGGTCGGTCGGTGTGGTGGCCACTTGGTGGAGCCGGCAACCTCAGCGCTGACCTGACCGGTGCCTACGGTGCGGCGGGTGTGCGGTCAGGTCGATGTGGTGGGGGATGCCGCGTAGGCGGTAGGAGCAGGCGGCCCCGTGGCCGGGGATGGGGTGACGGGACGCGTAGGCGGTAGGAGCAGGCGGCCCCGTGGCCGGGGATGGGGTGACGGGACGCGTAGGCGGTGGCGACGTCGTGGTGTTCGCCACCCGGGCTGTTGGTGATGAGGTGCCGCTGCGCTGGTGTGGGTTGCGGCTCATCGGGTGCATGGTCACGCCGGTGCTCGGCTGCACGGTCGGCTGAGTGGTGTCGTAGCCGGCCTGGCGGAGAAGGTGTTGCCCGTCGGGCAGGGTGACGGTCCAGGATGGTAGGTCGATGCGGTCGTTCCGGCTGGTCAGGTGTGCTAGCAGTGCGTGGGCCCGGCCGGACTTCTGGTGTGTGGGGCGCACGGCGAGGTACGCGAGGTGGTGATGGGCGTGGGTCGGTTGCCGGCTGGCGATGATGTCGTCCAGGGCGAGGAAACGCTCTGCGTGCGGTCCGGCGGCGGTGGCGAGGCGAGTGGTGTATTTGCGCGGTGGGGGAATTGGCCCTAACCGGTGGAAGCCGACTGCGACGGCAGCGAGGTCGGTAGCAGGGCCGGTAGCGACGTAGACGTCGCCGAAGAAGAGGGCATGCTCGACCCAGATTTTGGCGACATCGGCCAGGACACGTCCGCGCTGTTCCTCGTTGGGTACCAGCCAAGCGGCAAGAGGAGTGGGCTGTAGGGCCTCGGCAATCACCGCGGAGACAAGGTGCTGCTCCGTCCATCGGGCGGCTCGAATTTTATGTGTCACCTCGTACTCCCTTGCTGGCTGGCTTGTTGCTGATGGGATGGGTGGCCGGCGGCAGGGAACGGGGGAACCGCTGCCGCCGGCCACAGGACCGGCCGCCGCCCTACCGCCCAGGGTTCGGCGACCGGTGGCGTGTCACCGCACGTAGATCACGATGGCGGCGATGGTGGCGATGGTGGTGCGGTGGGGGTGTCGGTGCCAGCACGGCCGCGCTCCAGCAGGAGGACGTAGGAGAACAGGCCTGGCCGGCGCCCGCCATCGAGCCATTCCTGAGCGGCGAGCAGCTCGCCGGTGGCCGAGTCGATCACCAACGTCGAGGTGGATCCCCCGGCGACGACTCGGAAGAGCAGTCCGGGTCGGCCGGCGAGGTCCTTTGTCGTGCCTCGGTACGTGATGCCGGGAACTGTCGCCAGGATGCGCAGGGCTGTGGCGCGTTGCTGCTGGTTGAGGTATTGGCTGGTGGCTAGGCCGACGACGCCGCCGGCCAGCAGCCTCGGGTAGGCGGGCTCGTTGACCAGCTCGGGCGGCGCGAGCAGTTTGGCCAGTTCCCCCGGGTCGGCCGGGATCGCACCAGGAAGGTAGGGATGCAGTTGTCCGGCCTCGTATCGGGTCGTGGTCTGCGTGGCCCGGCTGAACTGGTCGCGGTCGTCGGGTGTGGGCTGGTGGTTTACGCCACGCAGGTCCGGTGCCCGGCGGCTGATCTCCCGGCCTGAGCCGTTCGTGTCGTGGCGCCAGCGTCGTAGGTCGGTGCGGACGATCGTGTTGGTCGCGCGTGCCCACGTCTGCAGGTGCAGGTACGTGTAGGGCAGCTCGGCGGTGGTGTCAGCGGTTGTGGCGCTGATGGTGCTGGCGAGCAGTTCCAAGCGCTGCCGAGCAGTAAGCCCGGCGGCGGTTGCTGTCGTAACGGGTGAGGCGGACGGCTGTTCTGCGGATGGCGGACTCACGTCTCGTCCTGATGTGGCAGGGGCAGTGTCGTCGCTCTGGCACGCGGTGAGCACCACGAGGACGAGGCTGCCGCCGAGTAGTGCGCCCAGGAGTCGGCGCGCCGGTAGGGCCAGGTGAGTCATGGTTCACGCGCCCTTAGGTGCGCTCGCGGGCGTGGATGACCCGGCGTTCGTAGGAGCCCAGGAGTACGCGGGGGTCGGCCATGAGGCCGACGAATCGGTCGGCGTCCTCCTGAGTGATGTCGGTCAGGGTGGGATGTAGGTGGGTGACGATGTCGGCGAGTAGCCGGCATCCGGGTCCGCCTCCGGTCCAGGTTTCGGTGGCGGCGTGGATGCAGTGCTGCGCCAAGCCGTGGTCCAGGAGCAGGGTTTCGGGAGCGGCGGTCCAGGTTCCGCCATACCAGCCGGTGACGGCGCGTTGCACCTGGCCCATGACGGTGGAGATCAGGGTGAGGGACTCGTCGTCGGGGCTGCGGTAGACCCGGGGCGCGTTCGGTGTGATGTCGGCAAGGACGAGCCAGCCACCCGGACGCAGCCGGGTGATCATCTGCTCGACCACGTCTGCCGGGTCGCGCAGGGTGCCGTGGGGCCAGCGGGCGACGATGTGGTCGTAGCTGTCGGCCTGGCCGGGCAGGAGGTCGCGGTTCGGGTCGCGCTGCTGGACGTCGACGACGGGGGTGCCGGTCAGGTGGCTGGTGTCGGTGTCGACGGCGGTGACGGCCCCGTAGCGGCCGACGAGCTGCACCAGACGGGCGGTGATCTCGCCGGCACCGGCGCCGACCTCCAGTACCCGCTGGTTGGTCTTGATGTCCAGACGGTCCAAGAGAGTGTGGATGCTCGGGTTGAGCAGCTGGTGTATCGGCCCGGGGCGGGCCGGCAGTGTGGTCGTCATGGCAATCCTTCGGGTGTCGGCGTGGTTGGTGATGCCGGCGGCATCAGGTGCTCAGGTGGTCATCGCGGGAACTTGCCGGTCCAGCACGGCAGCGATGGTCAGGCTCTTGCGGGTCATGGTTGGTAGGCCGCGGTGGCGGTGGGTACGTGGGTGTGCCAGCGCAGGTCGACGGCGTGTGGTGTGTGGACGAGGACCTGGTCGACCATGCGGACGAGGTGCTGGCGCAGGTCCGCTCGGGTGGCTTGGTGCCACCGGTAGTAGGTGATGAGGGGTCGTTCGGTGGCGGTGCGCCGGTCGTGGGCGGCGGCGTGCCCGACGACGAGGGCCTCCAGGTGTTCAGCGTTGTAGAGGGTGAAGCAGAAGCAGACGTAGAAGCGGCGTCGTGGGGTGGCGGCGTAGGGCTGGAGTGTCTGCCAGCAGGTGGTACACGTGGCCAGGTCGGTGAGCAGCCACAGGCTGGTGTCGTCGCCGGTCACGGCGTCACCGTCCGGACGTCGTCGAGAGGTGGGGTGGTTGGCGACGGGGTCGCCGTCGCCAACCACCCCCCGCCGCCGGCTACGGGGTGTGCCGTGTGGGCGGCGGTGTCCACCGGGCGCGGCCGGGCCACCGTGCCGGGTGGACGGCGGCGAGGCACAGGGGTGGCCTCGCCGCGTCGGTGATGGTCAGGGTTCGTAGTCATGTCGGTGTGGTGGTCGGGACGGTGAGCAGGTCGTGCAGTTCCGTCGGGTACGCGCGGATGTCGGTCGTGGCGAGTTGGCGGATGATGCGAGCCCGGTCGAGCACGGCGATGTCATGTGCGACCTGGCAGGCCAGGGCAAGGTGCTGCTCGGTGAGCAGGACCGCGACGCCTTCGGCGGCGAGACTGATGATGATCGCCGCGAGTTGCCCGACCACGGCGGGCGCGAGTCCCTCGGACGGCTCATCCAGTAGCAGCACGTCGGGGGCGGCGATGAGCGCGCGGGCCAGGGCGAGCATCTGCTGCTCGCCTCCGGAGAGCTGGTGGGGTTGGTGATGGCGTCGCTGCGCGAGTGCGGGGAACAGGTCGAGCACCTGGCGGGCGTTGACGGTCCTGCGGCGGGTGGGGTGCGGTCGGGGCAGGGCGAGGTGTTCATCGACGGTGAGTCCGGCGAACAGGCGGCGGCCCTGGGGAACGAGGCCGATGCCGGCACGGGCCCGGCGCCGTGCCGGGATCTCGGTGACGGGGTGACCGTTCAGGACGATCTCGGTGCCGGGCTCGCTCGGGTGTAGGCCGGCGATGGTGTTGATCAGGGTGGTCTTGCCGGCGCCGTTACGGCCAACGACGGCGGTCACCCGTCCGGCCCGCACGTCGAGAGTGACGTCGGTGAGCACCCGCGCCCCGGTGTAGCTGGCACCCAGGTTCCGCACACGCAGGACCGGCGTACCGACCGCCGTGGCGGCGGCCGTGGCCGGGGCTGGGGTGGTGGGAGCATCGGTGCCGAGGTAGGCGCGGCGCACGTCGGGGTGTTCGCGGATGTCGGCGGGGGTGCCGGTGGCGAGGTGCTGGCCGTGGTGCAGCACGGTGACGGTGTCGGCGACGGCGGCGACGAAGTCGAGGTTGTGGTCGACCAGCAGCACGGCGATGTCGGCGGGCAGTGCGCGGATCAGCTGCGTAAGGCGGGTGATCTCGTCGGTGGCGAGGCCGGCGGAGGGTTCGTCGAGCAGCAGTAGCCGGGGCCCGGCGGCGAGCGCGACGGCGATCTCCAGGCGGCGTTGGTCGCCGTAGGCGAGCTGGCCGGCGGGCCGGTCGGCGTGTGCGGCCAGGCCGACCTGCGCCAGCGCCGTGCGGGCGGCGATCGCGGCGCGCGGCTGCGGGCGCAGCGCGGCGAGGCGCTGCCCGGGCACGGCGAGCAGCACGTTCTGCACGGCGGTGAGTGGGCGGGCCAGCGCCGGGTGTTGCCAGGTGCGGGCGATCCCGGCGCGGGCCCGGCGGTGCGCAGGCCAGCGGCCGATGTTGTGGCCGGCGTAGAGGATGCGGCCTGTGGTGGGGCGCAGGGTTCCGGCGATGAGGTGCAGCAGCGTGGACTTGCCGGCGCCGTTGGGGCCGATGATCGCGTGCCGGGCCCCGGGCGGCAGGTCGACGCTGACCTCGTCGACAGCCCGGCGGGCGCCGTAGGAGCGGCTGACGGCCTCCAGGCGTAGCAGGGGGACGCTCATGTCCGCCTCCCGGGGAGTCGGGTAGTGAGGCCGGCCAGGCGGTGCCGGGGCAGGTAGGCCAGCAGCAGGAATGCCAGGCCGAGGAGGGTGGGGCCGTGGCCGCCGAGTAGTCCGCCGGCCCAGTCGCGGGCGGCGACGAGGAGGATGGCGGCGGCGCAGGCGCCGATCATGCTGCCGGATCCGATCAGCGCGGCGGCCAGGGCGAGGGCGGAGACGCCCATGGCCGCGTCGGCGGGCGAGACGTACCGGGTGACCGCGACCAACAGGGCTCCGGACGCACCGGCGATCCCCCCGGCCAGCACGTAGGCGGCCAGCAGCAGCCGGCCGGTATGCTGCCCGGCCGCCTGCACCCGTGGCTCGTGGGCGGCAATGCCGCGCAGCAGCAGGGCGAATCGGCTCCGGACAACAAGGGCGACGGCGACGCCGATGAGCAGGGTGCAGGCCAGCACATACAGGTACACCCAGCCGGGCCGCACCATCCCGGTCAGGCCGGGCAGCGCCACGACAGGCGTAGTGTGGACGCCTTCGCTGCCGCCCGGTGCCCACTGATTCGCGGCGGCGTGGACGAGCTCACCCAAGCCGAAGGTGACCATGAGGAAGGTGGTGCCCCGGGCGCGCACCGCCAGCAGGCCGGTGACCGCGGCGGCGAGGGCCCCGGCGGCGGCAGCCGCGAAGAGCTGGACCGTGCCGAGGCTGGTCAGCATGGCGATGCTCGCGGCGGTGTAGGCGCCGACGGTCAGGTAGGCGGCCTGTCCCAGCGGCGCGAGCCCGGCGAGCCCGGACAGGAGTTGGGTGCTCATCGCGAGCACGGCCATGACCAGGGCGGTGGCGGCAAGGGAGATCAGGTAGGCGTTGACCAACCACGGCAGTCCCACCGCCGCCGCCAGGCCTAGGGCCCCGAGCGTCGGTATAGCCCAGGACGGCAGCCGAACCGGCCGGCGGGCCGGGGTGCCAGTGGACGCGGGGGCGGGGGTGAGGGTGGTGGTCATGCGGGCCGTCCCGGCAGTGCGGTGCGCTGACGGATGGTGAGCGCGGCGAGCATCGCGGCGGCGAGAACGAATGCAGCGGCCCCGGGGACGAGGGCGACGCCGAGGGTGAGGATCTGCCCGACGCCGAGGGCGGCGAGCAGGGCGCCGCGGATGCTGCCGAGGCCGCCGACGACGCAGACGATCAGTGAGTAGACCAGGATGGTGGTGTCCACTCCCGGCGAGGGGCCGATGACGGGCGCCCCGAGTACCCCGGCGGTCACGGCGAGGACTCCCCCACCCACCAACACCCCGGTCCGGACGATGCCGGTGCGCAGGCCGGTGGCGGCGGCCATGCCCGGATCGGCGACCACCGCGCGCACGATCGCTCCGGTGCGGGACCGCTCGACGATCCAGAACAACAACACCACCACCGCGAGGCCGACTGCAATGAACAGCAGCCGGTAGACCGGGTACTGGAAGCCGCTCAGGCTCACCGAGCCGGCGACCGCCCGGGGTGGGTCGACCGAGCGCGGCTCGGCGCCGAACACGGTGCTGAACTGGTCGGCGGCGATGTAGGCGATGCCGAGGGTCGCCAGCACCTGATCGAGGGGCCGATCGGTCAGCGGGCGCACTGCGGCGGCCAGACCTGCTCCCCCGAGGCTGCCGAGCAGCACGGCGGCGGCCAGCGCGAGGGCGAGGCCGGTCCAGCCGCCGTCGGCGAGGTGCCAGGCGAGGTAGGCACCGGCGAGGTAGAGAGTGCCGTGAGCCATCGAGAAGACCCCGGCCACGCCGAAGATCAACGTCAGCCCGGCGGCGATGGTGAACAGCAGCAACCCGTACGCGACACCATCCAGTGCGGTGATCGTGTAGGCGTTGACGAGCCCGCTCCAGCCCACGGCACTCCCCCTTTCTCTCTGGGTCTGCCGGTCAGGCCCGGGCGGTGCGGTGGCCGACGGTGGTGTGCATCAGGTAGCCCGACAGCACCAACTCCGGGTCCATCAGCACCTCCCGCAGCTCGGTCAGGTCCTCGCGGGTCATGCCGGCGTCGAGCAGTTCCGCCTCGCGCTGGATGGAGTTGGAGCGGTGCAGCAGGCAGATGCCGGTGCCGCCGCGCCACGACCGGGACTCGATGTGGCTGGTGACGTCGACCAGGCCGGCGCGCAGCATCGCCTCCGGTGCCCGTTTGGCCCAGCCCATGTCCGCCCCACGCGACTCGCCGAAGGCGAGCAGGGCGTCCTGGAACTGTTCGAGCAGCTCGGTGGCCCGAGGACTGGGGCTGCGGCGGATCATGTCTCGCCAGGTGCAGTCCCAGTCGGCCACCACGAGCACCCCGCCCGGAGCGAGGGCTTCAGTAAGTTGGGCGAGGACCTGCTCACGTTCGGGCAGGTGCATCAGCACCAGCCGCGCCACGACCGCCTGCTGCAAGCCCTCCAGCTTCAGGTGCCGGATGTCCCCAGCCCGCACAGTGATATTGGGGCCGGTGGGGATGTGGCGGGGGTCGAGGTCCACGGCGGTGACGTGCCCGCCCGGGGCGACCTGGTCGGACAGCCAGGCGGTCAGCGTGCCCGCCCCGGCACCGACGTCGGTGACGCTCCAGCCCGGCGCCAAGCCGTCCTCGACCAGGATCCGGCGGGTGCCGGCGTCGAGGATCTCCCCGAGGTGGCGAAGCTGGTTCTTGGCTTCGTCGGTGGCGTTGTCGAACATGTACCCGGCGGTCTGCTCGCCGGCGGTGGTCGTGGTCATCGTGTCTGTCCTTCGTTCTCAGGAGCCGAGGGTGGTGAGCGTCTGCACGGTGCGGTTGACCCACACCTGCCCGTCTTGGGCGACCTCGCGCAGGTAGTACGCCTGCACGGGTGTGTGGTTGGTCGGTCCGAACTGCCAGGGGCCCCGGGGTGAGTCGATCGACCCGACCCGCGACAGCGCCGCCAGCAGCGACCGCGAGGTCAGCTCACCGCCCGCCGCGTCGGCCGCGGCGGCCGACGCGGCGGAGCTGGCCGCCGCAGGGCTACCGGAAACCGGTGACGTCGTGGCGGTGGGAGTGGCCGCCGGGGCATCCGGGCGGGCGAGCGCTTCGGCGATGGCCTTGTCCAGCACGAGGGCGGCGTCCCAGGAACAGACGTGGTAGAGGTTCGGCAGGCGCCCGTCGTTGGCCGCCGTGTAGCGGCGCACGAAGTCCCGGTTGGCCGCGTTGTCCAGCGTCGTCGAGTAGTTCAGCGCGGTGTAGACGCCCTTCGCCTGCGCGCCCAGCGCCGCCAACGGCGCGCCCTCGGTGAGGAACCCCGAGGCGTACAGCGGCACATCGACGCCGTACTGCCGGTACTGCTTGACGAACTCGATCGCGGACGCGCCGGCGTAGAAGGTGTAGACAGCTGCCGCCCCAGAGTTCTTGATCTTCGTCAGGTACGGGGAGAACTCAGTGGTCGGGGCCGGCGCCCACGGCGTCCACGTCGGCTCCCCGCCCGGGTTGGCCAGCTTCCCGCCCGCCTTGCGGAACGCGTCGACGAACCCGCCGATCTGGTCGCGTCCGCCGATGTAGTCCGGGCCGATCACCCACACCCGGCCCTCGCCGACCTTCTGCCGCAGGTAGCCGGCAATCGACGCACCAGTCTCCTGACTCAACCACGACGTCGACCACAGGTACGTCGGATCGGCGACCGTGGAGGGCCGGCCGCCAGTGCCGATCAGCGGCACCCCGGACTCCTTCAACAACGGATACAAGGTCTGCACCGTGTCCGCGGTGCCCCCGCCGACCAAGGCGAGAACCTTGTCCTGCTCGATCAGCTTGCGCGCCGACGCGAGCGCGGTGGCTTTACCGTCGCCCTCGTCGGCCTCAATCACCTTCACCTGTCGGCCGCCGAGCTTGCCGCCCAGCTTCTCCAGCGCCAGCCGCCACCCGGCCGCCTGGTCATCGCCAATCGCCTTGTACGGACCGGACTTCGGCACGATCAAGCCGATGCGGATCTCCCCACCAGCGGTGTCCGAGCCGCCGAGGCTCGACCCGGAGCATCCGGAGACGGCGAGCAGCACGGCAGCGACGGCGGCGGCCAAAGCCAGGCGCCACCGAGCCCGGCGGGTGGTTCTTTGAGGGGTCACGGGAGTCGGAGTCCTTTCGTCCAAGTGCATTGCTGGTCAGGAAGGAAGGGGCGTCGAAGGCGGGTGACAGCTGGCGGGTATGGAGGTGATGAGGTGGTGCAGGACGTCCAAGACGGAGGCAGGCTCGGTGGCGTCGCAGGTCAGGACCGGCACCCGCCCGGCGACCCGCAGGGCCTCGCGGATCTCCCGGCGGTTACGCGCGCCACCGAGGGGCCGGTTGATCGCCGCCAGGTACGGCAGACGGCGGGCGTCGAGGTAGTCCAGCGCCGGATACGAGGCCGCCAAGCGGGTGGAGTCGACCAGCACCACAGCCCCGAACACGCCGGTGGCGAGCTGGTCCCACATCCACCACCAGCGCCGCTGATCGGGGGTGGTGCGCAGGGTGACGGTGACGCCGGTGGGCAGGGTGGCGGAGCCGGCCTCCCACACGCTGCCCGGATGGCCAGCCAGCACCAAGTGGCCGTGGCTCGCGGCCCGCAGGAAGCAGGTCTTGCCCGTCCCCGGGCCTCCGGTCACCAGAACCGTGACCGCCGAGGCATGACCGTCAATCACGCTCGGGTCCAAGTCCATGCTCGTCACCGCCGGCACCTGGGTCAGCCCGCCACGCGTGGTCCCGGTCTCGCCTGCTCACCGATGCGTGCCGCGAGCGCCGCCAGCTGGTAGGCGACGAGCGACGGGTCGCAGTCGACGCGGGCCAGCGCCGCCAGCGACGTGCCGTCGGGCACCTGCTGCACGACGAGGATCCCGTCGGCCATCATCAGCAGCTGGAACTGCACACCCCCGGTCAGCAGCAGATCGGTGGCACCGCGGGCCAAACTCACCAGCCCGGACACGATCGCGGCGAGCTGGTCGCCCCGGTCAATCTCCAGGCCGGAGGTGCTGGCCAGCAACAGCCCATCCGCGGACACCGCGACGACGTGCGCCACGGCCGGCATCTGCTGCGCCAACCCGTCCAGCACAGTCGAAAGCTGCGGATTACGGGGTGTGGCAGTAGTGGTGACGCTCATCAGCGTTCTCCTGTCGCGAGGGGAGGAGTGACAGACGCGGCCCGCAGGCCACGCATCGTTCCGGCGACCTGCGCGCGAATCGCCGCAGGATCGATCGGTGCGGAAAACTCGGAGCCGGCGCGCTGCGATGGCAGCCCACCCGGCACCACGTGCGCGTGGGGGCGACGCCGAGGAAGACCAGACGCCGTAAGCCCATCCGTGGCCGGCTCAGCGGTGGACGCCGCCGCCTGCCAGCCCGCGTCAGCGGCAGTGTGGAACGCGCTTGCGTCGTCGGTCTGCGGCCACAACCACGGCGAGCGGGCCGCGACCTCACGAAACACCGGAGTGTCCGCCGGACGGGACCGGCCCGCCGGCAACGACCGTGCTGCCCGCTCACGGCGCACCGGCAGCAACTCCACCGTCACGTCCGGCGGTGGCGCCGGCACCGTCGGCAATGGCCGGGTCGGGCCCGCCCAGCCGTCGCCAGTCCGCGGCACCGCCGGAACCACAGGCTGCACCGGGGCAACCGGGTGGGATGCTGGCACGAGTTCGGGACGGGCGTGGCGCTGAACCTGGCTGGGCACCACAATCTCGCGCACATGAACACGGGTCACGTACTCAGCCGGCACGGTCACCTCAGCCGTGATACCAGTCGGTCGGGTCAAGTTCAGGCGCACACGGACCCCGAACTCGCGGGCGAGCCGCGAGATCACGACCAGGCCCATCTGGTCGGTGACCGTGACCTCCACCTCCGGGCTCGCCAGCAACGCGTTGGCACGATCCAACTGCTCCGCGCCCAGCCCGAGACCGGAGTCGAGCACAAGGATCTGCAGGTCACGCCCCGTCCACCCCGACGACACCCGCACCTGGTCAGCGGAGAAGCGGGTCGCGTTGTCCAACAGCTCCGCCAAGATGGACTTGACCGCATTGACCGCACGAGCATCGATCTCGACCCCAACCAGCTGCTCAACCCTGATACGGGCGAACCCCTCGGTCTCTGACAACGCGGCGTTCACCAGGTCGCCCAACTCCACCGGCTCGCGCTGCGGCTGTCCCAGGCCACCACCGGCGACGGTCAGCAGGTTCAGCCCAAAGCGGCGCAACCGAGTCGCCAGCTGGTCAGCTTTGAACGCCATCGCCAGCCGATCCGGATCCTCCTCGTCCCGCTCCAGGAGATCGATGCTGTTCAGCAATTGCTCCGTGAGCGCCTGCACTCGCCGCCCGACTGAGGTGATCATCGCGCTGACCAGGGCGCGACTTTGCGCCTGATCCGCTGCCGCGTCCACCGCAGAGCGCAACACCAGGTTGAACGCACCCGCGACCCGGCCCACCTCGTCCTGACCGACGACCGGCACCGCCACCCCACCGGCGCCATCGGCCAACCGACGCGCCGACGCAGGATCCGATGTCGCCCGCAGCCGTCTGACCAGGCTCGGCAGCTCCACGTCCGCGACTCGCCGTGCACCCTGTTCCAACAACGACAACTGGCCGATTAGCGACCGCGCCACCCGCACCGCGGTGACCACGGCGACGACCAGCATCACTATCAGCACAGCGGCCTGGAGCGCGGCAGACCGAACCTGCTCCATCCACAGGTCATCAGCGGCAGCCTCGATGTCACCGTTCACGGTCGACTGCACCTGGGCCAGCAGGTCCGCCCGGGTGGTCATCACGCGGCTCCACTGCTCAGCGCCGCCCGCCAACCGGACCGGCTCATACACGCCCGTGCCGGACACCGCCCCATCCAGCCGCACGGCGGCCAGCACGTCCAGGCCAGTCAGCGTCCGACCCAGCAACGCCTGCCACGACGGCCGCGCCAACGCGTCAAACTCACGCAACGCCTCGTCCTGCGCGGACCGGGCGGCCACGATCTCGGCATGCAGCGCCGGGGTCAACCGCCTAGCCGCCAACGCCTGCAACACCGCCACCTGCTGCTGACCCACCGACTCCCGAGCCCGCGACAACGCCACCGCCGCGCGCATCTCGTCAGCGAGCTGAGGAGTAACGCCGCTCTGCGCCACCGCGGGCAGCAAGTCATCAAGATCAGCAATCACCCCGCGGTAACCGAAGGCCACCGCCGACAACGACACCAGCCCATCGCCTCGCACCCGCTGCCGCTGCGCCCCCACGTCCACCAAGCCGGCGTCCACCCTGGTCAACACCAGTCGCACAGACTCCGGCACGTCATCAAGCCGGTCACGCTGCTCGTGAAACCGAGACACCGCACGATCCGTGTCCTGAACCGCACGCTCGAAAGCGGCTGGAGTGACCGTCGAGCCCGGCAGCAGCAGGCCCACCGCAGCGATCCGCTCAACCTGAAGCCGCTGCGTCACCTCCGCAGCGGCCCCACCCGCGGCGAACATGTCCCCAGCGCGCTGCGCCATGCTTGCCTCCGCGACCGAAGACCAGAGACCGAATCCCGTCGAGAGCACTGCCGCCAGCGCGATCGGCACAACGATCAGTGCCGCCTTGAGCCGAACGGGCCAGTCGACCAGTCGACGCGTCCTCACGCGGGAGCCCTGTCTCGCAGTGCTCTCGAAACTCGTCACCCTTCCCCCTGGTTTCTGCTGGTAATCAACCTTGCTGGCCTTGACGGCCAGGATGGTCACTACCGGAGCCCCGCTCGCAGTGCTCGCAGCGCGGGGAGTCGCCACATCCTGGAAAAGCCGATAGTGGCAACGCTGGCCACTCGGCCGATAATTCGGCTGACCAAAACCGCAATCATCCGTTGTCGCAGCGCTAGATCACCGCCTGAGCCGACAATCCCGCTCAGCGCTCCATAGCCCAACCTGAACGTTCACGTCATCCATGAAGATCATGCCGGCCCGACAGCCTTACTGGAACCGGAGGATGCACCAGCCTTGTACTAGTCTTGTACCAGTCTGCCTCCCTGCCAGTCATGATCAAGAACGCGTCCGCCGACCTACACTGGGAGACAGCCCCATCACAATGACTGCAAAATGGACTGGCCAGGAAACTCAGGCTCTCCACGCAGCAAGACGCACGAGCAAACGGATCCACTTCAGAGGCGATTTAATCTTTCCCTACTGCGGAAACTGCGCCTTGTCAACGCCGCCGGCTACCGAGAATTTGTGCACCGGGACAGTGAATGAAGCAAAAGGATGCGGAAGCCGTCGCATTTTCAATCAGAGGAGATACCTACAAGAGCACGCCACGAGAAGGGAGCCGGGGTGGCGATCGTAAAGCGTTGGACAGGCCGAGAGGAAGCAGTGCTTCGTCAAGCGTGGCGGATGAGCATCAGGGCCTACGCCGAGCATCTCGGCGTCGCTAAAGCCACAGTAGTCAATTGGGAAGGCCGCGGCATCAGCGTGGGAGATCGCCAAACGCGGTCCATCGCATGCCGGTGTCGCCGGTGCGAACTGATCGCAGCCGTAGCTGGAACTCGTCAGCCACGCCTGGCGCACTGGACAGCAGCGGTACGGCCGCAGCGATCATCTTCAGTTCACGTGCTTCTTGCAACAAGGGCCAGGATGGATCCTGAGTGATGTCGTAACCGTAGGCGGCTGCCAGTTTGCGGTGTCCATCAGTACGACCGAACCGAACTTCGTTCGCTGGAGGCGGAACGAGGTCGACCTGCCACGGTCCGATGCAGGTCGCATCGAAGTCAAACAGCAATACCTTGCCGAAAACGTCGCGAAGCAAGTTTTCCTCGTGCGCGTCACCATGCACGAGTCCTGGCTCGACGCCCGCCGCGAACTCTTGAAGGCGAGGTTCAAGCTGGTCGCACCAGGCGAGCAGATAGTCTCGGTCACCGTCGGCGAGCCCTTCGGCGTCGTCGAGCCGGCGCCGAGCGTCGTCGATCGGATCCCACACGGGCAGGTGCAGCGGAGGGACGCCGAGGCCATGGAACGCCCGCAGCGTAACGCCGAGGTCACCGGCGTCGGGAGGAGGCTCCTGCGGTGCGACGTAGCGCCACACAGTGGCGAGCAGATCCCCGCCGGCAACAGGCTGGTCAATACCGGCGGCGAGCCGGATGGTCGGTGCATTGACCTCCTCGAACCACACACCTAAGGAGTGTCTCGTAACTCACCGCTAACCTCAGTTAACTGCACCACCCAGCGGCCGGCGAAGCGAATCCCGCGCGCCGTGCAGCGTTGTACTGGCGCTCTACACTTCGGCTCGTGTTGATTCGCGATTTCCGGCCGGTGAATCAGCTCGGCGCGGAGTATCTGGGCGTGTTGACCGTCGTGTCGGCAGCCGGCGGCGCCTTGGTCGCGACCACGTGGATCCGCGCCGACGTGGCGGCCCTGCCGGGCACGATCCTGTGGTGCCTCGCCTTGATGGCGGCGGCGCTCGTGACCGCCCCCGCACAACCTCCCCGCATGGGCATGCTGTGCCTGGCGTGGCTCTTGTCCGGGCTGCTCATATTCGCCAGCGCGATGGGCTTTTACACCGCCGTCCTCGAAGCGCGCGGCAAGCGGGTCGAGGCCACCGTGACGCAGGTACGCGACGGTAGGGAGAAGGGGCGCCACCTCTACTACGCGTTGGCGGATCCGGAGGGGACACGCATTCCCGGCGAGCTGGGCGTGTGGCCGGGCGCGGAGATCGGTGCGAGCCACAATCCCGAAGGCGAGGTCGGCGCGCGGGTCACGGTGATACGGGACCCGGAGGGCCTGGTCGATCCACGCCTGCCGGACGACGTCGATGGTCCTTCCGGGGTGTTCATCTGGCTCGTGGCCTTCACCATGACCGCCGTGGCCTGCATGCTCGCTGGACGACCGCTGAAGCCCAGGGTCGTGGTGCGCCAGCCGCGCGAGGCTTCCGAGACCGGAGGTAGTCGAGCCCGGCGGCGACGGCGTAAGCGACGCCTCCGTCGGTCCTGACCTCGCCAGGCGGTGTACACACCGTCACATTCCAACCGCAGGGACCGCACCACACACCGACTGCCGCCCCCGGGCCTTGTCGTCCGCATCTAAGGGACGTCTCGTAACTCGGGGATCGGTCCATGGTGGATCATGTCGGGGGTGCAGGTGATTTCGGCGGCCCGCCAGGAGTGGATCTTTCCGTTCACCGGGCTGCAGCCCGCCCAGTTCCGCAGGCTGGTGCGGCTGGTCGCCGAGCGTGGCGGGGACGCGATCGCTGACGGCCGGGCCGGCAGTGGTCGCTTGACCTCGCCGATCGGGTGTTGCTGGTCGCCGCGTACTGGCGCACGAACCTGACGATGCGGCAGATCGGCCCGCTGTTCGGGGTGTCGCACTCCGCCGCGCACCGGGTCATCGACACCGTCGGACCCCTGCTCGCTCTGGCGCCGGGGCGCCGGCGTCGGGTCGACCAGGTCACCATCGTCGACGGCACCCTGGTCCCGACCCGGGACCACCGGCTGGCCGCCCCGAGCAAGAACTACCGCTACAGCACGAATCTGCAGGTCGCCATTGACGCCCACACCCGCCTCGTCGTGGCCCTCGGCGACCCGCAACCCGGCAACCGCAACGACACCATCGTCTACCGCACCTCGGGCATCGACCAGAAGCTGGCCGGACGGCCTGTCATGGCCGACGGTGCCTACCGCGGCAACCCCGACGTGATCATCCCGTACCGCAAGCCCGCCGACGGCAGCGAGTTACCCGAGTGGAAGAAGGAGCTGAACAAGCAACACCGCACCGTCCGCGCGCAGGTCGAACACGCCCTGGCCCGCATGAAGTGCTTCAAGATCCTGCGCGACTACCGCCGCGCCGCCAGCACATTGACCGACACCGCTTCCGGCATCGCCCATCTCCACAACATCATCCTCGCGGGGTGACACCAGCACCGTTGCCAGGCAACGCCTTCACTGGGTTACGAGACATCCTTTAGCTCCGCGACCTTGTGCACGCGTGCGTGCAACCGATACGTGCGCGTGATTCGCACAACCAGCCCGGCGGCCGGCAACGCGAAGACGGCGTTGTTCGTCAGCCTCAACAAACGAGCGTCCGCGTCATCGACGCCGAGCTGGCCGGAGATGTTCGCAAGTGCACGCCGCATCGCCGCTGCGGTGAACCGGCCATCTGCGCCTGTCATGCGACTGAGGTGGGTCGAGGCAGAGCCCGTATGAAGTCGGCGACCTCCGGCAAATGCATGTGTTGCGTGGCGTCTCGACGTAGGTTGGCGATCCGTTCAATCACGCGCGGCGAGGTCAGCGTCTCGGCCTGTTTCTGGGCGGTGTTGCCGGCGTGCATCGCTAGGTCGGGAGCGTCTGCCAGGAAGTACGCGCTGGCCAAACCGACCTGGTTGAGGACGGTGCTGCGCGTGTTCTGTGGGCCAAAGGCGTTGATCGCGTCGGTGACCCAGCGCACCGCGTCGCATCAAATATGGCGCTCGGTTCCGGACTCTCGCTATTTCGCACCCGACTAATCCTCACCGCCCTCGACCTTTCCCCCGACCTTCCCACAGCCGCCGCAGCCGCCGTGATCGATCGGCTGGCCACAGAGGTATTCCAGGAACAGGATGCCAACGCCGCGCGTGAACTCCTCAAAAACCCAGCCGTCGGTCCCGAACACCACGGCCCACTGCGGCAGATGATCAGCGCAAGCGGCCTCTGCCTCGGACAACTTCCTGACTCAGCCCGCCGCACTCTATCGTCGGCACTCGCCCTGGCCGCAACCGTGATACGCCGCACCCAATCCAACCATTTAATTCCATTTCCGAAAAACTGCTGAGTCGATTTCACGCCTGCGCGACGGTGATGCTCATGGTGGCAGCCAGGCGCTCACGGCCTTCCCCCGAAAGGGCGACGGGTGGGAGGCCAGGGCCCTCCCCACGAGGCAGCTCCAGGACGGGCGCGTTTTGTCACATGCACCCAATGAGATGCTTCTATAGCTGTCAAGTGGGGGGGATGGCTGGGTTGGCGCCATTCAGAGTCCGGAAGAATTGTCTGCTGATGTAGCGCTTGAGGCTGCGCATGATCTCGCGTTTGGTGCGGCCCTCGCTGGTGCGGCGGGTGACGTAGTCGCGGGTGCGGGCATCGTGGCCCATGCGGACCAGCGCGACGGTGTAGAGCGCTCGGCTCAGGCGTCGGTCACCGCCGCGGGCTGAGCCGGTGTCGGATGGTATTGCCTGACGAGGCCGGTAGGGGCCGCACCGGCCAGCGCGGCGAACGCCGCTTCGGAGCGGACTCGTCCAGGGTGTGACCGGGTCAGGCTGGCCCACCCCCGAACCGGCCGGACACGCAGTCGCGTGTCCATGTCGCTGGGGCATCGTGCAAACTGATCAGCGGATAGTCGCTTTGACGCTGAGTGCATGGCCTGGGGGATACCCGTGGAGACGGTACGGCGGTGGACGGGCCGCGAGGCGAAAGCATTGCGCCTGGCGCTGCGTATGAGCGTGCGCGGCTTCGCCGAGCACCTGGGGCTCACTCCGACGGCTGTCTCCAACTGGGAAAAACGCGGCGCCACAAGCCGAATGCGCTACGAGACCCAGCAGATGCTCGACGTCGACCTTGCACGGGCATCGACCGAGGTCAGGCAGCGCTTCGCTCAGGCCCTCCAGGCGGCAGCCGCTACCGTGCCAAGCCAACCGCCGCCACCCGTCGACGGCCCTCAGCCGACAGGGCAAGACCTCGGTACCCGCACCAGAGAACGGACCGCTGCCGTGCTCGCGGCGTTCGGTGTCCAGCATCCCGACGACCTTGGCTATGTGCCGCCGGCCGACGTCCAGCGGCTGGTGGCGGACTTGTTGGCCTCGACCTCCCGCGTCTTCCTGGTCACCGGTCCCCCGGGCTGCGGCAAGTCCAGCTTCACCCGCCACCTGGCGGCGCAGGTTCCCGGTGTGGATGTTCAGCTGCTGACCACGGACTCGTGGAGTGGGGACCTCGATCTGGCGCGAGAGATCCTCCGCTACGGTTCCCTGCCAGCCGGCGAGGATCCCCTGTTGACTCTGGAAGACGAGAGCCAGAGCCTGTCCCGGCCGCTGTTGGTCGTCATCGACAGTCCGCAGTCCCGCGCTGTGGTCGACAAGGTCTGCCGCCAACTGGACGCCACGCTGCGGCAGGTGCTCTCGAAGAATTTGCGGTTTCTCCTCGTGCTGCGTACGCCACCGGAAATCGAGCTCGCGCCCTATCCCGTCCTGGCGGCAGCGGTCGTCCCCGGTCAGGATCCCGGCGTTGGTGCCTCGCTACCGCTCGGACGCTGGGACACTGGCACCGCTCGGCAGGTGTGGAACGCCCGGCGGCACGAGGGCGAGCCCTCGTTCGACACGCTACCCGCGAAGATCCGCAACCTGGTGCGTCTGCCGCTGTACATGAGCCTCATCCGGGCCGCCAAGTCGACTGAACCGCTCGGAGAAACCAACGCCTACCGGCTCGTGGAATTCTGCGTCGCTTCGATCTTGAAAGCCGCAGGCCTGGATGTCGAACGCGCCACCGCGGCCCTGACCGCCCTTGCGCGACGGCAGCTCGCCGCAGCATGGCCTCACCACCTGCTCCCCCCGATCCAAGCCGACTCAGACAATGCTGATGATGTCACCGCGTCCTCGGCGACAGGGCTCGTGCGGTCCGGACCGACCAGCGGCCTGACGTTCTATCACGACGTCATTCGCGAGTTCCTCTTCGCACGCTGGCTCGCCCAGCTCATCGAGGCCCAGGGGCGCTCGACCGTCACCATCGAGCTGCTCAACGACCTGGCCACCCGCACAAACCAGTCAGGCGACCTGCGAGGCGTCCTCGAATTCGCCTTGCAGGGCTTGGACGCCACGACACCGGAGCTGCTGGCCGCCGTCGCCCAGTCACCATCGGTCAGCATCACCGAAACGCTGCCGATGATGCTCGAACTCACCGGCGATGCCCCCGCCTTCGCCACCGCCGAGGTGCTGCGCGTATGCGCCTCACGGTGCCTACACGACAATGGGCTTCCCCTCGCCAGAGCCCTCCTGCACACCAGCGCAGCCGCCACAGCCCTCGGCTCGGAGTACCCCCGATGGATGCTCCGAGTGCTGCGCCGCTTCGGCCCGACAGTCTGGTCCGACATCGTGGCGTGCGTCGAGAGGCAGCTACCCATCGCCGCTGTCCACGACTTCGTTCGCCTCGCACAACTCGACGCCGTAGAGGATGCGGTGTTCATCGCCCGGCATTTCCACGTCTTCCTCGCCACCGACAACGGCAGTTCTCACGAGCTGAAGGCACTCCTGGCCCATCCCGACTGGCGAGCCCGCGCCGCCCTCGTCGAAGGAATCCGAGCAGGCCGTGCTGTCCCGCTCCACACGATCACCGAGGTCCTGGAAGCGTTGGTCGCGGACCGCGACTACAAGGTTCGCGCCGCCGTGGCCGACACTGTCGGCCGCTCGACCGCATCCGGCACGAAACACCTGCTCACCACTCTCCTCAACGACCGCAACTGGCACGTCCGCGAACGCCTCCTCCAAGGGCTCGCCGCCCGAGCCGGGCACGACGACTCCGCTGCCGACCTGGTCATCAGCAACCAGGACGCCTGGCGACACGGCCCTCGAAACGTCCGAGTCGCCGCACAGCGGCTTCTACTCAAGTCCGGCAGACAACCGATCCACGACGAAGACTCAGCTCGTGGTGCCCTGTTCGGCCTACTTCGAGAAGCCCGCACCGGTGCCCTACGGCTCCCTCCGGATGTCAAATCCGCCCTGATTCGCCGGGGCGGCACCTCAACCGACTGGCTCGTCCGCACCGAAGCCAACCTGCTCGACGGACATGACACAAGCACGATCACGACCGCAGGCATCAGCAAGGAAGCCTTCCGCCGTCTCCGAGACCGACGCGCACTCCAGGTCGCACTCGATGTCCGCGACATCGACTACGCCATCAGCGTCGCGCAGGCCGCCGTCACCGCTGGCGTGCGATTCATCGAGATCGGCGACCCGCTCATCAAGAGCGTCGGCGTCCAGGCAATCAGCGCCGTCAAGCAACAAGCACCAGGTGCATGGATCGTCGCTGAGATGATGTCGGCAGACTGGGGACGCGACCAGGTGGTCCTCGCGACCGAGGCCGGAGCCGACGTCGTGCTACTCATCGGACCCGCCAGTATCGCCAGCGTCTCGGCAGCCGTCGAGGCCAGCAAGCGCCTCGCCGTCCCCGTCATCATCGACGTCCCCACCGGCCGGCTGAATCAAGGCTGGGTCCAGGACATGGAACGCGCGGGAGTCGACGGCTTCGCCATCACCACGAACATCGACCTGGGCGTAGCCGGTTTCCACCCCCTCGACCAGGCGCAACTGATCAGGTCGTGGACCAAACTGCCGGTCGCGGTCTCCGGCGGCTTCGAACCCACCGACGTCGAAGCCAGCCGACGACGCTCCTGGGACATCCTCGTCGTCGGTCGCGGAGTCACCGACTCCCTGGACCCCGCCGTCGCCGCACGGGACCTCGCCGCATCGATCGAGCTTGCCGAAGGACACCGATCATGATCATCACTTCGCTCACGGTCGACCGCATCCCCGACCTCGAAAAACTGCTCGCGCTGGGAGAGCCACATATCAGGCTGCGGGGCTCATCGGACTACTGGCTGTACGCCACGCTGTTCGCCAACACCTGTCCACTCGCCATCGTCAACGGGCAGGTCGTCGGCAGCGTGATCGCCTTCCGCAGCCAGGTCGACCCGTCAGAGATCTACCTACAGGACGTCATGACGCACCCCAGTCACCGTCGGCAAGGGGTCACGCGGGCGCTCGTGAAGGAAGTCCAAGGCCAAGGCGCTCTCTGGGGATGCCGACGCCTCTACCTCACCTCGGAACCTGACAACGGCGCTGCGCATCGGGCTTGGCTCGCCTTGGGATTTACCAACCTCCCTGGCGATGCCGTCGAGCAAGGAGTGTCCGTAGCCCACGACTACAAGGGGCCCGGGAAACACCGTTCGGTGTACGAACGTCAACTTGAACCGTGACCTGTCCTGGGCGTACACCAACAGGCCATGTGCCGCACCAACCTGCGGTCGAGGTGGACGATTGACGCCCCATACAACGCGATTGATGGAATAGTGGAGAATGGGAATTCTCCCGACGACAACTGGCGGCCTGACGCCAGCATAGTTGTTTCGTTAGCGGCGAAGCGAAAGCAAGGGCGGGATTGATGCCAGCGGCATCACCAGCGGCGCATTGCCGGATACGCCCTTGCGGTACCGTTTCCTGCGATTCTATCTGAATGGCTAGCCCGTGACGCAGCCGGCATCGCTTGCGACGTCCGCAATAGGTAGCAGCCTATTTAGTGCGCGTGTGAAGCAGGAGGCAAAGAGCGGCCACCGTTGTTCCGGCGACGATGTCGCGTTTGGCGATGAGGTGAGGGATTTCGGTGAGGGCGATCCAGTTAACTGATTGACTTTCGTGGTGGTCCTCGGGTGCGCCGAGGTGTTGTGCGTGGGTCGCGGTGTAGATGTGGTGTTCGCTGGTGAGTAGTCCGGGGGAGGGTTGGACGTATAGCAGCGGTGTGATCGGACCTTCGGCGCGCCATCCGGTCTCTTCTTGTGCCTCGCGTACGGCTGCGGCTGGGGGCGTCTCGTCTGGTCGGATGCTGCCTTGGGGGATTTCCCATCCCCAGGTGTCGGTGATGAAGCGGTGCCGCCAGATTAGGAGCACTTTTTCGTTGATGATGATGGCGAGGCCGGCGCCGGGTGCGGCGGTGCGGATGAGGCGGTGGTCGAGGTGGCGGCCGTCAGGTAGCTCGACGTCGGCGCTGGCGAGGTGGACCCATGGGTCTTGGTAGAGGGTCCGTTCGGAGTGGATCGTCCAGCGCATCAGGGTCCTGTCGGGTCGTCGGCGTGGTGGTGTGCTCGTTCGAGGAACGCGGCAACGGCAGGTTGGGTTGCGTGTGGCTTCAGAGCTGTGGTGACCTGCCGGATACGGTCGGCGAGCCTGCCGGATTCCATGCCGGTAAGCCGGTCGAGCATGCGGTGGCCGGTCGCGATGGCATGTTCGAGGTCGCCTTGGGCCGTGAGGACGAGGGTGAGGCCGGCGTGCCGGTGGACCTGTCCGCGTAGGTGGGTGGTGGTGGCGGTGCGGACGGATTCGTCTGCGTAGCTACGGGCGGCGGTGAGATCGCCGAGGCGGCGGAGGGCTTCGGCGACTTGGGTTTCGATCAGGCCGGGTTGAACGTAGGACACTTCCACGGGCCCGGAGCTGGGGTCGAGACGGACGGCGAGGGCTTCGGCGCGGCGGAGGTGGTCGTGGCTGCTGGTTGTGTCGTGCATGCGGGCGTATGCCTTGCCTGCGAGGGCATGCAGGTCGGCGGCCAAGGCGTGGGAGATAGCGGGGCCGCTGGCGCGTAGGGCGGCTTGGGTGTACTGGACGACGAGCCGGTGTTCGCGCAGGTGGAGTGCCTGGTTAGCCATGACGGCGACGATGTAGGCGCCGAGCGCGCGATCGCCAGAGGCTTTGGCCAGCCGCAGCGCGGTGAGTAGGTGGCGCTGAGCCAGGGCTTGCCGGTTGGCGTCGTAGGCGCAGACACCGGCAAGCGCGGCGAGTCCGGCGACGGCTTGGAAGAGGTCCCGGCCGCGGCTGTTGTCGTAGGCGGCGCGCAGCAGGGGCGCGGCCTGGCCAGTGAGAGTGTCTACGACGCGGGCTCGCACCGGTAGGCCACCGACGCGCCGATACATCTCCTGGTAGCGGGTACGAGCGAGCCGCAGACGGATGACGTCGACCGGGTCGACACGCCGGGGCCCGGTCCGAGTGAGGTTGTCGTTGTCGGGTGGATGCTCCCACTCCCACAACGGTGCGGTGGCTTGGGCGCCGATCAACGGCTTGGTGGGGTGGCGGCCTTTCTGGTCACCGCGCCACACGGCGGCGGCCCGCTCGATCAGCCCCGCCACTGTCGCCGGTTCGTGGTCATGGTCGGGCGCCATGCCGATGTCGGCCAAGGTCACGGTGGTACCGAGCCGGTCACCGATGATCCGGCAGATCAGCAGCGGCACCGGGTGACGGGGGATGGCCTGGTCGCGGATCCACCGGGCGACGGAGGCATGGTCGTAGCGCAGCGCCGTGTCGAGTGCATTCAGGTGCCGGGCCAGGCTGGCGTGGGACATAGCGGCGCGGTCGAGGAGAGCATCGAGCAGGATGTTCGCCTCCGTCATCTGTTCAGCCTAGAGACAGCAGCGCTGCGGGCGTAGGGGTGTGGGCTACTCACACCCTGTGTGAATCCGTCGCACCTGCCGCCGGGAACACACGCTGCCTGCCATCGGTGTTGCTCCATACCGTCGACGTATCGGCGCGGTGGCCGACGCACAGGGAGGCTCGGCCACCGCGACCGCCGGTTCTCCACATCAGTTGAGGAAAGGGTCATGCACATGACGGTGCAAATGCCGGCCGCGGAGGCGGTGGGTGCGAGGACGGCGCAAACCCCCAACGAGAGGACAGTGCAGAGGGTTCTAGTCACCGGCGGTGCGGGGTTCATTGGCTCGCATTTCGTCAAGCGGTTGCTCGCCGCCGGCGACAGCACGATTACCGTGGTTGACGCGCTCACCTATGCAGGGCACCTGGGCAACCTGGGTCCTGTGCTGGATGACTCCCGGGTCACGTTCGTCAAGGGCACGCTGGACGATCGGGCGTTGATCGATGGTTTGGTCTCCGACAGCGATATCGTCGTGCACTTCGCCGCCGAGTCGCACGTGACGCGGTCGCTCGGCGATGCCGGGTCCTTCGTCCAGACCAACGTGGTGGGTACCTTCCACCTGCTGGACGCGGCCCGCACGTACGGGGTGGACAAGTTCGTGCACGTTTCCACCGACGAGGTGTACGGCCCGCTGCGCACCGGCACGGCCCGCGAGGACGACCCGCTGTGCCCGACGGTTCCCTACGCGGCGTCGAAGGCGGCTGCGGAGCAGATCGCGATGTCGTACTTCCATACCTACGGGGTGCCGGTGTGCATCACCCGATCGGTCAACAACTACGGCGCCGGCCAGCACCACGAGAAGCTGGTGCCGTTGTTCATTACCCGGCTGCTCTCCGGTCAGAACGTGACTCTGCACGGCCGGGGCCAGCACGTGCGCAACTGGCTGCACGTAGAGGACAACTGCCAGGGCATCGACCTCGTCATGCGCCGAGGACTGCCCGGTGAGGCCTACAACATCGGCGGCGGCACCGACCTGACGAACAAAGAGATGACAGCTCTGCTTCTCGCCGAGGTCGGTGCGACCTGGGATCGTGTCGAGTACGGCCCGGACCGTCTCTCCAACGACATCCGGTACTCCATCGATTCGAGCAAGGTCCGCGCTGACCTCGGCTACCACCCGACATGGGAGCTGACGGCTGGCTTGGCCCAGACCGTGCAGTGGTACCGCGACAACTGCGACCGGTGGGACACCCCGCAGTTGGCCGCGATGGGTGCCAGCGCGAACGGGCACGGCTATGTCGGCTGACCTCACCGATCGGCCGTTGCTGGTCACCGCCGTCGGTGGCGCCCCCGGCTTCGACCTGGCGCGGGTCCTGCACCTCGCCGGCTACCAGGTCATCGGCACTGACACGAATCCGCTCGCCGCCGGACTGTTCCTGCCCGGCCTCACCCCCCGGGTGGTTCCGCCCAGCCGTGACGCGCGATACACCGGCGCCCTACTCGACATCTGCCGGTCAGAACGCCCGGCAGCGCTCATTCCCACCGACGAGAGCGAGATTCTGCGGCTCGTCGAGCTGCGGGACCAACTCCATGCTCTCGGCGTACGGACCTGGCTCCCCTCGCCCGCAGCGATGACCGCCTGCCACGACAAAGCCGAGTTCCACCGGCTGGCCCGCCTGCACGGCGTCCCGACACCGCGCACGTGGCTGCCAGCCGAACTCGACCGGATCCCCGAAGGCATCGATCTGGTCGTCAAACCCCGACGGGGCCACGGCGGCAAGGGCCTGCACATCTGCCACACCGTGCGCCAGGCGCGCGTACTGTGCGAACTGGTCGACGACCCACTCGTGCAGGAACGAATCTCCGGATCGGAGTTCACCGCCGACTGCCTCATCGACCACGACGGGAACGTCTCGGCAATCACCCGCCACCGGCTCACAGTCCGCAACGGTTTGTCTGTGGCCGCGCGCACCTTCCACGACGACCAGGTGGCCAAGACGGTTACCGCCACCGTCGCCGCCCTCGGCATGACCGGACTGTGCTGCGTCCAGGGATTCCTCACCGACGACCCAGGCCGAGTCCTCATCACCGAGGTCAACGGGCGGATCGCCGGCGCGTTCCCGATCAGCGAAGCAGCCGGCGCCGATCTCATCGGTCAGTTCCTCAACGGCATGTTCGGCCGGGCCGTCAACCACGACCGGCTCCGCTACACCCCCGACATTCACCTGATCAAGTACGTCGACACGATCGTCGCCGGCCCCACGCCGTTGGCCGCTACCCGGCCGATCCCATCTCCCGTGCCATCGCCGAGCCCCAACGGAGGCCTCCGATGACCATCGCACTCCCCGGCGGTGCCAGCCGCAACGCCGGCCCCATCCTGTACGGACCCGAAATCAAGGCCGTCACCGACGCTCTGCTCGCCGGGCACTACGGCCACGGCCCGATCACCGAACGCTTCGAGACAGACCTCGCCAACTACCTCGGCGTTCCCGACGTCGTCTGCGTCGCCACGGGCACCGTCGCGATGCAGCTTGCACTGCTCACCGCCGGGATCGGCCCCGGCGACGAGGTGATCGTCCCCTCGCTAACGTTCTGCTCCACGATCCAAGCAATCATCGCCACCGGCGCCAACCCGGTATTCATCGAGGTCGACAAGAGCAGCCTCTGCGTCCGCGCCGACGACATCCTCGCCGCAGTGACCTCGACGACCAGGGCAGTCATGCCCGTGCTCTACTCCGGCCGAGCCGTCGACCTCACCGGCATCCAGGAGCATCTGAACGACAGCGGCATCCACATCATCGAGGACGCGGCGCAAGCCTTCGGCTCCAACCTCGACGGGCGGCTGGTCGGCACCAACCGACGCATCATGACGTGCTTCTCCTTCGGCCCGATGAAGAACCTCACCTGCGGCGAAGGCGGCGCGATCGTACCCCGCACCCCTGAGCAGGCCGAAAAGCTGCGCCGGATGCGGACCACCGGCATCGCCCAGACCCTCGCCCAACGAGCCGAGGCCACCACGTACGACGTCATCGGCTTCGGTGTGCGGGCTCACCTGCAATCGATGAATGCCGCGATCGGCTCGGTGCAGCTCGCCAACTTCGATCAGGCACGCATGATCCGCCAGCAGCTATGGCACCGGTATGCCGCAGCTCTCGCTGACCTGCCCAACGTCGAGCTTACCGACGTCGACATCGACCACACCGTCCCGTTCAACTGCGTGGTGCAGATACCCGACCGCAACCGGATCTTCCACCAGATGCGGGCCGCAGGAATCGGAGTCGGTGTCCACTACCCGCCCAACCACCTCCAGCCGGCCTTCGAACAGTGGACGACCAGCCTGCCGGCCACCGAGGAGATCGGCCAGCGCATCCTCACCCTGCCGTTCCATCCCTCGCTGAGTTCCGACGACATCGACCGAGTCGTAGCCGCTCTGCACGACGCCCTCGCTGGCTGACGCCGGTACTCGCACGGCACCCCTCGGTTTGGCCCCTTCATGGCCCTCACCCACGAACGGACGTCACCATGCTGTCCTCGACTCACCACCTCCCCCCGCCTTTGATCGCCACGGCGGCCAAGGTCCTCCCTCCCGGATTCGCGGCTGAACTGGAACGGCTCGCCGCGCAACCGGTGAACCAGCTGTCGGCCATCCGAGAGTTCGTCGCCGACCCCGGCCTGCCGTCCTGGGCCGTGGACACCATCCAGCAGATCCTCAACGACGAGGACCACCTGGCGGAGATCGCCCACCAATCCTTCGCGCACCCTAACGGCTTCGACTCCATCCCCTTGGAGAACAGCCACCCGAGCCACCGCGTCCGACTGCACGTGTGGTGGCCGGAGGCACCGCTGCTTACCGAAGACATCCACAACCACGCCTGGAGCTTCGGCTCCCGCCTCCTGTCCGGTGCACTGAACTTTCAGACCTATCGGCAGTCGGACGAGGGCTCGCCGTATCTGCACTACCCGTGGCAGCTCGGCGGCAGCTTCGCGTACGACAACAGCGCCGTGACCACCGTCAAGCTCGCCCCGGTCCTGAACGCCACCTTCGCCGAGAACACGTACTACACCTTCGACCTGACTGAACTCCATCGCGTGGCACCGGTCAAAACCCAGCGGCCGGTCAGCACGCTGGTGATCATCGGCAGCTGGCAGCGCGACGGGTCGGATGTCTACACCGAGAAACCACGCCACGGCGAGGGCTACCGGCCGCTCAAGAACCCCTACCCGCCCCGCAAGCTCGCCGAGCGGCTACGCCGCTACCTCGACAGTCTTTGACCTCTTGCCCGGCTCGCTGAACCGAGGACGCGGCACACAGCGAGCCGGGCCCGCATACCGTCAAGCCGGCCACGTACGGGTGCACATCGTGACGGCGGCCCGCGAACCAGAATGCGCAAGGGTCGGACACTGAGCACCGATCGCATTGGTGCAGTCGTAGCGGCCCTCGGAACAGCTCACTGCCCGGCCTCATATAACGACCCGCCCGGCCCGCCCCCAGCAACCGTCGAACGGAGCAACCGCGATGCCGCCAGCATCACCAGCTCATCGAATC